>JAIQFN010000019.1 GCA_020073265.1 Terriglobia bacterium | reverse complement strand
TGGATGAACCAGGTCGAAATCTGGTTCTCCAAACTGCAACGCGAAGTGATCGATCGCGGCATCTTCACTTCCGTCGCCGACCTCCGGCGCAAGATCCTGCGCTACATTCGGCTATACGGAAAATCTGCCAAGCCCTTCCGCTGGAAATACTCCGACCCAAGGCGGAGAATTCAGTCGTGGTAAATACTTCTCACAGACAGCCCACTAGTCGGAGAGTGGCAGACTTGGTCGCAATGAATAGCGCCGTTAATGGCTCATAACGGGCTACTTCCCCTAAGTGCATCTATCGTTCCCGATCCGGTGAACTTCCTCCCGCTGGGCTTCCGGACCGGAACCGTTAAGATAACATTCCGGATACGCCGATGATACAGACTTAGCCCACTTTCTGAACGCGATGACTTGTCCATACTCATGGCGCTCTCTGCAGGCAAGGATAGAAAGACTACCGGGCGATTGATTGGTGATTTGAACGGCCCTCACTGAATCGCTATCGTGACGCCGGTCGGGCTGAAGGCGTCGCCGACTCTGAGGACGAGCGGCACGCGGGGGCCGCTGGGAGCATCGAGAGGCACGCGCGCATTGATTTGCAGCAAGCCCGACACCAAGCCGGGGGCAGCGCCGACGTACTGCACCTCCGCGCCGATGTTGGCGATTCCGACAATGACGGGCAGCATTGGCGCTGGCAACGGGACCACAGCCAGTTTCCCGTCGACTCCGGCTGGGTTGGTTTGTCCTTCTCCGGTGGCGAAGAACGTCACAAGACTGCCTTTCAGGGCGGGATTGGCGGGCGAGTTGAACCTATCGTCCTGATTGAGGGCGGCAACTCCACCGGAACCGGAAGAATCGGCTGTGAAGATCGCGGGCAGCGCTGGCACGATCCGCAGGGCGACGGGGGCGGATCGCATGGGCCCGTAGGCGACCTGAAGCAGCGTGGTAGGCTTGCCGGTCACTTCGTATGGAACCACGGCGCTGACCTGGTCAAAGCGCACATAGATCAAGGGAGCTGGGATGCCGTCAAAGAACACACGCGTGTAGTCCAGTGTTGTATCCAGAAACTCCGGCGATCTCAGCCGGGCGGGGACTAGTTGCGGTGGCCCGAGGTTTCGTCCGAAGATGGTGACGATTTCGCCGGCAGCGACAGTGAGCGGGCCGGCTAGAAAGCTGGCTGCGTTTACCACGCCATTGGCCGAAATTGCGGGCGTGGGAGTACTGTTCAACAGCACGGTAAGGCTCGGCTCGCTTTGATGGCAGAGCACGAGGTCCAAAACGCCGTCGCCGTTGAAATCGCCGGCGGCGATGTCGGTTGGCAGGTTCCCGGCGGGAAATGGCTGCTGATCTTCGAAGCTACCGTCGCCGTTCCCAAGTACGACGATCGCGACGCCGTAGATCGGACTCATCCCGACGAGATCCGGAACGCCGTCCGCATTGATGTCGGCGGTGATCAGTTGAAGACCATCAAACGCAAAGTCAGCTCCCTGCTGAAAGGATCCATCGCCGTTGCCGAGCCAGATCGTGACCCTTGGCGGTGTCAGGACTGCGATGTCGACCCAGCTGTCCTGGTTGAAGTCCGCTACGGCCACTGCGCCCGAGATCGAAAAAGGTAGCACCTGCAAGGCACTAGGTGCTTGAAAAGTCCCATCCCCTTTGCTGATCAATATCGAGACCTCCGGACTTCCCGAGTTCACTACGACCAAGTCCGCTTTGCCGTCCTGGTTGAAATCTCCAGCCGCCAGTGTGTAGGGGCGCTGTCCCAGCACTGCGGAAGGCTGCGGCGCACCAAACGTCCCATCGCCTTTTCCGAGCAGCACCGTAACCGTAGTGCCCGGTTGGCTCGGAATCAGTCCGGAATTGTTGGCCACAGCTAGGTCCAACTTCCCGTCTCCATTGAAATCGGCGGCCACTACGCCGTACGGCGCGGCACCGCAGGGAAACTGCATGGCGGGCAAGAAGGTGCCATCGCCTCGTCCGAGGGCAACCGAAACGACATTGGCGATCTGGTGGGTGGAAATGAGATCCGGCCGGCCATCGCCGTTCACATCGGCCGCGATCACGAAGCGGGCTGGCAGGGGGTCGCGAATGATATCGCGACCCGGATCAAACGTCCCGTCGACACGCCCCAGAAGGACCGCAACTGTGCCGGCGACCGTCACCAATGCGACATCCGGCCTGCCATCGCGATTGAAATCCGCCGTGGTCATAGCGATGGCTGCACTGGCTACGGGCACATCGCGCCGGGAGAATGATAAGGTCGGCTGAGCACTCGCGTTGAAGGACACCAAGGCAAATGCTACTGCCTGGACACTTACCCTTAGCTTCGTTTGCTGCATACTACTACCCCACTCGTGCCAGCAACCTGACCACTGTCAAGCGCTGTCAACCAGGTAGGACCTTCGCAACTGTCTGCTTAGCATGCGAGCACGCGAGACTCCAAGAGATGGACGGATGGCACGCTGACTCCGAGGCGTCGTGCAGTGAGGCCGTGCAACGATTGCTGCGCCCTCGTTGAGAGGCGGTCTCTTCGAGGATTGCCTCAGGCCTTGCGTGGATGAGCAGCATGACGCAACCCATTGCTGCGTGTAATCGCGCAAGTCTCCACTGGTAAGGTGCAACTTGCTGCATTCTGTCCGGTTGGTCGCTAGGCTTGATCGGAAACGTCTCGGCGGACACGACCTGGTCCGTCGAATGCTGTACAAGGTCTGGCTAGCAGTCTAGCTGATTCCTAGAGGGGACAAATGAGAGTCAAATGCCTTGTAGTCATTTTGGCGGCGGTCGGGATTGTCGAGGCTCAACCGGCAGTTTCACAAGTGCTAAACGCTGCCTCCTACAGTGAAGTCCTCGCGCCTGGTTGTTGGATGATGATTGTCGGCAGCGCATTCGCGGCGACTGAGACCACTGCCTCCACTGTGCCGTTGCCAACCCTACTTGGAGGCGTGTCCGTCACAGTGGATGGGAAGCAGGCACCGCTGCTTTACATATCCGCGAATCAGATCAATGCCCTCATCCCCTTCGAAGTGCCCGAAGGCGATAACCGGAAGGCAACCTTGGTGGTAACGACGCTTCAAGGCGCGAGCAACCCAATCCCCATCTACATCAATCGACGCGCTCCCGCGATCTTCACACGCGATAGCAGCGAAACCGGTCCAGCTCACGTGTTCGACGCCAATTTCACACAGAAGAATACAGTTTCCGCTGGTGATGTGATTATCCTGTACGCCGCCGGCCTGGGGTCGACCTCACCGGCCGCTTCGACCGCTACCGGCGGCTCGGCTGTAGAACCACTGAATCGCGTCACCGATGACGTCGAGGTGTTTGTGGGCGACCAGAAGGCAGAGGTGTTGTTCGCAGGACTCGCGCCGGGTTTTCCAGGCGTGTACCAACTCAACGTTCGCGTGCCGGCGCTCTGGACGGACAGATTGTATCTTCGCGAGGGCGGTTGGATCAGCAACATCGCTCAGATCGGAATCCGGCCGAGCACGAATGTGGACAGCGTTGTGACCGCCGGATTCGTCCAAACGTTTCCTTCGTCTACCTACTCATCTGTTCCCTTTTATGGCGCCCAATTTCACGTGCAGTTCTCGGTTCGTCCGGGCGCGCAGTCGTTCATGGTTGCCGCCGTCGGAGATGCGGGTGGGTGGTTCACTCGAATCGACACGGCCAACGCAATGTGGGAAACCGTGGGCGCGTCACCGAGCGTCCAGGCGGTGCACGGAGATTTTTCGAGCCTTCGCGCGCCAGTGATGGACTTCCGCAATGGCTGCTCTCCGTTTCCCAACAATCAGGTGCCCGCAGCCGGGCTCGATCCGTACGCACAGCAGTTCATGACATAGTCGATCCTGCCCCCGGAGTTGGTGCTTCCGGGGAATGCCGCAGGCATGTACGATCTGTACGGTCCGCAGCCGGGTGCTGCTGGCGAATACATCGCAACTGGTGCATTTGGCGATTTCCTGCAACTTCCCTGCGGCCGACAAAAAGATCACCAAGCAAGGTTCCGCATTTACGTAGACGGAAAAGTGGTCGCGACACATGACTTCGCGTATCCGATCACGGGGCGGTGACGTATGCGGCTGTCTATAAGTCTTTTTCTGAGTGCGATGGTCGTCGGAGCGCAATGCCCGCGCGTAGTTCCTTCGAAAATCGACTTGATCTTGCCGGTCACTCTGCCACCCGGCCCGTATCCGTACGTTCAGGACACGGGGGCGGTCTGGGTCTTTTGCGATAGTGCATCGATTTCGGCAATCCCTCTCGATGTCAAGATCAATGGCCCGCTTACAGTCGTCGGAACGCCGCAAGCCTGGAGCGAGACAAGCGAGTCTTACTTGTGGCCAACGTTTCTCGTCAACACGATGACTACAGCGCCCGGAACCGGAACGCAGGCCTCTGTGGCGATTACCGCCGGGGGCACCACAGTCACTTTGCCGGTCACTATTACTTACACGGAATCGCCGTTCATCCATGTCGATGATTCCAGCCTCGCCTTCGATCTGGGCAATCTCCAGGACCAGAACTCCAAGCTGTGGTTTCCGAACGCGACTGTACCGGTCCCATTCACCGTTTTCACGGAGAACGCACCCTGGCTTTCTGTCACTCCCACGAGCGGATCCGGCTATACAGAACTCAATGTCCATGTCGACATTTCCAGTCTCTCTCCGGGAAGTTATTTCGGCTCGATTGTCGTCACAGCGCAGGGCGCGGTCAACAGCCCAGTTCGAGTCCCTGTACGGGTGTTCATCGCGCAGCCGCAGCTTTCGACGTTTCCGACCGCACTGACGTTCTCACAGGTGACCGGCGCTGCGCCGCCCGCGCCTCAAACGGTCGAGGTCCAAAGTAGGCAGTTGGGCATGTCGGTCGCGTTCATGGCGTCAACCGACGTGCCATGGCTCTCCGTGACACCTAGCGCCGGTATCGCAAGCGGGCAGGCGACTGTCACTGTTTCCGCCAACGGCACGGGTTTGGCCATCGGAGCATATCGCGGAAACGTGATCTTCACCGCGGCTGGCGCAATCCTCGCCCAAGTTCCGGTCACGCTGACGATCCTCGCCTCAAACTCGCTGGTCGCATCTCCGGATTCATTCTCCTTCTTCTATTGGCCGCATATAGAGTCCACGATGCTCGGCGGACTGGTCCCCGGCGGCACGATCAAGATTAGCAGCACCGCTGGTTCGCTGAAATGGCACGTCTCGAAACAGAACAACAGCAGCTGGTTGGGAATGACGTATCCCGATAGCGGCACAACTCCGGCCGCTTACTCGTTCTCCTGGAGCTTACGCGCGCCTGGCACGTATGCGGATGCCATCGTGATCAGTTCCGACCAAGCGAACAACAGCCCTCAGATTATACCGGTCACTTTGAAAGTGCTTACCGCCGCGCCCGTGGAACGCAGTCCGGACCATCTGCAGTTTCAATCTCAAGGCGGATCAGCGCCGCCGTCCCAAACCGTCGCCATTTCCGCTACGGCGCCAACCTCTTTCACGGTGTCCGCGTCCAGCACCGGAGACTGGCTCTCCATAACTCCCACCGAGGGGACCACCCCTGCTACCTTGACCGTATCGGTCCGGACCGCCGGAATGACCGCCGGCAACTATGCAGGAGTTGTGACGCTCCAGGTCTCGTTGCCAGATGGCTCGAACATTCCGGTCGGTTTGGTCGTTACGCTTCAGATCTTTTCTTGATATGTGAGGCGCAGAACCCAACAAATGCCACGTTTGCGATATTGTCCGCCCTATAAAAAGGCCCACGCCTCGCCAATTGCGCTGACCAGGCAGCCCCGCGTGATCCTTAAGATTCTCCTTGCTGTCTCTCCCGGACAGAGCGATCAATGATCACAACCGCCAACGAGGCGGCCAAGGAGAATCAGATGACCAGCGAAACAATCGAGCCTGAGAGCACGGGCAAAGCCAGGCGCCCCAAGGGGAGCGCACGAAACACAGACACACGTCCGCCAAGACGGCCAGGCCTGTAAAGAAGGCGGGGTGTGCAAAGAAGGCCGCCAAGCCGAAGACGGAACGAGCCAACAAGAAGGCCGAGGAAATCGCCCTCATGAAGCGAGCCAAAGGCGCAACGTTGGCCGCGATCATGGCCGCGACCAAGTGGCAGGCCCACACAGTGCGCGGTTTCGTTAGCATCCTGGGCAGTAAGGGCGGGGAGAAAATCGATTCGTCCAAGAACGCGGACGGGAAACGGTCGTATCGCATCGCCAAGTAGCACGCCGCGCATTCCTTACAACGCCGCTTCCGGTTCAGCCGGGGCGGCGTTTCCCGCTTGTGTACTCCTCATTGCCCTTCTAGACGTGTGGATTACGGCAGGCGCCGTCAACGGGGGACCGCACAAGCTGAATGCCCTCTCCCCTGGGTCAAGAGCCTATTAGCGGACCCCTTGCGATAGCCGCGGCAAGCAGAGCACCGATCACTGCCACAGCGATTCCAACCCCGATGAGAATGTTGCGAAGTGGTATGGCTCGGATGCACGCTCTTGACGGCTTTGACACTACGAACCGAATCGAACGGAAACTGCGAGTCCTGCAATTGATGTCTTGTTTCGTGCTTCAGCACGAAGCCACTGTCGGAGACGTCGCTAATCCACCCACGCAACTTGGAACCGTCTTGAAAACGAACTTCGATAGGACTGTTGGCTGCGATGGCACGCATCTGGTCTTGCAGGGAGACCTTCTCTTGGCCGCCGCAGAGGCCGGCTGCTAAGACGACGGTCAGCAATAGCGCTAGGGTCCGTCTCATCGCAGTCTCATGAGCACGCCGAAGACCAAGCCGCCACTCTGTTCTTCCAAACCTGACGTCTCGCACGGAGACAAGGCTTGGGCCAAATTCCGCATCCTGGGGGGAAACAGCGCACAGGATCCATCCCTCCTTCCAGCAGTGCTATGGAAAAAAGCAGCCTGCCGCCTAGCAGTCAGCATCGCCCGAAGGGCGGCTCAAATTGTGTGTCGGCAACACAGCTGAGGCAGATTGTGACGGACCCGTCACGTCAACTCGACTGGAATTGCGTTTAGAGACTGGTCGCCCGCGGTCGAATGAAATAGACTCCGATAATGACCGTTAACGGTGTCTATTCATCGGGAACCACGCTGGTCGCAGTCGCCTGTCCTCAACCCGTTGCGAGATTCTCCCTCAGTTGATTTCATTCGGGTCATAATGCGAGAACACCACCTGGTAATTGGCATCACGGACGGTGTAGTTCCAAATTCCAATTGTCGGTCCGAACACATCTTGATGGCGATTTAGAGCCGTAATGAGTTCAGGCGGTAAGTGCTCGGTTGGCTGCCCCAGTATAAGGCTGCCACCAGCAGGCCAGACACCGGTAGCGATGTTCCGCCAAGGTTCGCCCCGTGAAATTCGGATCTCCAAAAGTATATCTCGCATGCGTGCGCCCTTACCACGTTCGTATAAAGGACGTGCGGCTTAAACCATTAGCGTTGCGCGCCGGCACGGAGGCGCAAAAGCCACTACATTCCGTCTATGATTGCGTTCAGTGTAACGCTGGGCCGCATCGCTGCGGCGCACTTAGCGTCGTCCGGGAAATAATACCCCCCGATGTCCACCGGCTTGCCCTGCGCCACCAACAACTCCTGAGTAATCTTGCCCGCGTTCGCCGCCAGCGCGGCGGCTACCGGAGTGAAGCGTTGCTTCAAATCCGCATCCTCGCTCTGGGCGGCGAGTGCCTTTGCCCACGCCAACGCGAGATAGAACGTCGAGCCGCGGTTGTCGATCTCGTTTACCTTGCGCGAAGGCTCGCGGGCGTCTTCGAGGTAGCGGCCGATGGCGTCATCGAGCGTTTTCGAAAGCAGCGCCGCCCGCGGGTTGCCGGTCTTCGTCGCAATCAGCTCCAGCGAGGGTGCCAGCGCACAGTATTCACCGAGCGAGTCCCAGCGCAGATGGCCCTCCTTCACGAACTGCTGCACGTGCTTGGGCGCCGAACCGCCGGCGCCGGTTTCGAACAATTCGCCGCCTCTGAGCAGCGGCACGATCGAGAGCATGCGCGCGCTTGTCCCCAACTCGAAAATCGGGAACAGGTCGGTGAGATAGTCGCGAAGCACGTTCCCCGTAACGGAGATGGTGTCCTCGCCGCGGCGAATTCGCTCTAGCGAGAATTTCATCGCGTCGTCCGGCTTCATGATCTTGATTTCCAGTCCCGAGATGTCGTGTTCGGGTAAGTAGGCTTTCACCTTCTGAATGATTTGCGCGTCGTGGCCGCGATCCGGGTCGAGCCAGAACACCGCGGGCGCGCCGGTTGCCCGCGCGCGTGCCACGGCCAGTTTTACCCAATCGCGGATGGCCTCGTCTTTCGCCTGGCAGGCGCGGAAGATATCGCCGCGCTCGACGCTCTGTTCGAGCAGTGCCTTGCCGCCCTCGTCAATGATGCGAATCGTGCCGCTGCCGGGCGCGACAAACGTCTTGTCGTGCGAACCGTACTCTTCGGCCTTCTGCGCCATGAGCCCGACGTTGGACACGCTGCCCATGGTCGCCGGATCAAACTGTCCGTGCTTCTTGCAGTCCTCGATCACAACCTGATATATGGTGGCGTAGCAGCGGTCCGGGATCATGGCGACAGTGTCTTCGAGCGCGTCCTCTATGTTCCACATCTTGCCGCCGTCGCGGATCACGACCGGCATCGACGCGTCGACGATCACATCGTTGGGAACGTGCAGGTTGGTCTTGCCCAACCGCGAATCGACCATGGCCAAGCCGGGGCCCTTCTTGTAACAGGCTGCGATATCGGCCTCGATCTCGGCTTTCTTGTTGGCCGGAAGGTGGTCGAGTTTGCCGAGGACGTCGGCCAGTCCGTTGTTGACGTTGGCGCCAATCTCTTGGATCGCGCCGGCGTGCTTGTCCAGAGCATCGGCAAAATACACCGCCACACAGTGTCCGAACATGATCGGATCGGAGGCCTTCATCATCGTGCATTTCAGATGCAGTGACAACAGGGCATTGTCAGCTTTAGCGGCAGCCATCTGCTCCGCATAAAATTTCCGCAGCGCCGCCACGTTCATCACCGCGCAGTCGATGATTTCGCCCTCGAGCAGCGGGATGCTTTGCTTCAGCACCTTCACCGCGCCCGCTGGGTCCACGAATTCGATGCGCACGTTGGTTGCGGCACCCACCGTCGTGGATTTCTCGCTGCCATAGAAGTCCTTGTCGCTCATGTGGGCGACACGCGTCACCGAACCAGACTTCGGCCAATTTGTCATTCCTTTATGTGGATGCTTCCGCGCGAACGCTTTCACCGACGTCGAAGCACGGCGGTCCGAATTGCCTTCGCGCAATACGGGGTTGACCGCCGATCCCAGGACCACGCCAAACCGGACCTGCAGCGCACGCTGTTCCTCCGTCGACGGCTCCTCGGGATAGTCGGGTATGTTGTAGCTTTTTCCACGGAGCTCCGCAATCGCTTCCCGGAGCTGCGGAATCGAGGCGCTGATGTTGGGAAGCTTAATGATGTTGGCGTCCGGTGTCTGCGCCAACTCCCCCAGGCGGGTCAACTCGTCAGGAATCTTCTGGTCGCTGCGAAGGCACTCAGGGAAGTTGGTGATAATACGTCCAGCGAGCGAGATGTCAGCCGTTTCGATCTCCACCCCTGTGCCCTTGACGTATGCTCGCAGGATGGGCAGCAGTGCGTACGACGCGAGTGCGGGTGCCTCGTCGGTCTTGGTCCACGTGATCTTCATGTATTGGTCTCAGTTTGAATGAGTGTAGAGAGAACGCGGCCGCAAAGCGGGACGGTCCCAAACTGAAAGCGTAGGATAGCATGACTAACCCGCTGGATGACACCTCAATAGCCCCTTCATGATTCCTGGTTAAAGGCTTGCTCTTTTCAACGGCCACCGCATTCTATTACGATGAATTCGCGTACAACCCGCATTGGGGCGGTCACGACCACCCGGAACAGCTTCTCCTTGAACCCAATGAGATTGTCGAGCATGAACCGGCACCCGGCTTTCCGCGCTCGGACGAGGGTTCGGAGGAACTGCTCGTCTCGCTCTTCGACATTCCTTATCCCGACTACGACAAGGGCGTGGGCATCTATGCGGGGCATGATCCTGAAATCGGGCGAATGGCGCTCAATGCCATCAGAGACAGGCGCTCACCCATCTACGCCAGGATCGAAGAGCGGCTCCAGAGCGAGAACTACTTCGAGGTCGAAAAAGAGTTCAAGCGGTATCTCTCGAAGTTTGGTCCGGCCCTGAACGCGACGATACCCGCCGGCTCTCTCTTCTACCGGGCCAGGATCGGAATCGCCAAGACCTACACTCGCTGTCACGAGGATAATGAGCTCGAAACCATCCACCAGCCGTACCTCGGCGACCAGATCGGAGCGCCGCCGCCGCTCCTCGCGACGGCAGGGAGGCTGAACCGGGTTGGCGTTTCCTATTTGTATCTCGCGACCGACAAGCTGACCGCAGCAGCGGAAGTGCGGCCCCATCCGGGCCACAGGCTCTCGATTGTGGGTTTTTTCGTCAAAGAAGGACATCCGCATCGCGGACTTCGGCGCGATCGACATCGGGGATTTTTCGAGTTCCGATGCGCGGCTCAACCTGTATCACCTCGGCCTGACGATCGGCCATGAGATCGGCATGCCCATCACCCCGGAAGACCGGCACAGGTATAGCCTGACACAGCTCCTCGCGGACATCCTGCGCCAGCAGGGGTATCAGGGGGTTCGTTTTCCAAGTTCAGTTGCGCCGGGCGCCAATCTTTGCATCTTCAAACCGGCGCTGTTTGTTGTCCAGCCTGATACCGCGACCGTTCTCGAAGTCGCCGGTCTGAAGTATCAGACAAAGAAGCTGAAACACCTCGTGGAGCCAACGGATATCGACTTCCCGTCGAAGGCCTGACCGAAACTGTTTTTGGGCGCATCCGGCTGCCGCCGGACCGGGCTCTAGGCTTCGCCCCGAGCCCCCGCAGGAACTCCTTCTCTCGTCCTGGCGTGGTCTCGGCCCATTCGGGTAACGATCCCTTGCGCGAAACGCCATGCGCCAAGACCTAAGTCCCCATCGACTCACGGTAGGCGTATGGAAGCCGCTGTTTCCTGCTGGTACGGCGCATCGGCATCGTAGCTCATTTGCAGCAGATAGTGGTCCGGCGTCTCAACCGCCGCGATTTGCGTCCCTACGATGTTCGAACGTGGGTGGCTAATATATTCCGCATGAAGACCCTGGAATATTGGAGTCTTGGGCAGGTATAGCCAGTCGGATTTCATGATGTACCTCATGCCCAGCGCGACAGCCTGGGTGCTCATCATCGTCTCCCTCGTGTCCAGGAAACGGGGGATATCAATGTACCCTTCGGCCGAAACGTCGGTTTCCACCTCGAACTTCTGGCCCGGTGCCTTGAACTGCTTGAAGAGGAAGAAATACGAAAGATACGCTTTGCCTTTGTCCACGACGACATAATCCAGGTCGCGGGCGTTGATTTTGTCGTAGACGCGATTCACAACGATGCGGCCGGGGATGTCCAGCACGACATTGTGGCAGAGGTGAAAGACAGCGCTGTTGGCTCTAATCTTCCACGACGTCTTGATCTCGCAATTACCATGCTCGTCGCAGTAGATATGGTTCGTTCGCGCAAGATCGTAGGAGGTCACATCAAAGATGTTTCTTAGATGTTTCCGCATGGCATCTTCCGCGGTCGGGATGGACCGCAGAGCCAGGTTTGCCGACGGATTCTTCAAGACCTCGTTCGCCGTTTGCGCGACTTTCTTTTGAAACTCCCGCTGCCAGCCCGAGAGCTTGGGATCATAGCTGATCAGTCGCAAATGACGGTAGTCGAAGGGGACGTCGTCAACGCTTTGCGTGACCAAGAGGACGGGCTTGCGTAACGCATGTGCCATGCCAAGTTCGTAACTGACATTCGGGTTTCGGCTGGTCACGTCGGCCAGGCAGAAATCAGACGCCTCTATCCCCTTATGAATGTCTTCGGCGATGGCGCCGGTGCCGTAGATCTCATCTGCCCTGATGCTCTGGACACCCACGCTGGCCAGTGCCGGACGGATGACGTCCGTGTAATAGCCGTCGAAGTATCCACCGAAGGGCATGATGACGAAACACGTAGCCATAGTGATCCCCTTGCACGCCAAAGGGTGAGGCGGCGGCCCACCTTACCCGAATTGCATCTGAAAACCTGTGTACGTTCGATCATCCAACGCTTACAGGTCTCCTTGCAAATCGCCGGCTTGAGTGAATCGAGCATCGGTTCGTAGATGTATGTCCGGTTTGGCCGGCTCCCGCCGTCAGCCTGAGCCGCTTGGTCGCGGCTCTCGGACTTAAATGTCCCTTGCGCGAAACCAACGCGCAGGTAAAGTACCCCTGGTAACGCCCAACGATAACCTATGATTGGTCGAACAAAGGAAACACCCCATGTCTAGCCTCGAAGCGGTCGCTGAATGGTTTCTCAGATTGAACGGGTTTTTCACGGTGCAGAACTTCGTCGTTCATCCCGTGAACACGGAAGAAGGAAGCCAGCAACGCACGGATGCAGATGTGCTCGGATTTCGCTTCCCCAAGAGACAGGAAATCGTAAGCGGAGAACCGTTGGTGGATCATCCGGCGTTCCAGGATGCACGGCTGCCGACGTTTGTCATTGCGGAAGTCAAGGCTGGAAGGTGTCGCCTCAACGGCCCCTGGAGCCGCGCTGAAGAGGGAAACGTCACGAATGTCTTGCGATCTTTTGGCATGATGTCCGCTACATCGCTCGATGCAATTTCAAAGGCGTTCTATGAGAACGGCAGATTTCAAGCGGATGACCTCGACGCAAGACTGCTGTGCTTCGGGGCGGACCGCTCGCGGGACCTATCGGAAGGCGTACTGCAATTCACATGGGAAGAAATTTTCGGCTTCATTTTTGACCGCTATCAGGCGTTCTGGCGAGCGAAGCGCCAGAACCAGCAGTGGCCACAAATCGGTCGGTTTCTCTGGGATCGCAGCAAGCATCAGGAGCGAGAACACTATGTCGCCGAAATGCTCAAAGAGTTCGGCGTCGGCAGGGCGGGAGAATAGAAATCCAAAAATGTGTAAGCAAGTGTGAGCATAAACGCTCTAAGTTATTGAAAATATGGTAGCGCTAACGGGAATCGAACCCGTATTTAAGCCTTGAGAGGGCTCCGTCCTAACCGTTAGACGATAGCGCCGTGAATCCATTGTATCAAGCCGGCATCCGCTGAAAACTCCGCCCCACCTTGCTAGACTGGAGGTTCACCCACTACTCCGGCTCCCAGATTCGCGGAGCCGGCGAAAGGCATCAGCTTACATGATTTCGGCAACACAACTACGCCCCGGCATGGTCATCAAGTTCAATAACGAACTGTACACCATCTTTAAGACCGAACATCGCACTCCCGGTAATCTCCGCGGTTTCGTCCAGGCCAAAATGCGCAGCCTGCGCAGCGGCTCCATGACCGAGCACCGCTTCTCGTCCGAAGACCGCGTGGAACGCGCAGCGCTCGAAGAGCACGAGATGGAATACCTGTACGACGACGGCGAATTCTACTATTTCATGAACACCGAGAACTACGAGCAGATGCACCTGACGCGCGACATCCTCGGCGACGGTGTCGAGTTCCTGGTCCCGCAGCTCAAGGTCAACGTCGAGTTCTATGAAGGCAAGGCCATCAGCGTCGAGCTGCCGCCCACCGTCGATCTCACCGTGGTCGAAACCGAGCCGGGCCTCAAAGGCGCGTCCGTTTCCAACGTCACCAAGGCCGCCAAGCTCGAAACCGGCCTGGTGGTGCAGGTGCCGCCGTTCATCAACGAAGGCGAAAAGATCCGCGTGAGCACCTCGGAAGGCACTTACCAGGAGCGCGCCTGATCCAGTTCGTTCAGGCTGCAAACTGCATCCGGGATTAAGCATTCCGCCGGCCTTCGAAGAACTTCTTCACCAGCTCCAGGCACTCCGCCGCCAGCACTCCTTCGGTGATCTCCACGCGATGATTCAGCAATTCGGAATCGGCCAGTGCAAACTTGCTGCGCACGCCGCCGAATCGCAGGTCGCGCGCGCCGAACACCAGTCGTCTCACCCGCGCGGCCACCAGTGCGCCCGCGCACATTACACACGGCTCGAGCGTCGCGTACAGCGTCGCGCCTTCCAGCCGGTAGTTCCCCACCGCAGCGGCGGCCTCGCGCAGCGCCAGGATCTCGGCGTGCGCGGTCGGGTCCGTTAACCGGATCGGCGAATTGAACCCCCGCCCGCGCACCTCGCCGTCCACCACCACCACCGCGCCCACCGGAACTTCACCGCTCGCCTCCGCCTGCCGGGCCAGCTCCAGCGCCGCCTGCATGAATGTGTCGTCGTGTGACATCGTGCCTTTCGGGCCGCTCGCCGGTTCCTGACCGCCGTTCGCCGATCCCCTCTCTGGACCCGTCCCCCCGGCTGCTACGCTTAAAAGTAGAGCAATAGCATGTTTCGCTACTTCGCGCTGATCTTCAAGAATAGCGTCCGTAATCGCCGCCGCAGCCTGCTGACCATCGGCAGCATCGCCGTTTCGCTGTGCATCCTCGGATTGCTGGTGGCCATGTATAGCGCCATGTTCCACGGCCAGGCGACTCCGGCGCAGGCCCTGCGGCTGGTGGTGCGCCATCGCGTCTCCATGACGCAGCCCATTCCCATCTACTACCGCGACAAGATCCAGCGCATTCCCGGCGTGCGCGACGTCATGGTCTGGCAGTGGTTCGGCGGCGTCTATAAGGACGCTCGCGACCCCAACAACAATTTTCCGCGATTCGCGGCCGAGCCGTCCCGCTTCTTCAACGTGCGCCCCGAATACGTGATGCCCGACGACCAGAAACAGGCCTTCCTGCGTGAACGCACCGGCTGCATCATCTCCCGTACTCTGGCCGACAAGATGAACTTCAAGCTTGGCGACCGAATCACGCTGGTCGGCGACATCTTTCCTGTCACGCTCGATCTCAAGGTGGTCGGCATCTTCGATGAACCGGATCGCATTACCGTGCTGTACTTCAACCAGCAGTACTTGCGCGAGGCGCTCGGCCCCGGCCCGCGGCAGGACATGATCGGCGCCTTCCTGGTACAGGCCGACACGGCAGCCGATGTTCCGCGCATCACCGCGGCCATCGACAATGAATTCGCATCTTCGCCGTTCCCCACGCGCAGCGAATCGGAGAAGGCCTTCGAGCTCAGCTTCATCTCCTTCCTCGGGAACCTCCGGCTGTTCATCATGGCGATTTGCGGCGCGGTCACCTTTACCATCCTGCTGGTTTCCGGCAACACCATTTCCATGTCGGTCCGCGAGCGGATCCGCGAGGTCGGCATTCTGAAAACGCTGGGGTTCACTCCCGGCGCGGTGCTGGGGATCGTGCTCGGCGAGTCGGCCGTCATCTCGCTGATCGGCGGCGCCATCGGATGCCTGCTGGCCGCGGGGCTGTGCCGGCTGGTAGCCCAAAGCCCGGGCGGCGATTTAATGCCCGCTCTCCGAACCCTTTCCATCACGCCGGCGGTCGGCCTGGCATGCCTCGGCGCCGCGCTCGTCATCGGCCTGGCCAGTTCTTTCTTCCCGGCCTGGAACGCGTCGCGCACCACCATCCTCGACTCCTTGCGCTATTCCGGATAGCCATGGCGATACCGATTTCCTACAATCTCCGCAATCTCATCGTCCGCAAAACCACCACCGTTATGACAGCGCTCGGAATCACGCTCACCGTCGCCGTGCTCCTGGCCGTGCTCGCTCTGGTGAACGGGCTGCGCACCGCTTTCCAGTCTTCCGGCAACCCGCTCCAGATCCTGGTGATGCGCAAGGGTTCCACCGCCGAACTCAGCAGCGCGGTCACGCGCGAAGTTTTCCAGGACTTGAAATCCATGCCGGGCATCGCGCGCGATGGCGACCAGCCCATGGCGTCGCTCGAAATGGTCACAGTGATCAACCTGCCGAGCGTCGACAGCCCCGAGGGCATGAATGTCACACTGCGCGGAATCCTGCCCTTGGGCGTCAAGATGCGCGACGGCCTCACGCTCCAGACGGGCCACTGGTTCCGCGCCGGCCAGCGCGAAGTGGTGGTCGGAAAATCCATCGCCAAGCGCTATCCCAACGCGCAGTTGGGCAGGAAGCTGCGCTTCGGCCGGGGCGACTGGGAAGTGGTGGGTGTGATGGACGGCGGCCAGTCGTCGGTGAACAGCGAGATCTTCGGCGACCTCAACCAGGTCAGCTCCGATTTCAATCGCGCCGACGGCCTCAGCTCGGTCCTGTTGCGCGCCACCGACGCCGCCACCGTTCCGGCGTTGATCAATTCGCTCAACGACGACCGCCGCCTCGGCGTCGACGCGCAGACGGAGAAATCCTACTACGAAGCGCAGACCAGCTCCGGCGCCCTGCTGCAATACCTCGGAATCTTCATCTCCATCATCATGGCCGTCGGAAGCAGTTTCGCCGCCATGAATACCATGTATGCCGCCGTAGCCCGGCGCGCGCGAGAGATCGGCACCTTGCGCGTGCTCGGTTTTTCGCGCGGCAGCATCCTGTTCAGCTTCTTTCTCGAATCGTTGTTCCTGTCGGCGCTGGGCGGAGTGCTCGGCTGCCTGCTGGTTCTGCCGTTGAACAACATCACCACCGCCGTCGGCAGCTTTGTAACTTTCAGCGAGATCGCGTTTAACTTCAATGTCAGCCCCGAGATCATGGCGGCCGGAATCGCGTTTGCGCTGGTTATGGGAGCACTCGGTGGTCTTTTCCCGGCCCGGAGCGCCGCGCGCAAGGAGATCCTGACCGCGCTCCGCGACATCTAATCGGCGATGGAAACCGAACTTAAAGGCCTGCGAATCGATCGCTCCAGGAAGCGCAGCGATGAACCTTCGCCCTGGGCCGTGCGCTTCATCGTCGCAGGCATCACGCTGTTCGTGTTGCTCGGCGCCGCGCGATTCATTTACGGAAGGCTCAACGCCGCCACGCCGGTGGACATTGTGCGCGTGCGCGCCGCCGCGCCCGCTGCAGGCGGCCAAGGCAACGTGATTCTGAACGCCACCGGCTACATCGTTGCGGCTCACAAAATCGAGCTGGCCGCCAAGGTGATCGGCAAGGTCGCCTGGATCGGCGTCGACAAGGGCAACAAGGTGAAGGCCGGCCAGGTGCTGGTGCGCCTGGAAGACGACGAATATCGCGCCAACGAGCTGGCGGCCCGGGGCAATCTGGAGACGCTGCAAGCCCGCCTGGCCGAAGCCGAGCATGGCTCCCGGCCCGAAGAAATCGCCAAGGCCAAGGCCGACGTCGATCAGGCCCGCGCCGATCTGGAGAACGCCCGCGTCACGCTACAGCGGACTCGAGCCATGGTCAACGACGCGATCCTGGCGAAACAGGCGCTCGATGATGCGCAGGCCCGCTTCGATAGTGCGGCCGCCAAGGTAGCCTCGCTCGATCGCTCCTACGAATTGGTCCGGCTGGGACCGCGCCAGGAAGAAATCGACGCGCTGCGCGCCCAGGTGAGTCAGGCCAAGGGCACGCTGGACTACGCCCGAGTGCAGCTTGACAATACCGTGATCCGCGCTCCCATCGACGGAACCATCCTCGAGCGCAACGTCGAGAAAGGCGAGTTCGTCACCACCGGCTTCGTCGGCGACAAGGGCGCCAAAGGCTACGTGGTTTCGCTCGCCGACCTGAACGATCTGGAAGTCGAGCTGGACATCAATCAGAACGATTTCGGCAAGCTCGGACCGCGCCAGCCCGGCATCGTCACTACCGATGCCTATCCGGACCGCAAGTACCAAGGCGCCATCACCGAGATCTCGCCCGAGGCCAACCGCCAGAAGGCCACCGTGCAGGTTAAGGTAAAGGTGCTGAATCCGGACGACTACCTGCGGCCCGAGATGAACGCCAGCGTCGCTTTTTACTCGCCTGATAAGCCCGGCGCGCGGCAAACCGAATCGAAGCCCATGGTCACCGTGCCAGCGTCAGCGGTGCGCGACGGCGGCGTGTTCGTGGTGGTGAACGGGAAAGCCCTGCACAAGGCCGTCAAAGTGGTCGGGACCACTTCACAAGGCGTGCAGGTGGCCGAGGGTCTGATCGGCGGCGAGGATATCATTGCCAATCCCCCCGCGGACCTCAAGGACGGGCAGAAGGTGCGCCCCAGACAAGGATGAGCTCATGGCCGAAACTGTAATCGAAACGCACCAACTCACCAAGGAATTCATCCGCGACGAATTCCACGTCGTGGCGCTCAAGGATGTCGACATCAGCATCTCGCGCGGCGAGTTTGTCGCGCTGATGGGGCCGTCCGGCTCGGGCAAGTCCACCCTGCTGCACTTGATCGCCGCCATGGACCGTCCCACCGGCGGCGAGATTCTGGTGCTCGGCCAGGACCTGCGCGCGTTGAACGACCGCGCCATCGCGCACTGGCGCAACGCGCACATCGGTTTTGTGTTTCAATCCTTCAACCTGATCCCGGTGCTCAGCGCGATCGAAAACGTCGAGCTGCCGCTGAAGCTCACCAATCTCAAAAAGAAGGAGCGCATGGAGCACGCCGAGACCGCGCTCAAGCTGGTGGGACTCGGCGACCGCTTGGATCATCTCCCGCGCCAGCTTTCCGGCGGCCAGGAGCAGCGCGTGGCCATCGCGCGCGCCATCGTCACCGATCCGGATTTGATTCTGGCGGACGAGCCGACCGGCAACCTGGACGCCGCCTCCGCGCAGGACGTCCTGACACTGCTGTCGCGCTTGAACAAGGAGTTCGGTAAGACCATCGTGATGGTGACTCACGATCCGCACGCGGCGCACTTCGCCACCAAGGCCCGTCATCTGGAGAAGGGCGAGCTGTTGCCCGAAGGCCAGGTCCCGGCCGACTGGACCGTCAAGGCTTAGCCGCGGCGCTCGCTTTGATGTCCATCGCGACCGTGTCGTCCACCTTTAGAAAAAAATTGCTGGGATTCTTCATGCCCCACTTCACGTAGGGAATGAAAAAGTGCGTGGACGCGGTGTACCGGCCGCCGCCCTGCGCGTCCACCAGCAGGTGCAGGGTCAGTTCGTGATCCGCGCCGTGAATCTTGAAGACACCGTGCACGTCGAGCTGCGATTCGCCTTCTGTTTCCAGGCGCCCTTGCACGTTGTCCGGAACAAAGACCGCTTCGGGGTACTTCTGGCTTTCGAGTATCTCCTTGTGCATGCGCTTGTCGCGCGATCCGCTTCCGCTCGCTCCGCTGGCGGCATCGATGACGATTTCGCCGCCGGCCTTTCCAGTGGCCGGATCAAATTGGATCGCGCCGCGCTTGAGCTTGAACGTGCCGTGAACAGTGTGGAGCACGTCGTGCAAGGTGAAGTTGATGTCGGTCTTGGCCGGATCGAGATCGAATGCGGTTTCGCCGAACGCCAGCGAGGCCAGGCAGCCGAGTATGAACAGCCGATGCATTACAGAACCGCTTGCGCAGGCGATGGCTCGGCGACATGGATCGCCAGCAGGCCGCCGAAAATGGCTGGCTCGAACGCCATGATGTGCAGTACGCGCCGGCAAAGCCAAGGAGACCGATCGAGCAACAGCATCAAATCGCCCATGAAGGCCGGGCGTCGCGTGAGCCGGCGATGCGCAGCCTGGTACGCCGCCAGGTTCCCCGAGACCATCGCTTCGCCCAGAACTGCGGCCTGACGAAACGACAGTCCGAGTCCTTCGCCCGTAATCGCGTCCACCGATCCGGACGCATCGCCGATCAATACCGTGCGGCCGTGAAACACTCGCCGCAGCCGTCGCGAATACGTGACGGCGCCTCGCTCCAGATCCGAGCACGTTGCTCCGGCCAGACGGTGCTGGAGCTCCGGAAAATGCGGCAAGGCGTCATCCAGGCGCATGTGCGGGTCGCGGCACAGCAGCGCGACACAAACTTCTTCCGGGCTGACCGGGGTTACGAAGATCTGACAACGCGGTCCCCAGTAGGCCTCCACGAAATCGGTCCAGGGCGACGCATGGTAGTGACGCCGGAAGCCGAAACGAAAGGAGGAGCGAGTGGCGCTGTCGAGGCCCGCTTCGCGACGCACCCGCGAGTTTTGGCCGTCGGCGCCGATCAACCAACGGCAGGGTGGAATGTCGGAAGGGCCCCTCACGCGCCGGCCCCAGCACAGCGTCACGCCGGCCTGTTCCGCGCGATTCACCAGGATCTCGTGCAATCTGGTGCGCCGCAAGGCGACGCCAAGCCCCGACGGGAAAGCCGCTTCCACCGAAGCGCCGTCGCCGAGAAAGCGGAGTCCGCGGATCGGGAAGCCGTCGTCCGGATGAAGCTGGACGCCCAGGCGGGCAAGCGCGGCGATCGAATCCGGCATCAGGCCTTCGCCGCAAGCCTTGTCGATGGGAGGACGCGCGGCGTCGGCCACGGTCACCCGAAAACCGTTGAGACGCACCGCGATCGCGGCCGCCAACCCCGCCGGTCCACCGCCGATGACGAAGACCTCAGACTGCAAAGCTACCACCTCATCAAAACCAATTCGGAACAGAAGCCGGGACCCATGGCGGCCAGCAGGCTGAAGGTTCCGGCCGGCGGGCGGCGCTTCAGCATCACTTCTTCGAGCACCACCAGCACGGACGCCGACGAAAGATTGCCGGTCCGGCGCAGGCAGTCCCAGGATGCGGAGAGCTCGCCATCCTTCAGCTCGAGCGCCGTGGCCGTCGCTTCGAGCACGCGCGGTCCGCCGGTGTGCAGAATCCAACTGCCGATGTCGGCCCGCGCGAGGCCCTGCTCTTCAAGGAACGCGTCGACGTCCGACGCCAGATGATCGTGCACCACTTCGGGAACCTCGCGCGAAAGCACGATGCGAAAACCCTTTTCGGAAATGTCCCAGCCCATGACGTGTTCGGAGTTCGGATAGAACACCGAGCGGGTGGCGAGAATTTCCGGGCCAGTCGACTCGCGCTCGGCGCCCGCCACCAGCACCGCGGCCGCGCCGTCGCCGAATAGGCCCGACGAAATGACGTTGGCGATGGACAGGTCGTCCTGCTGCAGCGTGAGCGAACAAAGCTCCACCGAGAGGACCGCGGCCACCTGCTTGGGATAAGCCAGCACGTAGTCGGACGCGCGCGCGATGCCGGCGGCTCCGGCCACGCAGCCCAGCCCGAAGATCGGAACGCGCTTGATGTTCACCGGCAGGCCCATGCGGTTCACCAGGCGCGCATCGATGGAAGGACTCGAGATCCCGGTAATGGAGACGAAGAACAGCGCACCCAGATCGGACGGTGCCAGACCGGCGCGGCTCAGAGCGCAGCACAGCGCCTTCTGGCCAAGATCCTGCGCGACTTCGATCCAATGATTGTTGGCCTGGGTCCAGTTCAGCGTGTAGTATTCTTCGATGGGCAGAGCCAGGTGCCGCGACTCCACGCCCACGCGAGCCTGCAGGCGTTCCATGAAGACTGGATTGTCGAGCTTGGGACCCCAGTGCCGTTGCAGCGCCGACAACAAAACGCGCTGATCGTAGCGATGTTGCGGAAACGCGCTGGCGACGCCGGCGATGGTCATGTGTGGGACGCGGCTCCTTAGGCTATTCTACTGAAGCCGGGCCAGCTCCTCGGTGTACAGACGGTTGTGAGGGAATTCGCGGGCCAGCCTGGTCAGAATATCGCGGGCCCCGCCGCGGTCCTTGTTGCGCAGCGCCGCGACCGCCAGAAGCAGGCGCGCGTATGGACTGAGATAGGTTCCCTTCTCAGCGGTCAGTCGAAGATCCTGGAGGCCGCGGTCGCGATCGGCTTGCGCGCCGCTCATCTGCAGAACCCAGCGCAGCGGAAGAGGCTTGAGACTGACCAGATAATTCTCGACGCCGATCGCCAGGTACGCATCGTAATACGACGGCTCGATGGATAGCAGTTGTTCGGCGGTGTCGCGGCCGACCTTGATGATCCTCAGAGAATCGAGGTTGCGCCTTTCGATCAGCGCCAGATAGTCGGCGCGCAGGCCGAACGTCAGAATCTTGGCGAACAGAGCATCCGGCTGCCGGGGCGACTTGTTCAGGATGTCGTTGGCGAGTTGTTCGGACTTCGCCAGCTCGCCATCGAATTCGCGGTGCACCTCGGGGTCGGGAGTCACTTTGGGCCGCCGCTTGAAGAGGCTGTCTTCGACGAAGAACTCCGACTGCAGGATCTTTAGCCGATCGAATTCCGCGAACAGATAAGCCGCGGCGTTGGAAACCGGGCCGAGCGGATCCGATGGATGCTGCCGCTCCCACTCCTGGAAGGTCTTGTGAGCCTGGTCGAACTCCAGATCGTACATCTGGCGATAGCCGGCTTCGATGCGCGGCACGGCCGGGATGGAGCCGGCCGGCAAGGGCGCCAATACCAGGCAGAAAACCAGAACCGGAACTGAAAATCGGGCCATCATCATCGCTACCTATAATCTATATGTCCATCACGCGCCGCGCCATTCCCAAGGCCTCGGTCCAGAAGCTGGCGGAGGTGTGCATGAGCTCCACGACATCCCGAATCGCAAGCACGAATTCATCCACGTGCCGTTGTTCCACCATCAGGGGAGGAGCCACCTTGAGCACCAGGAAATGGTTGCCGCAGATCTGCGTGAGAAAGCCTTTGTCGCGGAACAGGCGCATCACCACAACCTGGCCGAACATGCCGGGATGGATCTGGTGGAACGCCTCGAAAGGCAACCGCAGCTTGAGGCTTTTCGGCTTGGCGAACTCGATCCCGTTCAGCAATCCGGCGCCGCGCACCGCTCTGACCATTTCATAGCCGGAGAGAGTGGCATGCAGACGCTCGCGCAAGTAGCTTCCCATGGCGGCGGCGCGTTCGCCCAGATGCTCGCGATCGAGCACCTCCAGCGTTGCCAGGCCGGCGCGCATCGCGAGGGCGTTTTCGCTGAACGTGGAAGTGTGGACGATGGCCCGCTTGAGGGAACCATAAACCGAATCGTACACAGGATCTGTCATCAGCAGAGCCGCGCTGGGAACCAGCCCGCCGCTGAGCGCTTTGGCGAGGATGACCATGTCGGGATCGGCGCCGGAATCCTGCGAGGCCAGGAATGGCCCGGTTCGATACATTCCCGTCTGCACTTCGTCCAGCACAAACAGAGTTCCATAGCGCCGGCACAAGTTCCGCGCCTGGCGGAGGTACTCCGGCGGCGGGATGCGAATGCCAGCTTCCGACTGCACCGGCTCAACGATAAACGCGGCCACCGTGCGCGCGGCCAGCCGTTGTTCGAGCGCCAGCAGATCGCCGAAGGGAACCGCCTCGGTGCCGGAAAGCATCGGTCCGAAACCGTCGCGCCAGAACGGATCGCCCATCAGCGAAAGCGCCCCGCAAGTGAGGCCGTGAAACGCGCCCTCGGCATACACCAGCCCAGTGCGGCCGGTATGCGCGCGCGCGAATTTGATGGCCGCCTCCACTCCTTCACTCCCGGAACTGCAGAAGAATACTTTCTGCAAGCGTCCGCCCGCGTGCGAGCATAGCTTCCCGGCGAGCGTGCCCGCGATGCCGGGGACGTGGCTCTGCAACATCGCCGGACCGCTGCGGTCCAGTTCCTCTTTCAGCGCCGCCACGATCTCAGGATGATTGTGCCCGGCGTTGTGAACGCAGTAGCCGGACAGAAAGTCGAGTATGCGGCGGCCGTCCTCGGTGAACAGTTCCGATCCAAGGCAGTGCGAGTAGCGAACGTTCATTTGAAGCACGTTCAACAGCCGCACCCATTGCGGATTCACGTGGTCCTGGTAGGAAGTGGTCAGTCGAGCGGTCGCGGCGGTTGAAGGCAATGGGTGATCCTCTTAGGAAACTCGAACTGTGACGGAATTGTACACCACTCGACGCACCCCAGCGTCGTTTAACAGACGCTTCATAGCCCGGGCAGGTTTCCGCCGTGTTTAGCGCGCCGCCGAAAGCTCCTGCTCGATCTCGCTGGCCACGCTCACTTCCGGAATCTCGATTCCCGTGCGCGTTCCCTCGCCCGGCTTGCTGTCGATCCACATGCGGTAATCCTGGCCGAAAAGCACCTTGAGACGCTCGTTCACATTGCTGACGCCGATGCCCTGTTCGAACAGGGTGGCCAGCCTGCTTTCCGGAATGCCGACCCCGTCGTCCTCCACCAGCAGATTCAGCCGTCCGCCCGAGAGCGAGCTGCGCACCCGCACCATGCCTCCATCCACCTTACTGCTCAAGCCGTGCCGGATGCTGTTTTCAAGAATGGGCTGGAGCATCATGCTGGGCACCAGGCGGTCGAGCGTCTCCGGATCGATTTCCTTGACGAACCGCAGCTTGTCTCCAAAGCGCACCATCTCGATGTTCATGTAGTTGTCGATGAAGGCCAGCTCTTCGCGCAGCGGGGTGAGGTTGTCGGTCTTGCGCAGCAGCCGGCGCAGGATGCTGGACAGCCGGTAGACGACGCTGCGAGCCTGGTCGGGATTGGTGCGGATCAGCGAGGAGACCGAGTTGAGCGTGTTGAACAGAAAATGCGGATTGATCTGGCTGGTGAGTGCGGCCAGGCGCGCTTCGTTCAAGCGCAGTTGCTGCGCTTCGATCTTCTTTTCGTTGCGCGTGTTGTTCCAGATCTTGAGCGGCAGCAGGACGGCGAAGACCGAGCTGGCGCAGATGGCGACGGCGGTCATGGGGGTGGCGTCGCGCCAGGTTTCGGGGAGAAAAACTCCACCCCGCGTGAAGAACCGGGCCACCGAGACCTGCAGCAATTCCGTGGACACGATGGTGAACAGGCAGCCGAACTGGAACATCATGCGGAGCTGGTATTGGCGCTGCCGCCAGCGCTTGGGATTGAGGCTGACCAGCGGGGAAAACCGCCAGATGTCTTCCTTCTCGGGGGCGATGTCGCGCAGCAATCCGCCCAGCACGCCGACGCCCGCGAGCAAGGGCATGGACATCAACTCGTGGCGGATGAAGAAAGCCGGCAGCGAGATCAGAATGCCCGAGAGCAGGCCGGTGACGTAGCCGCCCACCATGCCGGCGGTGAGGCTGCCTTCCAGCCCCAGGTCGACGGCCTGGTAGTTCACGTTGACGATGCGCAGCGCTACGCCGGCCCCGTAGGGCGCCGCGAAACTGAGGGCGAGCTGGAAGCGCTGCAGCAGGGTGCGCTCTTCGCGCATCAACATCCGCTGGAAGGCGCTGATGCGCGACAGAATGCTGGCCAGCGACGCGGCCACGGCCAATCGCAACAGCAAGGTGGCGAGTTGTTGCGGATCCAGCATTGTACGTCCCACGATCATTATAATGAAAGCTCCAACGGTTCCCCATGTTGACCAAGGTCGCGGAAGCGAATTTCCCCAGCAGATTCGGGCATTTCCGCATCTACGGCTTCCAGGGCATGTACGGCGACGAAATCGAGGAATGCGTGGTGCTCGGCATGGGGGATGTCACCAATGGCGAGCCGCCGCTGGTGCGCATCCACTCGCAGTGCCTGACCGGCGACGTGTTTCATAGCCTGCGCTGCGATTGCCGTTCGCAGCTCGAGCTTTCGCTAAATCTGATCGCCGAAGAAGGCCGCGGCCTGGTGATTTACGAGAACCAGGAGGGGCGCGGCATCGGGCTGCTCAACAAACTGCGCGCCTACGAGCTGCAGGACGGGGGCGCCGACACCGTGGAGGCCAACGAGCGGCTGGGCTTCGAGGCCGATCTGCGCGACTACCGCATGCCCGCCGACATCCTGCGCTACTTCAACATCCGGAGCGTGCGGCTGCTGTCGAACAATCCCGACAAGATCGCCGCGCTGGAGCAAGCCGGCGTGCGGGTGGCCGAGCGCATCCCGTGCATCGTCGCGCCGCACGAATCGACCGAGGGATACCTGCGGACGAAAAAACAGAAGCTGGGGCATTTGTTGGATTAAAGTAAGCGCGGCCGAGCAGGGCAATGAGACCGGTCACGACCGGCTATTCGGTCTCCAAAGGCGGAATTGACCCCTGGCGCATGTGCCGGACCCACTGATCCCCGCCTTCGGTTAGTTCGGGATGCTCACGACCATTCCAGCAGCCGGCGGCATCTCGGAGGGCTTTACTGCTCATCCCGTCGAAGCTGCCGTTCCAGTAGCTCGACGATGAATGCCGTCCGCGGCCCGGGGCCAACGATTCCGTCGATGGCGGCGGCGATTCGCGAAAGGATTGAGACGAGGGTTCGAGCCTTGCGCATAGGCGCACAACTATAGTAGACCAACCCGGCTACCGCGTCAGCGAAGACGCAGTGTCTCGTATCCTGGCCCTTGCTATCCAGACCCCGGACCGGATACCTTGAGGACATGAGTAGCATGACCGTGGAAGCCATCAAGGAAGCCATTTCCGGTCTACCCGAGAGCGACAAAGTCGCTCTTGCAACCTGGCTCAGCGTCCAGACCATGGATGAATGGGACAAGCAAATGCAGAACGATTTCTCTCCCGGAGGCCGTGGCCACCACCTGGTCGAGAAGGTCAAGTCGGACGTCCGATCGGGCAAGTTCCGCCCCATGTCGGAAGACAACCCGCGCAGTAGTGAATGACGCCGTTTGAGTCGTATGCGTCTCCCGAGTTTTGGGAGCTCTACCATCGACTTCCTACCGCCATCCAGAGCGCCGCGGACAAGCAGTTCGCCCTCTTTCAGCAGGACCCATCGCATCCATCCCTGCACCTAAAGCCCGCCTCCGGATTCTAGAGCACGCGAGTTACTGACGCCTTTTCCACGCGGCGGGATGAGCCGCCTGAAAGGGCGGCTGCGGCCAGGATTGGCGCTCCACATGGGTACAATGGTGGGTTACCGCAATGAAGATCGCGCTCGCACAGATCAATACCACGGTCGGCGACCTTGGCGGCAACGCCCAGAAGATCCGCTCCTTCGCCGAGCGCGCCGCCCAATCCGGCGCCGGCGTGGTGGTGTTTCCCGAACTCACGCTCACCGGCTATCCGCCGCGCGATCTGCTGGAGAAGGAAAGCTTCCTCGACCGCGTGGAGCAGCATCTGGAGCGTCTGGCCGCCGAGACCGCCGATCTCAAGCTCTCCATCATTTGCGGCACTGTCACGCGCACCGGTTCATCATCGGGAAATCCGATCTATAACTCCGCTGCGGTGCTCGAAGGCGGGCGGGTCGCGTTCCGGCAGAACAAAATGCTGCTGCCGAGCTACGACGTTTTCGACGAAAAGCGCTACTTCGAGCCGGCCGCCAAGCAGGTGCCGACCACCTTGGAGGGATCCACCACCGCCTTGACGGTCTGCGAAGACGCCTGGAACGACAAGCAGTACTGGGAGCGGCGCTTGTACAGCCGCGATCCGGTGGAGGAGCTGGCGCAGGGCGGCGCGCGCCTGCTCATCAGCATCAACGCTTCGCCGTATCACATGGGCAAGCGTGCGCAGCGGCACGAGATTTTCGCGGCCACGGCGCGCCGGTTCCGGATACCGCTGGTGTATGTCAACCAGGTGGGCGGTAACGATCAGCTCGTTTTCGACGGCAGCAGCTTTGCGATGGACGCCGAAGGGCGGGTGGTTGCGGCGGCCGCTTCGTTCGAAGAGGACCTGGCGTTTTTCGACACCGCGGCGCTGACCGGCGACCGCCACGAGAACTATCAGGACGAATGTGAAGCCGCCTACCAGGCGCTAGTGCTGGGCACGCGCGACTATATTCGAAAATGCGGTTTCCAGCGCGTCATCATCGGCCTGAGCGGTGGTATCGATTCGTCTCTGACGGCCGCCATCGCCGTGGACGCGGTGGGCAAAGAGAACGTGACGGGCATCGGCATGCCGGGCCCCTATTCTTCCGAACACAGCGTCATCGATGCGCGGGACATGGCGCGGAATTTCGGCATCCGCTTTGAACTGATTTCCATCCGCGAGCAGTACGAAGCCTTCTTGAGAGCTCTCGATCCGGTCATTGACGACGGAGCAGTCGGCGTCACCCAGGAAAACCTGCAGTCGCGATTGCGCGGCGTCACTCTCATGGCGCTGTCCAACAAATGGGGCGCGCTGGTGCTCACCACCGGAAACAAGAGCGAGCTGGCGGTCGGCTATTGCACGCTGTACGGCGACATGTGCGGCGGCCTGGCGGTGATCAGCGATGTTCCCAAGACGCTGGTGTACTCGCTGTCGCGCGTGGCCAACAAGCGGCACGCCGGCGCCATCCCGGAGAACGTATTCATCAAGCCGCCGTCGGCCGAGCTGCGGCCCGATCAGAAAGACACGGACTCGCTGCCCGAGTACGACGTGCTGGATCAGATCCTGCGCGGCTACGTAGAAAACAACGAATCCCCGCAACACATCGCCGATGCGCTTCATCTGCCTGTAACGTTGGTGCGCGATATTGTCAACAAAGTGGACCGCAACGAGTACAAGCGGCAACAGGCCGCACCCGGCCTGAAGGTAACCACCAAGGCGTTCGGCATCGGACGCCGCTTCCCCATCGCACAAAGGTTTTCAGAATGAAAAACGCTGCACGGCCGCTCCGTCAATTTGTGTTGGCGGGCGCGGCGCTCGCGATCGCGGCTTTGTCGCAATCGCAGCCCGCTCCTCGCCAGCAAGTCGGTTTTCTTCCCGACGGCGGGTTTTTGCTGAACAGCGGTTGGCGCGTGAAGCCCGCCGGCACGCAGGTTCCGCTCAGCACTCTGCCGATGGCCTCGGTGCTGACGCCCGACGGTCGCTTTCTGATCGTGCTGAATGGAGGCTATCAGCCGCCCTCGCTGAGCGTGCTCGATACCAAGGATGGCCGCCAAGTGGGACGCACGCCGGTTCCGGATGGCTGGCTGGGCCTGGCGCTCGCGCCGAACGGGCGCACACTGTGGGTGGGCGGCGGTTCCAAAGCGTCGATCTTCGAGTTTTCCCTGGATGAGAACGGAGCGCTGCGGCCCGCGCGAACGTTCGAGCTGGTGAAGGCAGCCGAGAAGACGCAGCACGATTTCATCGGCGACGTGGCCGTCTCACCGGATGGCCGGCTGCTGTATGCCTGCGACTTGTACCACGACCAGATCCTGGTGGTGAATCCCCAATCCGGCATGCTGATCGAGAAGTTCAAGACCGGGCGGCGGCCCTACCGCATTTTGTTTCAGCCGGACGGCAAGGCGTTCTTCGTGACCAGTTGGGCGGACGGCTCGCTGGTGCGTCATCAGACCTCGGACGGCGCCGAGTTGCAGGTGCTGCGAGTGGGCGCGCATGCCACCGACATGTTGTGGCGCGATCGCGCCAGCGCGGCGGAAACCGAAGAAGGCGCCGGATGGAAAGCGCGCATTTTTGTCACGGCCGCCAATACGAACAATGTTTACGCGGTGGCGGTGTCCGACGGCGGCGATCTGCGCGTGGTGGAATCCATCAACGTGTCCACGTCGCCCGCCCATCCTCTCGGGATGACGCCCAGCGCGCTGGCGTTGAGCGGCGATCACAGTCGCCTGTACGTGGTGTGTTCCGATGCCAACGCAACCGGCGTGGTGGACGTCACCGAGTCGCGCAGCCACGTGCTGGGATTCATTCCCACGGGCTGGTATCCGACCGCGGTCAAGGCGCTCGTCGATGGTCGCCTGGTGGTGTTGAACGGAAAGGGATCGCGTACCTACGCCAATCCGCGGGGGCCGAATCCGACCAAGCGCGCCGTGAAGAATGGCGAAGGTGAGCGCACCGACCAGTACGTGGCCAACATTCAGACGGGATCCGCGTCGTTCATTCCGCCGTTCACCGACGACGCGCTGCAAAGCTACACGCAGGAAGTGCGCCGCAATTCGCCCTACAACGACGCCGAACTGGAGGCCGGGCCGGAGGGGATCCCGCCCGCCATCCAGCACGTGCTGTACATCGTCAAAGAGAATCGCACCTACGATCAGGTTTTGGGCGATATCGGCAAGGGCGCGAGCGATCCGTCGCTGTGCCTGTTCACCGAGAAGGCCGGGCCGAATCATCACAAGCTGGCGCGCGAGTTCGTGCTGTTCGACAACTTCTACGTGAACGGCGACGTGAGCGCCGACGGGCACAACTGGTCGACATCGGCGATTTCGAACGATTTCGTCGAGAAGCTGTGGCCCAGCCAGTACGCCCGGCGCCACGCCGCTTATGGATTCGAAGGCGGCGAGCCCGCGGCCTATCCGCCGGCCGGCTACCTGTGGACCAATGCGGCGGCGCGCGGCGTTTCCATGCGCAACTACGGCTATTGGGCCCAGAACAAGAAGACCGCGGGAGATGATGGCGTCGAAATCGAAACCGTGCGCGATCCGGTGCTCGCCAAGGTCACCAACCGCAGGTATCGCGGCTTCGATGTGGACTTCCCGGACGTGAAGCGCGCGCAGGTGTTTCTGGAGGATCTGGCGGAGTTCGAGAAAACTGGAACCATGCCGGCACTGTTGATCATGCGGCTGGGCAACGATCACACCAACGGCACCACGCCCGGCAAGATCGCGCCGCTCTCTTCGTTCGCCGATAACGACTACGCCCTGGGCATGATCGTGGACGGGCTTTCGCGCAGCAAGTTCTGGAGCAGCCTGGCGATTTTCGTCGTCGAAGACGACTCGCAGAACGGGCCGGACCACGTGGATTCGCATCGCGCGCCGGTTTATCTGATTTCGCCGTACACGCACACGGGCCGGATCGACAGCACCATGTACAACACCACGTCCGTGCTCAGAACCATGGAGTTGATCCTGCATCTTCGCCCGATGACGCATTACGACGCGGGTGCCAGGGTCATGGTCAATGCTTTTTCCAAAGAGGCGTCGCTGGCGCCCTATCAGGCTGAGAAACCGCGCATCTCGCTCGAAGAGCGCAACCCCGGGAATTCGCCGACTGCCGCCCGTTCCGCGCGGCTCGACTTCAGCGAGGCCGACTTGAATGACGACGACGAGATGAACGACATTCTTTGGCTGGCCCTTCGCGGCACCGACCCGCCTCCGCCGGTGCGCAGTTTGTTCGTAAGGTAGATTGTTCACGGCGTTCACGCGAATGTGAACGCGGCACGCCGGAGTGCGTGCCCCCATAACCTATGCCGCGTATCCATCTTTGCTTTGTCTGGCACATGCACCAGCCGTTCTACAAGGATCTGGTGACCGGCGAGTACCGCCTCCCGTGGACGCGCTTTCACTCGCTCAAAGACTACTACGGGATGGTGAAGATCCTGGAAGATTTTCCAGCGGTGCACCAGACCTTCAACCTGGTTCCGTCCATGGTGGTGCAGATCGAGGAGTATGCTTCGGGCCGGGCGGCGGATCCGTTTCTCGATTGCGCCGTCAAACCGGCGCATGAGTTGACTGAAGCCGAGCAGGAGTTCGTGCTCAAGTATTTCTTCCAGGCCAACGCCGGCCGGATGATCTATCGCTATCCGCGGTACGGCGAGCTGTACGACGCCTGGCAGAAGTCGGGCGCTAGTCCGCAGCGCGCGCGCCGGCTCTTTGGTCCGCAGGATTTTCGGGATCTGCAGGTATTGTCGCAAGTGGCCTGGTTCGACGAAACGTTCCAGGAGAACGATGCCGAGGTGAAAAGCCTGATCGCCAAGGAGCGCCGCTACTCGCTCGAGGACCAGGCGCTGATGGTGCGCAAGCAACGCGAGATACTGGCTCGCGTGGTGCCGGTGTACCGCGAGTTCGTCGCTCGGGGACAGATTGAGATTTCCACCACGCCCTTTTACCATCCGATTCTTCCGCTGCTGTGCGATTCGAACATCGCCGGCGTGTCGCACCCGCAGGTGCCGTTGCCGAGCCGCTTCCTGTATCCGGGAGATGCGCGGCACCAGTTGAAGACCGCGCGCGAGTTCATCCAGCGTGAATTCGGGCGCGCGCCGGTGGGGCTGTGGCCTTCCGAGGGATCGGTTTCCGATGAAGCGCTGGCACTGGCGGCCGAGGCTGGCTTCGAGTGGGCGGCCAGCGACAACGGCGTGCTGGCGCAGACGCTGCACAAGACGGCCGGCCCGGACGCCACTTACCGGTCGTATCTCTGGAGCCAGCAGAACCGCGAGATCCGGATGATTTTCCGCGATCACTTCCTGAGCGATCAGGTGGGGTTCGTCTACTCCAAGATGGGCGCGGCGGAGGCGGCCGAGCAGTTTCTGGAACGGATTCGCGCCAACGCGCAACTGGTGGCGGCCAGCGGTGGCGATGTGCTGGTCCCCATCATTCTGGATGGCGAAAACGCTTGGGAATATTATTACCAGAACGGCCGGCCGTTCCTCAGCGAACTGTACGAGCGCATCAGCAAGGCGTCCGACCTGGATGCGCTGACGGTCAGCGAGGCGCTGCGCATCGACCAACCGCGGCCGCTGGATCATATCTTCCCCGGCTCGTGGATCAATGCGAACTTCGATGTGTGGATCGGCGCGCAGGAAGACAACAAGGCCTGGGAGTTTCTGCTGCGCGCCCGCCAGAAGTTCGATGAAGCGGCCGCGGGCGTTCCGGAAGAGCAGCGCCGTCTGGCGTTCGAGGAACTGATGATCGCCGAGGGCAGCGACTGGTGCTGGTGGTACGGGCCGGAGCATCACTCCGACAACCGCGTGGAGTTCGACGAGCTGTATCGCGATCATTTGGCCAACGTGTACCGCCTGCTCGGCCTGGCGCCGCCCGAGGAGCTGTCGCGTCCCATCCTGATGATGGAGGCGCGCGATTCGCAGGAGCGTCCGCACAACCCGATTCATGCGGTGATCGACGGCGAAGTCACTTCGTATTTTGAGTGGATGGGCGCGGGGCGCTATCGCAGCGAAACGCGTTCGGGATCGATGCACGGCAGCAGGCAGATGGTTCGCGATCTGTTCTACGGCTCGGACGCGGACAACCTGTACCTGCGCCTGGATTTCGAGGCAGCGCCCGAGTTCACCGCGATCGAGTTGCGGACCGGGCAAGAAAACATCTCGCTGTTAGGCAACCCGGCCGTCGAGGTCGCGCAGAAGAAAATTTTCGAGGCCCGGATACCTTTCCGGCTTCTGCCCGGCTCGCAGAGCCAGCCGGTGTCCTTTCAGATCGCTCTCATCAACGGCAGCGCGCCGGTGGAGTTGATCCCATCGGAGGGCTGGATCGAGCTTCCGAACTTCGGGGCCTGACGCCCGGCTTCGTTACTTGCGGCTCGAGTACTTGTTGAGCAGCGCCAGCAACTTCCCGGCGGACGCAGGCGCGGGCGTGCTGCCCATGACGATGTCGCGGTTGGGCATGGCTTTGCCGTACAGCTCTTTATTCCAATCGTCGTCGGGGCGCAGCGTGGCGCCTTGCAGCGACAAGCCGGCGAATACACCGCGCGAGCGCGAATAGGTCAGGATCTCAGCGTGCATCTGAGCATCCGTCTCGGCTGAGGACGTGCGTCCCACCGGGCCGGCGGCGACGGAGGCATCCGCGCCCAATGTGAATTTGCTCGCCAGCAGCTTCTTGGCGCCGACTTCATTCATCACCAGCATCACTACGTCAGTCTCGGAGACGCCGATCTGGAAACCGAAGCTGCCGCCTTCCACTCGAACCGCGGCCGGCGCCGACCAGCCCACTCCGCTGCTCTTGCGGCACAGCATGAAGCCCTTGCCATATTTTCCGCCGAATATGAATGCGCCTTTCTTGACGCCCGGCACGGCCACGATACATTGGGCCTTTCCCAAAAGATCCTGGGGGATTCCTTTATCCGGCGCGGACATGATCTCGGTCATCATGTCGGCCGTCGAGTCCAGCGCATCCGGCGCCACCGCACCTTGGAGCAGGCCTCCGGTCAGCGCAACGATTGCAAGGCAGGTCTTATTCATTTTCTCCTCCAGGCTGATTCTACCAAGACCGAGCGTCGCCATGAGTGGCGGCGCGGTACGCACGAGTGCGTGCGCCACGCTTATCATGGGACTTGGGTAGACGCCTTCTCAGTGCGCTCGCCATAGCTGCTGTTGTCTTGGCGGCGGATCCGCAAGTCGAGCGGGTCAGCCGCAAGATCGAAGTCATCGAAAGCGGGAACTGCAAGCCGGGTGCGGTGATCGTGTTCAGCCTGGCGGAGCTGAATGCCTGGGGCCGCGCCAAGGCGAAGGAGATTGTTCCGGAAGGACTGCGAGAGCCGAGGCTCGAGCTTGGAAGCGGGACCGCCACCGGATACGCGCTGGTGGATTTTCTGAAACTGCGGCACGCCGCGGGCGTCGAGACCAGTTGGCTGGTGGCCAAGCTGATTCAGGGCGAGAAGCGGGTGCGGGCGACGGCCAGCATTCAAGCGGCGAACGGCCGCGCCACGGTCCACTTGACGCGCGTGGAACTCAATGGACTGGCGGTGAGCGGCGCGCCGTTGGATTTTCTGATTCAGACTTTCTTCATGCCGCTCTATCCGAACGCGAAGATCGACGAGCCGTTCGAGCTGGCCGAGGGAGTGGACCGGATCGTGGTCCGGCCGTCGGAGGCGGAGGTGTACATCAAGAAGTGAGTCATGAACCGGTCCTGACAGTAGAGAACCTCTCCGTGACGCTGGACGGCGTTCAGATTCTGCGCGACGTTTCGTTTTCACTGCAGCCAGGTGAAGCGCTCGCGGTGCTGGGTCCCAACGGCGCCGGCAAGACCGTGCTGTTTCGCGCGCTGCTGGGATTGCTGCCCCACACCGGCGTGGTCCGCTGGCGGCAGGACACGAAGATCGGCTACGTTCCGCAGCGCTTTTCGGTGGACCGTTCCGCGCCCATAACCGCCATGGAGTTCTTCCTGCTGCAATCGCCCAGTTTCTGGCGGCCCAGCGCGGAGTTCGTCGCGCACCTGGACCACGAGCTGACGCTGGTGGGTCTGGACCGGAGCGTATTGCGAAAAAACCTGGCTGAATTGTCGGGCGGCGAAACGCAGCGTTTGCTGCTGGCCTGGGCCATGCTGGAGCATCCTGGTGTGCTGCTGCTCGACGAGCCGACCGCCGGCGTGGATGCGGGATTCGAAGAGAACCTCTATGCGCTCCTTCATCGCGTTCAGACCGAGCGCGGGACGTCGCTGCTGCTGATCTCGCACGATCTGTCGGTGGTGTACCGCTACGCGCAGAAAGTAGTGTGCCTGAACAAGAGCGTGGTCTGCCAGGGCGCGCCGGTTCAAGTGCTGAATCCGGAAGCGCTCGCGACACTGTACGGCGAGTCCGGATACTACCATCACGAGCACGGGCCGGCTCACTGAAATCATGGACTCGTCCTACCACGCCTCGTTCTGGATCGCGCTCGCGGTGGGCATCGCGTCCGGCAGCGTAGGTCCGTTCATTGTGCTGCGGCGAATGGCGTTGGTGGGCGATGCGCTGTCGCACGTGGCGCTGCCCGGCATCGCGCTGGCGCTGGTGTACAGCCTGGACCCGTTCTATGGCGTGATCGTCTTCCTGATCGCGGCCGCGTTTGCGATCTTCTGGCTGGAAGGCAGAAGCCGTGTGCCGCCGGACGCGATCGTGGGGCTGCTGTTTACGGCCAGTCTCGCGATTGGAATCCTCATCATTCCGAACACCGAGATCGTCGAGTCGTTGTTCGGGGCTTTTCCCACGCTCTCGCTGCCGTTCCTGATCTCGATTCTGCTCACGGCGGTGGTGTTGTCGGCGCTGTGCTTCGTGCTGGCCAAGCGTTTCCTGTTTCTGATCGTCTCGCCGGACTTGGCCAAGGTGCATGGCCTGGGCCGCAAGTACGATCTGGCGCTGCTGGTGATCTTCGCGATGATCGTGGCGCTGGGGATCAAGCTGGTAGGCACTTTGCTGATGGGCGCGCTCACCATCATTCCGGCCGCGATCGCGAAGAACATCTCGGGGAGCATGCGCCGGTACGTGATCGCATCCGCGGTGCTGGGCGGCGCGATTTCGGTGTCGGGAGTCTGGTTGGCCGAGACGTTTCATTTTCTGCCGGGTCCGAGTATCGTCTTGTTAGGAGTCGGGCTGTTCGTGCTGAGCCTGCCGTTCACGCGACGGAGAGCGGCGTAGCAGATGTGACGCGGGCGGCGGCTTCTTTTCCCATGCGGATGCAATCCGGGATGCCGATGCCGTGGTAGGCGTTGCCCGCCAGGTGCAAGCCGGGCATGGATTCCAGGATGGCTTCGATGCGCGCGACGCGCTGCTCGTGACCTACGGCGTACTGGGCCATGGAGTCCGGCCAGCGCGCGATGCTGCTAAACACGGGCGCGGCCTGGAGGCGCATGATGCTACTGAGCTCACTGCGCGCGGCGTCCACCAGAGCGTCGTCGGTGAGCGCGAGCGCGTTGCCGCCCATGAAACATCGCAGCAGCACCATGTTTTCGGGAACGCGATGGTTGAACTTGTTGCCGACCCAGGTGCAGGCCGCCATGTACTTGCGCTCGCGCTGGGGCACCAGGAATCCAAAGCCATTTAGCGGATGATCGAAGGTGTCTTTGCGATAGCCGAGCGCCAGCGTGATGGACGAGGTGTAGGGAATCGCGGCCAGCAGATCCGCGAGTTCCGCGTGGTTGGGCCGCACGAGGCGGGCGGCGGCGTGCGCCGGTGTTGCCAGGATGACGTGCTCGGCATCCATCCAATTTCCGCCGGCTCGCACGCGGAAGCCGGATCCGTTTCGCTGGATGGCTTCGACCGTGGTCTCGACGATTTCGGCGCTGGGCGTGAGCGCGTCCACCAGTTGCTGGAGTCCGCCTTTCAAAGTGCGAAAGAGCGAGCCACCGCCCTTGGGACGCGGCGCAGCCAGCACACCGCGCGTCAGGCTGCCGTACTTGGATTCGATTTCGACGAAGCGCGCGAGCACACTGTTGACGCTCATCTGGCGCGGATCGCCGCCGTAGACTCCGGCCAGCAGCGGCTCGGCCAGATAGTCGATGGATTCCTGGCCGTAATGATCGAGCAGAAAATCGTAAACCGAGCGGTCCGGCCGCGGGCCTTTCGGACGGCGCAGGAATTCGAGGCCCATGCGGATCTTGGTGCCCCAGCTCAGCAGGCGCGTTCCGACCAGCGGCATGATCTTGGTGGGGACCATCATCATGAGTCCGTCGGGCAATGGCACCAAGTGGCCCTTCTTCAGGATGTAGGTGACGCGCAGGTGGTCGTTGGAGCCGATGACTTCGTCCGCCAGGCCGAGTTCGCGGATCAGGTCCATGGCCCAAGGCTTCGCGGCGATGAAGCTATCGGGGCCGGCTTCGAGCACGCAGCCTTGCTGGACGGTGGTGCGGATTACTCCGCCGGCGCGCGGCGTTTTCTCGAGGATGGTGGCGCGGATCCCGGACTTGGAGAGATAGTAGGCCGCTGACAGGCCGGAAATCCCACCGCCGATGATGAGAGCCTTCTGGGTCATAGGGTCTTGTCGGAGCACGTATCGGACCACCGAAAACTTGCCGGCTGAAGCCGGCTGCAGGCACGAATGCCTGCCCCACTCGTCTAAGCGAGCCGGTATTCCCGAACGTATTCTACTACCGCGCGTACGCTGTCGACCGGGGTTTCGGGCAGGATCCCGTGGCCGAGATTGAAGATGTGGCCGGGTCGCGTGCCGGTGCGCTTCAGCAGCTCGTGAACGCGCATCTTGAGCTCGTGCAGAGGGGCGAACAGCACGGCCGGATCCAGGTTGCCCTGGACGGCGGAGCGATAGCTGATGTCCATCCAGGCCTGGTCGATGTTGATGCGCCAGTCGACACCCATGACGTCGCCGCCGGCCGCGTGCAACTCGCGGAAGAATCCGGCCGCGCCGGTACCGAAGTGGATGACCGGAACGCTGGCGGTGCGAATCCGCTCGATCAGGGCGCGCGAGTAGGGGGCGACGTAGCGGACGTAATCGTCCGGGCCGAGCGCGCCGACCCAGCTATCGAACACCTGAATGGCTCGGGCGCCGGCGGTGACCTGGGCGAGCGCGAACGGTCCCAGCACGTCCACCAGCTTGCCCATCAGGCGGCGCCACAGGGTCTCATCCTGATACATCATCTGCTTGGTCTTGATGAAATTGCGCGACGGCCCGCCTTCGATCATGTAGCTGGCGAGCGTGAACGGCGCGCCCACGAATCCGATGACGGGGACGCGTCCGGCCAATTGGCGGGCGACGATCTGGATGGCCTCGCCCACGTAGCCGAGGTCGTCGGTGTTGGAGATGGATAGCGAATCGACATCGTCGGAGGTGCGCACGGGGTTGTCGATCGCGGGGCCTTCGCCGGAGACGAACTTGAGCTTGAGTCCCATGGGTTCGACGGGGAGCAGCAGGTCGGCGAAGATGATGGCGGCGTCGACATCCAGGATCTCGACGGGCTGGAGGGTGACTTGCGCGGCAAGGTCGGGCCGTTTGCAGATTTCCAAGATCCCTGCTTTGGCGCGAATGTCGCGGTACTGTTTCATGTAGCGTCCGGCCTGCCGCATAAACCAGACCGGCCGTACATCGGTGGGCCGGCGGCGGCAAGCATCCAAGAATCGACTGTTCATTGAAGCCATTTTCATTGAGCACCTGGTCTCGCGTCCGAAAAGAAAACGCGAAAGTCTGTTGGAGCTTGTAGTCGGGCCGCGCGATGACAGCCCAAGATATTAGTAGCGCTTGGGAGATGGCCCAGTGTCAAGAGTTCGAGGCGCAATTGCCGAAGTTGGGCGGGTTTTGTGTGACCGGGGGCTGGCGGTGCAGGGATCAGACAAGGGTTAGTGCTTTTAAATGTGTTGGTTAGAGAACTGATGCCACGAACTGTTTGATGGATTACGAGATGGCTCGTGACCGGCCAGGCACCCGTTCAGCGGCCCCTCACTCCTGGGCCTGCCTGCTGTTCGTGACGTTGGCCGGAGACTTGAGCGTACATTGCATCCGGCGCCAAATCGATGTCACCGGGCCAAGCCACTGCGCCGCAATCGATGAAGACCTGCTCGAAGAACCGCACATCCCGCAGAGGCGCGAGCGCGCCCGTGAGCTTTTCTCGCTCCAACCGCACGCGTCCTGTCAGTCCGTCTTTGAAGCGGACAAAGAGGCAGTAGTCAGGCTCCGGCTTCACTTCAACCACGTCCCAATACATTGAACAATACTCCGGTTACGTCAGCGGCTCAATCTTGGCCGGCTGGGTGTTCTCGCGGCAGAGCCGCCAGTCTTCCAGTAGCTCATCTCTATGTATCATCGCCCATTCCTGGACGAGGCTCAAAGCCCGGCGCGGCAGTTGGCCCTGGAGTCCAGGGTGCTGATGTCTATGGTGGCTTCGAACTCAGCATATCGGGCGTGAAAGTGTGGCGGCGCGTGATCAATGAAGAACATTCGGATCAAGATTCCATAGAAGGTACAGATGGTCGGCATCGCGCGACGCTGATTTTACCACTACATTACGCCACGAGCGGTTATTGTTTGGGTCGGCCCTTCTTGAGACGCTTTAGCAGAGTTTTTTTGCAAAACGAAGCCAACCGGGCCGGGGCCGGCGGGAGTTTCGCCGGTGTCATTGGTTTCTTCGGCTTCTTCGGTTTCGTCGGGATCGCCTTCGGATTGTTCGCGGGCGGTCTGGAGGTCGCGGAGCTGGTTGAGGATGCGGTCGAACTGGCGGGAGAGGCGCTGCTCGCCGGCGCTGAGGGCGGTGAGGGGGCGGGTTTGTTCGGCGAGGCCTTGGGCGATGGCGAGGTCGGGGTCGGCGGGATCGGCGGGCGTGAGGTTGGTGGCGGGTTTGGCGAGAGCGGCTGCGAGGAGCTTGGCCTCGAGCGCGGGGATGCGGTTGAGGCGCCAGGCGGTGTCGGCGAGGGACTGGACGAGGTGTTCTTCGAGGGCGCCGACGGGCAGGAGTTCATCGATGAAGCGGCGGCAGTGGAGCTGGTAGGCGGCGGGGTCCTCGGTGGGCAGGACGGCGGCGTGGCTGAAGAGGCCGTGGCGGAGCGCGTTGAGGGAGGAGCGCTGCTTGCCGGCGTCGGTGCGGGGGCCAGTGGAGAGCTTGGCGTTTTCGCGATTGGCGGTGGTGCGGCGGGAGGTGGGCGCGGTTTGGGTGGGTTGGATGCGGGAACGTCGGTCGGGTGACATGTTTTTCTCCTTGGCTCAGGGATAGCATTGGGTTGTTGGGTGCGGAGGCGTGGGGGCGGGGAAGTTGGTGAGGGGGAAGAGGAGAAAGGTGGGGTGAGGTGGTTGCAAGATCGACGGATGCGGGGTCTACCGAGAAGAAAACTTCTTATTGGATGGCGAGGCCAGCAAAGCGGTGTTTGTACTCCCAATTTAGGTAGCCGCCGAGTGCCAGACCGCTCGCGGAGAAAGTCGCCGCTTGCTTTGGCAGGACCTCGAAAACCAGTTCCGCATTGTTAGAGGCCTGGAGTCCCAAAAAGCCGTTGGGTCCCTGCAAAGCGATTGAATGCGCCGTAGCCGGCACCATCTGACTGTGGATGGTATCGAACTGGAACAAGTGAGAAATCAGCGTTACCTTCACGATCTCGTCATCGTCGCCACCAGCCCAAGAGACCTGGAACGACCCATGATCCGAAATGCTCGTTCCTGGAGGGTAAGAACCGGAAATTTGAATGTCCGATCCCAGCTGAATGACTGACTCAAACGGTCTTACGCCGCTGCTGCCCGCCGACGATACAGTATATGCACCAGGTTGCAGCGTGCCGATTGGGAGTGTCCGCTGGTAGGAGACTTTGTCGCCGTCGGACATCGGTGCGATGAGGAACGAACCGCCAGGCCCGTCGAGCCTCAGGCTTCCGGCGGATTCGCTCCCATATCCGGGAATTGGACACGCGGGAGCGGAAGCCGTTGACACGCCGTATATGCTCCGTTGATCATTCTGTGGCAGCACGGGCGCGGGCTGGCCGGGCGAGAACGGAAAACTGGCCTGAAAAACGTCGGATTCCCCATCCGATGAGGTTCCGGAAGCAAACGTTTTGGTCAACGTAATTTCTCCCACCGAGTCAGGCTGGGGATCCACGCATTGCCCGCCCCCTCTATGGACTGCGATGGTTACCGCTTGGCTGCTTACGGCGAAATCCTCGACAACCGCGGGAACTGCGCAGCCTTCCTGTGCATCGGCCGGAAGCCTGACATTCCATTGATCGACGCCGACTAGGCCCGGGGCTCTACCCGCGAAGGTGGTGAGGAGGAGTGAATGGGCCAGACCCACGCTGAGTTGAAAAAAAGCCGGTGCCAGCTGATCTAACGGTGCAGGCGATCCGTCCGGAGGCGCGTTGTAGACCAAACCCAAGCCGGTGGCATAGATCGATATGTATGATCCTGGCGAGGCGCTATTTTCCGGGGAATTTACGGAAACCGATCCGTCGGTTGCAGTGTTAAGAACCGCGCCGTGGCCACAACCGCTCGAATCGAGTGCAAAAATTCCAGGCCCGTATGAGCTGAAGTCCGCCAGCACACCGTCACTCGACCCGGCTCCAGTGGATACGATAACCGGGAGCGGAGCGTATCCGTTTGAGGCGAGCGGAAGCGCGGATGGAACCTGAAAGTTGATCTGCTTCGGCGATACATAGAAAAGCGGCACCACTATGCCGTTCACGGTCACCGATGTCCCGGCCAGCGAAGTGGGCAGTGGTGTCTTGTCGGCGGTGACGGTATCAGAAGCGAGATTCTGACCGAAAATCGAGGCGATCGAACCGGGCGCGAGTCCGTGGCTCGGCACGACTGGTCCCGCATAATCGGCGGCGTTGACCACACCGCCCGGAGAAATTTGCGGCTTCTGAGCCAGCACGGAAAAGGAAAACGTGAATGTCAGTGAAATGAGGAATGCAAACCGAACGAAACTGGGTATTCGCATTATGGTGCTGCAATGCGGCCTGAAACCGTGAACGAAAAGGACTGATCCGAAGACGGTATGGCAGTGAAAGAGATCTTCCTAGTCGATAAATCTACCGTGTTTCCCTGTTGATCCGCCAGACTTACTTCACGGGTCGAGAGCCACAATTCCAATGGAGTATTGACTGGGATCGGCATCGAAAAATCAGCGCCTTCTGTGACTGATACAAGGTCCGCCGCCAGAAACGCTCCGTTTCCGAACTTAACGCCGACAATTACCGGCGGCGGGCCCAGCGGACGGCGGTCAGGCGGCAACAGTGACTTCGGATCTTCGATGTGGACTTTCAAGAACACGCCCTTGCCAAGCCGGACGGTATCCGCCGACGTTTGTCCAGACGCAACGACCATCGACTTCGTTTCGCCCCATTTACAGGAATTGAGAAACGCCTGGCCGGGAACTTCGGCGCAAACCAGGTAGGTGCCGGGTGGAACACTGCTGTTGGAATATGAGCCGGCAGCGTCCGTTGCGCCTGATACGAAGAATCGCTGCTCTCCCGGAGCAAGGTCGAAATGAGAACCTGCGCGGATCAAGTTGGGCACGCGGCTGCCAGATACACTGGCCGATGGCAATGCGACGCCTTGCTCGTCGGTGACTGTGACCCCTAGTTTGCCAAATGCCGTCTGACAGTTAGACGGAAGGGCGGCAAGGAAAGTCAGCATCGCCAGAAATAGGAAATGTATTCTCACAAATATAATCCTCAAGGCTGGGATGGCGTGTAAGGGCCGCCGTTGTTCAAGTTCACGTTGATATTGTTCGGGTAGCTAAAGCACGAGCCGCCCAAGTAAAACCAAGGTCGAAATACGACGTTGTGCCCCGCCAGTGAACTGGAATTGTACCCAGTAACCATTTCACCCGCCGCGGTAGCTGGCGCGGATTGTCCCGGTGGACTGACATCGCACGTGTACCCGCTTCCGTTATTGCTGTTACTGTGGGTTTCCCCCAGCATGAAGAGCGACGACTGCACGTTCAGAAGCGCCAGGTAATGGACTACATCGTTGAAGTCAATTTGAGATTCGTTGGTGATCTGCGCCTGAGAATCACTCGCATAACAGTCGCTGCCATTGTGAACGCATGCGTAGTCGTGGATGTCAACGATGTGAGGCTGTGTGTGCGCGACTGGCATTTGAAACATCGGAGGAGATCCCCCGGTTGTGCCTCCGCAGGCGAGGCCTCCTGAGAGTGACAAACCGAAAGGTATGCCAATCACCCCCCCGCCGATTGCGGAGGCAAATTCGTCCGATGGCAGTAAGCGGGCGTAGTCCGTGTACACGTCGGTACAATTTGTCCCCGCTATCGTGGCGTGGTCACTTGCGGTGGACCATGTAACGCGTCCGGGATCGAAGGTGTGAGCCGTACCCATGTAGTAACGAAGTGAGTTAACGGAGTCTGGGTTGCCAGTGTCCGTATGCGCATTGTCAATGATATAGCGGGCATGGACAGGAAAATTGAGCCAGTCGAGTTCTTGCTCTGCATCGAGTTCGAATACCGTCAAACCATTATTTGTGGCCTTATCCAGCATCGCACTAATAACATTGTACAGATTCTGCCAGCCAACAAAGATCGGGTTCTTCGGCGAACAATTGTAGCCGTTATTGTCGTCAGTGCCAGTGGGAAAGCCGTCTCCGCACGAGCCGCCCGGGCATACTTTCTCTCCAAATGGAGCGGCGGCCCAGTAGCGAAGCGTAGAAGTGGTATCTGCGCAGCGGTTGCCGGATGGAGGCGCAGCCGGCGCCATGATCGCATATGTGTCTCCTCCGGTCCCGGCGTGAGACGGTGTAATTGTCACATTCTGAATGCCGGCGGCATGAACGTCGGCAAAGAAGGTGTTCACGTTCGCGATCCAAGTGGGATTCAGACTGTAAGGTGGATTGTAGGTCCCGCAATTCGTGAGGGCCGTTGAACCAGCTCCGCCGCAGAACGCGAATAAGATTCTCACACCCGATACGCGCTGCTGCTTCCATATTCCCAGCAGCGTCTGTACACAGGAACGCACGCTACTACCAGCAGGACAGGAAGTTGGGAAGTATTGGGTTGCGGGCGTCGCGGTGTCGTAGTGATCGAAAGGGATGAAGCCCATATTGATCTGAAGGTTGCTTGGAGCCGCGATGGTTGCCGATTTGCCGTTGCTGGCAGAGAATAAGAACGCTACGCACGCATAATATTACAGTTTTAAGCATTTGGAAGCTCCAGATTGTCTTGATGATGCGTACAGCTCAATCGCTTTAAAGCGCATTGTACGTCATCTACAGTGGGGACCGCAATAGTTTTAATGCAAGAGATTATTGTTAATACGAAGCAATCATAGAATGGTACACGATATCTCCTACATTTCACGAATGTAAGCTGACAGCGATCGAAAGCGTCGGCCTTCTTGCGCACAATCACACGAACCGCCAAAGTTACTTCCTTGTGAAACCATATTCCAAGCAGCGCACAGCCTCTAGAGCGACAGAGGTGAAGATCACAAAAAACATCATGTCCTCCGCCCTAGCGATAGCGAACGCGAACAGGACCGACGCGATGTTAAAGGCGTCCTGCCAGATGAGTCTTGGACGAATAGGGGCCATGCCTTTAGGGTATCGCCCCAGGTGAGCCAAGTAAGTTGTCGCCCAGTCTAGGCTCGGGTAGTAACTCGCGCAGCACGGACGTCCGCGCGCAATGCTTGCACCACCCTCTCGAATTCCTGCTCAAACTTCGAGTTGCTGTGTTGCCACCTGGTAAAATCAGCCGCCAGGTCATGGCCCATTCCCTCGATCAGGACGAGTTCTGCGCCGGGGATGGCTTCCGCTGTCGCTCGGCCGCCGCTTGCGTCGCACATGCGGTCGGCGAGGCCGTGGATCACGAGAGCCGGGACAGCGAGATGCCGGGCGGCGAGCGTTCGTGATCGTGGGCCTGCGGCGATGTGGGTTTTGCGGGAACAGGTTCTGGACACTGACTGGTACGAGGCGAGGATGAAGTATACTCTTTTCCATATTGCCCAACGACTCTCGGCGCCATATGAATAAGCGTCTTTGCTTGCTCGCTCTGATCCTCATGCATTCGCATTTCGCCGCTGCTCAGAGCCAGGATTTTCTGAAGCCTACGCAAACCGGCCCATTCCAAGTCAACGGCCTTTCCTTCGCGGAGTTGGCGGTCACCGGCATTCAGAGTGGATACGTTGATCCGGTCGATCTTGGATTCGGTTATTCGGTTCCAACGCTCGATCAGATTGTGAGCGAGATCAAAGCCACCGGAACCAATTTGGTGAAGATCAACGTGACCCTTGGCCTGTTGAAGAACCCAACCGATAACGCTTACGACCCATCCGTCCCATTTCCCCTGGAGGGCCAGGCGAGCAATGTCGTTGCGTTCGGGCAGAGGCTGACCGCGCAGGGCATTCCATGCATTATGGTGGGGATCGCGCCCCTCCTGGAGAAACGCGCCGAGCCCACCGACGCTCGAGCGTTCATGGCCCAACATATCCCGCGCTTGGTCAGCACGGCGCAGATCGCCGAGAGCGCGGGCTGCGAGTACTTCATTCTGTACAGCGACGATCTCGAGCAGCTTACCGTCAATTCCAGCGTCCTCGACCTATGGACGCAGGCGGCCGCTCAGGTTCGAGCCGTATTCAGCGGAAAGTTGACTTCGGGTTCCTCAGCATGGGGACCGGGTATCAGCTTCTGGATTTTAAACCGTCCGCCGCAAATTGCAGCCTTGCAGGACGTTTTCGGTATCGGATTTGGGCCGGATCTTACCCACCATGCCGACCCCACTGTCGCTGAATTAGCGGCCGACTTTCAAGCGGATATCGACGGCGAAAACGTATTCCACGTCATGTCGGATATGCATGCGCTCTACGGAAAACCGGTCCTGATCACCGACGCGGCCTTCGCGTCGTTTCCGAACGCCGCCATGGGCGAGCTGCCGTTATTCGAGCTTCAACCTGGCAGCGTCTGGCCTCCAGTCGATTATCAGGCCCAGGTGAATCTCTATCAGGTGTTCTTCCATCTCATGCCAACGCTGGATCGGTCCTGGTTCTGGGGCGCGGTGTTCGATTCGATCGGTCGCCTGCCCTATTCCTGGTTAGACACTCACCAGCCTGCGTTTCAGGGATCGCCCGGCGAGAACCTTCGCGGCAAACCCGCGCTGCAGACGTTCACGCAAGCCAATCAGGCGAGCACGCCCCAAACGATTCCGGCCAGTGGCTGGTGGTACAACGCGGCGACGCCGGGAACGTTCTATGTGATGGAAGCGGAGAATGGCGTCGTTCGCCTGGGAACCTTGACGTATTCCACGAAAGGCGATCCGCTGTGGAGCCTGGTGCGTTGCATTCAAAGGCCGACTGGTGAGTATGCCGGCACGGCGGAACAGTACACAGGGGGGTGGGCGTTGAACCAGGCTGCGACGCCGCCGACTGGGGTGGTGGACGGTCCTGCAGTAACGCTGGTCTTCAATGGCGCGGCCACCGCAACATTGCAGATCGGAACGCAGAGTATCCCAATCCAACGGTTCCAATTCAGCGGCCAGTGGGCTTCGCCGATGTTGAATGCCCGGCGAACGGGTTGGTGGGACGAGACGACTCAATCGGGGCGGGGTTATTTTCTCGAAGTGCAAGGGAACACGCTGCGCGCTGGCGGGCTGATGTACAGCTCTTCGGGACAGCCAACCTGGTTTTTCGCCACCGGGCCGGTAAACTCCGACGGCACGTTTTCGAGCACATTGACGGCTTGTTCCAGCACAGCGGGTGCACTGCCCAGCTGCAATGCAACCAGCAACACCGTCAAACTGGTCTTTAGCGCGCCCTGGCGCGCCATCTTGACGCTCGGCCAGGAACCTCCGGTCGAGATCCGGCGGTATCGTCCCCTGGAAATCGGATGGGCGGGACCCGCGCCTTTGTTCCCGCTTCCCAATACTGAGGCTATCGGCCTGTCAGCCACGGTTAACGCCGCCAGTTTCCAAACCGGGGTTTCACCGGGGATGATCGCGACGATCTTCGGAACAGGTCTTACTCGGGGAGTGAACGGAGTGGTTTCAGCGTCCACCTCGGTGCTGCCTTACTCGATCCATGGCACCTCCGTGCTCGTCAACGGCGTGCCGGCGCCGCTGTATGCCATTGCGAATGTCAACGGCCAGGAGCAGATCAACTTTCAGATGCCTTGGGAGGTTCGGGGCTTGGACGTACCCTATACCGTGCCCGCCGCCACCATCGTGGTCGTCAACAACGGCTCGGTCAGTACTGCGATGCGCGCGTTCTTCCTCCCCACCTTCCCTGCGATTGTCACGAGCGATGGCAAACAGGCGGTGGCCGTTCATTCTGACTATTCGCTGGTAACCAGCCAGAACCCCGCCCATCCAGGTGATGCCATCACATTTTACGGGACCGGATTCGGTCCGGTGACGCCGTTGCCTGCAACGGGCGCTCCGGCGGGATCGTCGCCGGCCTCCACCATGAACCCGATGCCCTCGGCCACCATCAACGCGCACAACGCGGCGGTGCTGTTCGCAGGCCTCAGCCCGGGCTCGGTCGGACTGTATCAATTCAACGTCGTTGTTCCCGACCAGGTTGGCACTGGCAACCTGAACGTCCAATTCACCACCGGCGGCCTGGGGCCCCCTCTTGTGACCATTCCAGTGCAATAGATTCAGCCAGCGCACTGCCCGGTTAAGCCGCAGATGTGAGCGTAACTGAAGCTTGCGATTTTCCGAGCTGTGAGGATGGTGCAGCCGTGGGTGGCAATGGCAGGGGCTCGTTCAACGGCGCTCCGCGCGCCAGACGAATTCGGCGATGTGGGCTGCGAGTTGGGGGCGCAAAGCGGGTGGCAGGTCATGGCCCATTCCCTCGATCAGGACGAGTTCTGCGCCGGGGATGGCTTCCGCCGTCGCGCGCCCGCCGCTCGCGTCGCACATGCGGTCGGCGAGGCCGTGGATTACGAGCGCCGGGACAGCGAGATGGCGGAGGCGTTCGGTCCGATCGCCGGAAGCGACCGTCGCTATGGCTTGGCGGGCGATGCCGGCCGGATCGTGGGAGCGGTCGAAGGCGCGGCCTGCTCGCGCGGCGACTTCCTTCTCGTCCGCCGGAAATCCAGGCGAGCCGACGGCGCGGGAAGCCCGGAGCCGCTGCTGAACGACTTCGTCGCGGGTGACCGCGGGCGGGCCGGCGAACACTTCGCGGAGCGCGTCCGGCGAGGGCTGGCCGACTGACATGTTGCCGGTTGTCGACATCATCGAGGTGAGAGAGCGGACGCGGTGCGGATGCTCGATGGCCATGGTTTGCGCGATCGCTCCTCCCATGGACGCGCCGACGATGTGCGCCTGGTGGAAGCCGAGCGCGTCCAGCAAGCCCACCGCGTCGGCGGCCATGTCCGAGAGCGTGTAGGACACGGACGAGAGGTCGCCGGCGAGCGCCGCGGGCAGGTCGGGTGGCGGGGCGTTCGTGATGTGCGTGGAGAGGCCGGCGTCACGATTGTCGAAGCGGACGACTTGCAGGCCGGCGCCGGCGAGCGCGTGGCAGAATGCGTCCGGCCAATGGATGGATTGCGCGGCGAGGCCCATGATCAGCAGCACTACGGGCGCGTCGGGGTTGCCGAGGCGCTGGTAGGCGATGTCGATCGCGGCTGGGCCGGCCTTGGACGCCTTCTGGTCCAGGATAGACGCATCGAATGCGTTCAGCGGCTCTGGCATGCTGGCTCCTTGTAAGTCGAAGTCTGCTTCGCTGGTTGATAATAGCCGGACACCGGTTTGAAATCTAGTCTTGTTTTCAATGCTTTAGCTTGCTATGCTGGAAGCAGAGGGGCGAAATCCAACATCTCGCGTGCACGAGTGCGTGCGCCACGTGCGGCTATTCGCGAGGGCGGCCTTTTTTCACGCGCTTTAGAAGGTGTTCCATGCGGCCGCCCAGTTCGGTGGCGATGTCGGCTTCGAAGTGCAGCTCGGGGACGCGGAAGAGTTCCAGGCGGGCGGCCAGTTCGCGGCGCAGGAAATTGCGGGCGTGATCGAGGGCGGCCAGGGTCTGCTGCTTGTCGGTGTCGGCGGGGACGCCCACGCGCACGAAGGCGTGGCGTTTGTCGGGCGTCACCTGGACATCCGTCACCGTTGCGAAGCCGATGCGCGGGTCGCTGAGCTCGTAGCCGATCAGTTCGGAGAGCTCTTCGCGCAGGGCTTCGGAAATGCGTTCGGTGCGGTGGTCGGTCATTCAATCCACTCGAGGGTTGTACCCACCAGCAGGCCGCCCAGAATCGCCGCCGCTTCGCGCTCCACCAATTGTAGAGTTTGCGCGGCGTGGGTGTGGTCGCTCGAAACGGTCACGGCGGAGACCAGCGCGCGCTGCCACAGGTCCTGATAATCGATTTCGGCCACCGCCACGTTGAACTTGCTGCGAAGGCGGTCCTTGAGGCCCTTGACGGTATGGCGCTTGTCTTTGAGGGAGTGCGAGCCGTCCAGGTGGAGTTCGAGCGTCAGTACGCCAACGGTTGGCATGGCATTGTCACGCCATTGCCTCGGCGGCCACACGCTCGGTGACGAAGGCTTCGATGACATCGCGGGGTTTGACGTCGCTGAAGTTTCGGATGGTCACGCCGCATTCGAATCCGTTCTTGACTTCGCTGGCGTCGTTCTTGAAGCGCTTCAGCGATTCAATCTTGCCGGTGAACACCACCACGTTGTCGCGCAGCAGGCGCACTTCGCTGTCGCGCTTGATCAAGCCGTCGATGACCATGCAGCCGGCCACGTTGCCCACCTTGCTGATGCGGAACACTTCGCGGACTTCGGCGCGGCCCTGGTAGACTTCCTTGAACACGGGCTCGAGCATGCCGGTCATGGCGCGCTTCAGCTCGTCGGTGAGCTCGTAGATGATGGTGTGCAGGCGGATGTCGACTTTTTCCTGCTCGGCCAGCGCGGTGGCGTTGCGTTCGGGGCGCACGTTGAAGCCGACGATGATGGCGTTGGACGCGGAAGCCAGCAGCACGTCGGTCTCGTTGATGGCGCCGACGCCGGAGTGCAGCACGCGGATGCGGACCTTATCGTTGGAAAGCTTCTGCATCATGTCGGAAAGGACTTCGGCGGTGCCGCTGACGTCAGTCTTGAGAATGATGTTGAGTTCCTTGACCTCGCCTTCCTTCAACTGCTCGTGCAATTGCTCGAGCGTGATGCGGTTGGTCTTGGACATGGCGGCGTCGCGCGCCTTGGATTCGCGGTAGATAACGATCTGCTTGGCCTTGGCGGTATCGGTAACCACCTGGAAGGTGTCGCCGACCTCGGGCAGGGAATCGAGTCCCAGGACCTCGGCGGGCATGGAGGGTTCGGCGTCGCGCATCTGCGCTCCGCGATCGTCGAACATCGCGCGCACCTTGCCGAAGACCGAGCCGCAGATGAAGTAGTCGCCGACTTTCAGCGTGCCGTTGCGCACGATCACGGTGGCCACCGGGCCGCGGCCGCGATCAAGCTGGGCTTCGAGCACGGTGCCGACGGCCGGGCGATCGGGATTGGCCTTGAGGTCCTGCATGTCGGCCACCAGCAGGATCATTTCGAGCAGCAGGTCCAGGTTGGTCTTGGCTTTGGCGGAAACCGGGACCATGACGACGTCGCCGCCCCAGTCTTCGGCCAGCAGGCCGCGGTCGGCCAGTTGCTGCTTGATGCGCTCGGGCTGCGCGTCGCCCTTGTCGATTTTGTTGATGGCGACGATGATGGGGACGCCGGCGGCCTTGGCATGATCGATGGCTTCGAGCGTCTGGGGCATGACGCCGTCGTCGGCAGCGACCACCAGCACGACGATATCGGTGACCTTGGCGCCGCGGGCGCGCATGCGGGTGAAGGCTTCATGGCCGGGCGTATCGATGAAGACGATTTTGCGGCCGTTCTTTATGATGTGATAGGCGCCGATGTGCTGGGTGATGCCGCCGGCCTCGCGATCGGCCACGTTGGTGGAGCGGATGGCGTCCAGCAGCGAAGTCTTGCCGTGATCGACGTGGCCCATGATGGTGACGACGGGCGCGCGCTTGACGCGGTCGGAAGATTCCTCGGCGAGCTCGATCTCCTGGGTGCTCTCTTCTTCGAAGCTGACCTTGTTGGTGGAGGCGCCGAACTCGCGCGCGATCTCCTCGGCCATCTTGACTTCCAGGTTCTGGTTGATGGTGGCGAAGATTTTCTTTTCGACCAGTTTCTTGATGACCAGGTTGGCCTTGATGCCGAGCTTTTCAGAAAGCTCCTTGACGGTGATGCCTTCCGAGACGGTGATTTCGCGGTCGATGGGCGGGGGCGCGGCGGGCTGCTCGCGCCGGGACACGCGCATTCCGAGTCGGCCCTCTTCCTGTTCCTGATCGCGATGGCGGTCGCGCCCGGCGGGCTTGGCCTGGTGACGGCGCTGCTGCTCGGTTGGAAGCAGGGTAGCGGGTTCGGCGCGCAGAGGCGAAGTGGGATGCAGCGTGCGTGGCCGGCGCAGGCCGGGGGCCGCACCGCCGCCGGGTCCCATGCCGGGGCCGCGCATGACGGGCTGACCGGGACGAATGGGCCCGCGATAAATCGGCTGGCCGGGGACCGGCGTGGAGCTGCGGGTGGGCATGCCAGGCCGGGGGGCCTGCGGTTGTCCGGGGGCCGGAGCGGGTCTGGTCTGCTGCAGACGCGCCACCATGTCGGGACGCGGAGGAACGATAGGACGAGCGGCGGGCTGGCCTGCCAGGCCGGGGCGCGCGGGGGCTCGCAATGGCAAGGTCGGCACCGGTCCGGGAGCTATTTCCTGAGCGGGCGCGGAAGCCCGTGCGGCTGGGGGCGCAGGCGTCGCTACGGACGCGGGCGGCGCGGGACCCTGGGGCAGCGGCTGCCGTGGTCCTGAAAGAATCTGTCCGGGGCGCGGTGCGGGCGGAACGGGCCGGGCCGGAACCGGAGTGGTGCGCAGCGGAGGATGCAGTGGAGCGCTCACGCCGGTGGCCAACGGGGGCCGCAGTGGGGCCGGCTTGGCGCGCATTGGTTCTTCAGCCAGGGCTGCTGCTGATGCGCCGTCTTCCAGCACGGCAGGGATCGTTTCCGGAGACAGTGAGGGGACTCCTTTGGACTGAGCGGGCTGAGCGGCGGCAGCGGGTTGAGCGATGGCCGGCGCTGGAGCGTACTCTTCAACGGCGGGCGGCTCTTCGACGGCCACTGGCGCTCCCGCGGCCTCGGGCCGATACTGCCTTGGTTCACCGCCCTGAACGCGGATGCGAATCAGTTCCGCGACGTCGTCGTCGACCGAACTCGAGTGCGTCTTCTTCTCGCTGACGCCGAGTTCCGGCAGCATCGCGAGGATGTCGTGGGACGGAATTTCGAGTTGCCTTGCCAGCTCGTTTATGCGGATTTTGCTCATACGTACTGCGACACCCTTGCAACCGGGCGGCTAACCGACGTCCTCCGAGTTCTTTATGGTATCAAATTCGCTTTTCAGGTCAGGAGAAACCGAAGGCGGGGCTGGTTCATTGGATGCGGCGGACTGCGGAACCGATTCAAGCGGCGGCTCGGGATCGGCCTTGCCGGGCGCGGAGACAAGCTCGGCGGCTTCTAATTCGCTCGACTCCGCCGGGGCTGACGCCTCCACCACCGGCTCGGCCGATTCGACCGCTTCGGCGGGCGGCTCGAACTGTGCGTAGTAAGAGTTCACCGCGACCAGGATCTTCTGCACCACCTCGGGACTGATGCCTGGAATGGTCTCGAGTTCCTCGGGCGTCATGGAGCCGAGTTTTTCGACGGTGCCGACGCTTCCGGCGATCAGTTGCTCGACGATCTCTTCGGCCAGGCCATGATCGATGAGCACCGACACCGGAGCTCCGGCGGGAACCAGCGCGTCCATTGCGGTTTCGGCTTCCCGGCGCTTCTCTTCTTCGCTCTTGATGTCGACCTTCCAGCCGAGCAGCTTGGCGGCCAGGCGCACGTTCTGCCCCTTCTTGCCGATGGCGAGCGAGAGCTGGGTGTCGTCGACGATCACTTCCATGTGCTTTTCGGCGGGATCGATGATGGAAACGCGCGTGATCTTGGCCGGGCTGAGGGCGTGGGTGGCGAACACGACCGGGTCCTCGGAGAACTCGATGATGTCGATTTTCTCGCCGCGCAGCTCGCGGATGATGGACTGCACGCGCATGCCTTTCATGCCGACGCAGGCTCCCACGCTATCGACGTCGCGGTCGCGGCTGACCACGGCGATCTTGGTTCGCTCGCCGGCCTCGCGGGCGCAGCCCCTGATCAGCACGGTGTTGTCGTAGATCTCGGGAACTTCCTGTTCGAAGAGGCGCATGACCAGCTCGGGCGCGGCGCGGGAAACGATGACGCCGGCGTTCTTGCCGGCCTTCTCGACGCTGCGGATGACGCAGCGGCAGCGGTCGCCCACGCTGAAGTTCTCGAGCTTGCTCTGTTCCTTCTTGGGCAGGCGGGCCTCGGTTTTTCCGATGTCCACCATCAGGTCCTGGCCTTCGATGCGCTTCACGCTGCAGTTGACCAGTTCGCCCACGCGGGTGGAATATTCCGAGAAGACCGTCTCGCGTTCGGCCTCGCGCACCTTCTGGAGGATGACCTGCTTGGCGGTCTGGGCGGAGATGCGTCCCAGCACGTCGGTCGGCTTGGGAATGCGCAGCTCGGCGTCCACCTGGGCTTGCGGGTCGATCTTGCGGGCGTCCTGGAGGGAGATCTCCTTCACCGGATCCTGAACGGCTTCGACGATCTTTCTGACGCCGTAGATTTCCAGGGCGCCGGTCTCGTCGTTGAACTCGGCGAACAGATCCTCAGTGGTGCGGAAGTGCTTGCGAGCCGCCACCAGCATGGCGTCCTTGACGGCGTCAATGACGATTTGCGGATCGATGCCTTTCTCTTTGCTCAAGATCTCGATGGACTGATAGATCGTTGCCACTTTTTCCTCTTCTCAAACTGTCCAGGGGTTAGTTACCAGTCAAACTTCAGGTTGGCTTTTTGGACCTGCGCGAGCGGGAAATGGATGATCCGGCCCTCGCTGGGCGAGAGCGCGACGATTCCTTGAGAAAAGCCGGCGAGCTTGCCTTCCCAGCGGCGCTGGTTCTCGACCGGTTCCCGCAGCACGACTTTTGCTTTTTGCCCCACAAATCTCTCGAAGTCCTGGGGTTTTGACAGCTTGCGCTCCAGGCCGGGGGAGCTGACCTCGAGCGAGTAGCTGTCGCCAGGTATGACGTCCTCGACGTCCAAAATAGTACCTACCTGCTGCGAAATGAATTCGCAGTCTGAGTGCGAGACGCCCTGGGGCCGGTCGATGAAGATCCTGAGGACCCGGCCGCGTCCGGCGCCCAGCAGCTCAACGTCCACGATTTCAATACCTTCGGACTCGCCTACACGATGGGCGATCTCCGAGATCCGGGCGACGATTTCTTCCCTGGCGATTACCATTTGCTTATTGCAATAAAAAAGTGGGCTTTCGCCCACTTGGCTTGTTCGACAACTTCATTATACATGATTGGCGCGGAGGGAGCCATGCGAAGCGGTGGTAGCTAGTGGGCTACCTTGATTTCGCATGGCGAAGAAACCGGAAGATAGTTAGAATCGCAAAGACTCCAAGGCTCCAAAATGCTATCAGCACCGCCACAGCGCAGAAAGTGCCAACGTCACGACTCAGAGAAACTCCCAGGTGAGAGTACAAATACTTGAAGACCGCTAATCCGACCGTGGCCCCGGGATCCTGAAGACGTTGGAGTTGAATGTACCGCCCTGCCATTTCTGGGTCGTTACCGGCAACAAAGTTGAAGAAGGCCAAAAGGCTTAATTCGGCCAGCCCCCCGATAGCAAGGCTCAACACCAAATCACGCTTGTAAGAGACAGCAGCGTGAGCCAATATCAGTTCGCCGAGGCCGAACCGAGCGAGCTTGAAGCCAATCAGGACAACTGTAAGAGCCAACGGTAGAGGGCAGAAATCCCAGATATCCATTGGACGCACGAGATGCAGAAAGTAGTCTGTCCATAGAGCGAACAGCACGATTCCGGTAACGATGAGAGACTTGCCGACGCGCATCGAAGTCATCGAAAGGTAATTCATTTTACGCCGCTCTACTGACCTGGCTTTGGGAGTAGCACAGTAGTCTCACGCCCCGTTGCTCAAGAGGGGATCACGCAGGGTTGAGAAACGAAGCGCGCGGGTTTAACATTGCTGGAGCCGAAGCCGCAGGTTGTCGAGAAGCGCTGTACAGATTCGCGACCGGCTTCGCCAGGAGGTTTACGATGATGCAGTCCATTCCGGGCATGTTGCGGCGGAAGTTTCTGTATGGCATGGCGTTGGCTCCGGCGGGCATCGCGACGGCGCAGCAGGGTGCCTCCGGCGCGAGATCCCAGCCTGTGGGGCTGGCTCCCGATCAAGGCGGGGTGGTCTATTGGAACGCCGACGATTTGAAGAAGGCTCACGCGGCGCTGGCGGCAGCGGCCGCGAAGGGCGCAACTACGCCTGGTCCGCGCGACCTGGTGGAGTTGCCCATCACGCGCACGCACGCGTTCAACTTTTTGTGCCGCTATCCGAACCCGAGCCGGCCGCCGCGCGCCGAATGGCACGAAGGCTGTTCGGATGTGTACTTCATCGTGGCGGGCGGCGCGAACATCACCATCGGGGGCGAGTTGGTGGATCGGCAGGAGGTGGCCAACGAGCCGGGCGAATATCAAGGGTCGGCGGTCAAGGGCGGGAAGAGCTACCGGGTGAAGCCCGGCGACGTCATCAACATTCCGCCGGCCACGGCGCACCTGACCGAGCCCGATCCAGGCGGGCTTTCCTACATGCTGGTGAAGGTCAACATCGGGATGTATCCGTGGTCGATGGTGGCGACGCAGCAGAACACCACGGAGCCGCGCGTGAATGTTCCGCTGGGGCCGGATCAGGGCGGGACGGTTTACTGGGCGGTGGAAGAATTGAAAAAAGCGCACGCCACGCTGGCCGCCGCTGCCGCGAAGGGCGAGTCCAATCCGGGGCCTCGCGATCTGCTGCAGCTACCCATCACCCACACGCACGCGTTCAATTTTCTTTACCGCTACCAGAATCCCGCTCGGCCGTCGCGCGCCGAATATCACGAGGGCAACACCGACATCTACTTCATCGAAGCCGGCGGGGCGGAGATCCAGGTGGGCGGCGAGCTGGTGGAGCGCGTGCAGGTTCGGAACTGGCCGGGCGAATATCAAGGGTCGTCGATTCGCGGCGCTAAGAGCTATCGCGTGAAGCCGGGTGACATCCTGAGCATCCCGCCGGCCACGGCGCACTTGACCGAGGCCGATCCGGGCGGGCTGTCGTACATGCTGGTGAAGGTGAACGTGGGGATGTATCCGTGGTCGATCGTGGCGACGCAGCAGAGCGCGCCGCGTTGAAAGCTGAGAACGCCAGGCTGCCGCACGGACATCACGCCAGCTCGCGGTAGCGGCCTAGCGTGACGTGCGATTCCTGGATGGCGGCGCGCGCCTCCGGGCTGGTGAGGGCGTCTACTTCGCGCTGCCGGCTGTCTTTGAGACGAGTGCGGGCGGCCTGGAGCTCGGCGGTGCAAAATCCCGGGTGACACATGAACTCGGTGACGCCATCCGGAAGGCCGCGGATCAGCGCCGCGAGCTGCGCAGCATCGTAGCGGCCGGTCATTTCAAAGCCCGCGAAATAGTCGGTGGTGCGGCAGCCGCTCAGCTTGCGATCGAGCCAGCGATCGGCGAGCGGCACGGGTACGTGCAGCGGTTTGCGGACCCACGGAATGCGGAAATCGCCCGAGATCCGAGCCACCGCGTTCAGCACCGGCGGGAGCAGATGTGTGTGCTTGTGGGTATCCAGGTGCGTCGGCCGGATGCCGGCCTTCAGGATTCTCTCCACCTGACGGGCGAGCTGATCATAAATTTTGATCTGTCCGAGCGCCACCGAGGCCACCAGGCGCGGAACGGTGGGCGGAAAACCGGCGGAGCCGACCAGCACGAGGTGCACGCCCACGTCCAGTTCCGGATTGTCGCGCGCCAGTGAGACCGCGTGTTCGAAGGCCGGTCCGGTGGCCATCAGAGTAGTGGCGGTGAGGATGCCGTTCCGATGCGCGTGGACGATGCCTTCGTTGACGTCGCGGGTGAATCCGAAATCGTCGGCGTTAACGATGAGGTATTTCAGGGGCACGTGTTCTCAAGTTTGGCCGGCTGAAGCCGGCTGCAGCCAGGATTGGCTGCCCCACGTCAGAAGATTGCAAGTTTGATGCGTAAGAACTTCTTGGGGTTGGCGCGGAAGTCCTGCATCAGCAGATGCATCTCGCGCGTTGCGCCGTTCAGATTGTCGTACAACTGCGGATTGACCAGAAGCTGGCCGATGGTGCCCTGGCCGGAGTTGATCTTGTCGATCATCTGATCGATCCTGGCGATGCTGTCGGCCAACTCCTTGTGCAGTTCGTCGCTCTTGAGCAGCTTGCCGGCGTCGCCCTTGCCTTCATTGAGGTCGGTGACGATCTTGTGGATATCGGTCAAGGTGGCCTGAAGCTCGTTATACATCGCGGGATCTTTCAGTAACTTCCCAGCCGTGCCCTGTCCCTGCTGAAGTCCTTCGACCACGTTGTCCACGCGCCCCAAGGTTTTGCGGAAGTCGTCGTAGAGTTCGCGGTCGTAGATCAGCTTGCCGAAAGTTCCCTTGTCGCTGCCCAAGACGTCGGCCAGTTGCTTGACCTGATCCACGATCGCGAGGAAGTGATCGTAAAGCGTTTCGTCGACCAGCAACTTGCCGATGCTGCCCTGGCCCGATTCCACCAGCCCAATGATCCGGTCCATGCGCTCCACGGTGTGCTGCAGGGAATTGAGCACCCCGAAGCCCTGCTGCACCAGGTCCTGGATTTCCTCGGTGTTGATGCTGGGGATCTCCTGGCCGGGGCGCACGGTGGTTTCGCTTTTGCCCGACTTGATGTTGATGTACTTGGTGCCCAGGACGTTGGCGGCGCTGATCTGGGACACCGAATCGACCGGAATGTCCCTCAAGGTGCGTTCGGGCACTTCCATTTCGAGACGGACCAGGCGCTGTGGATCCTTGGAGCCGGAGAGCGTGATGCTCCTGACCTTGCCGACCGGGATGCCGTTCAGGTTGACGTCGGCGCCCTTGGTCAACGCGGCGGCGTCCGACATGTAGGAATAAACCAGCGCGTTGGACTCGAAGATGTTGGTGTTGCCGGTGATCAGGAAGACCAGGATCGCGAGAATAGTCATGGCCCCGATGGCCAGAAGCCCCACCTTGAGTCGCGCCCATCTCGCCTTGGCCTGAAGCGGCATAAGTTAAGAATATTTCGGTACGAACCTGATCACGTAAGGGTCGCTGGAAGCTTCCAACTCCGCCTGAGTTCCCTCGAAGACAACGATCCCCTCTTTCATGACCATGAATACGGTGCCAGTTGAGTTTGAGCCGTGCCCGGCCGCATCCCCGTTGCCGGAAACCGGCTCCAGATACCCACGGTTGCGATTGTATCGAAAATTAGCCATCAGTTGCCCGTCCTGATAACGCTGGGTCACGATGAGATTGGCAGTGTTCTGGGTATCGCGCTCCTTGGCGATGAGGGCCATGATGGTATTGGCGGTGATGGGATCCAGGCCGGCGGTGGGGGAGTCGTAAAGCACCAGCGGCGGTTCGCTGACGACGGCGCGCGCGATTCCAACGCGGCGACGCATGCCGCCCGACAATTCACTGGGATACTTGTCCAGAGTGTGCTCGAGTTCGACGAAGCGCAGGGCATCCTGGACGCGGCTGTCGACCTCGCTGGCGGGAACCGTGTGGGTTTTGCGGTTGACCAGGGGATAGGCGACATTTTCGGCCACGGTGATGGAGTCGAACAGCCCGCCCTCCTGGAACAGCACGCCCACCTGGCTGCGAATGTCGAACAGGTCGCGCTCGGGGACGTTGGTGATATCGTGTCCGAACAGAAAGACGCGGCCCGCATCGGGCTTGATGAGGCCGAGGGCCGTTTTCAGGAGCACGGTTTTTCCGCTTCCGGCGGCGCCCAGCACCACCCGCGTTTCTCCGGCCCGCATCTCGAAAGACACCTGGTGCAGCGCCTCCAGTTCATCGAAGCATACCGTGACGTTCTCAAAACGCAGCAGGCTGCCGGCCGGTGGGGCGGTGTGCGCGGCGCCCATTCAGCTCAGGTTGACGAAGATGCGCGTGAGCAACGCGGTGATCATGAACACCCATACGATGGAAACGACCACGGCGGTGGTAGTGGAGCGGCCGACGCCTTGCGTGCCGCCGCTGGTCCGCAGTCCATAGAAACAACCCACCAGCGAGATGACGAAGGCGAAGACGAGCGGCTTCAGAAGGCCTTGCACGATGTCGTTGTACTTGAGGGCTTCGTACGCATTGGTCCAGTACTGTGAAGTCGAGAGGCCGAGCGAAAGACGAGCGATGAGGAAGCCGCCGAAGATGCCCACGAAGTCGGCGATGATGGTGAGCATCGGCTGCATGAAGCAGGTGGCGATCATGCGGGGCGTCACCAGTTTCTGGATGGGATCGGTTCCGAGCGCGCGCATGGCGTCGATCTGCTCGGTCACGGTCATGGAACCCAGTTCGCTGGCGATGCCGGAGGCGTTGCGGCCGGCCACTACTACAGCCGTCAGGACCGGACCGAGTTCGCGCACCAGGGTGATGGCGACGATCTGACCCACCTGGCCGGTGGCGCCGTACTGCGAGAGGGCGCGCGACATTTGCATCGTAATGACGACGCCGCTGAAGAATGAAACCAGAAAGACGATGGGCAGGCTGCCGACGCCGATGACATCCATCTGCAGCGCGATGTCGTCGGCATAATGTGGCGTGCGGAAAATGTTGCGGACGGCCCGGCCCGCCAGAACGTAGAAATCCTGAATGGCGGCGACGGGCGACTTCAGGAAATCGAGCAAACCGGCACCCTCATCAACCGATGCTACCATGTTGAGAATTGGGGGCCGGGGCAGCGGGTCGGTTCCGAGCGAGATCCGTTTGTTCGATTGCGCGCTCGATCCGGTGAGCTACAATCGCACGACTTTCTCAGATGGGTAGTTCTTGAGTGCGTTGCGCGTGTCCACGATCAAGCGCGCATTCCGCACGATGCCCGGGTAGTCGACGCCGGAGTGATCGGTGACCAACACCACGCAATCGGCCTGGGCCGCCATGGCCAGGGGATCTTCGGCGGCGAGCTCGCGGCTGTCCAAGCGGATCTTTGGAACGAACGGATCGCTGTAGGTCACCCGCGCGCCGCGGCGTTCCAGCAGCAGGATGATGTCCAGGGCGGGGGATTCGCGCACGTCATCGATGTCGCGTTTATAGGCTACTCCCAGAACGTGGACGTGCGAGCCCTTCATCGGCTTTGAGCAATCGTTCAGCGCGTTCTGGATCTTGTCCACCACGAAGTGCGGCATCTGGCCGTTGATCTGTCCGGCCAGCTCGATGAAGCGCGCTTCGAAGCCGGCCTGCTTGGTTTTCCACGACAGGTAGAACGGATCGATGGGGATGCAGTGCCCGCCCAGGCCTGGTCCCGGATAAAACGGCATGAACCCGAACGGTTTGGTGGCCGCGGCGTCGATCACTTCCCACACGTTGAGGCCCATGCGGTCGCACATGAGGGCGATCTCGTTGGCCAGGCCGATGTTGATCATGCGGAACGTGTTTTCGAGCAGCTTCACCATCTCGGCGACGCGCGTCGAACTCACCGGCACCACTTGCTGCAAGGCTTGCGAATAAAACAGGGCGCCCATCCGGGTGCAGGCCGGCGTGATGCCTCCGACCACTTTCGGGATGTTGGCGGTCTGGTATTTCGGGTTGCCGGGATCGACGCGCTCGGGCGAAAAGCACAGGAAGAACTGCTCGCCGGCTTTCCAGCCGGGACGCTCCAGCATGGGCAGGACCAGCTCGTCGGTGGTGCCCGGATAGGTGGTGGATTCCAGGATCACCAGCTTGCCGGGGCTGAAATATTTGGCGATCTCGCCGCAGGCCGACACGATGAAGCTCATGTCGGGGTCCTTGGTTTTTCTGAGCGGAGTGGGCACGGCGATGTTGATGGTGTCGAGCTCGGCGACCAGTGAGAAGTCCGTGGTGGCGTGAAATTTTCCCGCCTCCACTAGCGGGCGCAGGGCGTCCGAGGGCACGTCCTGGACATAGGATTCCCCGGTGTTCAGCCGGGCGACCTTGTCTTCCTGGATGTCGATGCCGGTCACAGTGAACCCGGCTTGGGCGAATTCGACGGCCAGCGGCAAACCGACGTAGCCGAGGCCCACGATTCCGACGCGAGCGGTACGGGCCTGGATCTTGGCCGCCAGAATATCCGCGGCGGTCTTGGTGGTTGCTTGCATTGCTTCTTTAACTACTCTAGCGCGGCCCCCGGAGATCGGTCGTTAATGCCCGGTTCATGCTAGTGTAATGAGACTGTAGCAATCGCGTGTTAGGCTCGACTGCGATGTTTAACGAGTTAACCCATGGATGACCTGACGATTGAAGTAGAGAAGCGCGCTAGCGGCGTGCGTGTCTTCCGGCTTACGGGGCCGCTGACCCTGAAGACCATGTTCGATTTTCAGGATGCGGCGCGCGCCGAGGCCGACTCGGCCCTAGTGGTGGAGCTGTCGGGCGTGCCCTACATGGATTCGGCGGGCTTGGGCACGCTGCTCGGCGTGCTGGCTTCCTGCCAGCGGCACGGGCGCGGGTTCGGGATCACGGGCGCGAGCGATCGGATCCAGACTCTCTTCACCGTCTCCAAGGTGGCCGGGATGATTCCAAGCTTCGAAAGCGTCGAGACCGCCGAGCAGCTCCTGTCAAAATCGGCCACCGCCTGAACGGCTCTCCTGCCTGTTTGAAGTTTTATACCGCCAAAGATTATGATGACGGGCGTGTGTCGGCTTCGGCAGGGAGGAACCTGAGATGTGCAGAAGCATTAAAGTGTTGCGCGTGCCTGGACAACGCGCGACGGACGAAGAGCTGAGCGCGGCCGCGCTGCAGTTCGTGCGAAAGATCAGCGGTTTCCAAAAGCCGTCCCGCGCGAATCAGGAAGTTTTCGACCGCGCGGTGCAAGAGATCGCTGCATCCGCGAGGCGCCTGTTGGATGGGATCGTCATTGCGCGCCAATCGACCAACCGCTCGGTAGCATAGCGCCGGCTGTTTGTCGCGCCTTTTCAAAGACTTACCCATTGACAACGGCGCGCGGCAACTATATAATTTGGATCGAGTCGAGGGAGTCTGGGGAAAGGAGTGTCTCTGTGATGAGTTTCGCAAATAGCAGGCGATTGCTTGGTTTGGCGGTGCTTGTGCCCGCGGTGGTGGGCGTCATGATTTCTTCGGCGCTGAAGGCCGACGACCTTCCCACGATCAAAGGCGAGGTGACGTTCGCGAAAGACATCGCGCCCATTCTCCAGCGCAGTTGTCAGAACTGCCATCAGCCCAACTCGGTGGCGCCGATGTCGCTGATCACGTACAACGAAGTCCGGCCGTGGGCAAAATCCATCAAGCAGCGCACGCTGCTGCGCGACAAGCGCGGCGCGATGCCTCCGTGGTTCATCGAGAAGAACATCGGGATCCAGCATTACAGGAATGACCCGTCGCTCAGCGATCTGGAACTGGCCAAGATCGTGAAGTGGGCCGACAGTGGCGCTCCGGAAGGGAATCCCGCCGACATGCCGAAGCCGCTGCCGCTGGTGGACGGCACTAAATGGAATTTAGGCGAACCGGACCTGGTGGTTTCGACGCCCGAGATTACAGTGAAAGCCGGCGCGCCCGATTGGTGGGGCGAGCTTCAGGCGGCGCCCACCGGCCTCACCGAGGACCGCTGGGTGAAATCGGTCGAGATGAAGGAAGTGAATGATATTCCGGTGGAGACCGCGGGTGGAAGAAAAACCGTCGGCGCCCGCTACGTGTTCCACCACATGATCTGGACCACCACGGTTCCCGGCGCGCAGGCTGCTCTGGGCGAAGACGTGGGCGAGGGCAGCGGGACGTGGCCCATCCACGAGGTCGGCCGCAACGCCGACATTTTCCCGGATGACGCGGGAAAGCTCCTCAAGGCTGGCTCCAACCTGGTGTTCGCCTCCAGCCACATCCATTCCAACGGCCGCGATACCAAGGCGCGCCTGCTGTTCGGCTTCAAGTTTTTCCCCAAGGGTTACAAGCCGACCGTGCGATATGCCCGGCGCGGACTCGGCAACGGCGTCGACATCGATATTAAGGCCGGCGAAGCCAATCAGCGCCTGGATGCCTACAACGTCCTGTCGGAAAACACCAAGATCACTTCGTATGAACCGCACCTGCATGCGCCGGGAATCCGCATGTGCCTGGAAGCGATCTGGGGTATCAACGTTCAGACGCTCAGTTGCTCCGGCTACGACCACAACTGGGTCCGCGTCTACGAGTACGAGGACGATTACGCGCCGCTGCTGCCCAAGGGAACCATTCTGCACATCATCGGCTACATGGACAATTCGGCCGCCAACCGGAACGTGCCCGATCCGAGAAACTGGACCGGCTCGGGGAATCGCTCGATTGCCAACATGTTTATCGATCTGGGGCAGGGAGTGGCGCTCACCGACGAGCAGTTCTATGCCGAGATGGCCAAGCGGCGCGAGAAACTGAAGCTGACTCCGAACGATGTGGTGATCGGTTGTCCGCTCTGCAATGGCGATCCGATCGCGCCGCCTGCGCGCAGGCAGCCAACGCCCACCGGAGGCGGAGGTCAGTAGCTGGCAGCGCGCTGGAAGCGCCGGGAGTTAGGGATGTCGATCGAACGCAGTTTTCAAGCGATGCGGTTGCTGCTGGCCGCCGCGGCGACTCTTCTGCTCTGCCAGACGGCCTCCGCGCAGTTGTCCTATTCGCGGGGGCAGAATGTCTCGCCGGCCTATGAAGGCTGGGAGAAGAACGCCGACGGTACTTTCAGCCTGCTGTTCGGGTATATGAATTCGAACTGGGAAGAAGAGTTGGATGTCCCGGTGGGTCCCGACAACAACTTCCAGCCCGGCGAACCCGACCGCGGGCAACCAACGCATTTCTTCCCGCGGCGCAACCGCTTCGTGTTTCGAGTACGCGTGCCTGCGGATTTCGGCGAAAAGGAAGTGGTCTGGACCTTGACGACGCACGGCAAGACGGTGAAAGCCTACGGGTCGCTGAGGCAGGACTATTTCGTCGACAACATGGTGCTGACGTCGGAAACCGGCGCGATCGGCGCGGGAGTGAGCAACCCCGAGATTCGGGCCAACAAGCCTCCGGTGCTGGAAGCGGCCGGGGATCGCGTCCGCACGGTGAAGGCGGGCGAACCGTTGACCTTGTCGGCGCACGTGACCGACGACGGCGTTCCCAAGCGGCGGCCTAGAGGGGCGTTGCTGGATCGGCGAGGGTCGGAAGAGGTCAAGGATATCCGCATGATTCCCCCCAGGTACGCAACCGTCAGCAGCGCGACCGGGCTGTGGGTGGCCTGCTATGTATTCCGGGGCGCGGGGAAGGTGAACTTCAGTCCTGCGCAACCGAAGACGTGGGAGGACACCCGCACGGGCGCGAACTCCCAATGGTCGCCGCTATGGCAGCCTCCGCCGGCGCCAGCTGACGACAAGTGGACGGTGCAGGTGACTTTCGACGAGCCGGGAACCTACGTGCTGCGCTGGCACGCCACCGACGGCGCGCTGTGGGCCGACGAGGACATCACCGTCACGGTCACGCGCTGACATCCCCGACAGCTTGGGAGCGGCTGGTCTCCCAACTCGCCCCCTGACAATTGACAACTTCGGCCCGGCTCCTGTATCCTTGATAAGGTTTAGCGAGTTGTGTCTTCTGCTCCCGGAAACCCCTCTCTTTGATAGGGAGTGCGTCCGGGGGTCGGCCCCGATGTTCTGAACGGAGTAGGTGAGTGAAAACGCACCGAAGCGCCGTTTGGGATATGGGCTAGTCCACAGCAAGTACCTCGCAGATTTGCAGGCTGATTCATTTTGCGGCTGGGCATTGAGCCGGCCGTCGTGCGTTAAGGAAACAACAACGTTTAAAGAGGAGATTCGTGCCGACGTTTAACCAGCTGGTGCGAAATGGGCGGAGGCCGCCTCGCTACAAGACGGCGAGTCCGGCGCTGATGAAGTGTCCGCAGAAGCGCGGCGTGTGTACGCGAGTGTACACCACCACCCCCAAGAAGCCGAACTCGGCGCTGCGCAAGGTTGCGCGCGTGCGGCTGACCAACGGGATCGAGGTCACCACCTACATTCCGGGCGTCGGGCACAATTTGCAGGAACACTCCATCGTGCTGATCCGCGGCGGGCGCGTGAAGGATCTGCCGGGCGTTCGCTATCACGTGGTGCGCGGAACGCTGGACACCGCCGGAGTGACCGACCGCAAGCAGGGCAGGTCGAAATACGGAGCCAAACGGCCGAAAGGGCCGGCCAAGTGAGGCCGCCGAAAGGAGCCGCGCAATAAAGTATGCCACGCAGACGCAGACCTGAACCCCGAGATATCTTGCCCGATCCGGTGTACAACTCGACGCTGGCCGAGAAGTTCATCAACTCCATGATGTGGGACGGCAAGAAGAACACTTCGCAGCGGATCTTTTACGGCGCGATGGACAAGATCAAGGACCGCACCGCGGACGATCCGTTGAAGCTTTTTAAGAAGGCCGTGGAAAACGCCAAGCCGCTGCTGGAAGTGAAGACGCGGCGCGTGGGCGGCGCCAACTACCAGGTGCCGGTGGAGGTTCCGCAGAACCGGCGCACCAGTCTCGCGATCCGCTGGATTTTGCAGAACGCCCGCTCGCGGCCCGAAAAAGGCATGCCCGAGAAGCTGGCGCAGGAATTGACGGACGCCGCCAACATGCGAGGCGGCGCGATTAAGAAGAAGGATGACGTTCATAGAATGGCGGAGGCAAACAAGGCATTTGCTCACTATCGCTGGTAGCGATGTTCCTTGGTTCTTTGGTTCCTTGGTTCAAGGAACGGGGCGCTAGGGAAGCAAGGAACTAAAGAACCAAGGAACCAAAGAACCAAGGAACTAGAACGTTTTTTATGGCGCGTACCGTACCAATCGAACGGATGAGGAATATCGGCATCATGGCCCACATCGATGCCGGTAAGACCACCACTACGGAGCGCATCCTCTACTACACCGGACGCACGCACAAGATCGGCGAAGTGCACGAAGGCACCGCCATCATGGACTGGATGGAGCAGGAGCAGGAGCGCGGCATCACCATCACCAGCGCCGCCACCACCTGCCAATGGCGCGACATCACCATCAACATCATCGACACTCCCGGCCACGTGGATTTCACCGCCGAAGTGGAGCGCAGCCTGCGCGTGCTGGACGGCGCGGTGGCGGTGTTCGACGCGGTGGCGGGCGTGCAGCCGCAGTCGGAAACGGTGTGGCGCCAGGCCGACAAATACGGTGTGCCTCGCATCTGCTTCATCAACAAAATGGACCGGGTGGGAGCGGATTTCTATCACGCCATCGATACCATCGTCGACCGGCTGAAGTGCCGGCCGGTTGCGATTCAAATCCCGATCGGAGCCGAGGACCAGTTCAAGGGCACCATTGATCTGGTAACGATGCGGGCGCGCGTGTGGCGCGACGAGACGCTGGGCGCCGAACACGATGAAATCGAGATCCCGGCGGATCTGGTCGACAAGGCCAAGTCGTACCGCGAGCAAATGATCGAGGCGGTGGCGGAATCCGACGACCACCTGTTTGCCAAGTTCGTCGAAGGCGCCACGATTTCCGAAGAGGAGCTGATGCAAGGCCTCCGCAAGGCCACCATCACTCAGAAGATCTTTCCGGTGATCTGCGGCACAGCCTTCAAGAACAAAGGCGTCCAGAATCTCCTGGACGCGGTGGTTGACTACCTGCCCTCCCCGGTCGATATTCGTCCCGTCCAAGGCACCCTGCCGGACAATCCCGAAGTAGCCGAAGAGCGGGCTACCACCGACACGGCTCCCTTTTCGGCGCTGGTGTTCAAGATCATGACCGACCCGTTTGTCGGACAGCTGGCCTACATTCGTGTGTACTCGGGCCGGCTGGGCGCGGGCGAATCCGTTTTCAACGTCGCCAAGAATCGCAGGGAGCGCGTCGGCCGCCTGGTGAAGATGCACGCCAACAAGCGCGAGGACATCCAGGAAATTCTGGCCGGGGACATCTGCGCGGCGGTGCTCAAGAACGTCTCCACCGGCGACACCATCTGCGACGAGAAGCACCCGATTCTGCTGGAGTCCATCGATTTCCCAGAGCCGGTGATCCAGCTTGCCATCGAGCCCAAGACCAAGGCCGATCAGGAAAAGCTCGGCATGGCGATCCAGAAGCTGGTGCAGGAAGATCCCACGCTGCGAGTCAACACCGATCCCGACACCGGGCAGACCATTCTGGCGGGAATGGGCGAGCTGCACCTGGAAATCATCGTGGATCGCATGCAGCGCGAGTTCAACGTGGGCGCCAACGTCGGCAAGCCGCAGGTGGCCTACCGCGAGACCATCCGATCGACGGCCGAATTCGACTACACGCACAAGAAGCAGACCGGCGGCTCGGGTCAGTATGCGCGCACCAAGCTGCGAGTCGCGCCGGATCCGGGCAAGGGTTTCCAATTCGAGAACGAGGTCACGGGCGGCTCGATCCCCAAGGAATTCATAACGGCTGTCGAGAAGGGCGTGCGCGAAGCCTTGGAGGGCGGGGTCCTGGCGGGCTATCCGATGGTGGACGTGAAGGTGGTCGTTTACGATGGCGCCTATCACGAAGTGGATTCGTCGGAAATGGCGTTCAAGATTTGCGCTTCCATCTGCCTCAAGGAAGCGGTGAAGCGAGCCAGGCCGGTGCTGCTGGAGCCGGTGATGCGCATCGAAGTGGTTGTGCCGGAAGAGTACATGGGCGCGGTGAATGGCGATCTGAACTCGAGGCGCGGGCGCCTGGAGGGCACCGAGGTTCGTGGAACCACGCAATTGATCAAGGCCATGGTGCCGTTGTCGGAGATGTTCGGATATGCCACCGAGCTTCGCTCGCGCACCCAGGGCCGCGGCAGTTTCACCATGCATTTCGGGCAGTACGAAGAGGTTCCCAAGAACCTGGCGGAAGAGATCGTGGCCAAGGTTCAGGGCCGAGTTACGAGGTAGCAGAAAGCAGCCAGCTTACAGGAGAGCGAGACATCCATGGCCAAGGAAAAATTTGACCGCACCAAACCGCACGTGAACATCGGGACCATCGGGCACATCGATCACGGCAAGACCACGCTCACGGCGGCCATTACCAGGGTGCTGGGGAAGAACAACCCCAAGGTGAAGTTCCGGTCGTTCGATTCGATCGACAACGCGCCGGAAGAAAAAGCGCGCGGCATCACCATCGCGGTGGCGCACATCGAGTACGAGACCGCCAAGCGGCACTACGCGCACGTGGACTGCCCGGGCCACGCCGACTACATCAAGAACATGATCACCGGAGCGGCGCAGATGGATGGCGCCATCCTGGTGGTGGCGGCCACCGACGGGCCCATGCCGCAGACCCGCGAGCACGTTCTGCTGGCCCGCCAGGTGGGCGTGCCGTGCATCGTGGTGGCGTTGAACAAAGTGGACATGGTGGACGACCCCGAGCTGCTGGAGCTGGTGGAGCTGGAAGTGCGGGAGCTGCTGACGAAGTACGCGTTTCCGGGCGACGAGCTGCCGGTGGTGCGGGTGAGCGCGCTGGGCGCGTTGAACGGCGAAGAGAAGTGGGAAAAGACGGTCATGGAGCTGATGGACAAGGTGGACTCCTATGTGCCCTTGCCGGCGCGAGACATCGACAAGCCGTTCCTGATGCCGATCGAAGATATTTTCTCCATCCAGGGGCGCGGGACGGTAGTGACCGGGCGCATCGAGAAGGGCATCTGCAAAGTCGGCGAGGAAATGGAGATCGTGGGCTTCCGCGACACGCGCAAGACGGTGGTGACGGGCGTGGAGATGTTCAAGAAACTGCTGGACGAGGGGCGCGCGGGCGACAACGTGGGGCTGCTGCTCCGCGGCATCGAGAAGGACGAGGTGGAGCGCGGGCAGGTGGTAGCCAAACCGGGATCCATCACGCCGCACAAGCGTTTCAAGGGCGCCATCTTCGTGCTGAGCAAGGATGAGGGCGGGCGGCACACGCCGTTTTTCAAGGGCTACCGGCCGCAGTTTTACTTCCGGACCACGGACGTGACCGGGGTGACGGAGTTGCCGGAAGGAACCGAGATGGTGATGCCGGGCGACAACGTGGACCTGGTAGTGGAGCTGATCACGCCGGTGGCCATGGACAAGGGGCTGCGGTTTGCGATCCGCGAAGGCGGAAGGACCGTGGGAGCCGGAACGGTCACCGAGATTTTGGAATAGGATCCCAGGAGAACGACGATGCGTGAAATCATAACCATGCAGTGTACTGAGTGCAAGCGCAAGAACTACAGCCAGACCAAGAACAAGAAGACCAACACCGAGCGGCTGGAACTCAAGAAATTCTGCGCCTTTTGCCGCAAACATCAGGTACACCGCGAAATCAAGTAAACTAAGAAGGGAGTTCTCTCGTTCCTCGTTGCTAGTTCATCGTTGGCGACTTTGCGGGTATCCGGAACGAGAGAACTAGAAACGAGTAAACGAGAGAACGAGTTAGGGGCATAGGCTAACGGTAAACCAGCGGTCTCCAAAACCGCCTTTGGGGGTTCGAATCCCTCTGCCCCTGCCAGCAGCGGAAGATAAGGAAGTTGAGAATGGCGACAGCAGAAATACAGCAAGGCGAGTCCGGAAACTTCATCCAGCGGGTCTCCAGTTGGCCCGTGCAGATCAAGGACTATTTCGAAGAGCTGCAGACCGAGATGCGCCGCGTCACCTGGCCGTCCTGGAAACAGGTGCGGGCTACCACGGTGGTCGTCATTGTCGCGGTTTTTGCCTTTGGAGCTTTCTTCATGGTGGTCGACGAAGTGGTCAACCGCGCGATCCAGAAGCTCTTCGAGACATTCTCCCGGTAGCCGGGAAGTACGAGATGGCAGAGGACGAAATCATTTCAACACCAGACACCGCGGGCGAGCCGTCACCGTCCGGAGAAGCCGCCGGGGAAGAAGCGCCCGCCTTGGCCGCCCCGGAGACCGAAGAATCGGCCGCTGTCGCGGAGGCCGCCCCAGCCGATGGCGATGAAGCGGCAGCTCCATCCGCCAGCGACGAGAACAAAAACTGGTACATCATCCACACCTACTCGGGATTTGAGCAGAAGGTGGCGGATTCCCTGAAAGGCCGCGCTCAGGCCTTCGGTTTCGCCGACAAGATCGGCCAGATCCTGATCCCGACTGAAGAGGTGATGGAGCTGAGGGCCGGCAAAAAAGTCACCAGCAAGCGCCTGCTGTACCCCGGCTACGTGCTGGTCCAGATGGAGATGAACGATCAGCTCTGGCACGAGGTGAAGAACACCCCGCGCGTCACCGGATTCGTGGGCGGCGGCAACAGCCCGGTGCCGCTGTCGGCCGAAGAAGTGAACAACATTCTGTACCGCCAGCAGACTTCGGCCAAGCAGCCTCGCCCCAAGATGACGTTCGAAAAGAACGAGACCGTCAAGATCATCGACGGACCGTTCGCGAACTTCTCGGGCAAGATCGACGAGATCAATTCGGAGCGCAACACGCTGCGCGTGCTGGTGACCATTTTCGGCCGCGCCACTCCGGTGGAATTGGATTTTCTGCAAGTAGAAAAGATCTAGACAAACATGGCAAAGAAAGTTACCGCGCAAGTCAAACTGCAAATTCCGGCTGGGAAAGCCACGCCGGCGCCCCCGGTCGGCACCGCGCTCGGCCCGCAAGGTGTGAACATCATGGAGTTCTGCAAGGCGTTCAACGCCAAGACCTCCGCCAAGGACCAGGAAGGTCTCATCATCCCGGTGGTGATCACCATCTATACCGATCGGTCGTTCACCTTTATCACCAAGACACCGCCCGTGCCGGTGCTCATCAAGCGCGCGGTGAATCTGGCCAAGGGATCGCCGGAACCCAATAAGCAAAAGGTCGGAAAGATCACCGAAAAGCAGGTGGAGGAGATCGCCAAGATCAAGATGCCGGACCTGAACTGCTTCGACCTGGCATCCGCGGTGCGCAGCGTGAAAGGCACCGCCCGCAGTATGGGCGTGGACGTAATCTAGAGGGGACAGACGTCTCTGTCCCAGCGGCAGAATAAGGTCTGATTAGTTCACGAAACGACCGCGCAGTGGACAGAGCCGTCTGTCCCCGGTTCTGACCTTACGTGGCGTGCCGCATCTCGCGCTCTACGCGCCGCGCCGCACGTTCGCTGATCAGGTTGGCCACTTTCGCGAGCAGCCCGGGAATGTCCTCGGGCGTGATCAACATGCGCGCCGTCTTCAGCGGCCGCATGTTCTGATAGGTGGTCACCAGCGCCGTGGCGGGCTTATAGTCCATCATCCGGGCGTGCGCCAGCACCTTCAACCCGGCTTCGGGCGACTCCATTTGCAGGTCGCTCAGCACCAGCTCGTACTCCTGCTCGTCCATCTTACCGACGGCTTCGGCGGCCGAGGCAGCCGCATCCACCCGGTATCCCCCGGCTTTTAGTACTGTCTGGAGCGTTAGACGGGAGGTAGGATCGTCGTCTACCACCAGTACACGCGCGAGGTCTAGCTCCGCGGACCGATCTTCTGGGCAAATGGTCTTCATCCGACGCCACCCGTCTCCTAGGTATAGTTTAATCGAAGAGGGCCGAAATGGAAGCGGAGATTTGGGGTAGGGACTACTAGGGCTTTTCGAAGACCCGCTGGAAGATGCGGTCGATGTTCGCTAACTGCCTGGAAACACTGAAGCTCTCTGCCAGCCGGTCGGGCGTAAGATAACGCTGGATTCCGGCGTCGGACGTGACTGCGGCCCGAAAATCCCCGTCCGTTTCCCAGGACTGCATGGCATGGGACTGAACCAGTCTGTAAGCTTCTTCACGGAGCATCCCTGCCGCAGCCAGGTCCAGGAGGAGCTGCCCGGAGAAGACCAGCCCCTTGGTCAGGTCCAGGTTCGCCTTCATCCGCTGGGTGTTAACCCGCAGCCCCGAGATCAGCCAATGGGCTTTCGAGAGCATATAATCCACCAGCGTGGTGGAGTCGGGGAGGATAATACGCTCCACCGACGAGTGGGAGATGTCGCGTTCGTGCCACAGAGCGATGTTCTCGAAAGCCGCCTGCGCGTTGGCTCGCACCACCCGTGCCAGGCCGCAAATCTGTTCCGAGACCACCGGATTGCGCTTGTGCGGCATCGCCGAGGATCCCTTCTGGCCCTCGGAAAACGGCTCTTCGGCTTCGCGGACTTCGGTGCGCTGCAGGTGCCGGACCTCGAGCGCGATCTTTTCGAGCGTGGCGGCGATCAGCGCGAGCGCCGACACATACTCAGCATGGCGGTCGCGTGAGATCACCTGCGACGCGATCGGCGCCGGCCGCAAATCCAAGCGCTTCGCGATCCGTTCCTCGGCCTCCGGTCCGATGTGGCCGAAGGTCCCGACCGCGCCTGAAATCTTCGCGACGCGCATTTCTTCCGCAGCCGTCGAAAAACGCCGCAGGTTGCGCTCCATCTCGTCGTACCAGAGCGCCAGCTTCAGGCCGAAGGTGATCGGCTCGGCGTGGATTCCGTGCGTGCGTCCGATCTGAATCGCGTCTTTGAACTCGAAGGCCCGGGCCTTCAGCACATCGGCCAGCGCGTGGATGCCATCCAGAATCACCTTGGACGCAGCGCGGATCACCAGCGCCTGCGCGGTGTCCACCACATCGTTGGACGTCAGACCGTAGTGAAACCAGCGCGACGCGCCGGCGTGCCCCGCCGCGGCCATGCTTTCGGCCACCGCGGTGGTGAACGCAATGACATCGTGCCGGACCTCGCGCTCGATTTCCTGGATGCGGGCGACGTCGAACCGGGCGTGCTCGCGCAACAGCCGCGCCGCGTCGCTCGGGACCTGCCCGGTCTCAGCCAGAGCCTCGGCGGTAGCCAGCTCCACTTCCAGCCACTGCCGGTACTTGTTCTCTTCGCTCCAGATGCGGCCCAGCTCGGCTCGTGTGTAGCGCTCGATCATTCAGTAGCTGAAGACCTCGGTCTGTTCCTTGGGATTGGCCACCACCAGCCGCGTGAACAGGCTGCGCCTGGCCCCATCCAGCGCGCGCGCCGCCATGGCTCTCACGATCTCGGGATGATTGTTGTGCTCGCTCAAGTGCCCCAGCACCAGCGTGCTGATGGACGTGTCCAGATCGCAGCGGATGAAGTCGGAAACCACTTCGTTCGACAAGTGCCCCTTGCGTCCCATCACCCGCTGCTTGACGGACCAGGGATAGGGCCCTACCTTGAGCATCTCGAGATCGTGGTTCGATTCGAGCACCAGCAGATCGGCGCCGCGCAGGTGAAACTTGATCGAATCGGGAACGTAGCCCAGGTCGGTCACGACGCCGACTTTGATCCCGGCGGCCCGAAAGCAGAAGCCCACCGGATCGATGGCGTCGTGCGGAACCGTGAAGCTGTCGACGTCGATGTCGCCGACTGAGAACGTGGTGCCGGCCTGAAAGCAGTCCAGCTTGGGCGTGAACTCGCCCCAGGGAATTGCCGGAGCTGTCAGGCGCGTGATATAAACCGGAACGTTCAGATGCCGGGCCAGCGAGACCAGCCCGCTGACGTGATCGGAGTGCTCGTGAGTCACCAGGATCGCGTCCAGGTTCTCCGCTTGCTCATCAATCGCCGCCAGGCGGGCCAGGATGTCGCGTTTGCTCAAGCCCGCATCGACCAGGATGCGCGTTCGCTCGGTTCGGATGAACGTCGAGTTGCCCGAACTACTGCTGGCCAGCACACAAACTTTGACGATAGCGCGCCTCCGTCCCGTAAGTTGTAGGTTAGGACAGTGACGCGCCGCGTGTCCAGCTTGAAACAGTTGGCTTGAGGGTTTGGGAGGTTAGCTCTGCGAGGCCGCTACCGACATCACGCTCGAAACTTGAGAAAAGATGGTGCTGATGCTGGCGGAAACGCTGGGCATGACGGCGCCCGCGGCGACCGCCACGAAGCCGGCCATCAGGGCATACTCGATAAGGTCCTGGCCTCGGCGGTCCTTTTTCAGTTGAACCAAGGCCGTTTGCACGAATGTAACTAAGTTCATTTTTTCCTCCATCCGGAAATTGACTTGCTTCTCCATTCAATACTGTCGAGGCACTAGCCGCCATCAATCGATCGATTCATTCTCATAGTCCTTCTGGTGTTAGGACCAAAGTTCCAGTTAGGACATAGGGCTACAATGGAATTTCCATGAAAGCTCGCGTGTACGTCTCCATGAAGCCGACTGTTTTGGATCCTCAGGGCCAGACCATCCGCTCCGCGCTGGCCGGTCTGGGCCATACCGCGATCGCGGCGGTGCGGCAGGGCAAGTTTTTCGAGATCACTCTGGAACCCGGGACCAATCGCGACAAGGCGGCCGCCGAGATCGATCAGATCGCGCGCGATGTTCTGGCCAACCCGGTGATCGAAGAATACCGCGTCGAATTTGTCGACTAACTTTGTCGACTAACTAGGGCTGCTCGCTCTTCCACCTCGGAAACAACAGCGCCTGCACTTCCGGTTGAGGCAGGTCGGACTTGCGAATTTCGTGCACCTTCAGATCCATCCGCCGAGGCGGCGTCTGGCCGTTGAGCTTCATCACCAGGCTGCGCACGGCTTCATAGCCGATGCGGTAGGGGTCCTGCACCAGCATGAGATCGATGGTCCCGTCCTTGAGCGCTTCGATGTGCATGTCGCTCGAATCGAAGGTGACCAGCTTGATCTTGCCCGACAGGCTGCGCGCCTTGATGGCCTGCACGGCTCCGATGGAGTTCGCCTCCGCCGAAGCGAACATGCCGTCCAGATCGGGATGCGCCGTTAGCATATCTTCCGCCGCGTCGCGCGACTTGGCGCGGTCGGCCATGCCGTACTGGCGCGCGACGATCCGGATGGAGGGAAACTCCTTGGCCATCACTTCCTCGAATCCGCGCTCGCGATCGACGGTGGACATGCCGCCGGGCTTGTGCATCAGCTCGGCCACTTTGCCGCGGCCTCCGATCAGCGCGGCCAGCCGGCGCGCGGCGGTCTCGCCGGCGCCATAGTTGTCGGTGGCGACGAAGGTGACGTAGCCGGTGAGGTCGAGGCCCGAATCGAAGACGGTCACCGGAATCCCGGCGTCCATGGCGCGCTGGACCGGCTTGACCAGCGCGGTATGATCGGTGGCGGAGATGGCCAGCGCGTCGACGCGGCGCGCGATCATCGAGTCCACGATTTCGATCTGGCGGGAATACTCGGTCTCCTCGCGCGGGCCGTTCCATAGCACTTCAACGTTGAAATCCTTCTCGGCGGCGCGCACTCCGGCCTGCACGGACATGAAGAAGAGATGCGAGGTCGCCTTGGGCACCACTCCGATCAGCTTCCTGGTGCGCTGCTGGCAGGAGGCCAGCGACAGAAGCGCGAGCAGCAGCACGGCACGCTGCAACTTGGAATGCATCAGGCACAGTATACTCTCACCATGCAGACGAATCATCAATGGTTGATCGCCGCGCGGCCGGACGGCCTGGTGAAGGACTCCGACTTCCGGTGGAACGAGGCGCCGGTGGCGGCGTTAGAGGACGGCCAGGTGCTGGTGCGATCGGTGTATCTTTCGCTGGACCCGACCAATCGCGTCTGGATGAACGAAGCCGATTCCTACTTGCCCGCGCCCAAACTCGGCGAGGTGATGCGCGGCATTGGGATCGGCGTGGTGGAAGAATCGCGGCACTCCGGTTTCGCGCCCGGCGACCTGGCGCAAGGTTTGCTTGGCTGGCAGCAGTACGCCGTGCTGCCCGGCCCCGCATTGACCAAGCTTCCCAAAGGACTGCCGGTTCCGACCACTGCGTTTTTCGGACTGCTGGGACACATCGGACTGACCGCTTACTTCGGACTGCTGGACATCTGCCGGCCGAAGCCCGGCGAGACGCTGGTGGTATCGACCGCGGCGGGCGCGGTGGGATCGCTGGTGGGACAGATCGGGAAGATCAAAGGCCTGCGCGTCGTTGGACTCACCGGGAGCGACGAGAAATGCCGTTGGATCAAAGAACTCGGTTACGACGCGGCGGTCAACTACAAGACCGAGAACGTCCGCGAAGCTTTGATGCGGCACTGTCCCGAGGGAATCGACATCTATTTCGACAACGTCGGCGGCAAGATTCTTGAAACGGTTCTGGATCTCATCAATCTGGGTGCGCGAATTTCGGTCTGCGGAATGATCTCTATGTACAATGCAGGCACCCCGGCGCCGGGGCCGTCGAATCTGGTGAACCTCATCATGAAGCGCGCTCGCATGGAAGGTTTTCTGGTCACCGATTACCTGCCTCGCGCCGAAGACGCGATCAAAGAAATGATCGGCTGGGCGATGCAGGGCAAGCTGAAGTATCGCGTGGACGTAGTACAGGGTCTCGAGAATGCGCCGCGTGCCTTGAAGAAGCTGTTCGATGGATCGAACGCGGGCAAACTCATCGTGCAGGTGGGAGCCGAGTGATGCGGCTGAAGCCTTCTTCTTTCGTGGGCGGTTGGAGCCGCGCGGCCATCTGACGAATCGCGCTCTCGGGCACCAGGCGGTGGCGCTTGCGGTTGCGGCGGAGGCAGGTCTCGACGGGGACGTCGAAGTACAGCGCTTCGAGTTTGCACTGGTAACGCCGCGCGAGCTGGACGTAGGGGCGGCGTTCCCAGCGCGTCAAGTGCGTGGCGTCGACGTAGGTGACCCGGCGGCGGACGGCGATGCGCTGGCGGATCAAGTGGCGGATGGTCGAAAAGACCCGGGCGTTGATCGACTGATCGCGCGGGTCGTCGGCCAGCAGGCGGCGAATTTCATCGGATGAGATCGCGTTCAGGCGCCGCCGCGCCAGGTAGGTTGACTTGCCGGAGCCTGGGAGTCCGACGGTGATGACGATCTTCATAACCGAGGCGTTCGCACGAGTGCGTGCGCCACGTTTGCTACACCGAGTAGCGGTCTGCCGAGAGCAACCGGGCTGCGATGCGGCGGCGGGTTGCGATGGCGTCCACCGGTTCGAACTTGGTGAAGCGCTTCAGCACCGCGAGATTCATGCGCAGCGCGTCGCCATCGGAGCAGGCGGCCAACACGGTGCGCGCCGAGCTTTCCACGATTTCCATGGCCTCGCGCAGGAAGACGGCGGTCATGTCCTGGGCGTTTTCGCCCTTGTGTTGTTTCGCCAGCTTTTGAGTTCTGAGCAGAGCCGATTCCATGGCGAAGGCGTTCATCGAGATGTCGGTGATGCCGGCCAGAACTTCCTGCTGATCCTCGAGCGCGGCCATGTGCTTCTGATAGGCGACGCCGAGAGTGAGCAGCGCGACTTTCTTGGCGTTCTCCACCAGCTTGCTGTCCTCATCGGCGGCGGTTGAGAGCGACGGGCCGCCCAGAATCTCGGCCTGTAGTTTCTTGACCGCTTCGACCAGGCCCAACTGGCCGCGCTGGGCGCGCTTCAGCAGCATGCCGGTGGCGAGCAGGCGGTTGATTTCGTTGGTGCCTTCGAAGATGCGGTTGATGCGCGAGTCGCGATAGGCGCGCTCGACGGGGTAGTCCTGATGGTAACCGTAGCCGCCGTGGATTTGAACGCCTTCGTCGACCACGTAGTCGAGCATTTCCGAGGCGAATACCTTGATGAAGGAACACTCGGCGGCGTATTCCTCGACCGCTTTGAGCATGGTTTTCGCGGCGTCGGGCTGCGACCAGGAGAAGCCTTCCAGCTCGCCTTGAATCAAGCCGACCACGCGATAGCTGCACGATTCAGTGGCGAAGAGCCGGATGGCCATCTCGGCCAGCTTGTGTTGGATCATCCCGAACTCGGCGATGGATTTTCCGAAGGCTTTGCGCTCCTTGGCGTACTTGATGGAAGCGCGCAGCACTTCCTTGGCGCCGCCGACTGCGAATGGTCCCAGCTTCAAGCGGCCCAGGTTGAGAATGTTGAACGCGATGATATGGCCACGGCCGATTTCGCCGAGCACGTTTTCGACCGGCACTTTGACATTGTCGAGGTAGACAGCCGTGGTGGAGCTGCCCTTGATGCCCATCTTCTTTTCTTCGGCGCCGGGCTGAACGCCGGGGAATTTGCGCTCCACCAGGAACGCAGTGAACTTCTCGCCGCCGACCTTGGCGAAGATGGTGTAGAGATCCGCCGCGCCTCCGTTGGTGATCCACATCTTTTGGCCATTGAGGATGTAGTGCTTGCCATCGGGCGTGAGATCAGCGCGCGTTTTCGCGGCCAGAGCGTCGGAGCCGGCCTGCGGTTCGCTGAGGCAGTAAGCGGCGACCATTTCAGCGGTGGAGACTTTGGGCAGATAGCGCTGTTTCTGATCCTCGGTGCCGAACAGCAACAACGGCAATGCGCCGATGCCGGCCTGCGCGCCGTGCCAGGCGGAATAGGAACCGTCTTTCGAGATGCCCTCGGCGACGATCATGGCCGAGGTGAGATCCATCTCCATGCCGCCGAACTTTTCCGGAATCACTACCGCGGGCAGGCCGAGCTGGCCGGACTTGCGGAGGATCGAAACGGCCAAGCCGGGTTCCTGATGCTGGATCCCCTCGACATTGGGAGCGACTTCCTTGGTCCAGAATTCTTCGGTGGTGCGGGCGATGGCCCGGTGTTCGTCGGTAAAATCCTCCGGAGTAAAGATCTCATCGGAAGTCGTCGGTTCGAGCAGGAATGAACCGCCTTGGTGTTTCGTGGGCGAGAGAGTAGAGGATGCCATAACAGTTTCTCGTTTTCTAGTTTCTGGTTTCTCGTTCAGTTAAGACGTTCGAAAATTCCAGCGGCGCCCTGGCCGCCGCCTACGCACATTGTCACCATTCCATATTTCAAGTCGCGGCGTTGCATTTCCCGCAGGATGGTTGCGGTCAGTTTGGCGCCGGTGCAGCCCAACGGATGACCGAGCGCGATGGCTCCGCCGTTGGGGTTCACCCGCTCCAGATCCAGGCCGGTCTTGCGAATCACGGCCAGCGCCTGCACGGCGAAGGCTTCGTTCAGCTCGATGACGCCGATGTCGGAGGTCTTCAGGCCCGCCAGCGCCAGCGCCTTGGGGATCGCGACCACCGGTCCGATGCCCATGATCTCGGGAGGCACGCCGCCGACCGCGAAGCTGACGAATCGGGCCATGGGCTTGAGCCCCAGCTCGCGGGCTTTCTGTTCGGACATCACCAGCGCGGCAGCGGCGCCATCGCTGGTCTGCGAAGAATTTCCCGCGGTGACGCTGCCGTTGGCGTCGAAAACCGGCTTTAGCTTGGCCAGCGCTTCGAGCGACGTGTCGGCGCGCGGGCCTTCATCCTTGCTGAACACGGACTCGCGGTGTTGCGGCTTCCCGTTTTCGAGCACCGTCGATTGCAGTTCCACCGGGACCAGCTCTTCGTCGAATCGGCCTTCGGCCTGGGCGCGCAGGGCGTTCTGATGGCTGCGATACGCGAACTGGTCGGCGTCGGAGCGGCTGACGTCGTACTTGCGCTGGACCTCTTCGGCGGTGAGACCCATGCCCATGTAGATCTGGGGCAGGTTGTCGACCATCCAGGGATTGGGCGCGAACTTGTAGCCGGACATCGGAATCATGCTCATGGATTCGGCGCCGCCGGCGAGGATGATCTGAGCGCCGCCGGAGCGGATGCGATCGGCCGCCATGGCGATGGCTTGCAGGCCCGAGGAGCAGAAGCGATTGATGGTGACGCCGGGGACCGAGTCGGGCAGGCCGGCGCGGAGTGCGGCCACGCGCGCCATGTTCATGCCGGATTCGCCTTCCGGGTTGGCGCAGCCGAGAATCACGTCGTCGATTTCGGAGGCGGGGACGGCCGGATATTTTTCGAGCAGGCGGCGGAAGACGAGCGCGGCCAGGTCGTCCGGGCGCGTGGTGCGCAGCGTACCTTTGGGGGCTTTGCCGACGGGGGTCCGGAGACAATCGACGATTACGGCGTTCATGGTTGGTTCCTTAAATTCTTCGTTGCGTTCGCACGAGTGCGAACGCGGCACGCACGAGTGCGTGCGCCACGCGGTGCATAGTCCACCCAGACTCAGTTGCGGAGTGGTTTACCTGTCTTTAGCATATACCCCATGCGTTCCTGTGTCTTGGGGTGGCCGCACAGGCTCAGGAATGCTTCGCGCTCCAGATCCAGCAAATACTGTTCGGAGACGGTTTGTTCGCCAGTGAGGCGGCCGCCGGTGAGGACGTTGCCGAGTTTTTCGGCGATGGTGACGTCGTGGTCGCTGATGAAGTGGCCCTGGCGCATGGACCAGGCGCCCAGCTTCAGCAGCGCGAAGCCGCTTTCGCCCGCGACTTTGATGTCGGTGCGCGGGACGCCGGGCGCGTAGCGCGGAACGAGCGAAAGAGCCAACTGCTTGGCGTCGCCGATGAGGCGCTCGGGGTTCATCGAGATGGAGTCGGCGCGGTCGAGCAAGCCGAGCTTCTTGGCCTCCTCGGCGCTGGAGGAGACTTTGGCGTAGCCGATCAGCTCGAAAACTTTGCGCGGATCCTTGAGGCGCGCCAGCAGCTCCTTGCAACCGCCGGCGCCGGGAATCAAGCCGACGCCGACTTCCACCAGGCCGATGTAGGTTTCAGCCGACGCCTGGGCGCGCGCGGAGTGCAGCACGATTTCGCAGCCGCCGCCCAGGGTTCGCGCGAATGGCGCGGAGACCACCGGTTTCGCGGCGTATTTCAAAGCCATGTTGGCCTGCTGGAAGCGGTTGATGGCGCGGTTGAGCTCGTCCCATTCGCCTTCCTGCGCGGCCAGCAGCACCATCATCAGGTTCGCGCCGACGCTGAAGTTCTCGCCTTCGTTGGCGATCACCATGGCGTCGAAATTCTTGTTGGTCTCTTCGAGGCCGGCGTACAGCATGCCGATGTTGTCCTCGCCGAGGGCGTTCATCTTGCTGTGGAACTCGACGCACAGCACGCCGTCGGCGAGGTCGATCAGCGATGCGCCGGCGTTCTTGGCGACCACGCCGTTGGCGCGCTTCAGATCGGAGAGCACGGTGATGCCGGCGCGCGGCTCGATGGGCTGGTAGGCGTTGGTGTGGAAATCGAAATACTCAGTGACGGGATGGACGCTGCCGGCCCAGCGATACAGAGACATGGCGCCGTGCGAGAGCGCCGTCTTGATGTTCTGGGGCAGCGGGCGATGATCCACTTCCAGGCGCGTCACGACGTCGACGAAGCCGAGCGCGTCCCACAGCTCGAAGGGGCCGAGCTTGTTGGCGTAGCCCCAGCGCATGGCGCGGTCGATTTCGACGATGCGGTCGGAGATCTGGGGGATCATTTCGGCCGAGTACAGGAAGAGGTCGCTGAAGACCTTCCACAGGAAGCGGCCGGCGCGGTCGTCGGAGCGCAGCAGAGTGCGCAGGCGCTCGCCCAGGTCTTCGATGTTGCGGGCGGCGTCGACGGAAGCGAAGCGCGGTTTCGCGGCGGGGTGATATTCGAGCGTCTTCCAATCGAGGGCGTGGATCTCTTTGTTGTCGCCCTTGCCGATGCGTTTGTAGAAGCCCTGGCCGGTTTTGTCGCCGATCCATTTGCGCTCGATCATTTTGTTCTGGAAGTCAGTGGGCAGGAAGCGGTCGCGCCAGGGATCGTCGGGGACGGCGTGGTAGAGATTCGTTCCGACGAAGGCCCAGACGTCCAGGCCCACCAGGTCGAGCAGGCGGAAGCTGGCGCTGTTGGGCAGGCCGATGAGCGATCCCGTGATGGCATCCACCTCTTCGATGGTGAAATCTTCCTCCATCATGGTCTTCGCGATGGTGCCGCCGAAGAAGCTGCCGATGCGGTTGCCGATGAAGTTGGGAGTGTCCTTGGTGCGGACCACGCCTTTGCCGAGACGGCGGTCGGCGAACTCCTCGACGGCGGCCAGGATGTGCGGGTCGGTGTCGGCGCCGGGGATCAACTCCATCAGGTGCAGGTAGCGCGGCGGATTGAAGAAGTGCGTGCCCAGGAACTGGCGGCGGAACTCGTGCGAGAAGCCGTCCGAGATGTGGGCGAGCGGAATGCCGCTGGTGTTGGTGGAGAGGATGGCGCCGGGGTTGCGGACGGCGTCGACTTTGCGCCACAGGTCGCGCTTGATTTCGAGATTTTCCGTGACGGCTTCGATGATCCAGTCGCACTCGCAAACGCCGCCCAGGTGATCTTCGAAATTGCCGGGCCGGACGAGGGCGGCCTTGTCGTCGGTGAAGAATCCACCGGGGCGCTGCTTGAGCGTGTTCTCGATGCCCTTGAGCGCGGCGGCGTTGCGGTTGGGCTGTCCGGGGACGACGATGTCGAGCAGGAGAGCGGGAATGCCAGCGTTGGCGAAATGGCCGGCGATGCGAGAACCCATGGTGCCCGCACCGAGCACGGCGACGCGACGAATAGTGTGCATGGAACTTAAATTATAGCGGACGGGGGAAAAACGTACGGGACAGACGGATCTGTCCACGCGCGAAGACCTCTCATGGTTTCGAAGAGAGACTCTTGCCGCTTGGGACAGATTCGGGGAACGGGGACAGACGGATCTGTCCACGCGCCAAGACCTCTCATGGTTTCGAAGAGAGACTCTTGCCGCTTGGGACAGATTCCGGGGGACGGGGACAGACGGATCTGTCCACGCGCGAAGACCTCTCATGGTTTCGAAGAGAGGCTCTTGCCGCTTGGGACAGATTCGTCTGTCCCCGAGCGCCACTTGGTGCGGGTGTAGGCGATGCGGAATCCTTTGCGTTCGGCGTTGCGCTGGGACTCGCTGCCGGCGAGAGCCACCATCATGGCGATGTCGCAAGCGTGCTCGGAGGCGTAGCGCAGGCGGTGGTTCAGGAGCGCCGATTGCAGGCCGCGGCGGCGCAGCTCCGGAACCGTGGCCGAACCCGCACACAATGCCACTCCCTGGTGCATGCAGAGCGCGCCGGCGGCGCCGGGTTGGCCGTCCAGCTCGGCGAGGAAACATAGAGTGTCTTCGCGCGCCGAAGAGAGCGCGCCCATTTGTTGTAGGAACTCCAGTAATTCCGGGTGTTCGTGCGCCCAGCCCCGCGCGCTGACGTCGCTCCAGAGTTGGGCTTCGTCAGGACCGATCGCGCGCACCCGGATGTTGGCGGGGCTTTCAGCGAAGGGCGGATCGAGTGGCCGATACAGGACATTGCTGATTTCGATGGGCCGGTAGTGGCGCGCGCAGAGCAGGTCCAGCGCTTCGACGCCGGCGAGCGGGCTCACTTCGTGAATCGCCGCGCTCCCGCGATCGAAGAAGAAACGCTCGATCGCATCCAGTGAAGCTGCGCTCAGGGGTTCGAAGATGCCGAGTCCGAAGCTCTGGGTGATGGGCGAGTCGACGCCGTCGAAGACTGCATAGGCTCCCGCGCATTCCATCCAACCGGCGCCGCTCGCGGGGAACAAGCGACGCCGCGCCTGGGCGAACTGAAGGCAGGCGTGTCCTTCGGCGCGTTCCAGGCGGCGCGAGAGGGCGAGGTCGGAAAACAGCATGCGTCTCGTATCGTACACGGACGGAAGCAGAGCGGCAACGCCCGATTGCCTAGGTGCAGTAGAGGGTGTGGGCGGCCTGGTCCAGCCGGTCGCGGCGGTTCAAGTAGGTCTCGATCTGGTCATTTGAAAAAACGAAGCCATCCTGGGCGGGGTCGTAGGGGACTCCGTCCATCTTGTGCGCCTTGAGGAGTTTGGCAGCGCGGTGGAGCTGGCGATCTTCTTTCTGGCGGCGTTCGGCCTGGAGCTGGCGGAGCTGCTCGAGGGTTTTTTGAAATTGCCGGGAGAGCCGCTGGCCGAGTGTGCTGATGGTGTTCAGCGCGCGGGTCTGTTCGCGAAACGCGGCGGCGATGGCGAGGGCGGCGTCGGCTTCGGGATGGCCGGTGGAGATTTTCTCGATGTGGCCGGTGAGGCCGAGCGTCAGGAGATTGGTTTCGAGCGCGGCGATGCGATTGAGACGCCAGGCGGTGTCGCTGAGTTCCTGGAGCAGTTGCGTTTCGGTGGCACCTTGGGGTTGATATTCGTCCAGGAAAGCCTGGTGGTGGCTCTGGTAGGCGTCCAGATCTTCGGAGGGCAGGACGATGGTGTGGCCGGTGAGTCCATGACGGAGGGCGTTGAGCGAGGAGCGCTGCTTGCCTTGGGGGGTGCGCGGGCCGGTGGAGTGTTGGGCGTTGGCGCGGTTGATGGCGGCGCGGTCGGGGCGCTGGGTCTCGGTGGTGATGCCGCTTGTGGCGGCGGAAGGGTCCTGCGCGCCGTTGGGGAAAAGATGGGATTCGTTCATGGGAATGCCTCCTGGGAACGGGATAGCATTGGGCGAAGTTGCGGGCACAGGGTGGCGCATGGAAATAGTTGACGGGGAAGCGAAGAAAGCGTCGTGCGGATGGTGACTCCCAACCAAAGGGTATTGCCGACCTGTATCAAAAATGATACGCTGGTTGTGAAGACAGAAAACTCCGAAAAAGGACCTGGACCTGGCGATCAAGCGCAAGAAGGGGCAACCGGGATGAAGAAGAAGAACATTGGATCATCTTTCGACAGTTGGCTTCGCGAGGAGGGCCTGTATGAGGAGGTCAGCGCGGCTGCTATCAAGCGAGTGGTTTCCCGCCAGGTTGAAACGGCCATGCAGCAAAAGGGTCTCACGAAAGCAGCGATGGCCCGGAGAATGCATACCAGCAGAGCGGCGCTCGACAGGCTTCTCGATCCGGAGAATGCCGCAGTGACGTTGAGCACGCTTCAAAAGGCCGCGGTCGCAGTCGGTCGCCGGATTCGGCTGGAGTTGGTGTAGGAAGTCGCGTTCTGATGAGAGTGCCACGGACGTGAAGTCTGTCCGCCGGTGTTTGAGCGCGATAGGCTTCGCGAGTCCGGTATACTCAAATTTTCCAATGCGTCGACGGATATTCATGCTTTTGCTGGTGGCCGCCTCGGCCTTCGGGATCGAGATACCGCGGAAGTCGCCGGAGTTTGTCATCGGGCTTGCGGGTGACAAGCAACTGCTGGTGACCCAATACCGCGGCAAGGTGCTGTGCCTGGTCTTCATTCTCACCACTTGACCGCACTGCCAAAAAACCACTCAGGTTCTGAGTGGCATTCAGAAGGATCTCGGTCCGAAGGGGTTTGAGGTGGTGGAGGCCGCGGTGAACGACAACCCGGACATTCCGGGTTTCGTGCGGCAGTTCAATCCGCCGTTTCCGGTGGGAATCGCGGGCGGGGCGCCGGCGCTCGAGTATCTGCAGTGGCCCAAGGACGAGCGGCCGCTGGTTCCGCTGATGGTGTTCATCGACCGCAAGGGGATGATTCGCGCGCAGTACAGCGGCAAGGACGAGAAATTTTTCGACGACCAGCAGGACCAGCACATTCGCGAGCAGGCGCTGAAGCTGCTGAATGAGCGGGCGACGCCGGCCAAGGCGAAGAGCAAGCGGCCAACGAAGTGAGGCGGTCTTGGAAACGTCCGTCAGTCCTTCGCGTTCACCCCTAGCGTTCACACGAGTGTGAACGCGGCACGCATGAGTGCGTGCGCCACATCGTCTGCTATGCTCACGAATGAGTGAGCGCCAAGATCCTGGATGGAAAATGGGTGCGGGAACAGATTCTGGCGGAGCTGCGGCCGCGCGTCGCGAAGTTGACGGCGAGTCACCGGCCGCCGGGCCTGGCTGTGGTGTTGGTAGGCAACGATCCCGCGTCCGAGATCTACGTGCGCGGCAAGACCAAGGCCTGCGGCGACCTGGGCATCTACAGCGAGAAGATCACGCCGCCGGCCACCATCTCGACCGGTGACTTGCTGGGCATCATCGAAGGACTCAACCAGCGCAGCGAGATCGATGGAATCCTGGTGCAGGTGCCGCTTCCCAAGCAGGTGGACAGCCGGCGCGTTCTGCTGGCGGTGAAGCCCGACAAGGACGTCGACGGGTTTCATCCGATGAACGTGGGGAGCCTGGTGGCGAATATTCCAGCGCCGCGGGCCTGCACGCCGGCCGGGATCATAGAGCTGCTGCGGCGCTACGAGATTCCGATCGCGGGCAAGAAAGCCGTGGTGATAGGGCGCAGCGATATCGTCGGAAAGCCGATCGCCCTGCTGCTGCTGCACCAGAGCGCGACCGTGACCATCTGCCACTCGAAGACGTCTAATCTGGCGGAGGAGTGCCGGCGCGCGGACATCCTGGTGGCGGCCATCGGAAAGCCGCGGCTGGTGACGCGCGAGTTCATCCGGCCGGGGGCCGTGGTCATCGACGTCGGACAGAATCGCGGGCCGGACGGCAAAGGGTTAGTAGGCGACGTGGATGCGGAGGCGGCGCTGGAACTGGCTAGCGCTTATACGCCGGTGCCGGGAGGCGTGGGTCCGCTAACCATCGCGATGCTGATGGCCAACACGGTGGCCGCCGCCGAGCAGCATTTATGCTGCGGGTAGGGCTGACGGGCGGGCTAGCGAGCGGCAAGAGCTTCGTCGGCCAGGCGCTGGCGGATCTGGGCTGCCATTTGATCGAGGCCGACGAGCTGGGGCACCAGGTGCTGCTGCCGGGCGCCGAAGTTTTCGACGACGTAGTGAACTTGTTCGGCGACCGGATTCTCGACCAGGAGGGTTTCATCGACCGGCGCAAGCTGGCGGCGCTGGTTTTCGATCAGCCGGAGATGCTGGAGAAGCTCAACCGGCTGGTGCATCCGGCGGTGGGCGCACGCCAGAGGCGGATGATCGAGGAGATCCAGCGCACCGACCCCGACGCCATCGTAGTTGTCGCGGCGGCGATTCTGGTTGAAACTGGAAGTTATAAGAGGTTCGACAAGCTGATCGTGGCGGTTTGCAGCATGGAACAGCAGATTGAACGCGCTATGAAGCGAGGACCGTATACGAGAGAAGAGGTCCTGGCGCGGCTGAGCCGGCAGCTTCCGCTCGATGAGAAAGTGCGCGTGGCCGACTACGTGATCGATACGTCGGGCACCAAGGAAAGCACGCTCGAACAAGTGCGGGGCGTGTACAACTCGCTACGGAGTTTATCAGCATGAGATTGCGCGTCTTGATTGTCGCCGCTGTTTTGGTGGGCGGCTTCCTTTTCATAACGTCCAGGGCGAACTGGCGGTATCGATTCCTGGGGCAGGGATCGGGCGTGCCCCCGCAGAGCTGGTCGGGACCGACCGTGGCTCGCGGCGCCGGGCTGAGCGCGGACGAGACCAACAACATCGAGATCTATAAGACCGCGCACCTGGCCACCGTGAACGTGACCAGCACGGTGTACCGGCGGACGATTTTCCTGGACGTCGTTCCGTCGCGCGATCAAGGATCCGGATTCATGATCAGCGGGGATGGAAAAATTCTGACCAACAGCCACGTGGTGACGAACGAGCGCACCCTCGAAGTGACGCTGTCCGACCAGACGCGCTACAAGGCGACGCTGGTGACCCGCGACGAATCGAACGATTTGGCGCTGATCCAGATTACGCCGCGCAAATCGCTGCCGTGGCTGCGGCTGGGCGATTCCGATGGGATCCAGGTGGGGCAGAAAGTGCTCGCTATCGGCAATCCTTTCGGGCTGAACGGGACGCTGACCACCGGCGTGGTGAGCTCGCTGGGCAGGACCATTCGCGGCGAGAACGATCAGGAGCTGGAAGGTCTCATTCAGACCGACGCGGCCATCAACTTCGGCAATAGCGGCGGGCCGCTGCTGGATTCCTCCGGCAACGTGATCGGCATCAACACGGCGATTCTCGGGCCGAACGGCGGGAGTATCGGGATCGGCTTCGCCATGCCGATCAATCGCGCCAAGGCGATGCTGGAAGATACGCAGGCCGGGCGCAAGCGGCCAAAGCTGGGGGTCACGGTGGTGCCGGTGTCGGGCGATTATGCCGACGCGTTGAACCTGCCGACGCAAGGCGGACTGCTGGTTCAGGCGGTGGACCCGGGATCGCCGGCGGATCGCGCGGGATTGCGCGGAGGCCGCGAGACGGTGCAGATCGGCAATGTGCAACTGGTGGTGGGCGGGGACTTGATCATGGCGATCGACGGCCGGCCGATCGATCGCAACGACGCGATCAGCCGGGCGCTGTCGAGCAAGCGGGCCGGCGACACGCTGGAGCTGACGGTCTTTCGCAACGGGCGCACCACCAACGTACGGGTGAAGCTGAGCGACTCGGGGGCGATTTAGAAGATCAGCGGGCCGGCTGAAAGCCGGCTGCAGGCAAGATTGCCTGCCCCACATTCAGAACCGGGACCGGGCTGAGGCGCGGTGGATCGGCGTCGGCTTCCAGCAGCCATATCTTGCGATCGCGGAAGTATTCCAGGAACGGGCGGTCTTCTTGCGGACCCAGCTCGCGCGCCCAGACCACCTTGGCGTGGTCGATGTCGGCGCGATTGAAGACCCACTCGTTGTGAACGATGTGCTGAGGCGTGTAGCGCACCATCACAAGCTGCTGTCCCGGCAGCTTTTCAAGCTTCGCGGCCAGACTCCGGCGCGCCTGCGCGAAATCGGCGGCGCCGCCAACGTGCGCCCCATCCAGATGCAGGCAGGCGAACACGATGTACATCAGGCTCTGCACATAGAACGCGATCATGAGCGGCTTCACCAGGCCGGCGCCGACCGGAGCGCGACCGATCTTCCACGATCGGATGCCGAGAAAGCCGTACATGATGAGCAGGAAGAACAGCGCCAGCGACGGCGAGGGGTAGTGCGGCCAGATGGTTTTCTCCGGCACCAGGCCCAGCAGGAAAACACCGAACAGGATCAGAGCCAGCCGCGCGCGCGCGTTCCGCCAGAGAACGATCAGACCGAACAGCGGCAGCACCATGAAGCCGTTGCCGAGGTAAAACTCGTAGCCGTAACCGAGCTTCAGCAGCGTGCTGAGGACGGGATGGCCGCGCATGAGATCTTCCACCTGCACGTCGAAGACGGACCAATAACGGCGCATCGGCTCGTTGTGATAGACCGGAACGGGCCGCGGCTTGTCCCACAAGAAGACGGAGCTCACGACATATTGGGCCTCGTGGACCTGGTACGGCATGCGCAGGGGGCTGCCGGTGACGCGGAAGTTGTAGAACGCGGTTCCGCAGGCGGCCAAGCCGAGAATCACACCAGCCGGCAGAGCGATGCGCGAGAGCACGCGAAGCAGGGGCTCGCGGCGGCGGATCAGCGCCACAGCCAGCGACACCGCGGCGGCGGCTCCCAGAATCGCGCCTTCATAGGGACGGCTGTTCATCAAGATCGCCAGGCCGAGTCCGAACGCAGCGGCATGGCGGGCACGCAGTTTGCGCTTCAACCGGGGAAGCGCTCCGATCACCAGCGCGCCGCCGGTTGCGGCGATGGCTCCGCCCCAGTAGGAATTCATCCAATAGTCGAAGATGCCGAGGCGGATCGCGACCAGCATCGCGCCGAGCAGCGCGGGCGAGGGCGGCAGCCATCCTTGCAAGGCCCAACACACCAGCGCGCACATGACGCCCACGCTCAGCCAGACGCCGATCCAGGGACTGCCCAGGATCTGGCCCAGCGCGAGGACCAGGCCTTGCAGCGGCGGGTATTTGGATGCGTAGGTCGGCTGCTGGATGACGTGGAAGGTTTCGAAGTGCATCCAGAACGGATGCGTGGGATTGGTGAGGCGGCCCGAGGCGAACGTGTCGGCGCCTAGCAGATAGCTGAATTCATCGTGGACCGTGGGGTTGGGCGTGCCGAGCCAGGGGAAGAGCGCCAGCCGGGTCAGCATCGCGAAAGCGGCCACGGCCAGGCAGGCGCGCGTCCGTCGGCGGGCCAGGCGCCGGAAGTTCTTGCCGATGGTTTGGAACGTATTCTTCACGCGAAAGGAGCGGCCGCGGGAGAGCTCTCCCTTCGTTCCATCGGCGGATCCAGGGCGCGGGTTTAGTCGCGCGCGGGGGCCGCGAAGGCGTAGCGGAAACTGTTGGCTGCGAGCCGATCGACCGGCAGGCCGAAGGTGCGCTCGGCCAGCTCGTATTCGCGCGTGAGCGTCGTATTAAAGAAGGATGGATCGTCCGTGTTGAGGACGATGGGAACCCCGGCGTCGTAAAGCTGCCGCACCGGGTGCTGTTCGAGCGACGCGACTACGCCCGTCGCCACGTTGCTGGTGATCGAGACCTCCAGCGGCACGTCGGATTCGCGCAGGTGTTGGAGCAGAGCGGGATCGCGCGCGGCCGCGATGCCGTGTCCGATGCGCTCGGCTCCGATTGCGAGCGCGGCCCAGATCGATTCGGGGCCGCACGTCTCGCCGGCGTGACAGACCAGGTGCAGGCCGCCGTCGCGGGCGAAGGCGAAAACGTCGCGAAACCATTCGGCCGGTCCGCGCGCCTCGTCGCCTCCGATGCCGTACGCGATGACGCCGTGCTCGCGGCGGGTGACCGCGAAGCGCGCGACGTCCATGCCATGTTCGGCGCCGAAGTGCCGGACGGCGTCGAGGATCCAATAAGTCCGGACGCGAGAGCGCTGCGATTCCTTCCAGACGGCCTCGTAGACGGCCGCGAGATCCTGCTGCTTCCACAGCACCACGCCGGCCGAAAGCGTGATCTCAGCATACGTGACGTTCTCGGCCGCCAGGCGCTCCAGCAGATGGCGCGTCGCGAGCGCGTAGTGCGCGGGCGTTTGCAGTTTGCCGGTGATCCAGATGTAGCCGCGCAGAAATTCCTCGAAAGTGCGGCACTTCAGATTGGCTTGAATCTCGGCGGCCGAAAGCGCGGGATCGATGGCCAGGAGCGTCTCGGCCTGGATGGATCCTTCCAGATGCAGGTGCAGTTCTGCCTTGGGCATGGCCACCTTGCCATAATAACTGTGCATGACTGCCCAAGACGTGGAATCGATTCTCAGCGGCCATCACAGCGATGCCTTCAGCGTTCTCGGGCCGCATCGAACCGAGAGCGGCTGGGAGGTGCGCGCGTTCCTGCCTCAGGCCATGGATGCCGCGGTGGTGGCGGGAGGCGTCGCGAGTCCGATGCACAAGGCGCGCGCCGAAGGCTTCTTCGTCGGCAAGCTGGATCGGGAGCCGCATGGCTATCGGTTGCGCATCACGCTGTGGAACGGCTCGCACGTCGAGATGGACGATCCGTATCGTTTTCCTCCGCTGATCTCGGACTTCGACCTGCACATTCACGGCGAAGGCACGCAGTACGAAAGCTACCGCACCATGGGCGCGCACCTGGTGGCCTGCGAAGGCGTGGCGGGCGTGCGATTCACGGTGTGGGCGCCGAACGCCGAAGTGGTCAGCGTGGTGGGCGACTTCAACGATTGGGACGAGCGGCGGCATCCCATGCGTCTGCGCTCGGGCGGCGTGTGGGAGCTGTTCGTGCCGGGCGTCGGCGCCGGGACCAACTACAAGTATTCGGTGCGCGCGCGGTTGCGAGCCTACCGGCAGCAGAAGTCCGACCCGTACGGGTTCGAGAGCGAGGATCCGCCCAAGTCGGCATCGGTGGTGTGCGATCTGGAAAGCTATCGCTGGGGCGATCAGGCCTGGATGGAGGCGCGCGCGCGGCAGGACCTGCTGAAGGAGCCGGTGTCAGTCTACGAAGTGCATCTGGGTTCGTGGCTGCGCGGTCCGCACAACAACTACCTGACGTATCGCGAGCTGGCGTCGAAGCTGGTGGACTATGCCAAGCGCATGGGCTACACGCATATCGAGCTGCTGCCGGTGATGGAGCATCCGCTGTCGGCTTCGTGGGGCTACCAGGTGGTGGGCTATTATGCGCCCACGGCGCGGTTCGGGTCGCCGCAGGATTTCATGCATCTGGTGGATTGCTGCCATCAGGCCGGGATCGGGGTGATCGTGGATTGGGTGCCGGCGCATTTTCCCAAAGACGCGCATGGCCTGGCGCAGTTCGACGGAACGGCGGTGTACGAGCACGCCGATCCGCGCAAGGGCGAGCATCGCGATTGGGGCACGCTGATTTTCAACTACGGCCGGAACGAAGTGCGGACGTTCCTGATTTCGAACGCGCTGTTCTGGCTGAAGGTGTACCACATCGACGGGTTGCGCGTGGATGCGGTGGCGTCGATGCTGTATCTGGATTACTCGCGCCAGCCGGGCGAATGGATTCCCAACATGTACGGCGGGAACGAGAACCTGGAGGCGGTCGATTTTTTGCGGCGCTTCAACGAGCTAGCGCACCAGGTGCCGGGGGCGATCACGGTGGCCGAGGAATCCACGGCGTTCACCGGCGTGTCGCGGCCGACGTACTTGAACGGCCTCGGTTTCACCATGAAGTGGAACATGGGGTGGATGAACGACATGCTGGACTACTTCGCCAAGGATCCGGTGCATCGCAAGTATCATCACAACAACATCACCTTCAGCATGCTGTACGCCTTCACCGAGAATTTCGTGCTTCCGATCTCGCACGACGAAGTGGTGCACGGCAAGGGCGCGTTGCTGAGCAAGATGCCGGGCGACGTGTGGCAGAAGTTCGCCAACGTGCGCGCGTTTCTGGCGTACATGTACGGGCATCCGGGCAAGAAGCTGGTGTTCATGGGGTCGGAGATCGGGGTGTGGGACGAGTGGAGCGACGAGCGCGGGCTGCCGTGGGAGCTGCTGCAGTTCGATTTTCATCGCAAGCTGCAGGCCTACGTGGGCGAGCTGAACCGGCTGTATCGTTCGCATCCGGCGTTTTACGAAGTGGATTTTCATTGGGCCGGGTTCGAGTGGGTGGACTTCCGGGATGTGGAAGGCTCCACCATCGCGTTCATCCGCCGGCCGAGCGGGGGCAAGCCGTTCCTGCTGTTCGTGTGCAATTTCACGCCGGTGCCGCGGATGAGGTATCGGGTGGGGGTGCCGGATCCGGGCGTGTACCGCGAGGTCTTCAACAGCGACGCCGAGATGTTCGGAGGCAGCAACCTGGGCAACGCGGGCGCGGTGGTGTCCGAGCCGGTGGGGCACAACAATCACTATCACAGTCTGGTGGTCACGCTGCCGCCGCTGGCGGTGGTGGTGTTCGAGTCGCCGGGAGGGTGAGGTGCGGCTTATCGGAAGGCAACCCGGCGTTACGGCAATAGTATCGTTGACACACCTATCTGGCAGATGGGAGAAAATGACTCAGAACTGCCAAGCGCCTGCTACTTCGAGGACATCCTAGTGGGCTGTCTGTGAGAAGTATTTACCACGACTGAATTCTCCGCCTTGGGTCGGAGTATTTCCAGCGGAAGGGCTTGGCAGATTTTCCGTATAGCCGAATGTAGCGCAGGATCTTGCGCCGGAGGTCGGCGACGGAAGTGAAGATGCCGCGATCGATCACTTCGCGTTGCAGTTTGGAGAACCAGATTTCGACCTGGTTCATCCAGGAGGAATAGGTGGGCGTAAA
>JAIQFN010000018.1 GCA_020073265.1 Terriglobia bacterium | reverse complement strand
ACCGTCGCGGTGTTGTATACCGATCCGCTCAGCGGCGATCGCGCCCGCCAGTTGTTCGAGAACATCATGCGGCAGCGGCTGGAGCGATTGGGCGCCAGCGCCAGCTTTGTACTGGCGGCCTTGGAAGACGAAGCTGCAGTGGCCCGTTCGTTGCAGCACCTGCTGCGCGCCAAGCCCACTTGCGTTCTGGTGGCGTCCACCACCGCGCCGGCCGGACCCGACGACGTAGTGGGGCGCGCCATGGTCGGCGCCGGATGCTCCATCGAGCGTTTTCTCGCGCCGGTGGAACCCGGCAACCTGCTGCTGCTGGGCTATCGGGATGAGATCCCCATCGTGTCCGCGCCGGGCTGCTTCCGCTCCGCTAAGCCGAATGTGGTGGATCTGATCTTGCCGCCCATGCTGGCGCGCTATCGGGTCTCGGGTTGGGAAATCGCCAGCCTGGGACATGGCGGCCTGCTGCAGTTCTGATGTAAAGTATGCACGGTACTCCCGCGCGGGAGCATTCGGCTGATACTAGCGACGCCGGGTTTCGGCTGGAGCTGCAACTCCCGTCACGAACGGATTCTTGCCTACCAGTTCCACGCCGTTCGGCCAGCGGGCCCCTTGTGCGATCCATTGGCGCAGGGATTCCAGTTCCGCGGGCGAGAGCTTCTTCGGTCCCGGCGGCATGGCTCCGATCTTAGCGATGTTGTAGAGCAGGCTGTCGTCGGGCTTCCTGGGGATGACGGTCATCAGGGCGCGTTCCTTGCGGTCCAGCCGAATGCCTCGCATGGCGGCGTCCGGTCCATGACAGCGGACGCAGTTGTTTTCGAGAATGGGCTTCACGTCGCGAACGAAGTTGACCTTGGCGGTCTGGACAGGCGCGGCGCCGGCGAGCGAGAGCACGGCGAACAGGGTCAGTCGCATCCGAGCCCATTGTATCCATGGTGAGAACGCCTGCTTCCACCGCCGCGTGGTCAGCTTGCGCCTCCGATTCGTGCGAAAATGATAGGCCATAAGCTTTGAGAGGAGGCTGTCCCACGTGAGTCATAGCTCGATCCTTGCGTTCGCGGCGCTTGCGTTTGCCGCCCCGTCTTTGGCCCAGCAGCCGTGCGAGAACATGAAGAATCTGGCTCTGCCCGGCCTGACCATCAACTCGGCCACATCGGTGCCCGCCGGCTCGTTCAACCTGCCCGCGGCGCGGAATCGGAACGGCGGCGTCGAAGTGCCGGATTTCTGCCGCGTGGCCGGCGTCATCGCGCCGGAGATTCGCTTCGAGCTGTGGATGCCGGCACAGTGGAACAGGAAATTCCTGGTAGTCGGCAACGGCGGCCTGGCTGGGTCGGTGAGCTACGCGGCGATGGTCGCGCCGCTACGTCTGGGCTACGCCACCTCCAGCACGGACACCGGTCATGAGGGCAACTCCAACGACGGGAGCTGGGCGGCGGGACATTTCGAGCGCGTGGTGGACTTCGCGCATCGCGCCATCCACGCCCTGGCGGAAACCGACAAGGCTCTGGTGAAAGCGTTCTATGGCAACGTCCCCGCGCATTCCTATTTCACCGGATGTTCGGCCGGCGGAATGCAAGCGATGCAGGAGGCGCAGCGCTACCCGCGCGACTTCGAAGGCATCGTCGCCGGCGACCCGGCCAACAACTGGACGCATCACTACATCGGCGGACATCTGTGGGCCGCGCTGGCGATGACCGGCGACGGCTACATTCCCGCGAGCAAGGTTCCTCTGATCGCCGACGCAGTGAACAACGCCTGTGACGCTCTGGACGGCATCAAGGACGGCGTGCTCAACGATCCGCGGCGCTGCCATTTCGATCCGTCCACGCTGGCGTGCAAGCAGGGTGACGGGCCTACCTGCCTGACCAGCGCGCAGGTGGAGGCGGTGAAGAAACTCTGGACCGGAGTGCGCAACGCGGACGGCGATCAGCTCTATCCGCCGCTGATGCCGGGCGGCGAAGCGGGTCCGGGGGGCTGGGCCAACTGGATCACCGGCGCCGAGCCCGGCAAGGGCGGCCACGCCAACCTCGGAGTGCCGTTTCTGAAGTTCGTCGTGTTCGACGATCCGAACTGGGACTATCGCACCTTCAAGTTCGACGCGCCCGCCGGATTCGACAACGACGTGGACTTCGCGGACGCCAAAGTGGGAGCGATGTTCAACGCCATGAATCCCGACCTGACCGCGTTCAAGGCCAACGGCGGCAAGCTGATCCACTATCACGGCTGGAGCGATCCGGACATCACGCCGCTCAACAGCGTCAATTATTACGAGAGCGTCGCAAGGGCGATGAGCCAGGGCGGCAATCACGGCTACCGCGAGACGCGCGAGTTCTACCGGCTCTTCATGGTTCCAGGCATGCAGCACTGCGGCGGCGGCCCGGGGCCATCCAGCTTCAACATGCTGGAAGCTCTGGACCAGTGGGTGGACCACGGCGTGGCCCCCGACAAAATCATCGCGTCGCACCTGACCAACGGAACGGTGGATCGCACTCGCCCGCTGTGTCCGTATCCAATGGAAGCGCAATGGACCGGCACGGGCAGCACGGACAAAGCGGAAAACTTCGTCTGCGCGCTGCCGAGCGTGCCATAGAGTGATTCGGGATTAGACCAATTCCAACCGCTTGAGCTTGATGCGATCGGCACGCACCTGCGCCAGGTCGTAATGCGCTTGTTGAGTCAGCCAGGTAGCTGCATTTCCGCCAAATACTTTCGACAACCTGACGGCCATCTCAGGAGAAATCCCGCGCTTCCCATTTACGAGTTCCGACAACGTTGTGCGCGTAACCCCGAGAGCCGCCGCCGCCTGTGTGATCGACAAACCCAGGGGCTCGATGCACTGTCGCAGCACAAAGCCTCCTGGATGCGGTGGATTCTTCATCGGCATGGCTTGTTTCCTTTCAGTGATAGTCGCCGTAGTCAAGCTCGTGCGCCTCTCCGTCCTCGAAGCGGAAAACGACGCGCCAATTGGCTCGTACGGTGATGGCCCAACATCCTTTCAAATCCCCCTTGAGCGCATGCAACCGGAAACCGGGCAGGTTCAAGTCTTCCACGGACTCTGCGGCGTCCAGACGCGCCAGAATATCGCGAAGTTTCTCGGCATGCTCGGCGTTGATGCCGCGCTCATGATCCTCTTCGTACAAGCGCCTCAGCCCTTTGTGACGAATGGAGCGGATCATCCTCCACCGTAACGTGTAACGTAACGCATGTCAAGTGTAGGAGGCGGCTCTTGCGTGCAGTTGGCCTGGCACCTGACACCTGGCACCTAACACCTAGCACCTTCTGACTTGTGCTATCGTCATATCCGCTGGTACTTCAGCCATGACCCAAACCATCACTTTAACCATCAATGGAAAGAAACGCAGCGACACAGTTGAGCCTCGCATGCTGCTCATTCACTACCTGCGCGAAGTGGCCGGATTGACCGGTCCGCACATCGCCTGCGAGACTTCGCTGTGCGGCGCATGCACCGTGCACGTGGACGGCAAGGCCATCAAAAGTTGCAGCATGTTCGCCGTTCAGGCCGACGGCCGCAACGTCCTGACCATCGAAGGTCTGGCCGCCGACGGCAAGCTGGATCCCATGCAGGAAGCTTTCTGGAACGAGCACGCGCTGCAGTGCGGCTTCTGTACGCCCGGAATGATCATGACCGCCAAGCAGATCGTGGAGCGGAATCCGAAACCGACCGAAGAGGAAATCCGCCACGGCCTGGAAGGCAATCTGTGCCGCTGCACCGGCTACCAGCACATCGTCAACGCGGTGAAGGCCGCCGCCGCGAAAGCGTAAGCGAGGGACACATGGCCACTACTATCACCAAGTCCGACACTCTGGTTGGCAAGCGCATCCGCAGGCGCGAGGACCCGCGCCTGATCACCGGCACGGCGACTTACGTGGACGATATCCAGATGCCCGGCATGCACCACGCCGTCATCGTGCGGAGCCCGCACGGCGCAGCCCGCATCAAGCGAATCAACATCAAGAAGGCGCAGGAGCTTCCTGGCGTCGCCGCAGTCTTCATCGGCAAGGACACCGAGAAAGTGGGACCAGTGCCGTGCGGCGCATCGCTCCCCGGCTTGCGCGTTCCGCATCATCATATATTGGCGATCGACCGCGTGTACTTCGTGGGACACCCGGTGGCGGTGGTGGTGGCAACCGACCGCTACATCGCGCGCGACGCCGCCGACCTGGTCGAAGTCGACTGGGAACCGCTCCCCACCGTGACGGATCCCGAGAAAGCGCTCGCGCCCGGCGCGGCAGCGGTGCATCCGGAGTGGCCCGACAACACCGCGTTCACCTATCACCAGGAAGGCGGCGACGTCGACAAAGCGTTCGCTCAGGCCGACGTCGTGGTGAAGCAGCGCATCACCAGCCAGCGGCTGATTCCCTCCGCCATGGAGACGCGCGGCGTGGTGGCCGAATGGCACACCGGCGACCGTGCTCTGACGCTGCATTCCTCCACCCAGATCCCGCACCTGCTGCGCACCATCCTGGCGCAGATGCTCGGCCTCGAAGAAAACCGTCTGCGCGTGGTGACGCCCGAGGTCGGCGGCGGCTTCGGCAGCAAGCTCAACGTCTACGCCGAAGAAGCGCTCATGGGCTTCGTGGCGATGAAAATCGGCAAGCCCATCAAGTGGATCGAGAGCCGGCGCGAGAACTTCACCTGCACCATCCAAGGCCGCGGGCACGTGGACTACTACGAAGTCGCCGCCAAGCGCGACGGCACCATTCTCGGAATCAAGCTCAAGCTCATTCAGGATCTGGGCGCCTACCATCAACTGCTCACGCCCGCCATCCCGACGCTATCGGTGCTCATGATGCCGGGCATCTACAATTGCCAGAACATCCGCGCCGACATCGTGGGTGTGTTCACCAACGCCGTTCCCACCGACGCCTATCGCGGCGCCGGCCGTCCGGAAGCGACGCACGGCATCGAGCGCATGGTGGACATCCTGGCGGCCGAATTGAAAATGGATCCGGCCGACATCCGCTTCAAGAATTTCGTCAGCAACGACGCCTTCCCGTACGCCACCGCGACCGGCCTCACTTACGACAGCGGCAACTACGCGGCGCCGCTGGTGAAGGCCATGGATATGGTCTCGTACAAGAAGCTCCGCCAGGAGCAGGCTCAGGCGCGAACGGACGGCCGCTTCCTGGGCATTGGTATTTCCACCTACGGCGAGATCTGCGCGCTCGGGCCTTCGCCCGCCACTCCGGCCGGCGGCTGGGAAAGCGCCACCGTCAAGATCGAGCCGAGCGGCAAAGTCACGGTCATGACCGGCGCATCGCCGCACGGCCAGGGCGAGGAAACAACCTTCGCACAGATCGCGGCCGATGAGCTGGGCGTCGGCATCGACGACGTGCTGGTGGTGCACGGCGACACCGCCATCGTGCAGTACGGTATCGGGACGTTCGGCAGCCGCGCCACCGCCGTGGGCGGCGCCGCCATGTACTACGCCATCCAGGAATTGAAAGAGAAGATCAAGAAGTACGGGGCCATGCTGCTGGAATCGGACAACGTTTCGTTCGCCAATGGCGCATGCGTCGACAACAAGACCGGCAAGTCGGTGCCGCTGGCGCAGATCGCGGCGGCCTCCTACCGCGCCATGAAACTTCCGCCCAACACCGAGCCGGGCCTGGTGGCAACTTACTTCTGGGAGCCGCCCAACTTCACCTTCCCGTTCGGCGCGCACATCGTGGTGACGGAAGTGGATCGCGAGACCGGCGCGATCGCGCTCAAGCGCTATGTCGCGGTCGACGATTGCGGAAAAATCATCAACCCGCTGATTGTCGACGGCCAGGTCCACGGCGGCGTCGTGCAAGGTCTCGGGCAGGCCCTGTGGGAGCAGGCCGTGTACGACGACACCGGCCAGCTCATCACCGGCGAGTTCATGGATTACGCGCTTCCGAAGGCCAGCAACATCCCGTGGCTCGAAACCGGCCACACCGAAACACCTTCGCCCGTGAATCCTCTGGGTGTGAAGGGCGTGGGCGAAGCCGGCACCATCGGCTGCTCGCCCGCCGTCGTCAATTCCGTGGTGGATGCGCTCAGCCCGCTGGGCGTCCGCCACATCGACATGCCGATGACGCCCGAAAAAATCTGGAACCTGGTCCAGGCTGGAGGCAAAGCATGATCGCGGAAAATTTCGAATACTCGGCGCCCACCAAGCTGGATGACGCCTTGCGCCAGTTGTCCAACGAAGACACCAAGGTGCTAGCCGGCGGAATGAGCCTGATCCCGCTGATGAAGCTGCGCCTGGCCGCGCCCGGGCAACTGGTGGACATCGGCCGCATTGCCGACCTCAATTTCATTCACGAAGAAGGCGGCACCTTGCGGATCGGCGCCACCACCACGCACTACCAGGTGGAAAATTCCCCGCTGGTGCGCTCGCGCTGCCCGCTGCTGGCCGAAGCCGCGTCGCACATCGGCGACCTCCAGGTGCGCAACATGGGCACCATCGGCGGCAGCATCGCGCACGCCGATCCGGCGGCCGACTATCCCGCTTCGCTGCTGGCTCTCGAAGCCCGAGTCGCGCTGGTCACGGCTAAATCCAAACGCGAGATCCCCATCGCGGACTTCTTCGTCGACACTTTCACCACCGCGCTCGAACCGGGCGAGATCGTCCACGCGGTCGTGGTGCCGGTGGAGGATCAGTCCACCGGAACCAGCTACCAAAAGGTGCTTCAGCCCGCGTCCGGTTTCGCGATCGTGGGCGTGGCCGCACGCATCCGAAAATCCGGCGGCAAGATCGCCATGGCGCGCGTCGGCGTCACCGGCCTGAGCGGCAAACCGTTCCGCGCCACACAAGTCGAGAAAGCACTCGAGGGCGCCGCCGGCAGTCCGTCTGAAATTCAGAAGGCCGCCGCCCTGGTATCCGACGGCGTGGACGCCAACTCCGATCTGCACGCCTCGGCCGACTACCGCAAGCACCTGGCCCGCGTCTACACCATGCGCGCGCTGGCCATCGCGCTTTCGAGGACGGCTTGAAGATCAGCGGTTCTTACACCGTGCCCGCACCCAGAGAGCGCGCTTACCAGTTGCTGCAGGACCCCGGCATCCTGGCCAAGTGCATGCCCGGCACCGACCAGCTCCACAAGCTCGCCGAAGACGAGTACGACATGAAGATGAAGGTGGTGATCGCCAGCATCGGCGGGCAGTTCGGCGGCAAGGTTCGCCTGGAAGATCAGCATCCGCCCGAAAGCTTCAAGCTGATCGTGGAAGGCAGCGGCAAGATCGGGTTCCTGAAGGGCGAGGGCTTGCTGAACCTGGCAGCGAACGGGGACTTGACCGAAGTCAGCTTCGACGGCGAGGTTCAAGTGGGCGGAACTATCGCCAGTGTTGGCCAGCGCCTGCTCGACACTACCGCCAAGCTGATCATCAAGAAATTCTTCCAAAAACTGTCCGAAGTAGCTAATAATTAAGGACCTTAAAAACAAAGAGGCGCGGCCAAATGGTTCAGGCCGCGCCATCCAGAGGAGGAGAAGGTTAGAACTGACTTACGCTTCTCTATGTAAGAAGACGTACGTAAAGAAGGGATGGTTCCATCGGTACCGCTCCTGTAGAATGGGTGCTAATGCGTCTGCCAAGCCTATGCGTGGTCTTATTTCTAAGCCTGGAAGCGGGTGGGTTCGCTCAATTCAGCGGACCGTTGACGATCTCGAACGCCCCTCCGGGCGGAACCGTTGGCACGTCTTACACATTCCAATTCAGGGCCACCGGCGGCAGCGGCAATTATAACTGGCAGTGGTTCCCCGCCGACGCACCCGGTGGGTCTCTACCGCCTGGCTTGAGTCTGGGGCCGCTCGGGTTGATCAGCGGCACTCCTAGTCAGCCGGGAAACTTCCTCGTCCAAGTCAATGTGGTCGACAACACGAACTCGAACTTGCAGGCAGTCCAGAACTTCAGCATCGGCATCGCGGCCTGCCTTCCTAAGTTCGTGACCACCTCGCCGTTGACAGACGGGGAGATCAACGTTCCCTACCGTCAGGTTTTCACAGCCTCGGGCTGCTCCGCCCCATATACCTTCACCGCCGAAGCTGCCAGCCCCTTCAACCCGAGCGGTCTTCCCTCCGGTCTGGCCTTAAGCGCGAGCGGCGTGTTGAGCGGAACTCCGGACACCGTCGGAACAAACGCTTTTGATGTCACCGTGACGGAGGGGCAGGGCGGCAGCACAACTAGCGCGTTCTCGCTCACCATAAACCCGCCGCCGGACATCAGCACTCCTTCACCGCTGCCCAACGGCGTTGAAGGCGTCGCGTACTCTTTTACTTTCGTCGTCACTGGGGGGGTGCCTCCGTATAGCTTCGGCGTATCCAATCTTCCGGCGGGCTTCGCGTTGAGCAAGGCTGGCGTTCTAAACGTGGCCGCTCCGAAAGCCGGTACGTTCTCGCTCGACGTCAGCGTGACGGACAGTCTGAGGGTGTCGTCGCAGCCAAAAACTTTCAAGGTTACATTTGTAAGTTCGGCTCCACTGCTTCAGGTTTCGCCCTCCAGCTTGGATTTCTCGGCCACGGCCGGCGGCGATTCGCCTCCTTCGCAAGCACTGTCGCTTGTTCCAGCCGCTGGTGCAAACTCCCCCAACTTCCGGGCGCTGGTGGATGGCGGACAGGCGAGCGTTCCGGTTCCGTTTTCCATCACCGTTCAACCGGCCAGCGGAACCGCGCCCGCTCAACTGGTGGTAAGCGCGGATCAGGGCAACATGACAGCCGGAAAATCGACGGCACGCATTCGAATCATCGACACTAACTCGCAGGAAACCGACATACCGGTGAGTTTGACGGTAGTCTCGTCGCCGGTCCAGTTGCAGGCGGTTCCAGTCATGCTCCGCTTCGTCGCGCAGTCGCCTGGGACCTTCCAACAGGACCTGGTGTTTACCAACGGCGGAAGCGGCTCAGCTGGTTCAAACGGCTTCCAGCAGAACTCTGCCGGCGCCACCCCGGCAGCCGCCTCGCTAGGCTTCAGCGTTACGGTGCTGGGCGGCAGCTACTGGATCAGCGTGACACCCAGTTCCGGCCAGACCGCTAAGAATTCTCCGGTGTATATCGCCGTTCGCGTCAACACACAGGGCTTGCAGCCCGGCAATCACAGCGACACACTGCGGATCTCTTCTTCCGGCGATCACGTCGACGTCCCCATTTCCGTGTTCGTATCCAGCCCAGGCCCGGTTCTCGGCACGAGCGTCACCGGTTTGCGGTTTCGAGCCCAGCAAGGCGGCGGATATTCCAACGCTCAGACCGTCAAGATACTCAACCTCGGCGATCCGTCGACGACAGTGCATTGGACCGCGTCCATCGCCAGAGGTGAAGACTTCCTTTCGCTCGACGCCACCAGCGGCACGGCGACCGGATCCACTCCCGGTTCGCTCACACTCACGCTGAAATCCGGCGCCACCCAATCGTCACCAGGCGGCCACTACTCCCTGGTGAAGATTTCTGACGCGAACGCCCAAAATTCGCCCGTCTACATAGTGGCGGTGCTGGATCTGGCCCCGAGCGGTTCGCCGGCGTTGCCCGACCTGAGTCCGGCCGGTCTGTTCTTCACGGCGGTGGCGGGCGGAGTTCAAACATCCGCGCAGTTGGTCATCGTGAACACCAGCAGTCCAACGGCGGCCGCGTTCCAGGTTGCGGCCTCCACCGACGACGGCGCCAAATGGTTGATCGTGAGCCCCGCTTCCGGCCAGGCCAGCGGACAAACACCGGGCAGTTTTTCGGCGGTGGTAGATCCGTCCAAGATGACGACGGGCATCCACACGGCCCAGGCCAGCGTCTCGATGTCCGGCGTGGTCCGGACCGTGAACGTCACCGCGGTGGTGCTTTCCGGAGGCAGTACGGTGGTGTCCGGCACGGCCTCTCGAGCTGCCGCCGAGGCGATCCCCCGCGCCGCTGGTTGCGCCCCCAGCAAGCTCGCGCTCACCGAGACGGGTCTGGTCAACAACTTCGCGGTTCCGGCCAAGTGGCCCGCCACTTTGATCGTGCAGCTCAACGATGATTGCGGCGCAGCGGTTGCCGGCGGCTCGGTGGTCGCCAGTTTTTCCAACGGCGATGCCCCGTTGACTCTGCGCGGCGACGGCCAGGGCGCCACCTACTCCGCCACCTGGCAGCCCACTGCGGCGACCTCCGAAATGGTGGTGACGCTCAACGCCACAGCCGCCACGCTCCAGCCCGCCAGCACGACCCTGATCGGCGGCGTCTCGCAGAATCAGAACCTGGTACCGAGCCTTGCTCCCAGCGGCACTCTGAACAATCTGAATCCGGTGGTGGGCCAGCCGGTGGCGCCGGGAACCATCGTCCAAGTCTTCGGTTCCAGCCTCGCCATATCCAGCGTCGAGCCGGGAGTAATCCCGGTGCCGACCCAATTCAACGGCACCTTCGCTCTCGTGGGTCCCTACCAGGTTCCGCTTTACTTCCTGAGCGACGGGCAGCTCAATGTCCAGATTCCGGACGAACTGGTTGCCACCCAGCAGTATCCGATTCTGGTGAGCGTCAACAACGCTCTCAGTTTGCCGGACACGCTCGATCTCGCTCCAGTCACTCCTGGAGTCCTATCGAATCTGGACGGCCCTGAACCTCCCAGCGTTCAAAACGGAGCGCACCTGAAAGGGCAGCACAACGCCGACTTCTCACTGGTTACCTCTGCCAATCCGGCTAAGCCGGGCGAGTTCGTGATCATGTACGTGGTCGGCATGGGCGCCACCGATCCGAGCGTGCCTTCCGGCAAACCCGCGCCCGGCGTAGAGCCGCTCGCGCGGGTCACGGTGCAGCCGACGGTCACCGTCGACAACCAGCAGGCCCACATTGCATTCGCCGGCCTGACGCCGGGTTTGGTGGGGCTGTACCAAGTGACGTTCCAGGTGCCGGCCAGCGCCCGGTCCGGCGACCTGGACGTGGTGCTCACGCAAAACGGCCGCTCCGCCAACACCGTCAAGCTTCCGGTATCGCAGTAGCTCCGTGGCGCACGCACTCGTGCGTGCCGCATTCACACGCGCGTGAACGCATTCGGTCAATGTATACTTACAAGTAGACAGAAGCTGATATGAAAGCCAACATTCTGGACCTGCGCTACCGTACCAAGGATGTGCTGAAAGCCGTGGAACGTGGAGAGACTGTGACGGTGTTTCACCGAGGCAAGGCAAAAGCCCGCATCGTGCCTGAGCCGGCCCCACGGCCCGCCAAGCTCAGCAAAGATGGCGCGTTCGGAATGTGGAAGAACCGGAAAGACCTTGCCGACGTGCCGGATCTTATCCAGCGTCTCAGAAAAGGCCGATCCCTTGATCTTTGACACCGATGTACTGGTCTGGTTCTTTCGCGGACATCCCAAAGCAGCGCGGCTGCTGGAGGGTCAGCACGAACGAGCCATCTCGATCGTTTCCTTGATGGAGCTTTACCAAGGAGCGCGCTCCCGGGATGAGATCACCGCAATGCGACGTTTCTTTCAGGAGAACGCCTTTCGCATAATCCCGGTCAACGAGGCCGTCAGTCACCTCGCCGCCACGCTAGTCGAAGAGCACTGCTTGAAAGACGGCGTCCAACTCGCGGACGCGCTGATTGCAGCCACAGCACGAGAGACCGCGTCCGTTTTGGCCACCGGCAACGTGAAGCATTTTCGCTCCATTCCAGCCTTGCAAATGAAGGCATTCCACCCATGATTCGCCACACGGCGGGATGCTAGAATTGAATTCGTTCTTATGGAACGCGCCGGCAGGTCCCTCGCAAAACTGAAACTCTCGGACGCGGTCACGCACGAGGACCTGGCGCGCGCAGCCTGGCCGGCCGCGGTAGGAAGAAACATTGCCCGGCACGCCTGGGTGAAGGCGCTGGTGCGCGGCAATCTGGTGGTGGAAGCCGAGGATGGCGTCTGGCAACAGCACCTCTTCCATCTGCGCTATCAGATCCTGCCGAAACTCTGCGATCTCTTAGGCGCCGGAATCGTGCGCGAGGTGGAATTCCGGATCGCGTCCGCGGCCCCTCGGCGTCCGCCGCAGACAGCTCAAAGCGCCCACCCGGTGGAATCGACCGACGAAGCCGATCGCATCCAGGACCCCGCGTTCCGCATGGTATATAAGCAGGCCCGCAAGAAGGCGTCGGCGTGAAGATCACCGAAACAGAAGTCCGCTACGTGGCCGATCTAGCGAACCTCAAGCTCACCGATCAGGAAATCGCGCGCTTGTCCAAGGATCTGGACGAAATCCTCACGCACATTGACACATTGAGCGAGCTGGACACGTCTAACGTACAGCCCATGGCGCAAGTGCTCTACGAAGCGGATGAAACTGCCACCTTGCGCGAGGATCGCGAGCGCCCGCCGCTTTCGAACGACGCAGCGCTCGCCAACGCGCCTCTGGCCGGCGGCGGATACTACAAAGTCCCCAAGGTGATCGAGCGATGAGCGCGCGCGTCGCGGGACTGGCCACTCTCACCATCGATCAAATTCGCACCGGTTTGAGGGCGCGCCAGTTCAGCGCGGTGGAAGTGGCGCAGTCCGCGCTCGAATTCGCGCAGGCCGAAAATCCGAAAACCAACGCCTATCTGCATTTCTCGCCCGAACGAGCGCTCGCGGCGGCGGAACGCGCCGATCGGAAGGTAGCGGCTGGGGAAGATCCCGGAACGCTGGCCGGCGTGCCCGTGGCCGTTAAAGACGTCATCGTCACCCGAGGCCTCAGGACCACCTGCGGCTCGCGGCTGCTGGAGCGTTACATCCCGCCCTACGACGCCACCGCGGTGGTGCGGCTGGAGCAAGCCGGCGCGATGATTATCGGCAAGGCCAATTGCGACGAGTTCGCCATGGGATCTTCCACCGAAAATTCCGCATTCGGTCCGGTGAAGAATCCCGTGGCCCTGGATCGCGTGCCGGGCGGATCAAGTGGCGGCTCGGCGGCTGCCGTCGCGCAAGGCACCGCGGTGGTCGCGCTCGGTTCCGACACCGGCGGATCGATTCGCCAGCCTGCGTCTTTCTGCGGTGTGGTGGGAGTGACGCCCACCTACGGCCGCGTCTCGCGCTATGGACTGGTGGCGTTCGCCAGCTCGCTCGATCACATCGGCCCGTTCTCTCGCACCGTGCGCGACTCCGCGCTCGTGCTCCATAGCATCGCGGGCCGCGACGAATGCGATTCGACTTCCGCCTTCGCGCCGGTGCCCGACTACCTGGCCGAACTGGACGGAAGGGTCGCCGGCTTGAAGATCGGAGTGCCGCGCGAGTACTTCGAAGGATTGACCAGCGAGTCCGGCGACTTGATCCACAAGGGCATCGACGTGCTGAAGAAGCTGGGCTGCCAGGTGCGCGACATCAGCCTGCCCGCCACCAAGTACGCCGTGGCTTGCTACTACATCATCGCCACCGCGGAGGCCAGCTCGAATCTGGCGCGCTACGATGGCGTCCGCTACACCACGCGCGCCGCCTCCGATACGCTCAGCGACATGTATCGCTCCACGCGCGGCGAAGGCTTCGGCGCAGAGTGCAAGCGCCGCATCATGCTGGGAACCTACGTGCTCAGCCACGGCTACTACGACGCCTACTATCTGAAAGCCCAACGCGTGCGCGCTTTGATCGCGCAGGATTTCAAGAACGCTTTCGCCGAAGTAGATGCGATCGTCGCGCCGGTCTCGCCCTTCCCGGCGTTCAAGCTAGGCGAAAAACTCGACGATCCGCTGGAGATGTATCTTTCCGACATCTACACCATCACCGGCGACCTGGCCGGCATTCCCTGCATGAGCGTGCCCTGCGGGAAGACCGCCGCCGGACTGCCGGTGGGCATGCAGATTTTGACACGGCACTTCGACGAGACGGGCATGTTCCGTCTGGCCGATGCCTTCGAAAAAGCCGGAGGATTCACCGGCTGACAAACCTGAGAGGAGACGACTATGGCATTCACTGTTCCCCCGCTACCCTACGCGTTCGACGCGCTGGAACCCTACATCGACAAGCAGACCATGGAGATCCACCACGACAAGCACCACGGCGCTTACGTCACCAACCTGAATAAGGCGCTGGAATCGGCGACCAACTTACAGAGCAAAACCCTGGAAGAGCTGCTGGCCAATAACTGCGCCATCGTTCCGGAAAACATCCGCACGGCGGTGCGCAACAACGGAGGCGGCCACATCAACCACAGCATGTTCTGGCAGATCATGGCGCCCAAGGCCGGAGGGAGCCCCAGCGGAAACATCGCGCAGGCCATCAACAGCACCTTCGGCGGCTTCGATCAGTTCAAGGAGAAAATGAACGCCGCCGGCGCCACCCGCTTCGGCTCGGGCTGGGCCTGGCTCATCAAGAAGGGCGCCGCCATCGAGATTATCTCCACCGCCAATCAGGACAGCCCCATCATGGACGGTCATTTTCCAATCCTGGGCGTTGACGTCTGGGAGCACGCCTACTATCTGAAGTATCAGAACCGGCGTCCGGAATATCTCGCAGCCTGGTGGAGCGTTGTAAACTGGGCGGAGGTCGAGAAGCGGTTCAACTCCGCAAAATAAATCGAAGGCGCGAAGTACTCCGGGGAGGGACCGAGTATGTATTTCGAACAGTTCTATCTCGGATGTTTGGCCCACGCTTCCTACATGCTGGGCTCGGATGGCATTGCGGCGGTGGTCGATCCGCAGCGCGACGTCGGCCTTTATCTCGACGAAGCCGCGAAGCACGGGCTTTCGATCCGCTACGTGATCGAAACGCATCTGCACGCCGACTTCGTCTCAGGGCACGGTGAGCTGGCTGCGGTAACGGGCGCCCAGGTCTATCTGGGCGCCAAAGCCGGCGCAAAATTCCCGCACGTCCCCGTGCGAGACGGCGATGAGCTGACCTTTGGAAAATGCCGCTTGAAGTTTCTCGAGACTCCCGGCCACACGCTGGAAAGCATCTCGATCGTGGTGACGGACATCGAGAAGTCCGAGCAGCCCTTCGCCGTGCTCACCGGCGACACGCTGTTCATCGGCGACGTCGGTCGCCCCGACCTCTCGGGCGACCTGACGCCTCAGCAACTCGCCGGCATGCTGTTCGACAGCCTGCACACCAAACTTCTCAAGCTCCCGGACGACGTGCAGGTGTTTCCAGCACACGGCGCCGGATCGCTGTGCGGCAAGCAGATGAGTACCGAGCGCAGCTCCACCATCGGCAAACAGAAGGTTTCCAATTACGCCCTGCGCCCCACCGACCGCGACGAGTTCGTCCGCCTGCTCACTTCCGAGCTTCCCGAGCGCCCCGGTTATTTTGCCAAGGATGTCGAGATCAACCGCACCGGAGCGGCGCCGCTGGCTGAGCTGCCTCCGCTTCCCGCGTTCGCGCCGTCTGAAGTCGCGGCCCGTCAGAAGGCAGGCGCCATCGTGCTCGATACCCGTCCGGCGATTGAGTTCGGCCCCGCGCATATTCCGGGATCGATCCACGTCGGATTGGTCGGGCAGTTCGCTTCCTGGGCCGCCATCGTGCTCGGACTCGATAAGCAAATCTTGATCGTGGCCGAAGACGCCGAACAAGCCGCCGAGTCCCGCCTGCGTCTCGCGCGTGTCGGCATCGAAGGCGTAAAGGGATATCTGGACGGCGGCATCGTGGCCTGGATTCTGGCCGGCCTGCCGCTCGCGCAGGCACCCGAAATCTCGGTCGAGGAACTGCACCAGCTCGGTTTCGAAACTCAGATCGTGGATGTCCGGCGCCCGGGTGAGTGGCAGAGCGGGCACATCGAGGGCGCGATCCACATCCCGCTCGACAAGCTCGAGTCCCGGCTCGCCCTGCTCGACAAGACCAAGCCCGTGGCGGTTCACTGCAAGAGCGGCTACCGCAGCTCCATCGCCACCAGCCTGCTGGAACGCGCCGGCTTCGAGCAACTCATGAACGTCACCGGGGGATTCGACGCCTGGCTCGCGTGCAAACTGCCGTACGTGTCCGCCGAGCAGGCCGCTGTCACGTCGTGAGCAGTCCTCAGTGTGTCCTCGAGCTTCGCGACGTTTCGAAGCATTTTTCCACGCACCGCGCCGTCGATTCCGTTTCGCTCGGCATCGAGCGCGGCGAGTTTTTCTCGCTGCTCGGACCCTCGGGTTGCGGCAAGACGACGACGCTGCGGCTGATCGCCGGTTTTGAGGAACCAACCTCGGGCGAGATTCGCCTGAATGGCGCCAGCATCCAGCACCTGAAACCATACCAGCGCAACGTCAGCACGGTCTTTCAAAACTACGCTCTGTTCCCGCACCTCAGCGTGCGCGAGAACGTCGAATTCGGTTTGCGGCGCAGGTCTGAGAATCACATCGGGAAGCGCGTCGCCGAGGTGCTGGATCTCGTGCAGCTCGCCGGAAAAGAATCGCGATTGCCGTCTGAAATCTCCGGTGGCGAGCGGCAGCGCGTCGCTCTGGCGCGTTCGCTGGTGCTGGCCCCTGACGTCCTGCTGCTCGACGAACCACTCTCGGCGCTCGACCCCAACCTGCGCAAACAGGTCCGCGCGGAGCTGAAGAATATCCAGCGGCAGGTCGGCATCACCTTCTTGTTCGTCACGCACGACCAGGAAGAGGCGCTCTCGATGTCGGACCGCCTGGGAGTCATGCATGCCGGCCAACTCCAGCAGACCGGTACGCCGGAGGAAATCTACCTGCGTCCCCGCACGCGGTTCGTCGCTTCCTTCCTGGGCGCGCTGAACTGGATCGGCGACATCGGGGTCCGCCCGGAAGCCACGCGCATCTCGAAACAACCTCCCGGCGCCGAAGCGCCATCGCACCCCGCCACCGTCGCACAGTCCACCTTCCTCGGAAACTGCGTGCACGTGGAAGCGAGCCTGGTGACCGGCCAAACGGTGGTGGCCGAAGTCTCGCGACTCGGCGACAACTTCGTCGCGGGCGAACAGGTCTTCATCTGGTGGCAACCGGCCGACGAGCTGCGCTTCGAATGAACCGGCTGCGCGCGTGGTTCCTGGCCCCGTCCTGGGCCGTGATGCTGCTGCTTTTCCTCGCGCCGCTCGCCATCATCTGCGCCTACAGTTTCGAGACACGCGGCGCATACGGCGGCATTTCCCTGCCCTGGACCACGGAGAGCTACCAGCGCCTCGCCGATCCGATCTATCTCGCGATTCTGTGGCGCTCGTTCTGGATCGCGGGCCTCGCCACACTGCTCTGCCTTCTGTTCGGCTTTCCACTGGCGCTGTTCATCTCGCGATCGGCCGAGCGCAAGAACCTCTATCTCAGCCTGGTGATTCTTCCGTTCTGGACCAGCTTTCTGGTGCGCACCTACGCCTGGATGTTTCTGCTGCGCGACACCGGCCTGATCAACACGCTGCTTCAGAAGCTCGGCCTCATCCACGATCCGCTCCCGCTGCTCTATAACGACGGCGCAGTGGTTCTCGGGCTGGTCTACTCGTACCTGCCGTTCGTCGTGTTGCCTTTGTACGCGACGATCGAGCGCCTGGACCCGAACCTGCTCGAAGCAGCCGCCGACCTGGGCGCAAGACCGCTAGCCACGCTGACGCGCGTCGTGCTTCCACTAACCGCTCCCGGCATCCGCGCGGGCGCCATCCTGACTTTCATCCCGTGTCTGGGCGCGTATCTGACGCCCGACCTGCTGGGCGGCGGCAAGTCCGTCATGATCGGCAACCTGATCCAGAATCAGTTCACAAGCGCGCGCGACTGGCCGTTCGGCTCCGCCATTTCGCTGGCTCTCATGGCCATCGTGATGGCGCTGCTGATGCTCTTCGCGCGCCGCGATCCGGAAGGCCTGGTATGAAACGCACCGGGGTCGCTCTTTCGATCTACGCGCTCGCGGCCTACCTGTTCCTGCACCTGCCGCTGCTCATCCTGTCGATATTCAGCTTCAACCAATCGCGCTTCACCGTCTGGGAGGGCTTTTCGCTGCGCTGGTATGCGGCCGCGCTGCACGACTCGCAGTTGACCGAAGCAGCCTCCAACAGCCTCATCATCGCTATCTTCGCGACCGCGGCCGCCACCATCATCGGAACGCTCGCCGCCTATGGCCTCTGGAAGCGCAGTTCGCCCGCGCTCTCGGGCTCGCTGTATCTTTCGCTGGTGACGCCCGAGATCGTGACCGGCATCTCGCTGCTCGCGTTCTACCAGTGGATTTTCCGATTCCTGCGCGTGCAGTTGGGCATGCACACCGTGATTCTGGCGCATGTCTCGTTTTCCATCGCCTTCGTCGTCATCGTGGTGCTGGCGCGGCTTCGATCCATGGATCGCCAGCTGGAAGAAGCCGCGCTCGACCTCGGCGCCAACGAGTGGCAGGCCTTCCGCCACGTCACGCTGCCCGTCATCCGTCCGGGCGTCGTCGCCGCCGCGTTGCTCGCCTTCACCGTGTCGTTTGACGACTACGTCATCACCAGCCTAGTGGCGGGCGTCAACTCCGAAACGCTGCCTATGGTGATCTACGCCATCGCGCGCCGCGGCGCCAATCCGGTGCTGAACGCTATCTCGGCGATGATTGTCATTGGCTTCGGCGCGTTGATCCTGATTTCCGAAAGGCTGCGCGCCCGATGAATCGCCGCACGTTCCTGATCGGCGCAGCAGGACTGGCCGCGTGCAACGACCGCCGCCCGCGTCTCAATGTGTTCAACTGGTCGAGCTACATCGCACCGGATACAGTTCCGAAATTCGAAGCCGAGTTCGGCGTTCGCGTGCGTTACGGCGTCTACGAAAGCAACGAGGAAATGCTGGCCCGCGTGATGGGCGGCAATTCCGGATGGGACATCGTCTTCCCCACCGACTACATCGTGAAGCCGATGCTCGCCAACCAACTGCTTGCGCCGCTCGATCGCAGTCTGCTCTCGAATCTCGATCAACTCGACCCTCGCTTCCAAAAACCCGACTGGGATCCCGAGCTGAAATGGTCGCTGCCATACATGGTAACGGCCGCGGGCATCGCCTACAACCGCAAGCTCGATCCGCCGCCGCGCGCCTGGGCCGACCTGTGGGATGAACGCATGCGCGGCCGCATCACCATGCTCGACGACCCGTTCGACACCATCGGCGCGTGCCTCAAAAAGCTGGGCTTCTCGATCAACTCCGCGGATCCCGAGCAGCTCAAGCGCGCACGCGAGGAAGGCGTTCGCCAGAAGCCGCTGCTGCGCGCCTATCTGAACGCCGAAGCGCGCGACCAACTGGTCTCCGGCGATGTGCTGGCCGCGCACATGTGGAACACCACCGCGCAACAGGCCATGGACTCATCGAACGCAATCGGCTTCGTGTACCCGGCCGAAGGCTACGCCGTGTACCCGGACTGCGTGGTAGTCTTGCGCGAGAGTAAACGCCCGGAGATTGCTCACCAGTTCATCAATTTCCTGCTGCGGCCGGATATCGCGGCGGCGAACGCGCTGGCCGCGCGGACGACTACCACCAACGCCGGCGCGCGAAAACTCTTTCGGCCGGAGTTCCGCGACAACCCGACGCTGTATCCCAGCGCGGACGTGATCGCGCGCGGCGAATGGGCCCGGACCGTCGAACCAGCGACCCAACGCCTGCGCGACCGCCTATGGACCGAGATCAAATCCTCATGAAGCCCGTGGCGCACGCACTCGTGCCGGCGCTCGGCGTGATACCAACACTGCGTTCACACCAGTGTGAACGCGGCACGCACGAGTGCGTGCGCCACAATAGTTAACAACATGCGAATCCGCCCCGCCGCCGTCGTCTTCGACTACGGCAACGTCCTCAGCCAGTCACAACCTCTGCCCGACGTCCAGGCAATGGCTGCCATTCTCGACTTGCCTGTGCCGCGCTTCCGCGAGCTCTACTGGCACTCCCGCCTGGCCTACGACGAGGCCGCGCTCGATCCCTCGACATATTGGGAAAATCTCGCGAGCTCCGCCTCACGCCACCTGACCGGCGCGCAACTGGCGGCGCTCATCGAAACCGACAGCCGAAGCTGGTCCCACCCCGCGCCCGCGGTCCCCGAATGGGCGCGCCAACTCCACGCCTCCGGCCTGCGCACTGCGATCCTTTCCAACATGCCGGTCCCCGTGCGCGAGTACATCACGCGCTGCCCGTGGCTCCCTGCCTTCCATCAGAGAACCTTCTCCTGCGACCTTCGCATCGCCAAGCCCGCGCCAGAAATTTTCCGGCATTGCATCGACGCTCTCGGCGTCCCGCCGTCCGAGACACTGTTCCTCGACGACCGCCCGGAAAACATCCACGCCGCCCAAGCGCTCGGCATCCACGGCGTAGTCTTCACCACGCTCGACGAAGTCGCCCGCGAACTCGATCGCCGCTTCGACATCCCGGTCCCTCTCACTGCTACATTAGACAAGAGAAATGAGGAAAACCAGTAACGTAGCAGAACTCGAAGCCATCGCTAAACAGGTCCGCCGCGAGATCGTCGAAATGATCACGCACGCGAAATCCGGCCACCCGGGCGGCTCGCTCTCGGCGGTCGAGATCGCCGTCACGCTGTTCTTCGACGTGATGCGTCACGATCCCGCCAACCCCAAGTGGCCTGACCGCGACCGCTTCATTCTTTCCAAGGGTCACGCCGCCCCGGTCCTGTACAGCGTTTTCGCCGAATGCGGCTACACGCCCAAGGATCAACTGAACTCGCTGCGGAAACTCGGCTGTATGTATCAAGGCCACCCGGATGCGCGCTTCATTCCGGCGCTCGAAGCGTCCACCGGCTCGCTTGGCGAAGGCCTCTCCATCGGAATCGGCATGGCGCTGGCGGCGAAACTCGACCAGCGCCCCTCGCGCACTTACGTCGTCCTGGGCGACGGCGAAATCCAGGAAGGGCAAATCTGGGAGGCGGCCATGTTCGGGGGCGACAAGGGAGTGGACAACCTGGTCGCCATCGTCGACTACAATCACATCCAGCTCGATGGCTTCGTCAACGACATCCTGCCGCTTGATCCCGTCGCCGACAAATGGCGCGCCTTCAACTGGCACGCCATCGATCTGGACGGCCACAGCATTCCCGCGCTTCAGGCCGCGTTCGCCGAAGCCGCCCAAACCAAGGGCCGGCCCACCGCGATCATCGCGCACACCATAAAAGGGAAAGGTGTTTCGTTCATGGAAAACAATCCCAAGTTCCACGGCGTCGCACCCACCGAAGAGGAAATGGAAAAAGCATTGGCGGAGCTGGCATAAATGGAGATCCGAACCAAATTCGAACTCAAGCTGGGAATGGCCACGCGCGAAGCTTTCGGCAAGGCGCTGGTGGAAGCCGGCCGCAAGAACCCCGACATCGTGGCGCTGGACGCCGATCTGTCCAAATCCACCTACACCAGCCTCTTCGCCAAGGAGTTTCCCGGCCGCTTCGTCGAGTGCGGCATCGCGGAAGCCAACATGATCGGAATCGCGGCCGGCCTGGCCTCGGGCGGCAAAATACCGTTCGCCGCCAGCTTCTCCTGCTTCGCCATCAACAAAGGCTTCGAACAACTGCGCGTGGCCGTCGCGTATCCGAACGTCAACGTGAAAGTGGTGGGCACTCACAGCGGCATCTCGATCGGCGAAGACGGTCCATCGCAAATGAGTATCGAGGACCTGGGCCTGGCCTGCTCGCTCCCGAACTTCACCGTGCTCTCGCCCGCCGACGAAGTGGCAATGCACGCGCTGGTGCACGCCTCCGTCGCTCACGCTGGACCCGTGTTCATTCGCGCCGGCCGGCCCAAGGCGCCCATTGTGCACTCACCCGATCAGCGTTTCGAGATGGGCGGCTCCGTCCAACTCATGGATGGCTCGGACCTCAGCATCATCGGCAACGGCCTGCTGGTGGCCGAAGCCATCCGCGCCGCCGAAGCCCTCGAAGCGGAAGGCATCTCCGCGCGCGTGATCGACATGTACTCCATCAAGCCGCTGGACCGCGCAGCCATCCAGCGCGCCGCCGCGGAAACCCGCGCCATCGTGGTGGCTGAGGAGCACCTGGTGGCCACCGGCCTCGGAGTTCGAGTGGCCCAGGTGGTCGCCGAGACAAATCCCTGCGCGATGGAGTTCGTGGGCATCCAGGACACCTACGCCGAGTCCGGAACTCCCCAGGAGCTGATGGAGAAATACGGCCTGGTGGCGCGCAACGTCGTGGCCGCCGCTAGACGGGTGCTGAGCCGCAAGTAGCTCGCGCGGGCCATCATGAGCGACCAGCGTCACCCGAACGAAAAATCCGCAACGCAACCGCTCCCCCCCGCGCTGGCCGAAAAACTCTTCGCGGCCTTGAACCAGCACGAAACCACGCTGGCGCTGGTGTCGCGTCAATTGCACGATGACGTGAGCCAGGTGCTGAGCGCCGTCGGACTCCAGCTCGACGCCATGCGCATGGATTTTCGCGATACCGCGCCGGGCGTGGATCAACGCGCCGCTGAAATTCAGAACATGCTCGAACGGGCCATCGATCAGTTGCGCGACATCAGCAACGAGCTCAACCCCTCCATCGTCGAGCGGGCCGGGCTGCATTTCGCGCTCGAACGCCTGGCGGGGAAAGCTCGCAAGAGTTTTCCCGGCACGCTGCGCCTGCATTTCGATTCCGCCACTCACGTTCCCACGGCCCAGGCGAAAATCTTCTACAAAATCGCCGAATGCGCCGTGGATGAGGCCTTGGCCCGCCCGAGTTGTTCCCTGATCGACGTCCAGGTAAAAAGATCGCACGGCGACTTCGTCCTCGAAGTCAACGATAATGGAGAATTCGAGGATTCCGATTCGAACCCGCCCTCGCTGGGCCGGTTGCTGATCGATTATTACGCCTCCAAGGAGCGATTCGCCTTGACGATGAAATGTTCCGACGGCCAGGGCAACACGCTGCGGGTCAGTTGTCCCGCATCGGCACCGGAGACGAGTTGAACATGCCGTTTCAAGTTCTCCTAGTCGACGACCACAAGATCATGCGCGATGGCATCAAGGCCATCCTCCGCCACAGCGACGACTTCGAGGTCATGGCCGAATCTGAAAGCGGCACCGAAGCCGTCCAGCTCTGCAGGAAGAAGGCGCCCGACATCATCCTCATGGACATCGGGCTGCCGGGATTGAACGGCATCGAGACCACCACCGAAATCCTGCGCCATTGTCCGGACGTCAAGATCGTCATTCTGTCCATGTACGACGATGAGCACTCGGTGGTGAGCGCCATTCGATCCGGAGCGCGCGCTTTCGTGCTCAAGAAAGCCTCCGACAACGACCTGCTGGACGCGCTGCGCACCGTGGCCAAGGGCGGGTCCTACCTGAGCCCGCAAGTCTCCGACCGCCTGCTGCAACGCATTCAGAAGGGCGATCTCAGCTCGACACCGACGCCTACTCCTCTCGACGGACTTTCGCCGCGCGAGCTGCAAGTATTGCGCCTGGTGGCGGAGGGCAAAACCAGCAAGGAAATCGCGGTGATGCTGGATCTGGGCCTGCAGACCGTCCGCAGTTACCGCAAGACCATGATGAAGAAGCTCGGCGTCAACAACGTCGCCGGCCTCACCCAGGTCGCCCTCGCCGCCGGCATCACGCGCTTTCCCATTCAATCCGCGAAGCAACAGGCCGGACAATGAATACGCCCTGGGGCGCGCTGGAGGTCGCCGACGCGCACGTACACTTCTTCTCGCACCGCTTCTTCGCCGCGCTGGCCGAACAGAAAAAGGTTCCCGTCACCGCGCTCGCTCCGCTGTTGAGCGGCTGGGAACTTCCCGCGGAAGATCCGGCGCACTTGGCCGACGCCTGGGTTCAGCAACTCGACCGCCACGGCGTCCAAAGAGCAGCGCTCATTGCCAGCGTTCCTGGAGATGCTGATTCCGTCATCGCCGCCGTCCGCAAATTTCCGCAACGCTTTTACGGCTACATCATGGTCAACCCCGCCGCGCCGGATGCGGCCGCGCCAACCGAACGCGCGCTGGCGAGCGGCCACATCCACGGCTTGTGCTTCTTTCCGGCCATGCATCGTTACTCCATCCAGGACGACCGCGCGGCCGCGCTGCTCGATCTGGTGGCCGCCAACTCGCGCGCCATCGCCTTCGTCCACTGCGGCGCGCTGAGCGTCGGCGTCCGCAAGAAGCTCGGCCTGGCCTCGCCGTTCGACCTGCGCTTTTCGAATCCCGTCGACCTGCACGCGGTCGCGCTGCGCTACCCGCACATCCGATTCGTAGTGCCGCATTTCGGCGCGGGGTATTTCCGCGAGGCGCTGATGCTGTGCGATCTATGCCCCAACGTATACCTGGATACGTCGAGCAGTAATAGCTGGACGCGCTACGAGGAGGCCCATCTCGATTTGCGCACCGTTTTCCGCCGCGCGCTCGATGTCGCTGGGCCGCGACGGCTGCTGTTCGGAACCGATTCATCCTACTTTCCACGCGGCTGGAACGCTCAGATCTTCGAAACACAGACCAGAGCGCTGTACGAGATCGGCGTCACCGGCGAGACCGCCCGCCTGATCTTCCACGACAATCTCGAGCGGCTGTTTTCCTGAGACGAACCGAAATCGCGCGGCACTTTTTAGTCGGAACCACCATGATCATTCGTATCCGCATTCGGTCTCGCGCGAGTGGCGCGACTTTTGTGCATCCCATGGACCCTGCGCCTCGCACGGCGGTTCTGGCGCGGGGCTTTCGCGGGTCTAAGCAAGTTCGCGTCTTCGCGCAGGGATGGGACAGCCAGGCCGCGCGCTTCCAACCCGCCTCCATCGCGGCGCCGTTCGATGAGCTGGTTCGCCTGGCCAAACTCGATCTGCGGCTGGAGCACTCAGTGATCGTGTTCACCTATGAAGGCCAGCCCGGCCTTTCCTACGACGATCGGGAATTGCTCTGGCGCGCTTTCGGTGTTCCGGTGTTCGAGCAGCGCCTGGGTCCGAAGAATGAGCTGCTGGCGATGGAGTGCGAGGCCCACTCCGGTTTGCACGTGGTGCACGGTTTTTCGGGCGCTCGGCTTGAATCCGACGTCTGCGCCTGCGGCAACCGGTCGCCGAGGCTTCCGCGCGGTCCCCGGGTCGAGGAACTGGTGGAACTGCTGGCCTGAATCACTCGAAATACCGGCCCACTTGCTATCCTAAGTTTGAAGCCAACCCGAGCGCGAACGTGGCGGAACTGGCAGACGCACCAGACTTAGGATCTGGCGGCCGAAAGGCCATGGGAGTTCGACCCTCCCCGTTCGCACCAACAGATCCTAGCGGTGATGTTCTTCCTTGGGCTGCCCCTTGCCTTCCCGGGGAGCTTGCTTCTCGGCCTGCGACCGCCCGTGGAGCTGATGCTGTTCCACCGGCGCTGGACGGTTTGCCTGACCGCGCCCTTCGGGACCGCGGGCCGCTGAGCCAGGCGGCACTCGCTGCGGTGCCGGCTGACCGCGCGTTTCGCCACCGCGGGTTTCCGTGCCGGGCGGTACCCGTGGCGGCACCGGAGCCTCGCGACGCTCACCTCCACCGCGGGCCACCGAGCCGCCCGGTCCTGGCCGCGGCGGGATCTCCCGATGCAGGTTCGGATACGGATGACTGTACGTGCCGCGATTGGCCCAGGTGCGCCCCCACCGCGCGTTGTCGATGAACACTGCCCGCTCGCCCCAATTGATGTGCGAAACACCCCAGCCCCACGGCCGGAAAAACCCGCCGATCGTTACGCCGAATCCAAAGCGAATCGCTCCACCAACGAAAAATCCCGGACGCGGCGCAGCGTACACCAGCAGCGGATCGTACACCGGTACCACGATGAAAGCTGGGTTGACCGGAGCGATCGCGATGTAGGATCCGGGCGTCACCACGATCTGCGGATTCGTCCTCAAATAGCCGTACTGATACGCCTTCTGACGCTCCCGCTGCACCGCAGCCATCACGTCCGGCTCCTGCGCCAGGAATGCATTTCCCAACGCCTGGGTCCAGTTCATGTCGGACGCCATCATTTCCAATACCGACGGAAACGGCAATAGCGCCTGCACGCTCGGGTCCCACGGCAGCATGTCGGCTTGAATTGCATCTGCCAGCGCGGCGCCGGTCAGATAGTGATGCCCGTCCGCCCAGTTAGCCGCATCGGGAATCTGATCGGAGAAGGTGGCCGCTGCCAGAACTTGACCCAGCAGCGAATCCGGGTACAGTGCGATCCGTCCTACCAGGTTGTCCAAGTCCGCTGGCGGATAGTACGGTGGAGCTTGCGCGAGCGCCGTAACGGCAAGGCTTCCGCCGAATAGGCATAGAGCGAGAGTCCAAGTAGCTTTTTTAATGATCCGATGCGTGAGCGGCATCCAGATTCCTCCTGAGCCGTGAAAACGGCCTGATCGATAGACGATGCCCGGCGGCTCGACGTTTCTGTTCCGCGGATAATTGATTGTAGCAACCCGGTCCAAACCACAACTGAATGCGGTCTCAGGTTGCGTTTCTTGCAGGGATGATTACGGCACTTCTCACGAGCCGCTCAGGACAACCGCCTTACCGCAGCGCGGCTTGCGACACCAGCTCGGGCGACCGCTCCGAACCGTGCAGCCAGGACGAGACCGCCGACTTGAAACCAGTCGGCTTGCGCAACAGCGCGCTGCCGCTGCAAAACTCGGCGATCTTGGCGCACTCGACCATGGTCTCCGGCTTCACGCCATCCAGCTTGAACTCACTCGCGTCCACCAGGCTCTCATCCACCGGAATGGCCGCTACTTGGTCCGCTTTGCGGAAGTAAACACCGGGCGGTTCGATACGCTCGCCGCGCGACTTGCGGTTCAGCACCATCTTTATCTTTCCGGTGCCGACGCCGCGCGTCTCCAGATCGTGCCGCCGCCTGGCCGCCAGGTACAACGAAGGCGTCGAAGGCGACGTCACCACGAAGACCGCTTTGGCCGACCGCACCACCACTTCCGTCGCGTCGTTCACTACCTCGGGAAGATCGCCGATCACCAGGTCGTAGCGGCTCCGCACGAAGGTGAGCAATCTCTGGTAGGCCCACGGGGAAACTGTGCGAACGCCCCGTGGGCCCAGAGAGGAGAGAACATCGATGCCACCTACATTGGTCACAAGCTGCTTCCAATAGCCATCCGTCAGCCGATCCGATTCCTCCAGCGCGTCCACGATGGAATGCGCAGGCTGCACGTTGAACAGCATTGAAATCGGCCCGGCGTGCAAGTCGCACTCCAGCACCAGCACCTTCTTGCCGGCCAGCTTCGACAGGATGGTCGCGACGAACAGCGCCGTGGTGGTCGCTCCGCTGCCCGCCTTGGCCGGCAGGAACGTAAACACCGGGGCGCTCTTTTCTTCCCCCCGCGCTCCCACCGCCTGCTGGACCGCCTGCCGAAACTCGTCGATCGGGCACGGAATCACCACCGGCATCAGCGTTTGCCACGCAGTCTGAATGGCCGGCCGCGGACGGCTGGACACCGCTAGCACCGCGGTGGACGGATGCGAACTCCGGATCACGCCCTCCAGCGACAGCCCTACATCAATGTCGTCGAAGTCCACGAAGACCAGTTGCGGCGCGTACCCGTTCAGCAAACGGACGGCTTCGTGCGCCTGGGGATATCGGTCCAGGCCCCGGTAGATGCAGATGTCCCGCAACTCCGAGCACATCTGTTGCACCCGCGAGGCGAAGCCGCCGCTCGCGCCGAAGATCAAAGCTTCTAACATGCCACGCCTATATCCACTGGGCGGAATCTGAGCAATCCTGCGGCCACACGGAATCTTTAGTGAAACCAACGTGCTCGAGCAAGGGTTCGCGTCACAATTCCGACGGAGCGTCAAGTTTTCGGCGTTTTCCAGCCTTCCCGCCGCATTGACCTTCACCCCGCCACTCTGCTCTAATCGCCAAATGCCGGCCCCAGAGATTCGCGCAGTCGCCGACAACCTGGTCGAGGCGCTGCGCTTCTTCGGGCGCGCCCGCCAGGACGCCGAGATTTGCGATCTCCCGGGCGTCACGCTGATCTTCTGCGGTCTGAACTACGCCGCCTTCAACGCCGCGCTCCTCACGCGCCAGGTGGACGATGACGCCGCCGAGCTGGAGCGCCTGGTGCAACTCTCGGCCGCGCACTTCGAGGCGCGCAAACTGCGCTGGACGCTTTGGATCTGCGACGACTTTCTGAGCGGCCGCTTGCGGCGCCAGGCGCCTCTTATTCTCGACCGCTGGGGCCTGCGCCTGTTGACGCAAGCACCTGGAATGTACGCCGCGCACTTGCTGCCGCCGGATCGAGCGCTGCCTTCGGTCGAGGTGCGCCGCGTGGATGACGAGCGTACCCGCACGGCGTTCGCCGAGATCATGTCCACGGCCTTCGAGATCCCTCATTCGGTGAGCGCCTCGATCTACGGCTCCGAACGCGCCTGGTGCAGCGGCTTCCAGGGCTACGTCGGATTCGAGAACGGAAGAGCCGTTACCAGCGCCGCGTCCACGATGACGACAGACGCGATCGGACTTTATTCTGTCGCGACTTTGCCACAACACCGCCGCCGTGGCTTCGCCGAAGCCATCATGCGGCAAGTACTGGAGCGGGCCGCCACGCAACCTACGGTCCTGCAATCGACCTCGTCCGGACTTTCGCTCTACGAAAAGATGGGCTACCGCACCGTCACTGATTTCGCAGTCTATATCGCCGACTAGCCGCGGTGGCGCACGCATTCGTGCGTGCCGCGTTCACACTCGTGTGAACGCTAGCTGTCTTGTCACCAGTGGCGACGCGCTAGCGGCCTAAGATAGTAAAGATGGTCACCCTGGACGGCTCCCATCTGACCTTCGACCAAGTCCGCCGCGTCGCGATTGGAACCGAACCAGTCGATCTCGCCCCGGCCGCTGTCCAGGCGATGCAACACTCCCGCGCGGTGGTAGAAAAGCTCGCGGCCGGCGAGGAAGCCGTGTACGCCGTCAACACCGGCGTGGGACTGCTGGCCGACGTGCGCGTTCCGGCCGATCAACTCGAGCAGCTTCAGCGCAACGTGGTGCGCTCGCACGCTTGTGGCGTCGGCCCGCCGCTCGCCCGCGAAGAAGTTCGCGCCATGATGCTCATCCGCGCCAATGTGCTCGCCCGGGGTTTTTCAGGAATCCGTCCGCTGGTGGCCCAGCGGCTCTGCAACCTTTTGAACCGCGGCGTGACCCCGGTGGTTCCCTCCCAGGGCAGCGTGGGCGCGAGCGGCGATCTGGCCCCGTTGGCCCACATCGCGCTGGTGCTGATCGGCGAAGGCGAAGCGGAATGCGACGGCCGGCGTTGTCCCGGCGCCGAGGGGTTGCAGCGCGCGGGGATCGAACCGCTCGTGCTGGCTTCGAAAGAAGGCATCTCACTGGTGAACGGAACTCAGGCCATGCTCGCCGTGGGAGGCCTGCAGCTTCTGGAGTCCGAAAGGCTGGCCGAAGCCGCCGACCTGATCTGCGCCATGACCGTCGACGGATTGCGCGGCACTCCACGCGCCTTCGACCCGCGCATCCACCAGACGCGCCCCTTCCCCGGACAGATCCAAAGCGCTGCGAATCTCTCGCGTTACCTGGAAGCCAGCGAGATCCGGCAGTCCCACATCACCTGCCGCCGCGTGCAGGACGCCTACTCGCTCCGCTGCGCGCCCCAGGTGCATGGAGCGGTGCGCGACGCCTTGGCCAACGCGCGCCGCACACTCGAAATCGAGTTGAACTCCGTCACCGACAATCCGCTGGTGATCGACGGCGAGATTTTTTCCGGCGGCAATTTCCACGGCGAGCCTCTGGCACTGCAACTGGACACACTGGCCATCGCGCTCGCAGCGCTGGCCGGAATTTCTGAGCGGCGCATCGACCGCCTGGTCAATCCCGCGCTCAACGAAGAGCTGCCTCCGTTCCTCGCCAATCACGCCGGCCTCGAATCGGGATTCATGATGCTGCAGGTGACCGCCGCCGCACTGGTCGCCGAGAACCGTGTGCTGGCGCATCCGGCGTCCACCGGCTCCATCACCACCAGCGGCAACAAGGAAGACTTCGTCAGCATGGGCATGACCTCGGCGATGAAGCTGAAGCAGGTGGTCCGCAACACGCGCAATGTTTTAGCGATGGAACTGCTCGCGGCCGCCCGCGCGCTCGATTGCCTGCGCCCGCTGAAGTCCAGCCCGGGGATCGAAAAGGTCCGTGCCGCCCTCAGCGCCGTCAGCCCGCCCTGGACCGCCGACCGCTCGCTCACCGTCGACATCGAAAAAGCCGCAGCTTGGATTGGGGGGACAGACGGAACGTTTCCTTAAGACTGAAAGGCAGGTAGGCTGCCATATACCGGCGCGGAAACTCGGAAACGTTCCGTCTGTCACCTAGTTTTTTGTCACCTAGTTTTTTGTCACCTAGTTTTTTTTGGGTTATATTGGTAAGGAGCCGTACCCAGGGAAAGGAGTCCCCATGCGGACATTGGCAGTAGCACTCGCCCTTTCGGTTTGCGCCGCGGCAGCCACAACCAACACGACTGCGGTCACCTTCAACAAACAGGTTCTTCCCATCATGCAGAAGCGCTGCCAGGACTGTCACCGTCCCGGCGAAGTTGCGCCCATGTCGCTGCTGACCTACCAGGACGCCCGGCCCTGGGCCAAAGCCATCCGCCAGGCCGTGCTCACCAAGAAAATGCCGCCCTGGTTCGCCGACCCCGCCTACGGTCACTTCTCGAACGACCGGACGCTTAGCCAGGCCGAGATCGACACCATCATCTCCTGGGTCGACGGTGGCGCCAAGGAAGGCGATCCAAAAGACGCTCCCGCTCCACGCACCTTCGTCGAAGGTTGGAACATCGGCAAGCCCGACTTGGTGCTCCAGATGCCCAACGCCTTCCACGTCCCCGCCACCGGCGTCATCGAATACCAGTACGTCATTCTTCCGACCAATCTGAAGGAAGACAAGTGGATCCTGGCGGCGGAGGTTCGTCCCAACCGCTCGGTCATGCACCACGTCATCACTTCCATTCGCGAGCCGGGATCGAAATGGATGGCCGACATGCAGCCGGGCGTCGTGTTCGTGCCGCCCAAGGGAAGCCGCGCCGGACAACTCGACGGCGGCTTGAGCGGTTACGTTCCAGGGCAGGCGCTGCCGCCGGCCGGATCGCCGCGCCGCGCGACGTTGCTCAAGGCCGGCTCGGACATCGTGTTCCAATTGCACTACACGCCGAATGGAACCCCGGTGGACGATCAGACCAAGATCGGGATCATCTTCGCGAAGGAACCGCCGAACGAGCGCCTGATGGGCGGAAACTCGGCGGCCTACCGGTTCGCGATTCCGCCGGGCGACTCAAACTTTGAGGTGGATGGCACGTCCACCGTCGCTTACGATTCCTATCTGTACAGCATGATGCCGCACGCGCACCTGCGCGGAAAATCGTTCGAGTATCGCATCGTGCGGCCAGATGGGACGTCGGAAACCGTGCTTAAGGTCCCACACTACGATTTCCACTGGCAGCTCACCTACTATCTCGAAAAGCCAATCTTCCTGCCCAAGGGCACCAAGGTGGAAGTCACCGCTCACTTCGACAACTCGGCCAACAACGTGAACAATCCGGATCCGACCAAAGAGATTCACTGGGGCGAGCAGACCTTCGAAGAAATGATGATGGGCTACTTCAGCGTCGTCGTGGACCCGAAGGATGCACCCGCGGACAATGGGCGGCGCAGGCAAGCCTCAGTCCAGTCGGAATTACCTGCCCGGCTGGCCTCGGCTCAGTAAATCGCGAACGCTGACACTTCGATTCGTGGACGCCCGCGGGACCTCTCGCGGGCGTTCGTGTCTTCCAACACATCCCGGCCTCACCTGATATCCTGTTTGAGGAATGGACCTCAACCTTACACCGACTGAACTGAAATTCCGCGACGAACTTCGCGCCTGGCTGCAGGCCAACGTACCGGGCGATTGGGAGAAACATCGCACCGAAGACGAGATGCTAGCGCGCTTCGAGTACCTGCGCGCCTGGCAGAAAAAGGTGTATCAGGCCGGGTGGGCCGGCATCGCGTGGCCGAAGGAATACGGAGGCCGCGGCGCCAGCCTGATGCAGCAGGTCATCTTCATCGAAGAGATGACTCGCGCTTCCGCGCCACCGCTCGCCAACGTGCTGGGCCTCTCGCTCATCGGTCCCACCATCATCGCCTTCGGTACCGACGCCCAGAAGAAGCGCTTCCTTCCGAACATCCTCAGCGCCGATGAAATCTGGTGCCAGGGATTTTCCGAGCCCAACGCCGGAAGCGATCTGGCCAATCTGCGAACGGACGCGCGCCTGGACGACGATCATTACGTGGTGAACGGGCAGAAGGTGTGGAACAGTTATGGATGGGCCGCTGACTGGTGCGCTCTGCTGACGCGCTCCGATCCCAATTCCACCAAGCACCAGGGCCTCAGCTATCTGTTGGTTGACATGAAGAGTCCGGGCGTCGAAGTGCGGCCGCTGCGGCAGATGACCGGCGAGAGCGAGTTCTGCGAATTGTTCTTCCACGACGTCAAGGTTCCGGCGGAGAACGTTCTAGGTAAAGTCGGCGACGGCTGGAACGTGGCGCTCGGCACGCTGGCGCACGAACGCGCCACTCTGGGCGCCGGCGCCCAAATCGCGATCCGGCGGCAGTTCGATCGTCTGGTGGAGCTGTCGCGCACAATCCAGCGCAACGGTCACACCGCCGCCCAAGATCCCGTGCTGCGCCAGAAAATGGCCCAAAGCTACGCCGAAATAGAAATCATGCGCCTGAACCAGATGCGCGCCATCTCGCGCATCAACGAAAAGGGAGTGCCGGGTCCGGAAGGCTCCATCCAAAAAATATTCTGGACCGAGCTGAATCAGCGCTTCCAGCAGACCGCCGCCGAAGTGCTGGGACCCTTCGCGCAGTTGACCAAAGGCGATCCGCACGCCATCGACGAGGGACAATTCGCCTACTCCTTCCTGCGCACTCGCGGCAACACCATTGAGGCAGGAACATCGGAAATCCAGCGAAACATAATCGGACATTTTGTTCTGGGCCTGCCCAAGAGCTATTAAGCGAGGAACGCATTCATGCAATTTGGACTGACCGAAACACAGCAGACGCTCAAGAACACGGTTCGCAAGTTTCTCGCCGCCGAGTGCCCCATGGCCGAAGTGCGCAGGCTCATGGAAACCGAATCCGTCTTCGATGCGGCCCTCTGGCGCAAGATGGCCGACCAGGGCTGGACCGGAATGATCATCCCCGAACAGTACGCCGGCTTCGGAATGGGGATGCTGGAGATGGCCGCGGCGCTCGAAGAAATGGGCCGCGCGCTTTTGCCCGGGCCGTTCTTCAACACCGTCCTGATGGCCGGCGCCTTGATCGAAAACGCGGGCAACGAAAGCCAGAAGCAGAAATACCTGGGTGCGATCGCGCGCGGCGAAGCCACCGCCACGGTCGCGTTTCTCGAAGAGTCGGCTGTCGCGTCGCCGGAAGCTCTGCGCATGCAAGCCCGCGCCGCCGGCGGCGGTTACGTGCTGGACGGCGCCAAGCTGTTCGTGCCGCATGCCGCCATCGCCGATTTCATCGTCGTGATCGCTAAACTCGACGGCCAAGTGGCCCTGCTGGTGGTTCCGTCGAAGGCCGCTGGTATGCGCATCAGCCCGATGTCCAGCATGGACATGACGCGAAAACAATACGAAGTTGTCTTCAGCGGCGTGCAGGCGTCCGACTTGCTCGCCGCCGGCGACGCCGCGCTCAAAGCGTTGGACCGGGCGCGCGCCATCGCCACCGTCGGCCTGGTGGCCGAGATGACCGGAGGCATGCAGCGCCTGCTCGAGATCACGGTCGAGTACGCCAAGACGCGCAAACAATTCGGACGGCCGATCGGCCAGTTCCAGGCGGTCCAGCATCAGTGCGCCGACATGCTGGTGTGGACCGAGAGTTCCCGCTCGGCGGCCTATTACGCCGCGTACGCGATCGAGGAAGGAATTCCAGAGGCGCGGCTGGCGGTGTCGGTTGCCAAGGCCTATGCCAGCGACGCGTATCGCGAGGTCGGAAACCGCGCCATCCAGGTGCACGGCGGCATGGGCTTCACCTGGGAGAACGACGCGCACTTGTATTACCGGCGCGCGAAAGTATCGGAGTTGCTGTTCGGCGATGCCACCTTCCACCGCGAACAGATCGCCAAGCTGGTGATCGACGCTCAACCAGTTTCGAAACCGAGCGAGGCCGCCGCAACGGGCAAAGCCAAGTGAGGGCTATCCCGCCAGGATGTCGGTGAGCTCCCCCACCAGCTTCGAGTCCCACTGACCTAACGTACATTCGCCCAGATCCACCCACTCGTTGCAGCGCGTGTTCTGAACGAACACTGCTTTTTCGACGCGAAATTTCTTGGCGAACGCAAACTCGGCCCAACGCGCGCGCGCCACCGCGACCAGCTCATCCAGCTCGTCCGGCTGCAGTTCCTGCGCCAGCGTCACATGGGGCTGATAGGCGAAGGCCTCTGGAAAGCGGAGGCCGTCGATGTCCAGCGCATCGTGCACCGCCTTCAACTCTTCGCTTCCGGCTCCGATGCCGACGTAAATCACATCCGAGACCGGAAAAACCTCCACTTGGTTCAACTGAACTTCGAACGGCTCGAAGCGCGGAACCAGACGGCGGATGGTGCTCCAGGCTTCTTCCGGCTTGGTCGAAACGGGCCGGGGCGGCAAAATCGTAACGTGCGCCCGCAGGAAACAATTCGGCACCAGCTCCTGCCGCAACCGATCCAGAAAACCCGCGAGAGGCTCGGGAATATAACCGACGAGGGCGAAGGAATTGATGCGATCCCTGGGGACGGGATCCTTATACATGTGTGCTCGCTTCTATGTTACCTCCATTGGAGGCGCGTCGGCGTGCGGGACGGGTTCTGGAACGTACCAGCGCGCCTCTTCAAAGCCGATGTACTTGAAGATGCGAAGCTCGGCGCCCGGGAGTTCGAGAACGTCGCCCACCTGGAGCGGCTCTTCGGTGTCGCGCAGGGCCAGCCACACGGCATAGGGGCTGGCGGCCTCGATCGCCGCTCCCGGCTGGTAGTCCTTCGGTTTAACGATCATGACTCCGGAAGTATGCGGCGCCCAGCGGAACTGCTGGCGGGGCGCATCCTTCAAACGATGTATCTGGTAAGCCGGCATGTCAGAAACTATTTTCGCTCAAAACAATTCGCAATGGAATGTTTGATTCGGACGGCGTCCCGCTCCCCCGCCCGGATCCAGTCTTCGGCATTCTTCCGGTTCCACCGGATGGCATCGAGCGGCGGGCCGAGCAACCCCGGCGGCGCGATGCGGATGACTTCCAAACCCCCGGGAACGACCGCATGAAATGAGGACAGGCTGCGCATCGCGCCGACGACCGCTTTTGCGACCAGGCCGGGCAGCGCGGGAAGCACATCGATCACCAGCGCCCGGGTGGCCCCCAGCTCGGCGGCGGCCCACAGCGGAACGGCCGCCAGCAGACCGCCGTCGGAGTAGAGCCGGCCGTCCAGGCGCACCTGATCGAAAAGCCCGACAATCGCGGTGCTCGCCACCAGGTGTTCCGCGGTCACCTGGCCGGCCTGGAATATTCGCGGCCGCAGCTTGAGCAGATCGGTGACGACCAACGCAAAGTTGACCTGGGGCTGAAAGGACTCGTAGATTTCGCGAATGGCCCGCTCCAGCGGCCGCGAGTCGAGAATGCCGCCGAAAATAGTCTTGGGCAGTTTCCAGCGGTAGCGGCCGGCGTCGTCCGGGAGGCTCAACCAGCGCCGGATCAACTCGTCGGGATGGCACCCGCCCGCGATGGCCCAGCCATTGACCGCGCCGATGGAAGCGCCGACGATTAAGTCTGGCTGGAAAACGTCAGCCAGCGCTTTCCACGCGCCGGCCTGGTAAGCTCCGTACATCCCGCCGGCGGAGAGCACCAGGCAGTTCATTGGTTCATTGGTCCGTTGGTTCTTTGGTGCGTTGGTTCTTTGGTGCGTTGGTTCTGGATACCAAAGAATCCCGCACACAGTATAGCTCCAGGGCAACGAGCCGGGAGAACTAAGGAACCAAAGAACGAAGGGACTAAGGAACTAACTCGCTAAATGAACCTTGGGGACCGTCTTCACGATGTCGACCGGGATCACGCCGTAGCCGGCGATGCGGGGACCCATGAACCGCACGTCGGCGATCCAGCCCTGCTGGGTTTCCTTGCGTTGAAACTGGTCGAATACCAGATTGCCGAGCGAGTAGAAAATCAGGCCGTTCTGGTAGGTTTCAACCGGTTGCGTCACGTGCGGGTGATGTCCGACCACCAACGTCGCGCCGGCGTCGATGGCGGCGCGGGCAAAACGCTGCTGCTGGCTGTTGGGATTCGGCTGGTACTCGGTTCCGGCGTGCATGGAGACGATGGCGACGTCGCATCGCTCGAGCAGCCGCTTGACGTCGGTGGTCATTTCTTCGATGTCCAGCATGGCCACGCGATCGTCGCGGTCGGCGTGGTTTCCGTTGGACTGGTCGAAAGTGTATCCGAGAAAGCCGAAGCCCACGCCGTTGCGCGGAATCACCACGCCCTCGTGCGCCAGGTCGCGGCTGGTTCCGGTACCTACGGACTTGATGCCGTTCCTGGCGAGCAGATCCAGCGTGAATTCGATGCCGTGGCTGCCGCAGTCGCGCGCGTGATTGTTGGCCGTGGACACGATGTCGATGCCGGCCGCGGTGAGGGCGGCGATCATCTCGGGTTCGGCGCGGAACACCATGCCCTTCTCGAGGTTCTTGCCGTGGTCGGAGAAAGGCGATTCCAGGTTGGCGAAGGCCAGGTCGGCGGAGGCGAGCAGCGCGGCGACGTCATGCAGCGGCCAGGTTGGATCCTTCTTCTCGTGGGCCAGCCTGCCGACGTAGCGCGACAGCATGATATCGCCCGCGAACAGGATGCGGACGCCCGGTGGCGGAGTGGGCAGGCCGGCGCTGCGTCCGGTGCGGCGCGGCAACAGAGCCAGGGCGGGAAGAAGCAGGAGGTTGCGGCGCGTGGTGGTCACTTCAATTGCCCCGCGGCGGCGCGATCCAGGAACCAAAGCACGTCGCGGCCGTCGTGAGTTGCGATTTGGGCCGGGTATCGCTTGGGATCGAACGGGCCATGCAATACAGATCGGAGGGGTTCCGCTTTATCTTCACCCGCCACCAGCATGATGGTCTGCTTGGCGGCCATTAGAACGCCGGGCAGCAGCGTGATGCGCCATTGGTGGAATTTTTCGACGTACACGGCGGCGGCCAGGTTGGTCCGGTCGTCGATGAGCGGTTCGCCCGGGAACAGGCTGGCCGTGTGGGCGTCCGGACCCATGCCGCGGTGAATGATGTCGAAGCTCGGCAGTTCGCTCGGCGGCACGCCGAAGAAATTGCGGATCTCCTCGGCGTACAAGCGCGCGGCGTCTTCGGGCGGGAGCTCGGCCTGGATGCGATGGACGTTGCGGCCGGGGAAGCGCGTCGGGTCGAGGAACGACTCTTTGGCCAATTTGTAGTTGCTTTGCGGATCCGTGGGAGGCACGCCGCGCTCGTCCACCCAAAACAGATGCACCTTGTCCCAATCGAAGCGCGCCTGGGCCAGTTCGGCGAACATCAGCTTGGGGGTGGTTCCGCCGGAGATGGCGAGCGAGGCGCGGGGGGCGGTGTCAAGAGTGGCTCCCAGCAGCTCCAGGATCTTGGCGGCGCACTGCGCGGCTGCGTCGCGAGCATCGTCGCAGATGTAAGAATGAAGGCCCATGGTCATGGGAATGGGGACAGACGGAACGTTTCCTCTATCCTCTCCCGGCAGGGGGCAGCGGAAACGTTCCGTCTGTCCCCAGGTTTTGATGGTAGAATAAGTCTTACCTTCCACTCAACTTGCTGTCTCCAGACGGTCGCTAAAAAGACACAATCAGCGTTATGCACACGCGCGAGAAGAAAAAGATTCTAGCTGTTGTGGATGATCTTCTGTTCACGGTCAAGATCAGTGACGCGGCCAAGCGTGTCGGCCTGGACGTTCAATTCCTGAAATCGGAGCACGACGTGCTGGAGAAGGCCAAGCACGAAAAACCGCTGCTGATCATTCTGGATCTGAACAACAACTCGGTGGAGCCGCTGGAGCTGATCACCAAACTAAAGGGTGACGGGCACCTGAAGGGGATCAGCCTGATCGGCTACCTGTCGCACGTGCAAGGCGAGCTCAAGCAGAAAGCGCACGAGGCGGGCGCCAACATCGTGATGGCGCGGTCGGCGTTTTCGCAGAACCTGCAGCAGATTCTGAAGCGGCACGCGGGCGTAGTCTGACACCCCAACTGGCCGGCTGAAGCCGGCTGCAGCCAAGATTGGCTGCCCCACATCACCAGATTTTGCAGGGCTGGGGGTGGACCATCGGCTGGCCCACGCGGCAGGAGAAGGCTTTTCCGAACTCCGGCATGTTCGACACCACGCCGTTGATGCGATATTCGTCGGGCGAATGCGGATTGGTCAGCGCGTTCAGGCGCTTGCTCTCCGGACGCTCGTCGCCGCAGGCCCATTGCGCCATGCCGATGAAGAATCGCTGGTCGGGCGTGAATCCGTTCATGGGCTGCAGGTTCTGATTTTTCGTCGCGTCCTTCCAGGCGAGATAAGCCAGCAGCGTTCCTCCCAGGTCGGCGACGTCTTCGCCCAGCGTCAGCTTGCCGTTGATCTTGATGTCATCCACTACGGTGTATTGGGAATATTGGTTGGAAACGCACTTGGCGCGCTTCTCGAATTCAGCCGCGTCGTCCTTGGTCCACCAATCCTTCAGGTCGCCCTTGGCGTCGAACTGACGGCCCTCGTCGTCGAAGCCATGGGTTAGTTCGTGGCCGATGGTGGCGCCGGTGTTGCCATAGTTGGGAGCGTCGTCCAGTTTGGGATCGAACAGCGGAGGCTGCAGGACGCCGGCAGGGAAATTGATGTCGTTCATCTGCGGGTCGAAGTAGGCGTTGACGGTGGGCGGGGTCATCTGCCACTCGGTGCGCTCCACTGGCTTGCCGATCTTGGCGATTTCGCGCCGGGATTCGAATTCGGTGGCGCGCTCGACGTTGCCGAAGTAGTCGTCACGGAGGATGCGGATGGAGCTGTAGTCGCGCCACTTGTCCGGGTACCCGATTTTGTTAACCACAGCGTGAAGCTTTTCAAGCGCGCGCTGCTTGGTGGCTGCTCCCATCCAGGGCAGTTGCCGGATCTCGCTCTCCATGGCCTGCTCGATTTCCCTGGTCATGACAACGGCGCGCTGCTTGGTGTCCGGTCCGAAGGTCTTCGCGACGAACACCTGACCCAGCGCTTCGCCCAGATCGCCATCCACGCGCTGAACGCAGCGCTTCCAGCGCGGCGGCATTTCCTTCACGCCGCGCAGATACTTGCTGTAGAAGTCGAAGTTGGCTTGGACGAACGGCGAAGAAAGATAGCGGGCTTTGCTGAGAACCAGATGCCAGCGGAGATAAGTCTTCCAGTCGGCCAGGCTTCTGGATTTGAGCTGGGTTTGCAGCTCCTTGTAGAACGCCGGTTCGGTGACATTGATGGTCGGGGTTTCCGGCACATTGGACGTTTTCAGATAGACCGCCCACTGGAACGCGGGGGTGAGGGCCTCGAGTTGGGCGCGCGTGAGCTTGTGGAACAGCTTGTAGGGATCGCGCTTTTCGACGCGCGTGAGCGACGCCTTGGCGAGCGCGGTCTCGATGGCCATGACCGTGGCGGCGTGAGTCTTCGCGAGTGCGGGTTGCTCGCCCAGCAGCTCGAACATCTTTTGCATGTGCTCCAGGTATTTCTGGCGGGTCTCCTGCGATTTGGCGTCGGTCTTGGTGTAGTAGTCGCGATCCGGAAGGCCGAGGCCGCCGGCGCTGGCGAAAGCGATCACCTGCGACGAGTCGGCGAAGTCCTGGTTGGAGCCGAAGCCGAACAGCATGTGATCGCCTTGGACGCCGAGGTGCAAACGTCCGAGCAAAGCGGGCAGGTCGCGGATCGACTTGAGTGCGTCGATCTGATCGAGCTCCGGCTTGAGCGGCGCGGCGCCGGATTTTTCGACGGTCGGCTCGTCCATGCAGGCCTGGAAATAATCGCCGATCTCGGTCTCGACTTTGTTGCGCCCGGCCGTGGGCTTGGAAACCTCTTCGAGAATGCCCCACAGGAAGCGCTCGTTCTCTTCAGTCAGCTTGGCGTAGACGTCCCAGCGAGCCTGGTCGGCGGGGATGGGGTTGTTCTTGATCCAGCCGCCGCAGGAGTAGTGATAGAAATCGGTGCAGGCGTTGACGGAGGGATCCATGGCGGAAAGGTCGAGGCTGGGGCTGTAGGGCAGGGCGAAGAGCGGGGTCTTGGGCGTTGATTGCGCGCACAATGCGGCTACGGTCAGTGAGGCCAGGACAACGAATCGGAGGTTCACAATTTTATGGTACCGTGCGTTCACACGAGTGTGAACGCGGCACGCACGAGTGCGTGCGCCACGCTACTTTTGGATCGGTATGGTGGCCGGGCCGGGCGTTTGGATGCCACCGATCGAGATGGTGACGGGGATGTCGCCCGCGGGGGCCGAATCCGGAACACGCACGTCGAACTGATACAGCCCGCTGATGGAACCCGGGGAGAGGCCAGCGTAGTAAACGTCGGATGGGGCCAGCGTCGTGCCGCCGATGGTGACCGTGATTCCATTCACCAAGCCGGCGATTCCGGAAGCCAGTTGACCGGTTGCAACCGATGGATTGCTGTCGCCAAAACCGGTTCCATACAGCGTGAGCCAGTCGCCCGCCCGGGCCGGCCTGGCGCCTACCACCACGGACGGATTGGCAACCGGCGTGGCGGTGCCGGCGAACTGTGCGGCGATGCTGGTGGAATTCGCAAACAGGAAAAAAGCCGGTGCGAAGGGCTGCAAGCCGGTAAGAGTGGAGTCAATGCTAGTGATCTGGTTGCCTTGTCCGGGGTTCAGTATCACTCGGAGCGTCACCGGACCAGTGCCGGAAAATACGGGCATCTGTACATTGATCTGGTCCGCCTGCACGTAAGTGATCGGCAACAGGACCGGTTGCGCGATGCCGGGGCCGGTTGCCTGGACAGACACGCAAGCAAGTTCCGTGGGGAATCCGGCGGCCGTAAAATCCCCCAAACCTGCGCTGCGCTGGCGGGCGGGATCCAAGAAACCCGTGCCAAAAATGCTGACCAACGCGTTCGAGGAAAAGTCGGTGCCACCCGAGGCGGCGTTCTGCGGCGTGCGCAAGAGCGGTTTCGCGGTCAGGCTGCAGCTTCCGGCGTTGGCGATGGTCTTCACGAAAGTGTACACGCTGTCGCCGCTGACCGTTCCATTCCCATCGCCCGCCACGGCGGCCACGTAGACGTGTAACTTGCCAACCTCCGGCGCCGGCGGATCCCAGAGCAGGTCGAATTCGTAGGGCACGTCCGCTGTGCCGAAGGGCGCGTTCTTCTGTTCGGCGAATTGCCGCAGGTTATTGCAGGGAGGCTTGGAACCGGAATTCGAGCCGTCGTCGCAAAGTACCTGGACCGGATCGGTGGAATTGACCAGAGACAGGTTGCCGGACGTCTGAGTTTCATCGCTGACCTGGCGGATGCTGATCTGAAAGCCGAAGTGCGTGAATTGCGGATGCCGGAGGATGATGCGAATGGTCTGCGGCGAATTGGGGACGTAGTCGTTCACCATGACCGTCAGCGATCCGCGCGCGTCGCTGTTCGCCGGGGAAGTGTTGTGGCAGGTGACGCAGGTTTGGCCATTGTGATCGGTCGGCGCTCCGGCGTAGCCCAGGCTGGGGGTTGCGCTCTCGGCCAGGAGAGCAGCCGGCATGACGGCGAGCAGAGGCAAGACGAGTTTGCGCAGCATCGTTAAGTGAGACTGCCGTGCCGCGGAAAAGTTACAAGCTCGGTAACATGCCCGCGGCCGCTATATGTAAGCAACTTAGCACGTTATCTAGACCAATCGCCTTAGTACGCGCTCCCGGCTACTGGCTGACCGTGATATACAGAGGCTGGTTGAGGCTGGCTCCGCCCACATCCACATTGAGGGGCATGTCGCCGCTCGAGACGTTGGGGACCACGATGTTGAACTGGTACAGACCGACGTAGCCGGGCGCGAGTCCGGCGTATGACAGCGTGGCCGCAGTGTGGCCGAAGCGGAACGTGGCGGCATTCTGCAGGCTGTTCTGCAGCGGAGTGATCACACCCGCCGGCGTGGCGGGGTCCACGGGACCGAACCCGATGCCATAAATGGTGATGGTTTCGCCCGGCTTGGCGGGTGTGAATGGCAAGCCGCCTATCAGATCGGCCTTTCCGACGAAGGTCTGGTCCTCATGCAGAGCCACCACCCACTGATGACCCTGAGTATTGAACGAGGACGGCGCGAGTAGAGCCGGCGCGATCGAATTCTTGTCCATGTTCAACGCATTGCTTGACCCGGCGGCATTGGTCAGCACGATTTGGATGCCCGCTCCGGTATTGGGATCGTCCGGCGCCTGCACGTTGACTTGGGTAGAACTCACGTAGTCCACGTAAGCGGGGATGCCGTCGACGGTCACCTGGACGTTGTTCAGTGAAGTGGGCGCGTTGGAGCCGTTGAAATCGCCGCCGGACCATTGACGCCCGGAAGTACAAGTCAAATCGCTGCCGTAGATCTCGAGCCATGTGCCCGAAGCAAGACCGGCAGTGGAGTTGAAACCTCCAGCGCTCTGGACGGCGGAAATGCTGGGCGTCACATCGGTGCAGGGCGCCACTGGATTCAGCACGTAGTCGGCGGTGTAGATGTGGTCGCCGGTCTCGGTGGTGTTTCCGTTGGCGGCGTTCGCTGCCACATAGATGTGCACGTTGCCAACATCACTCGAGGGCGCGGTCCACGAGACGTAGATTGTGTTGGAAGCAAAAGGCTCGCTGTGTTCGATGAACTCGACCGGGTATTTGGCCGGGCATCCGGACGGCTTTTTGTACGTGGAGTTATCGCAGATCACGAGCTGTTGAAAGCCGGCGGTGAAGTCTCCAGCTTGGCCATTCACCGGATCGCTCTCCAGCCGGGCGGTCATTTGGAAGCCATAGACGCGGGCCTTCGGATCGGTGATGACGATGGTGAAAGTCTGCCGCTCGCCCGGGATGTACGTCAAGCCGTTTTGAAAATTTACGACCACGCTTCCGCCGCCGCCATTCAAGGGAGTACCAACGTGGCAGTCAGCATCCGCGCAGGTGGTGTCGCCGGGGGCGCCAGTGTGTCTGGGATCAGGCCCGGCCGCGTGAGCGTAGATCAGGGCTGTTGCCACCAGGAGCATCCCTGCGCCGGCGCCGGCGAGCCTGCTCCTATTCGCCATACCGCAAATCACCCTCACGTCTTGCTAAACACGCCAGCGCCTTCTTTGCTGTGGTGCTTAATGGAACTTCATTCAATTTTTTTGTAGACAGCCAGTGAAAACCCTTAGGAACCCGGCCGGCGGAGGCCCTATAGACGTGGAACGAATAATTCGTATTTACAATGGTGTGGCGGAAAACGGCGATTTTGGCCCCGATTTTTGCAGCCGGAAGCTGCTCCGGCTCAGGCAGTTCCCAGAAACCGGCCAGACGGCGGCTCAAGGCCGTCCTCTGCCACGCCAGGATTCGGGCTGGTTTCTGGATCACGAGCAGTTGTTTCTCCACTTCTATCGGACTGGGACGCGGAACCTTGAGAGGCAGCTCCTTTTCGCGGCCCTGGAGTCGCGCGGCGCACAAACGGTGGAGCGGGCAGACGGGGCACTGCGGCTCTTTGGGAACACACACCACGGCGCCCAACTCCATGAGAGCCTGATTGAACTCGCCGGGATGCCGCGGATCGATGAGACGGTCCGCGAAGGCGACCAGGCGCTTCTTTACAACGCTGGAGGCGATGTTGCCCTGTTCGGCCGTTAGCCGGCTCAGCACTCGAATTGCGTTTCCGTCCAAGGCGGGATGCTTCAGGCCGAAAGCGATGCTGGCGATGGCGGCGGCGGTGTAATCGCCAACGCCGGCCAGCTCCCGGATGGATGCGTGATCGCGGGGAAAACCTCCCAGCTCCAGAATCGTCTTCGCGGCGCGCTGCAGGTTGCGCGCGCGGGCGTAGTAGCCGAGACCGGCCCAGGCGGCCAGCAGATCGGGTTCCGGCGCGGAAGCCAGTTCAAGCACGCTGGGGAAGCGCTCCAGAAAGCGTTCGTAATATGGGATCGCAGCGGCCACGCGGGTCTGCTGCAGCATGATCTCGGAGATCCAGATCCGGTAAGGATCCCGGGAGCGGCGCCAGGGCAGGTCGCGTTTCGATTGCCGGTACCAAGCCAGCAGGCGTTGCCGGAAAGCTCGTACTTCGATTGGCCGTTCGACGTGCATCAAACCCCGCGACCCCCAGTCCGCTTTGACTGCTAGAATGCAGTCTTGAAACTCTCGCGCATCCTGTGGCTGGTGGTCCTTGTTCTCATTATCGCGGGACTGGCATATTCTTTCTACCCTCCCCCAGTAATTCCCGAGTTGATCCGGGCGGCGCGGCCGGACGTTTTGTATTTCAAATAGGCGCGGCGCATGGGAATCAGAATCATTCGAACATTTCTTGGTAGCGCGATGCTGCTGCTGGCGGCGTCGCTATTGGCGCTCGATTTCGCCTCCGCCCGGCTGCATCCCGAGCTGTGGCCTCGCTTGTTGGGCGCATCGGCCCTGATCCTGGCGTTGGAGGGGCTGCTGGCCTGGGTCTTCGTGCGGTCGTTCTCGCGGCGGATCGCGCAGCTCCAAACCTACGCGGAGCGGCTCCTCGATCCGGAGGTAGCGAATCAACCGTTGCCGACCGGCGATGACGACCTCGGCGCGCTGGCGCGATCGCTGGAGCGGACAGCGCCGCAGATTCGTGGGCTGGTGGACACGCTGAAGCTGGAGAGCGCGCGGCGCGATGCGATTCTGGCCAGCATGGTGGAAGGCGTGCTGGCGGTAGACAAGGATGTGCGGGTGATGTTCTGCAACAGCTCCTTCGCACGAGCGCTGGGGGTTCGCCCGCCGGTACACGCCGGGATGGCGCTGGTGGAGCTGGTGCGCGACCCGGGGCTGCGGGAGATCATCACCGGTGTTTTGACGACGGGCCAACGCATGGAGCGACGGCTCACCTTGCCGGCGGCCGCGGATCATACCTTCGAGGTTGTGGCGGGACCGCTGGCCGGGTCGTCCACGCCGGGCGCGCTGGCCATTCTGCACGATGTTACCGAGCTCGAGCGCCTGGAGCGCGTCCGCAAGGATTTCGTAGCCAACGTCTCGCATGAGTTGCGAACCCCGCTGGCCGCCATCCGCGGTTACGCGGAAACGCTGCTGGACGGCGCGCTCCAGGATGAGCAATACAACCGCCGATTCATCGAGATTATCCAGGCGCAGGCCACGCGGCTGAGTAACATCGCGTCCGATCTGCTGACGCTGTCGGAGCTGGATTCGAATGCCGGCGCGCGCCAGCCCACGCCGGTTGCAATCCGGGGAGTGCTGGAGTCGGCGCTGCGCACGGTGGAGTCGGCGGCGCGGCTGCGCGGCGTGCAGTTGCTGGCCGGCAGGATCGACGATCTCACGGTCCTGGGAAACGAGCTGCAGCTCGAGCAGGTTTTCGTCAACCTGCTGGACAACGCGGTGAAGTTCAACCGGCCCAACGGTGAAGTCCGGCTGGAAGCACGCGCCGTGGATGGCCACGCCAGCATCACCATTCGGGACAGCGGCATCGGAATCCCTTCCGAAGACCTGCCCCGGATCTTCGAGCGCTTCTACCGCGTGGACAAGGCGCGCTCCCGGGAAATGGGCGGCACCGGGCTGGGTCTCTCGATTGTGAAGCACGTCATCGAGCAGATGAACGGGACCATCAAGGTGGAGAGCCGGTTGGGAGAGGGATCGAAGTTTACCGTGACGATACCGGCGTTCTGAAGCGTGCGCGGCTACAGGTGTCTTTTGACAAACGAACAGATGTGATAGCCGTCGATGAACTTGAACGGTGTTTCACCCAAGGTGTAGTGGCCGCACGGCAGCACCACCACCTTGTGATCCACGCCCAGCCGCTGCACCCTGGCAATGATGTCGCGCGAAAACTCCGGAAGAAACGTCGTATCGTAGGCGGCGTAGATGAACAGAGACTTTTGGCGCTTGGCCGCGAACTTCTCCAGGTAACTGATGGGGCTGATGGCCAGCCAGGCCTCGCGCAGGCGTTCCAGATCGATGTGCTCTTCCAAGCCTTGGCGGATGTGCTGGGTCGACAGGCCGGTCCACACCACGTCGGCGACGTAGGTGGAGCAGTGATTGAAGACGTTCAGGGAGATGCGCTCATCGTGCGCGCTGGCCAGGCACGCGTAGGACGAACCCAGGCTGGTGCCGACGATTCCGAGGCGATCGAAGCCCTGCGTCTCCAGCCAGTCGAAACAGCAGCGCACGTCGATGACGGCCTGGCGCGCGGCGTCGATGGTGCGGCAGACGTTGGCCGAGACCGCGTAATCGGCGCGCTGGAGTTCGGCGGGCATGCGGTAGTCGTGGTACGGCAGGCTGAGGCGCAGCGCGGAAATGCCCAGGCGGCTCAACCCGCGGCATAGCGCATTGTGTCCGTCGGCGGGGGCGTTCCAGTGCGGCAACAGCACCACGGCTTTTTTTCCACCGCCTTTAGCCGGAAACCATTGGGCGTGAACTTTGTTGTTTTCCGGATAGGGCGTGGCCACCGGGGAGGTGAAGCGAAGCATGCCGCCTTCGAGCGCGAAGTCGCGCGGAGTTTGGTAGCCGAAGAATTCGTGGCTGTCCGACATCGCCAGGCGGTTGAGCTTCGAGACGTAGTCGTCCGGGGCGTCGCCGTTCTTCGGATGCCGCCGGCTGCAGGGCCAGTTGTGCGACCAATCCAGGCCCCACTCAAAATGCCGGACCACGCGATTGGTGGCGCGGAAACACAGATGATTCTCCCGGGATCGGATCCAACGTTCGTACAGACGTGACACGTGCCTCATGATCGCTGTTTCCTTCTTAGGATATCGGGCTGGCGGGCGTCTTGTCATCCCGCGATCGGGCAAGCGTCCACACGAGCGTGAACGCGACAAGGGAAAGCGTGCGCCACGGAGTCGTCTGATACGCTGGATCGGTGGCATCGGCCTCTCGGGTGGCACTGGTTATCGGCATGCTGGCGGCAATCACCGGGATTTGCGCCCGCCTGATACCGGTAGATGCGACCACGGCAGGCTTCGCTGGTCTGCTTGGAGGAAGCCTGCCGCCATCAAATTCCGGAGCGGTTCTCGGCCGGTGATCGCGCGAGAAACTATCCAGGCGCACGGCGGGGAGATCTGTGTGGAAAGCAAACCCGGCGAGGGATCCATCCCGCTTTTCTGTTCCGGCCGGAAAAACCGCACCCAAAATGATACGCCAGGTGCGGATAATGGTAACGAAGCATGCCCGCCCCCCCCAGACGCCGTAGCCCCGAGGAACTGCTCAAGCAGGTGCAGGCCGAAGAGGCGCATGAAAAGCGCGGCCGGTTGAAAGTTTTCCTGGGCTATGCTTCGGGCGTCGGAAAATCTTTCCGCATGTTGGACGAGGGCCGGCGGCGGCGCGAGCGCGGCGAGAGCGTAGTGGTGGGCGCCATCCAGCCTAAAACGCCGCCCGAGATCGAGGCGCTGCTGGCCAAGCTGGAAGTGATCCCAGTCATCATGGCGGGCGACGTCCCGGTGATGGATGTCGCGGCGATTCTAAAACGCCATCCCGGAGTTTGCCTGGTGGACGGACTGGCCTACGACAACCCTCCCGGTTTCGCCAATCCCAGCCGCTGGCAGGATGTCCAGCAACTTCTCGAAGCAGGGATTTCGGTGGTCACGTCGGTCAATATTCAATACATCGATGAGCTGGCGGACCGGGTGGCAAGAATCACCGGCAAGCAGGTGACGCAAACGGTACCGCGCACGTTCTTGAATTCGGCGGACGAGATGGTGGTGGTGGACGCCCCGCCCGAGATGCTGATCACGCGCACGGCGGAAGGCGAGCCCGAAGCGGGAGCTTCCAGCCAGGCGCAAAAGTTGTCCGAACTGCGCGAGATCGCACTGCTGCTGGCCGCCGACGTGGTGGACCAGCAACTGGAGCAGTATCTGCAGCGCCACCAGATCACCCAGACCTTCGGCGCGCAGGAGCGAATTCTGGTGTGTATCACGCCGCGCGCGAATGCGTCGATGATGATCTCCAGCGGCAAACGCAACGCCGACCGCTTCCATGGCGATTTGACGGTGGCCTACGTCGGACAGCCGGAGCTTTCCGCCGACGATCAGGCCGCACTCGATCGGAACCTCGCCATCGCCCGCGACGCCGCAGCGCACATCCAGCTGCTGGAGGGCGAAGATCCTATCAGCACCCTCCTCCAGTTTGCGCGCGAACACGGCATCACCCAGATCTTTGTTGGCCACAGCACGCGCGAGCGGTGGTGGGAACGCTTCACCGGCACTCCCTTGGACCGCCTGATCCACGGCGCTAACGACATCGACGTTCGGGTTTTCCCTCACTAGCATGGCGACGCGCCCGCCGAAAGGAAAACTGAAGATCTACCTGGGCTACGCCGCCGGCGTGGGCAAGACTTACCAGATGCTGGAAGAGGCCCAGGAGATGAAGCGCCAGGGCCAGGACGTCGTGATCGGTTATTTCGAACCGCACGCGCGAAAAGACACCATCGCCAGGACGGAAGGCCTGGAAGCGATCCCACGCCGCAAGGTGGAATATCGCGGCGGCGTTTTTGAAGACATGGATACCGAGGCCATCCTGCGCCGCCATCCCGAAGTTTGCGTAGTGGACGAATTCCCGCACACCAACGTGCCGGGCCGGGAGCGCGAGAAGCGCTGGCAGGACGTGCAGGTTCTGCTCGAAGCTGGCATCCACGTGCTCACCACCATGAACGTCCAGCACCTGGAGAGCCTGAATGACCAGGTGTGGCAGATCACCGGAGTCCGCGTGCGCGAGACGGTTCCGGATTGGGTGATGCAGAAGGCCAACCAGGTGGTCATGGTGGATTTGACTCCCCGGGCGCTGCTCAACCGTCTGGCGCGCGGCGTGGTTTATCCGCCGGACAAAGCGCAGAAGGCGATCGAGCACTTCTTTCAGGAGTCGACGCTGGTGGCGCTGCGCGAGATGGCGCTCCGGCAGACCGCGCATGAGGTCGAGATTCGCCAGGTGGACTACGACACGCCGGGGTTTGAGCCGGTGCCAACCGCCGGCGAAGTGACCGATGAGCTGCCGCGGGGCGCCGATCGCATCCTGATTCTGGTCACGGCGGATCCGTCCAGCGCGATGCTCATCCGGCGAGGCAAACGGATGGCGGACTACCTGCATGCGGACTGCTTCGCGGTGGCCGTGAGCGTGGATCAGAGCGGGCGGGAGGCGCCGTCGCCGGACCGTGAAGCCGTGGAGCGGCACCTGAATTTCGCCCGCAATCTGCATATCGAGGCGCGCGTGCTGGAAGGGCACGATGTCGCGAAGACGGTGGTCGAGTTTGCGCGCTTGAATGGAGTGACGCAGTTGTTCGTGGCCCGGCCGGCGCGCACGCGGGCGGCGCTGCTGAGTGGGAACCTGCTGCGGAACGTGGTTCGGCTGGCGCGCGATATGCAGGTGACCATCGTGGCTGATCGCAGCCGGATGCAAGGTCGCGAGTAAAATGCCGCCTGGCGCTCACACAAGTCTGAACGCGGCACAGACGGGCGCGTGCGCCACGGAGTACAATTCGGGATAACATGCCGGCCACCAATTCGGTTTTTCTTTTCGACGTCGACAACACGCTGCTCGATAACGATCACGTAACCGCCGACCTCAAGCGCCACCTGGAAGCCAAGGTCGGCCACGAACGGTCGCAACGCTATTGGCAACTGTTCGAAAACATCCGGTCGGAGCTGGGCTACGCCGATTACCTGGGCGCCTTGCAGCGCTATCGCATCGAGTATCCGCACGACCCCAACCTGCTGGCCGTGTCCTACTTCCTGATGAGCTATCCTTTCGCCAACCGGCTGTTTCCGAATTCAATCGATGCCGTCCAGCATGTCGCGCAGTGGGGCCAGGCCGTGATCCTTTCAGACGGCGACGTTGTTTTTCAGCCGCACAAGGTATATCGTTCCGGGCTGTTCGAGCTGTTCCAAGGCAACGTCCTGATCTATGTCCACAAGGAACAGGAGCTCGATGACGTCGAGCAGCGCTATCCGGCGGCGCACTACGTGGTGGTGGATGACAAGTTGAGAATTCTGCACGACATCAAGCAGATCTGGAAGGCTCGCGTCACCACGGTTTTCGTGAAGCAAGGCCACTACGCGCTGGACCCCAAGATCCTGGCGCAATACCCGCCCGCCGACGTGAGCATCGGCCGAATCGGTGAGCTGCTCGAATACAATCTCAGCAGCCTGAGCGCGGCCGCCGGTTAGCTTTTGCCGGCCACCGCTTCGAGCACCGCAGAAACCATCGACTGGGCCTCCTGCTGCACGCGCGCCAGGTGCTCGCGGCCCCGGAAGCTCTCCGCGTAGATCTTGTAGATGTCCTCAGTGCCGGAGGGCCGGGCGGCGAACCACGCGTTCTCGGCGATCACCTTGGCCCCGCCGATGGGATTGTGGTCGCCCGGCGCGGTGGTGAGGATGCTCTGGATCTTCTCTCCGGCGAGTTCCGAGGCTGTAATATCGCCCGGCGACAACCTGGCGAGCGCGGCCCGTTGCGCGGCGTTGGCCGGCGCGTCGATGCGCTCATAGAACGATTCGCCATGCTCTCGTACCAGTCCTGCGTAAATCTCTCCCGGATCGCGGCCCACGCGCGCGGTGATTTCAGCCGAGAGCAGCGCGGCGATGATGCCGTCCTTGTCGGTGCTCCAGACCGAGCCATCGCGCGCCAGAAAGGACGCCCCCGCGCTCTCCTCGCCGCAGAAACCGAGCCAGCCTTCCAGCAGGCCATCCACGAACCACTTGAAGCCCACCGGAACTTCGTACAGGCGGCGGCCAAGCTTCCGGGTGACGCGGTCGATCATGCTGCTCGATACCACGGTTTTTCCCACTGCGGCGTCCTGGCGCCAGCCTGGCCGATTGTTGTAGAGATACTGCACGCACACCGACAGATAGTGGTTGGGCGGGAGCAGTCCGGAACTGCGTGTGACGATGCCGTGCCGGTCGTGATCGGTGTCGCACGCAAACGCGACGTCGAACTTGTCCTTCAGCCCGATCAGGCTCCGCATGGCGTAGGGAGACGACGGGTCCATGCGGATCCGGCCGTCCCAATCGAGCGTCATGAATCGAAAGGTGGGGTCGATGGCGTCGTTGACCACGCTCAAGTTGAGCCCGTAGCGCTCGGCGATCGGCCCCCAGTAGTGCACGCCGGCGCCGCCCAGAGGATCGACGCCCAGCCGGATGCCGGAAGCGCGGATCGCATCCAGATCGATGCACTGGGCCAGGTCCGCGACGTATTCCGCGATGAAATCATGCGGCCCGGTGGTCGCTGCTCTACGCGCTCTTTCGAAGGGAATGCGCTTCACGCCCTCCAGGTTGTTCTCCAGGAACTGATTGGCCAGGTTCTGGATGAACGCCGTGGTCTTGCTGTCCGCTGGACCTCCGTGCGTCGGATTGTACTTGAAGCCTCCGTCTTCCGGGGGATTGTGAGAAGGCGTAATGATGATGCCGTCCGCCAGGCCGGCCGGCTTGGCGCGATTGTGGTTCAAGATCGCGTGCGATAGCGCCGGCGTGGGCGTATATTCGCCGTCCGGCGCGATTCTGACCGGGACCTGGTTGGCCGCCAGCACCTCTAGCGCGCTCGCGAGGGCCGGCTCCGAAAGCGGATGCGTGTCGATTCCTAGAAATAGCGGGCCCTGGATGCCGGCTTGCGCGCGATACAGACAGATGGCTTGTGCGATCGCGAGAATGTGCGACTCGTTGAACGAGCGGTGGAGCGACGACCCGCGATGGCCCGAGGTTCCGAACGAGACACGTTGCGCGGGAACCCGCGGATCGGGGCGCTCGGTGAAGTACGCCGTGATCAAGCGAGGTACGTTGACCAGGTTCGAGGCTTGCGCGGGCTCGCCGGCTGGCATTCACCAGTCACGCTAGCACAAAGTCGAACGGGCAAGCGGTGCACAGACGCGGGCCGCGAGCATCGCGATAATAGAAGCAATGCGGGTGATTTTCGCGGCGGGATTCCTGGCTACGTTAGCCTCGGCCTTCGGGCAGGCGCTGATCGATCCGTCTGACGCCGCCCACATCGCCCCATACTTCGAGCCGGATAGGCGCGAAAAAATCCTGCGCTGCGAGGTCAGCCCGATTCCGCCCGGGCTGAACTTCAGCTTCCGCTTCCAGACCGGTTACGTGTTCCGCGTTCCCATGGAGCAGTTTCGCGGCCCGGGTCACCGCTGGAGCATCGTCACGCGCGTGCGCCCGGAAGGCGGCGCGCAACCTTCCTATCTGGGCGCCGAAATCGGTTTGCCGAACGTGCCCAAGACCAAGCGTGTGGTGGAGTGGGGAGGCTTTTATTGGGTGGGTGAAGGCCGTTACTCGGTGGACTTTCTACTCTACGATGACGCCAGCCGCATCTGCCGAAAGCACTGGACCATGGAAGCCAAATTGAGTGACAGCGAGCGCGGGATCACGCCGGGAATGACGGCCGGCAGCGTGGCCCAGGTCTTTTTCCGGCGCTGGTCGCTGCTGGACAAGACCGCGGACAGGCCCACGCTGCGCCGGCTCACGGTTCTCATGCACGCGGCTCCGCTGTTTCCGCGCAACACCAGGTTCCATGCGCAGGATCGTCTGATGCTGTTGGGATCTCTGGCGTCGCTGCTGGAGAGCCTGCCGGCGCGATCGGTCCGGCTGGTGATTTTCAATCTCGACCAGCAGAGGGAACTGTTCCGGCAGGATTCGTTCACGCCGGAGGCGTTCCCGCAAGCCGGGCAATCCATGAACGGACTGCAGTTGCAACTGGTGGACTACAGCGTACTCAAGAACCAGCGCGGGCACATCGACCTGCTGGCGGATCTGATGAATCAGGAACTGAGCGCCCGCGATCCATCCGATGTCGTGATCTTTCTGGGTCCGCCGACGCGCTACTTGGATAAACTCCCCAAAACCATGTTGGAGGAACGCACCGGAATCGCGCCGCGCTTTTTCTATTTTCAGTACAAGCCGTTCACCAGGCCGGCGGCGGAATTTTCGGACTCCATCGAGTCCGCCATCAAGCGGGTTCACGGCAGGACATTCGCGATCCACAGCGCGGGCGAGTTCGCGAAAGCCATCCGGCAGGTGGAATCTCAAGTGGCCGGCGAAAGATAAACCAGCGCTACCAAGTCAGTTGGTGCAGGTTCCGCACAGCTCGAAAATGCGCGTCACGGCTCAGTATCGGCAAGTGATGCTCGCGGGCGAAAGCGGCGATCCAAAGATCGTTGGTCGGAATGGGCGTCCCGGCGGTCTTCAGCTCATGTCGGATCTCGGCATAGTATCTCGCGGTCTCGCGTTCCACCGTGAGAATGATAAACAACGAGGCATTGGCATCTAGCCACCCCTCATAAGCCGTCCGCCAACGGGATTGACCAATCCCATACAGGAATTCGGCTAGGGCGATGACGGGCAAGGCCAAATCCTGCTCGTCTCGAATCGCGCGCCTCAGTTTACTGATCCTCATCAATCTCTTCAAACGTCTGGTGCACAATCCGATTCACACGCTTGGTTTCTGCGCGAAGCTTCCGTAGGCCGCCGAATGCGCGCATCCAGGGCTGCTCACGCGGGTCCCCTTCAGGCTTTCTTCGCAGCTTTTCGCGTAGGGCCTCGGCGAAAAGATCTTTCAGCGAGATGCCGCGTTGGGCCGCTGAAGCCTTGGCCTGACGAAACAGCGCCTCGGGAATTTCCACGGTCGTCTTCACAGGTACCATTTTCCAATATGGCATTGAAGACCGGCCACCGCACCTATCTCATCGTGGCGCCGCTAGTTGCCGCCGACCGAGGCTTGCTGGCCGATGGCCGGCTGCGTGAGCGCCAGCGCAGCGACGGCCCAACTGCTCCCGGCGGCCGAGATCCATTGATCGCGCCCGTGCGGGAAGCCGCTCTCGAAGTAAGGTTGGAAAGCCTCCGAGCGGCTCTTGACGAACCATGATCCGTCGGCCAACTGCGTCCTCAGCAAGAACCGGACGCCGCGCTCGTAGATGGCGTCGGTGGTCTTGATGCCGGACGCTTCGAGCGCCACCAGGGCCTGACCGGTCGCGTAGGCGTCGCTCGGGAGCGTCGGCAACTGCGACCAACCGCCGTCCGCGCGTTGCGCCTTGGCCACGGCGCCGGCAGCCTGAGCGATCAGATCCGCAGATGCGTTGGCCCACGCCAGTCCCAGAACCTTCAGCGTGGACTCCTCGGTATTGCGGGCCTCGGCCGCGGCCAGCCAGCGCGCCGCCTGGGCGATGCTGTTCGCATATTGATCCCGCTGCGCCGGCGGAGCGTAGGCCTGCAATACCCGGATCGTCACGGCGGTGAGGGAAATCGCACTGGACTCGAGCGGCGGACGATGCGCGCGGATCTTCCAGCGGCCGTCCTCGGCTTGACGAATCTTCAGATAGCGCGCGCTGGCGTCGGTGGCGGCGTTGGCCGGAAAGCCTTCCATCGCCAAGCCAAACACGACGTAGCTCAGAGTGTCCTCGGCGCCGGGCGGCGTGAGTCCCTGGAGAATTCGCTCGCTCCTGACGCCGATGTAGTCGGCCGTCAGCTTCACCACCTGCTTCTCGGCGGCGCCGTTCACGGCGAAGCCATGCTGCCGCGCGACGGCCACGGCCATGGTCGGCAGCGTAACCTGGTGACACGAAACGCACCCGGTGTTCTCCCAGAAAATCGGGCTGGTTTTCTGCAGCAGCGGAAGCGCTTTTTCGACCGCCGCGCGCACCGCACCGCGATCCACCGCGCCCGCGTGGGCCAAGCTCGCAAACAAGATTGCCAGCGATACCGAACGCATACTCTATTCCTTAGCCCCGGCGGCGACGAGCAGCGCCACCACCTTCGTGTCGCCTTTACGCCTGGCGATCCGCAGCGCCGTGTCCGCGTTGGCGTCGCGCGCATTGATGTCCGCGCCGTGCTCGAGCAGAAGCTTCACGCGATCCACCTCGGCGTAGTCCGAGTAAGCCGCCCGCATGAGAGCCGAAGTGCCGTTGGCGTCGGTGACATTGGCGTCGGCGCCGGCCGCCAGCAGCATCTTCAGCACTGCGATTCGGCCGGTGGTGGCCGCAACCTGCAGCGCGTTGCTGGCGAGCGTTTTGCTGACGCCTTGTTCGAGCACCAGCTCGACGCAGGCCATGCAATCCATGAACGCCGCGCCGGTTAGCGCACCGGCTGGATACTTGCCATCGCGCGCCCTGGCGAGCAGCTTCATCGTTTCCGGATCGCCGTTGCGCGCCGCCATCACCAGCGGGTCCGTGCCGTCGTCCGGCGTCGCCTTGGCGCCATGCTCCAGCAGCAATTTCACAACGTCGGCTCCGCAAGCCTCTTCGAGCGCGATCAGCATCGCGGTCTGCCCATCCCCGGATCGGGCATTCACATTGGCTCCGCCTTCCAGCAACGCGCGCACTTTTGCGGCGTCTTCAAGAGCCAGCATCAGAGGCGTTCCCCCAGCGGCATCAGCCACATTGGGATCGGCTCCCTGGGCGAGCAACCAGCGGACGTCGTCGGCGCGTCCATAAACCGCCGCTTGCATCAACAGCGTTGCGCCTTTTCCGTTTCTTGCTTTCGCCAGCGCAGGGTCGGCCACCACCGCCGCGCGCAGCTTCGAAAAGTTGCCCTGCCGGAACTGTTCAAAGAGACGGTCGAGCCGCGGTTCTGCCTGCCAGGCTGGTTGCGGCGTCGGCTCGTCGGGCCACTTGGCCCCTTGGTCGATCCAGGCCTTGATGGTCGCGATCTCCTCGGCGCTCAGCGGTCCGGTAAGCGGCATTTGAGGCCCCATGCTGTTTCCGCTGATGCGCCGGTACATGAGGCTCTGCACCGAGAATCCGGGCACGATGGCCGGCTCGCCGCGTCCCGCCACCATGGCTCGCTCGCGCCGATCCAACCGGAACGACCCCATCTGCTGCTCGGGACCGTGGCATCCGTAGCAGCGTTTGCGCAGGATCGGTTTGACGTCCTTTTCAAAAACGACGCTGGCGCCGAGAACGGACCACCCTCCCGCAACGAGAGTAACGGTCTCCACAAAAAGCAGCAGCCGCATACGGAGAGTCCAAGTCGTAATATGGTACATCGATTACTTGTGCAAAGTCTCGCGAGCATTTAGCTTCGGGGCCGCAGGCCGTGGCTGGTCGGCAAGCTCCCCGAATTGAGAGTATGATCTCTAACAGGGCTATTAGGAAATCTGTCTGCTCCCGGATGCCTTGACGGCTCGTCGTGAGGCGGCATACACGAGTTTCCGAACGACCTTCCATATGGAGGTAGCGCTTTGCCTGTGACCATAGGAGTACCGCGGGAAAGCTTCCCCGGTGAGCGGCGCGTTGCGCTGATTCCGCGCGCCTGCGAGGCGTTGAGCAAACTGGGCGCCAGCGTGGTGGTCGAGCAATCGGCCGGTACCGAGGCTGGCTTCCCGGACGAGCTGTATGCGGCGCGAGGCGCTCGGCTGGCCAGCCGCTCCGAGGTATTCGGACAGTCCGACATCATCGCTCAGGTTCGGACGCTGGGCGCCAATCCCGACGCGGGTCGCAGCGACCTGAGCCTGCTCCGCTCGGGGCAAATCCTGATTGGCTTCGGCGAACCGCTCACCGCCGCGCGCGAAGTTCCGGACCTGGCTCGCGCCGGCGTGTCGTTCTTCGCGATGGAGCTGGTACCGCGAATCACGCGCGCACAGAGCATGGACGCGCTGTCGTCGATGGCCACCATCGCCGGCTACCGCGCCGTCCTGCTGGCCGCCACCACGCTGCCCAAAATGTTTCCCATGCTCATGACCGCCGCCGGAACAGTCACCGCCGCCAGGGTGTTCATCCTGGGCGCGGGCGTGGCGGGTCTGCAGGCGATCGCCAGCGCGCGGCGGCTGGGCGCCGTGGTCTCCGCCTATGACATCCGCAGCGCGGTCAAGGAACAAATCGAGAGCCTGGGCGCGAAATTCGTGGTGCTGAATATCGAGGCCGGCGGCGCCGAAGACAAGGGCGGATACGCCAAGGCCATGGGCGAAGAATTCTATCGCCGCCAGCGCGAGCTGCTCACCGAGGTGCTGCGCGAGCAGGACGTGGTGATCACCACCGCCGCTGTTCCCGGCCAGAAGGCGCCCATTCTGCTGACGGCGGAGATGGTGAAAGCCCTGCAACCCGGATCGGTCATCGTGGACATCGCGGCCGAGCGAGGAGGCAACTGCGAGCTCACGCATCCGGGCCAGACCATCGTCCACAACGGCGTCAACATCCTGGGGCCGCTCAATCTTGCATCGACGGTGCCCTATCACGCCAGCCAGATGTACTCCTCGAACGTGGTGTCGCTCCTCAAGCTCATGGTGAAGAACGGCGAGCTGACCATCAACCGGGAAGACGAGATCATTCGCGAGACGCTGGTCACCTCCGGCAAGGAAGTCGTCAACGCACGCGTGATCGAACGGTTGGGTCTCGCTCCGGTGCGAGCCGGGGAAGGAAGGTAACGCAATGGGAGCTTATGAATTTGACCTGTGGGTATTCATGCTGGCCGCCTTCTTAGGCTTTCAGCTCATTCGCGGTGTGTCTCCGATGCTGCACACGCCGCTGATGTCGTTGACCAACGCGATCTCGGCCATCACCGTGGTCGGAGCCATCCTGCTTACGGGCGAGAAGGAAGCCAGCACGCTTTCGCGCATCCTGGGTTTCTCGGCGGTGTTCCTCGCGGTCCTCAACGTGGTCAGCGGTTACCTGATTACCGACCGCATGCTCAAGATGTTCAAGAAACGGGAGCCTGCAAAGAAATGAAACTGGACGAAACGATTCTTCCGCTTCTTTACATGCTGGCGGCCATCGGGTTCATCCTGGCCATCAAGTGGTTGAACTCGCCCGCCACGGCGCGGCGGGGCGTCATCGTCGGCGAGATCGGCATGCTGCTGGCCGTGGTCGGCACACTGCTTCGGTTTGAAGTAGTCCAATACCAGTGGATCCTGGTGGCGTTTGTGCTCGGCACGGCCGTGGGTATTCCCATCGCCTACATCATGCCGATGACCGCCGTTCCTCAGCGAACCGCGTTTTCGCACGCTTGCGGCGCACTGGCATCGGCGCTGATCGGAACCGCCGAGTACTACAAAGGCATCAACCAAGGCCCGGCGCTGACCTCGGTCGAGATGACGGCCTTGATCATCGAGACGCTGCTCGGCTTCTTGACCTTCACGGCCAGCATGATGGCCTTCGGAAAACTCCAGGAGGTGCTTCCGCAGCGGCCCATCACTTATAAAGGACAGAATTTCGTCAACCTGGGAGTCTTCGCCGCGGCGGCGGGCATCGGGCTGGCGCTGATCATCTCGCCGGAGCGCACCGTGTTGTTTCCGGTTTTCACCGTTCTGGCCCTGACATTCGGCGTTCTGCTAATCATCCCGATCGGCGGCGCCGACATGCCCACCGTGATCGCGCTGCTCAACTCCTACGCGGGCCTTTCGGCCAGCGCCATGGGATTCGTCCTCAACAACAAGCTGCTGATCGTGGCGGGCGCACTGGACGGCTCGTCGGGCTTTATTCTGTCGATCATCATGTGCCGCGCCATGAACCGCTCGTTCAGCAACGTGCTGTTTGGCGCTTTCGGCCAGCTCCAGACCACCGTGGCCTCGTCGGAAGCCCGGCCTTATCGTTCGGCCAGCGCCGAAGAAGCCGCGCAGATCCTGGACTCGGCGCGCAACGTCGTCGTGATCCCCGGCTACGGCATGGCGGTGGCGCAGGCCCAGCACAAGCTGCGTGAAATGTTCGACGTGCTCACCAAGCGCGGCGTCAGTGTCGAGTTCGCCATCCACCCGGTGGCCGGCCGCATGCCCGGACACATGAACGTGCTGCTGGCGGAGGCGGACGTGCCCTACGACAAGCTGCGCGAGATGGACGACATCAATCCCGAAATGGCCAATGTCGACGTGGCGCTCATCATCGGCGCCAACGACGTCGTCAATCCGGTGGCCGAGACGGATCCGAAAAGTCCCATCGCGGGGATGCCCATCATCCAGGCCTACAAGGCCCGCACCGTGATGGTGATCAAGCGCAGTATGAACCCCGGGTTCGCCGGGATCGACAACGACCTGTACTACATGCCCAACACGCTCATGTTGTTCGGCGACGCGAAGGCCTTCGTGTCGAGCCTGGTGAAAGAACTATCGGCCATCGCGCGCGCGGCGTAAGTGGGAGACCAGAACGATCGTGCTGTTAAGAATCACCCATCGCCCGAGCGGTGATCTCTGAGGAACGGGCGATGGCTTCAATCGCCCCTTGATGGCTCGAATATTTCGATAAAGTCTTGTTGTGGGGACTACATACGTGGCGGCTAAGATGGATCCCGTTGGGTTATGGTCCGAGGTCAAACTCGCGATCATCCGGGACTACCTGCCTGCCTATTCGAAGCTCGTAACCGGCTACAACTTTTATCATCTCTACATCGATGGGTTTGCAGGATTCGGCCTGCACGAGTCGCGAGCCACGGGAGACGTTATTCAAGGCAGCCCGTTGATCGCCCTAAACACTGTGCCACCGTTCAAGGAATATCACTTCATTGATAAAGACCCTGCTAGAGTCGCGCAGCTCCGCAGCTACGCCCCCGATCGCAGGGATGTTCACGTCCATGAGGGAGACTGCAACCAAGTCGTTCCCGATATTCTTCCTCGTGCACGACGCCAAGACTATAAGCGCGCACTCTGCTTTCTTGACCCTTACGGCATTGATATTCATTGGGGTCTTGTGCAATCGCTGGGCGAACTCAAGTCGGCCGAAATATTTCTGAACTTCATGGTGATGGACATGAATATGAACGTTCTGCTGCATCACCCGGAGAAAGCGCTGGCGAGTCAAGTTGAACGAATGAATCGGTTTTGGGGAGACGAGTCGTGGCGGACGGTGATCTACACCTCGCAGACTACTCTTTTTGGAACCGACACCCAAGTGAAGTTAGCAGACTCGAACGCCAAGATCGCAGAAGCTTATCGGAAGCGTCTGAAAGAAGTAGCAGGCTTTGAATTTGTTCCACCTCCCCTGCCATTCCTCAATGATATCGGCGCAACTATCTACTACCTCTTCTTTGCATCTCCCAACAAAACTGGACACAAGATTGTTGGCGAGATCTTTGAGAAATACAGACGCTCGCAGGGTCTCTGAATGGCGACTAGTTCCCATATCGAATGGACAGACGCAACCTGGAATCCCGTCACCGGTTGTTCTAAGATCAGTCCCGGGTGTAAGTTCTGTTACGCGGAGCGTCTCGCGCGTCGCTTGCAGGCGATGGGTCAAGAGAACTATCGCAAGGGGTTCGATGTCACGTTGCAGCCGCATATGCTCGACCACCCCCTGCGCTGGCGCCTACCTCGTCGCGTCTTCGTTAACAGCATGAGTGATCTCTTTCATCTTGACGTGCCCACTGCGTACATCACGACGATCTTTGATGTTATGCGGCGAGCCAACTGGCACCAGTACCAAATTCTCACAAAGCGATCCGACCGACTACTCGAATTGAACCCGCTCCTCAAGTGGCAGCCGCAGATATGGATGGGCGTCAGCGTCGAAAATGAGGACTACCTCTACCGCGTAGACCATCTGCGAGAAACCGGTGCCCGTATCAAGTTCCTCAGCATCGAACCTCTATTGGGACAATTAACCAAGCTCAACCTTCGCGGGATTGATTGGGTGATTGTGGGAGGCGAATCAGGGCCAGGCGCGCGCCCAATGAAGCCGGAATGGGTCCGCGAGGTTCGAGACCGCTGCATCCACGCGCGAGTTCCTTTCTTCTTCAAACAGTGGGGAGGAGTGTTCAAGTCCAAGACGGGTCGCGCCCTTGACGGTAGAACATGGGATGAGATGCCCGTTCGCGCACCCGAGCCGACCAAATTGTCAGTCGGCAAGGAACAACTCGTCGTACTCGCGTGATTGGTCTCGAGCTGCGCAAAACTAAAGCTAAGGGCTTCCCACGCCCGCTTCGATTTCTCCTTGACAATCTAGGAGAGTAACGCGTACAATCCTTCCTAGATCGTCTAGGAGGTCGTCGAAACGTGGCCAGATTCGCTGCTCCCCTGATCGCGGTGGCCCTGCTGGCCGCTTCCAGCGCCTCCGCGGCCGATTCCAAGAGTGTCAATCGAACCGTGGCCCTGAGCTCAACCGGCTCGGTCCATCTGGACACCTTCAAGGGATCGGTTCAGGTCACCACCTGGGATCGCCCGGAAGTGGAGATCAATGCGCGAATCGAGGCCGCCGGCTCGTCCGCCACCGATCGCAGCCTGTTCGACGCCACCGAGATCGAAATCGACTCGTCCGGGGACTCTCTACGCATCGCCACCCGGTACCTGCGTTCGTGCTGCAACGACATCTCCGGAACCAACCCCGGCGTCGTGTACTCGATTCGCATGCCGCGAACCGCCCGGCTCTCCATCCACGATCGGCGCTCCGATCTGCAGATCCGCGATCTTTCCGCCGCACTCGACATAAACACCCACCGTGGCGCCACGCGCATCGAGCGCCTGCGGGGGCCGCTGTATCTGACCACCCATCGCGGCGACGCCCACATAGACTTCGCCGCCTTCACGGGTGCCAGCCGGGTGGAAACGCATCGCGGCTCCATCCAGTTGCGTTTGCCCAAGGACAGCCGCTTCGAGCTGCACGCGCAACTGGACCGCCGCAGCTCCATCGAATCCGATTTTCCCGTTATGGCCCACCTGTCGCGGCATTCCGGCGGCGACGTTGAAGGAACCGTGAACGGCGGAGGCCCCGCTTTGAGACTCAGCACCGAGCGCGGCAGGATCCGGGTGGAGGCCCAATGAGCAAACAACCCGACCTGCTGCAAGGCACGCTCGACATGCTGATCCTGAAATCGGTTTCGCTCGAAGCGATGCACGGCTACGGAATCCTGCTGCGCATCCAGCAATTGTCCGAGGGACGCCTGCTGATCCAGCAAGGCTCGCTCTACCCCGCCCTGTACCGGCTGGAGCACCGCGGATTGATCAAAGCCGATTGGGGCGAAAGCGAAAACAACCGCAAGGCCAAGTATTACCGCCTCACCGCCGAAGGGCGCCGCCAGTTGAAGGCCGAGACCGACAACTGGAAGCGGCTGAGCGACGGTGTCTTGGGCGTGCTGAAAGCCCTTCCGGAAAAATCATGAGCCTCTGGGCACGCTGCAGCTCGCTCGTCCATGACGCCTTCAGCCGCCGCCGGATGGAGCGCGACATGGACGCCGAGCTACGCCATCACCTCTCGATCTACACCGAAGACCTGGTCCGCCGCGGCATTCCCAGGGAGCAGGCCGAACGCCAGGCCCGCATCGAATTCGGAAACCTCGAACCGCTCAAGGAAGAATGCCGGCAGGCGCGCGGGCTGCGGCTCCTGGACGAGACCACTCAAGACCTGCGCTATGCCGTGCGAATGCTCCGCAAGAGCCCGGGCTTCGCGGCCATCGCGGTGTTGACACTGGCGCTCGGAATCGGCGCGAACACATCCATCTTCAGCGTAGTGAACACCTGGATACTGAAGCCGCTGCCCTACCCGAACCCGGATCAACTCGTGACGATTTTCGAGATCGACACCAGGCAGAAGCTGGCCGGCTCGGTGGCGGCCGCCGATCTCTATGACTGGCGCAGCGACCGCGAAGTCTTCGACGCCGTCAGTGCCTGGCAGACTCCGCTTTTCACGCTCATGCATGAGGATCAGCCTGAGCAGGTGAACGGCGCGCGGGTCAACCCGGAGTTCTTCCGCATTCTGGGCATTGCTCCGCGAATCGGCCGGGGGTTCCTGCCAGAAGAGGACAGCCCCAATGCGGCACCGGTCGCCATCCTGAGCCACGAGTTTTGGCAAAGCCACTTCGGCGGCGATCCCGGGATCGCGGGAAAAGCGTTTGAGATCGACGGGCGAAAAGTAACCGTGGTCGGGATCCTTCCGCCCAATTTTCACCTCTCCCTGCTCGGACGAGTGAACATCTACATGCCGCTCTCGCTGACCGGCGAGGAACGCGCCAACCGGCGCTCGCGTTATCTGGATGCGATCGCTCGCTTGAAACCGGGCGTGAGCTTCGCCCGAGCTGACTTGTACCTCAAAACGACGGCCCGCCGCCTGGAAACCGCGTACCCGGCCAGCAACGCCGGACGAAGCGTGGAACTGCACACCTTGCGCGATGAGATCGGAAGACAGGGCGGAAGCCAGCAGGCTCTCATCGTCTTCTGGCTGGTGGGCTGCGTGCTTCTGATCGCCTGCGGCAACGTCGCCAATCTGGTGGTGGGACGCGCCGTCAGCAGACAAAAGGAAATGGCCGTGCGGCTGGCCATCGGGGCCGGGCGCGGGCGCCTGCTGCGCCAGCTTCTGATCGAAAATCTCGTGCTGTTCCTGATGGCGGGCGCCTTGAGCGTCCTGTTCGCAACCTGGGGCGTGCATTGGATCGCGCAGGCCATTCCGGCCGAGGTCCACCAATATCTTCCCAACGCCGGCGTCCTGGAAGTCGACCTCAACACGTTGCTCTACACTTTCGGAATCGCGCTCGTCACCGGACTGGCATTCGGCTTCGCGCCCGCGTTCCGTTGCTGGGCTGTGGACGTGAACCACGGGCTGAAAGAGACCACCTCCCGCGCATCCGCGGGCAGCGGAGGCACACGGCTCAAGAACTGCCTCACCGTGTTCGAAGTAGCGCTGGCGATGGTGGTGCTGGTGACCGCGGGCCTGCTGGCCAAGGGCCTGGTGCGGATGTATTCGAACGATCCCGGCTTTCAGCCGGACGGCGTTGTGGCGGCGCAGATCTCTCTGTCCGGCGCGAAGTACCAGGACCCCAGGCGCGTCGAGGCGTTTTACGCTCAGGCTTTGGAACAAGTCCGGCTGCTGCCCGGTGTAACGTCGGCGGCCGCCGGCGTGCTGATTCCCTACTCCGACACCGGCAACAACCTGCGATACGCCGTCGACGGCCGGCCTACTCCAGCTCCGGCGGACCTTCCGTACGTGCGTTTCGACATCGTGAGCCCCGGCTATTTCAACGCCCTGGGCATCGCGCTGCTGGGCGGGCGCTCGTTCTCCGACCAGGACCAGGCCGGCTCGCTTCCCGTCGCGGTAATCAATCAAGCCATGGCGCGCCGCCAATGGCCGGCCGAAGACCCCGTCGGCAAACGCATTCGCTACGGCGCCAAACTGGGAAACGTTCTGACCATCGTCGGCGTGGTGAGAGACACCAAGGGTCAGAACGACACCGACACCATCCAGCCGCAAGCCTACGTTCCCTACCGGCAGCTACCGGCTCGCAGCATGCGGATCGTGCTGCGAACCAACCAGCGTTCCGAGGACATCGCGTCCCAGATCCGGCACGCCGTGATGGCCGTGGACAAGGGCCAAAGCGTGGCGAACGTGCAAAGCCTGCAGCAGATCATGGCGCAGGTTCGCTCCCGCCACGTGATCGTCGGACAAATCACCATCTTCTTCGCGGGACTTTCGCTGTTTCTCGCAGCGCTCGGCATCTACGGCGTGATGGCCTATTCGGTGACGGCGCGCAATCAGGAGTTCGGAATCCGCCTGGCGCTGGGAGCGGCGCGCAGCGACCTGGCTTCGCTGGTGGTGGGCCAAGGTCTGAAGCTGGCTATCGCCGGTCTCACCATCGGCCTCGCCGCCGCGCTCGCGGTGACGCGGCTGATGACTTCAATCCTCTATCAAGTCAGCCCGAACGATGCCGCCACCTTCACCCTCATCAGCGGGTTGCTGCTGGCGGTGGCTGCGCTGGCGTGTTATCTGCCGGCCCGCCGCGCCTCCAACGTCGACCCGAATCGCGCGCTGCGCTACGAGTAGCTCCATGCGAATCGTACTGGCTGCCTTGCTGATCACGCTCTCGGCGATGGCCGGCGATCCCACTGCCGAAGCTCTGATGGAGAACGGTCACTGGAAGCGTGCGCGCGCCATCGTCGAAGCCGCATACAAGGCGCATCCCAACGAAGCGCAAGCGAACTACTCTATGGCGCGAGTCCGGCATGAGTTCGGAAATCTGGACGACGCGGCGAAATTCAGCGAAGCCGCGGTCCGGCTGGATCCCAAGTCGAGCCCCGCCCATCGCGAGTTAGGCGAGATCTACGCGGACCAGACCGCTCACGTATCTTTCTTGAAACAACTCGGCCTTGGGCATAAGATCAAAAGCGAGTTTGACGCCGCGCTGTCTATCGCGCCGAAAGATCCGGCCAACATCTTCGATCAAATCCAGTACTATATGGAGGCTCCCGGCGTGGCAGGGGGCGACAAAAAGAAAGCTCTCGAAACCGCCAACGATCTAGTCAAGATCAATCCGGCGCGCGGATATCTCGCGCTCGCCTACATCGCTCGCCAGCAGAAAGAAGAAGATAAGCTGGAACGCTTGTACCAGAAGGCGGTCGAGTCGGATGCGCGAAACTACGCGGCGCAAATCAATTTGGCCGCCTTATATATAAGTCCGCAACACGCCCAACCTGGCCGTGCCATCGAGCATGCCCAGGCAGCGCTGGACCTGAACTCTGATCGCATCGAATCGTACCGCGTGCTCGCGGCGGCGCTGGCTCTTGCGAAAAAGTTCGACGATGACGCCAGGCTGCTCGGGCGCGCCGAGACCGCCATACCGGACGATCTCAGCCCCTACGTGTTCTCTGCGCGCGCCCTGCTGCGCGATGGCGTCGAGTTACAGAAGGCCGAAGGCTATTTGAAAAAATACTTCAACGAAACCAACGAACCCGAGCCGGGCGCGCCCTTGATCGCAGGCGCGCATTGGTCGCTGGGCCTGGTCTATGAGAAGGAAGGCCGCAAGCCGGAGGCGCGCGCCGAACTGGAGACCGCGCTGCGCTTGAAGCCTGATTTCGAACCCGCCAAGAAAGATCTCAAGCGCCTGAAGTGACGCCGTGGGGCAGCCAATCGTGGCTGCAGCCGCCTTTCCAGGCGGCAATCCGAGGCCGGCGGAATCGCCTGCCTAGCCGCCGGTGTTTCGCCGCCGGGCCGCGTCCAAAAATTCCATCTTCGACCGGATCCACTGCTCCACGCCGGCCTGCTCAGCGCGCGCCCGCGCTAACGCCTCGGTTACCACCTCGGGCGCCGGACCACCGACGATTCGCCGGACGTTGACGAAATTCCGCGGATCGAGCGAGCGCTCGATCTCGTCGTAGCTCAACCGCAGCCCCGGGTTCTGCGCCTGGAGCGCGGCCGCAATCGCCTGCGCGCTGTCGTCGGCGCCTGCTGCCTTGACGGCGTTCGACACCAGCGTGTGGGCTTCCCGAAAACTCAGGCCCGCCTTCCGGACCAGCGTGTCGGCCAGCTCGGTAACCGTCATAAAATCCGACCCCGCCCGTCGCGCCAGGCGGTCGCGATCCACTTCCGCGCTTCTCAACAGCCCCGCCAGCAGCCGCAGCGAGCGCGAGGCGTCGCTGAGCATGGTGAAAACCAGCGGCTGCAGATCGTCTTCGCTGTCGTTGATATCGCCGAACGGCGTGTTGTGGGCGCAGGTGAGCACGGCCTGCGCTTCGCCGAGCGCCCGGCTGGCCAGAATGCGCACATGCTCCAGCGCCACCGGGTTGCGCTTCTGCGGCATGATGCTCGAGGATTGAACGAACGCGTCGGACAGGCGCAGCAGCCCGAATTCACGCGTGGACCACAGCAGCAGGTCCTGCGCCAGCTTTCCGCTATTCACCATAGCGACCGCGACGGCGCTAGCCGACTCGGTCAAATAATCGATCGACGCGATGGCCCCGTAAGAGTTCTCCGCCAGCCCCTCGAACCCCAGCAGCTCAGCCGTCATCCGCCGGTCGATCGAGAACCCGGTGGTGGTGATGGCGCAGGCGCCCAGCGGGCTCAGGTTGACGCGCGCGAACGCCGCTTGAATGCGGGCGCCATCGCGCGCCAGAAACTCGGCGGCCGCCAGCAGATAGTGCGCCAGCGTGGTCGGCTGCGCCGGCTGCGTGTGCGTATGAGCCGGCATGATGGTATCGACGTGACGCGCGGCCAGATCCAGCACCGCCCTCCGCACCTCCGCCACAACTCCGGCCAGTTCCAGCAACCCGACGCGCAGAGTCATCCGGTACAGCGTGATGGCAATGTCGTTGCGGCTGCGAGCGGTGTGCATCTTGCCGGCCAGAGCGCCGCAGCTTTCCTCCAGCAAAGTCTCGATGAAGAAAAAAAGATCCTCGTGCGAACCGTCGTAGCGGGCGTCGGCAATCGCCTTCCGGTCCAGCCGGTCGAGCGCGTGGCGCAAGGTTTGTTCTTCAGAAACGGTCAGGATGTCCTGCGCGGCCAGCATGCGCGTGTGCGCATAGTGGATTTCCAGCAGCGCGTCCAGGAAACTGCGCTGAGCCTCCTCAAAGTTCGGTGCGAGAACCGTCTCGGCGTAAAGCGGCGCCGGGAAACGCTCGGTATTCACGAACTCTCCCGGCAAGGAATTTCCCACGGCATGGCTACTTTTATTGTCGGCGATCCGCATCGAGAAACCAAACTGAAACCGCGTTGAAACCTGAGCTTGACGGGCGCGGCCAATCGGGCTGATACTGGGCCCCAGAACGCTTATTTCAGTCCAGGGAGTCACCATGTTTCGTTTCAGCCATTTCCGTTCAGATTTTGCTACATTTGCGTTTCGATATTTGCTGCTGGCTGGCCTGCTGATCGCCTGTTTCCAAACGCTGTCCGCCCAAACTCAGGCCATTAACGGCAGCATTCGCGGGCGGATCACGGACCCGGCTGCGGCGGCCATCCCAAATGCCACGGTAACGGTTACAAACGCCGCTACCGGCTACACACGGGACGCCGCCACCAGCGACGACGGATACTTCGTCATCCCGAACCTCCCGCTCGGCGCCTACACGGTGACTTTCAAGAAGGAAGGCTTCGAGGCCGAGCGGCACACCGACGTGGTTCTGAACGCCGGTACCGAAGCCGTGATCGACGTGCAGCTCAAGGTCGGCACGGTGAGCACCACCGTCGACGTCACGGGTGGCGCGCCGGTGCTGGAGCCGTCGCGAATCTCCACCGGCCGCACCATCTCCTTCGCGGAAGTGGATAACCTCCCGATGACCTCGCGGAATCCCTACAACCTGATCATTTTCCAACCCGGCGTGAGCGGCCATCCCAATCCCGAGCTGGGCATTCCCCGCACGCTCAACACCAACGGCCTGCTGGATCGAATCAATTATCAGATGGACGGCATGATCGACACCGAAACGGATCGCTACGGCCTGCGCCTGTTCCCGATCTCCGACATCTATGTGCGCGAAGTGCAGACGGTTTCCAACAGTTTCGCGCCGGAATTCGGCCAGACCGCCGGCAATATTTTCAACGTCATCACCAATTCCGGCACCAATCAGTTCCATGGCGAGGGTTATTTCATCGGACGTCCGCCGGACGCCAACGCGCGCACCATTTTGCTGGCCGCGAACAAGCCCGCGGCCGCGATCGACCTGCACGATTACGCAGTGAACGCCGGCGGCCCCATCAAGAAGGACAAGCTGTTCATCTTCGGCGGCTATGAGCACCTGCTGCGCGGCACGCCGACACCGGTGACCATCGATAGCACTACCGCGACCGCTCTGGGACTCCCGGCCTCCGAGCTGGCCACCGCGCCGAGCCTGGAACATGTCCAGTTTCTCAATATTCGCGCGGACTGGAACGTCAATTCGAAGAACCAGGTTTTCTTCCGTTACAACTACTTCCGGAATGAGTTTCCGTTCAATACTCAAGTGGGCGGCCAGAACGCGCTCAGCGCCGCCGTGGACTTTCATGATCGCGCCCACATCGGCGGATTGCAGTGGCTGGTTACTTTCTCGCCGACCATGCTGAACGAGCTGCGCGCCTCCGAGCCTTACCGCAACGAGGCACACGCGGCCGGTCCGCTCACCGGCCCGGGACCGCAGATCTGTATCGCGGGCTGCGCTTCACCCAGCAACGGCAATGGACTCGCAACGTTTAACGGCACCCAGTCGGCAGGCGACCGCTTCGCCGAAAAGATTCCGAGTTTCAGCGACAACTTCACCAAGATCCGCGGCTCCCATACCTACAAGATGGGTTTCGCCTGGCAGGAGAACAACGACAATCAGGTCACCGACACCTATAGCTTCTACAATTTTCCGAGCGTCGCCGCGTATTTGTCTGCCAAGAGCGGCGCCAATCCCTTTTCCTATACCCAGTTCTCTACCGTCCTCGGCTCGCCGGGAGTGCCGTACAAATCGTACTTCTACGATTTCTACGTGCAGGATAGCTGGCAGATTCGCCCCAACCTGCTGCTGATTTACGGCGTGCGGTGGGATCGCTTCCAGGCGCCCAGCGCCGAGGCTAACGCCCCGTTCGTTTTCACGCACAACTTCAACACCGCCAATCGCGATTGGGCGCCGCGCCTGGGTGTGGCCTGGTCGGTCAGGCCCAAGACTGTGGTGCGCGCCAGTTGGGGCATGTTCTATGAGGCGCCGCCCACCAATACATGGTTCAACGCTCTATACAACGACGGCTCGAATCGGGCCTTCGTCGCGAGTTTCGCGCCCGGGCAGACCGGCGCGCCGGCGTTTCCCAACGTGTTCAACTTCCTGCCCGGCGCCACCGCGCCTTCCGGGCAGAACATCACCGCCGTGACACCGGACTTCAAGAACGCTTACACCCTGAATACCAGCATCCAGGTGGAGCAGCAGATTACGCAGAACGACAAACTCACGGTCGGCTACGTCAACACCGGCGCTCGCGACCTGCAATACCTGCGCGACATGAATCTGGTCAACCCCACCGGATTCCTGCCCGACGGCCGCCCGATCTTTTCGACCGCGGTCAACTCCGCCACAAGGCTGTATCCCCAGTTCAACGGCATCACGCTCCAGGACGTCGGCGCTGTTTCCAACTACAACGCTCTGGTGGTGAGCTGGTGGCATCGCATGGGCGACGGCTTCCAGATCAGCGCCAATTACACCTGGTCGCATACCATCAGCGATGCTCCGGACGCCAACAGCTTCGAGCAAAACCTGGTGATCGAGAACCCGTTCGACCGCTCCTATGATCGCGGCAACAGCATCGTGAACCGGCCGCAGGCGTTCAACATGAGCGTCTATATCGCGCCGCATGTCTCGCTGTCGAATCGCGTCGCCAATCATCTGGCCAACGGCAATGAGCTCAGCATCCTCGCAAACCTGGCGGCCGGCGACGCGCAGAACATCACCGGAAACCTGAATCTCAACAACGATCCCATCGGCGCCGCAGTCCAGCGGCCCGCTTTCGTGGGGCGTGACACCATCCGCACCGCCAACCTCTACCAGGTTGACGCGCGTTATACACGTACCCTGTTTACGGTTCGCGAACGCCTGAAGGGCAAGTTCATCGCCGAATCCAACAACATCTTCAACAACCGCAACGTCACCGTGCTCAACACCAAGGCCACGGTGAACGCGCTCGGCGCGATCACCACCCCGCCATCCTTAGCGCGCAGTTCCACCGTGCTGGAAGGCCGGCTGATCCAGCTCGGCATTCGCGCCGATTGGTAAAACGCAGTTGAAGCACTACTTCAATGAAGCCAAGGAACCCTAAGCTGACGCTCCTGTTATAGCCAACGCCCGGGGGCCTTGGCGGCGCGCCGCGAGACACGACCGAAGCAGAGGAAGCGTTCTCAGCCCCGTTTTTCGGGCCTCCGGACGATCCTCGGCCGTTCGAAAAAATCATAAAATCGCTTGCAACCCTTGCTACATGGGCATATCATTGGTCGTGGCAAAAACCAAGAACCACACGCGAAGGAGAAATCGATGACACAGAGTGAACTCGTAAAGCTGCTCGCTAAGAATTGCGACGTGAGCAACAAGACCTCCAAGCAACTGCTGGACAACCTGGCTCAAACCGCCGTCAAAGAAGTAAAGAAGTCCGGCGTATTTGTCATTCCCGGACTGGGGAAACTGGTTCGCGTGGACCGCAAGGCCCGCATCGGACGCAACCCCGCCACCGGCGAAAGCATCAACATTCCCGCCAAGAAAGTCGTGAAATTCCGCGTCGCCAAGGCGGTGAAAGACGCGATCGTGCCGCCCAAGGCGAAGAAAGCCGGCTCGGCTTAGTTCACCGCGCGCCCGCGGCCCCGCTCGTGCCCGGCTTCTGCGACTGGAAGCCGGGATTCTTTCCCAAACTCACCAGGTTCGACAGGATTCGATACGCGCCCGGCACGCCGGACGGAAGCTGGCGGTAGAGCGCGAAGGCGTCGTATATGTATGCGCCTTTTCCGTAGCGCGCCAGTAGCAGACCGCCGCGCTGCGGGTCCTGCTCCGGATCGTTAGTCTCCACCAGCGCCTCATAGCGCGAATCCCAGTTCTGCATGAAACCGTGCCCGCGCTCTTCCACCCAGCCGTTGAAATCGGACGCAGTGATGCGATTCGGCCAGGTGAACACCGGGCTGTCCGGCTTCAGCAGCCGCACTTTCGATCCTTCGTCCACCACCTTCTGCGGATTGTCGCCCAGGCTGAACGGGTACGGGCCGTAGTTCTGATCGAAATCCTGAAGCTGGTACTGCACGATCAGCACGCCGCCGTTCTTGACGTATTCGAGCAGCCTCGCGTTGGCCGCCTTCAGCTCGGTCCGCACCGCGTAAGCGCGCGTGCCCAGAATGATGGCGTCGTAGCCCGACAGGTTGCCCTGCGTGATGTCGCTCGCGGCCAGGGTACGCACGCTGCGTCCCAGGTTCTCGAGCGCCTGCGGCACATCGTCGCCCGTGCCCGGCAGGTAGCCGATCCGCACGTCCGCGGTCTTCACGTCCACGCCCACGGCGCGATACACGGCAGGCCGAAAATACGGATACTGCCTGAGCCCCGAATAACCCGCCAGCCGATAGCCTTCCTGGTACGTCTTGCCCTGATATTCCGCGACCGCCGTGATGCGATGCTCGCCCGGCTCGACGACGCTGGGCAAGACCGAAAACCCGATGGTCTGATCTTCGCCATCGCGCTCCATCGAAAACGCAGCCGATTCCGGCGTCGAGCGCCAGCCCGCGGGCAGCTTCAACCGCAGCGTTCCCTTGGCCGGTCCCTTGACGTTGCTGTGGACCGTGCAGGAGAACTCGAATGAATGCGCGGTCACCGGAACGGCGCCCGCCGCCGGAGAGACCCACACCGAGATGGCCGGCCCCATGATCAGCGGCTCCGGCGCCACGCCCTGCGCTTGCACGCGCTGCATCGCCTGGACCACTTCCGCCAGATGCAGCGCCACGCCGCGATACGCGACCGTCGCTCGAACCGACAGCGGATAAGGCGCCAGCGAAAGATTGCGATAGCGCGCGTCCGTCAGATCGTAGTAGGGCTGTTCTTCATCCGGACGCGTGAAGTACGGACGCGTCAGCGCCGCATCCGCGGGCGCGGAAACCGAGAAACGAACTTGCGCCAACGCTCGCGGGGCCAGCGCCTTGGGCTGTTCGCCGCGGCTGGTGAACTTCCAGCCCTTCCGGTCGGACGCCGCCAGCGAGACGCCTTCCACGCTCACGTTCTCGGGACTCTGGTTCAGGAGCTGTGCCTGCACGCCGAAAGTCTGGCCTGGAATCCCGATGGTGAACGTCGGGCCCGCCTGCCGTATCGGCCTGGGACCCTGCGGTTCGCGATCCGGCGCCACCGTAGCCAGCAACGAGATCCCCAACGCGTCTTCGAGCGCACGCTCGAACTGCTCTTCCTTGGCGCGCAACTCGAACAGAACGTAATACGGGCCGGGCTCAGGCAAACCGCCGCCGCGAACCCGATCCATCAACGCTCGCGTGGCACGCAACCCGTCGGCCAGCACGGGCGCGATTCCCTGCGGACGATCCGGCTGGTACTTAGCGTTGGCCTGATCGGCCAGCCGCGCCATCTCTGTCAGCCCGTTCTTCAACCAGTCCGGCGGATTGGCCACCAGCGACGCGACGCCCGCCACCGATGTGTCGATGCCGTCAAAAAATGACTCTTCGTGCTCGGCCGCCGTCACGCGCGAGCCGTATCGATGATACGCGGCGCCTTGCGGACCCGGAGGCGGAATCGACACGCCGTTGTTCTGGCTCTTTTGGTAACCCAGTCCCTCGCGCCCGATCTGCACGTAGCTGAGCCCGGCCGCCGGCGCATAATCGCCTTCTTGAATGTCCAGCGTGGTGGACGGCTTCTCGCTGGACGCAGTCTGCTTCAGGTAGTCGAAGAACCGCACCGGCACGTACTTGTCGATGGCGTAGTCGTACATGCCCTTGGGCGTGACGTCGAAGAACGGAACGCGCGCGTACACCTTGAGCGGGGTCCAGGGCCGCAAGCCTTCCTGAATCTGCTCCGGGAATTTCGTGGGATCGCCGGCCGCCAGGAACGCCTCCTGCGCCATCTGGCCGGATAGCTGATGCTGGCCGTGGCCGTCGGTGGCCGCTCCCACAAACGTAGCCGTGATCACCAGCGGCCGCGTCATGCGGATCACACGCACCACGTCGGAGAGCACGCGGTCGTGCCCCCACTTGTCTAAAGCTTCCTCGCGCGTCTTCGAGAAGCCGTAGTCGACGGCGCGCGTCCAGTATTGATCCACGCCGTAGTAGCGGTCGGCGGCCAGCAGCTCCTCGGTGCGCACCAGCCCGAGCGCGTCGTACAAATCGGACGACATGGCATTCTGGCCGCCCTCGCCCCGGTTCAAAGTAAGCAGCGACGCACGCGCGCCTGCTCCACGCGTCTCGTACGCCAGCATGCCGCCATCCTCGTCGTCCGGATGCGCGGTGATCATCAGAACACTGGCGCGAGTCCTGAGCGCGTGCAGCCAACGCGTCAGCCCGGCCGCGCCGCGGTCCACGTCCACCGGCATGGCGTTCGCCGAGGGCTGCGAGGGCGAGATCGCCTGCTGCGCACAGGCGATGCCCAGCGCCACAGCCAGGATCGCAACGGCCGAAATACTTCGAGCGGGACGGCGGAAGGTTTGAACCGTCATACTTACTTCATTGTTGACAAACATGCCTCCCGATGCAACGTGCGGCATGCTAGGCTTGATGAACGTCAGCCAAGGAGAAACGGTCATGCTCAGGAGATTCGGCGTCGCGCTCACCGCGCTGGCTTGCATTGCGATCTCAGGTCTCGCGCAGCAGCAGCAACCCCCACGCCGACGGCCGGTCATCCCACCGCCGCCTCCCATGCCGGCGATTCTCCAGAACTACCCGGCCGTCACCGCCGAGCGTCTGAAAAACCCCGAAGCCGAAAACTGGCTCATGATCCGGCGCACCTATGATGGCTGGGGCTACAGCCCGCTGGACCAGATCACACCGGATAACGTCCAGCGGCTCCGGCCGGTCTGGGTTTTCTCGACCGGGGAGACCAAGCCCCACGAAGCTCCGCCCATCGTCAACAACGGCATCATGTTCGTCGCGACGCCCAACAACCAGGTGCTCGCGATCGACGCCCGTTCCGGCAACCTGCTGTGGCGTTATCGCAAGATTCGTCCCACCGGAGCCGCCGTCGGCCACGAAACCAGCCGCGGCGTCGCGCTCTACCACGACAAGGTGATCTTCGCCGCCGGCGAAGCGGTGCTGGTGGCGCTGAATGCCCGCACCGGCCGTGTTGTGTGGACCACTTCGGTCGCCGACAACAAGGCCGCCTACTACATTACGCTCGCGCCTCTAGTGGCCGATGGCAAGATCATGCTGGGCGCCTCAGGCGGCGAGTACGGAATCCGCGGGTTCGTCGCCGCCTTCGATCCCGATACCGGCAAACAGCTCTGGCGAACCTACACCATCCCCGCGCCCGGCGAACCCGGCAGCGAGACCTGGCCCAAAGGCGACCAATGGAAAACCGGCGGCGGTCCGGTGTGGGTAACCGGCAACTACGATCCCGAAACCAACCTGGCCTACTGGGGCGTCGGCAACGGCGGCCCCTGGATGGGCGACCAGCGTCCGGGCGACAATCTCTACACCGCTTCCACCATCGCGCTCGACGCCGCCACCGGCAAGATCAAAGGCCATTTCCAATACCATCCCAACGACTCCTGGGACTGGGACGAAGTCTCGCCGCCCATCCTGATCGACTACCAGCGCGGCGACCGCACGCTCAAGGGCCTGATCGATGTCGCGCGCGACGGCTACCTGTGGTTCCTGGAGCGCTCCAGCGGACCCATCCACTTCATCGAAGGCAAGCCGTACGTGAATCAGAACGCGTTCAAGCGCGTGGATCCCGAGACGGGCCGCGTCGAAGTGGACCCGGAGCACAAGCCCGGCACCGACAAGCAGGCCACCTACTGCCCGTCGCTGTGGGGCGGCAAGAACTGGCCGCCGGCCGCGTTCAGCCCCAAGACGCGCATGCTCTACATCCCGGCCAACAACAACCTGTGCCAGTCGTCCATGGGCGAGCAGATCGAGTACACGCCGGGCAAGGGCTTTCTGGGTGCGCAACTGGAGATGTCGGTGGTCCCGGGCGCCGACCACATCGGCGAGGTGCAGGCCTGGAACGTCGACACCGGCCAGCGCGCCTGGACGCACAACTACGCCAAGTCGCCGAACTGGGGATCCATGCTCGCCACCGCGGGCGGCCTGGTGTTCAGCGGCGGCACCAACGATCGCAAGTTCCACGCCTTCGACGCCGCCACCGGCAAGCTGCTTTGGGAATTTCCCACCAACTCCGGCATCTTAGGCCCGCCGGCGTCGTTTGCGATCGACGGCAAGCAGTACATCGCGGTGCAAGCCGGCTGGGGCGGCGACGCGCGCGGCATGCAGGGCAATCTGAACCGCATCTTCCCGGGCGAATATCCGGAAGTCCCGGAAGGCGGCTCCATCTGGGTGTTCGCGGTAGAGTAAGCAGCCGTAAAACCACTTATTCATCTGCTGAAACCTTTTGCCCGAAGCGCAGGAAAGGCCCGCGGTTGGTTGTTGAAACATCCTATAATGTGACCTTACGGGAACCTTGGTGGCGACGCGATCTTCGATCTGCGCATTGGTTTTGCTGCTGTGTGGTGCGGTAGTAGTTGCGCAGGATTCCAGGTTCTCTCCTCAGAATCAACAGATCCCCGTGCCCGACTGTCTCGTCATGAGGGGGCTCTGGCAAACGCCATGCACGTCCGAAGACCACGAAATGTGGCTGAAGGACATCCAGCACTGGCGCGCCGAACGGCGCATTCGCATCGGCTACAACGGCGACCGTTATGCGATTCCGGAACTGCAGTGGACGCAATCCAGTTTCTTCCAGCCGCAGATGATGGTCCAGGAGCGCTACTTTTACGATCCGGCCGCGGGCAGGTATACGGTCGACCGCTACCTTGACGATCTCAGGAAACGTTACGGAGGAATCGACTCGGTTTTGATCTGGCCGACCTATCCAAACCTGGGCATCGACAATCGGAATCAGCACGACATGATCCGCTGCATGCCGGGCGGCGTGGCTGGTGTGCGGCAGATGATTGCCGATTTCCATAAACGAGGAGTGCGCGTAGTGTTTCCGATGATGCTGTGGGATCAGGGCACGCGCAAACCCGACAAATCCTGGCCGGAAGAAATCGCCGGCCTCATGAAGGAGATCGGCGCGGACGGAATTAACGGCGACACCCAGGATGGTGTACCGCTGGCTTTTTCGCTGGCCGCCGACCGAGTGGGGCATCCGCTCGCGTTTGAACCGGAGATCGGACCCGCGGATGAAGCAGTCGCATGGGATGTCATGACCTGGGGCCAATATCAGTATCCCTTCGCGCCTCTGGTGGACCGCTACAAATGGCTTGAGACGCGGCACATGGTCCACATCTCCGACCGCTGGAATCGGAACAAGACCAACAACCTGCAGTTCGCTTTTTTCAACGGCGTGGGTTGGGAAAGCTGGGAAAACGTCTGGGGAGTCTGGAACGGAATCACGCCACGCGATGGAGAAGCATTACGCCGTGTCGCGGCCATCGAGCGCGCTGTTGCCGGGTATCTGGTGAGCCCGGACTGGGAGCCAATGTCGCCAATGCTGCGTTATGGCGTGTTCGCCAGCAAATGGCCGGCAAACGGGCGAGCCGCGTGGACCATCGTCAATCGGAATGAGTACGACACGGATGGAGCGCAGATGGAAATTCCCAAGGGTGCAACGCTGCGCTTTTTCGATCTGTATCATGGCGTCGAGTTGAAGCCGGAAAAAGACCCGACCGGCAAGATGGTTCTCAGCTTTCCGATTGAGGCCAAGGGTTACGGCGCGATCTTCGCGACCAGCGGCGAGCCGGATTCGAAGATCCAAAACCTGATGGCCGAAATGAAGCAGCTCACGTCCAAGCCGCTGGCGGACTTCTCGAACGAATGGAAAGTGCTGAGCCAGGCGATCGTGCCTATCGCTCCGGCCAAGGAGGCCAGCGCGGCTCCCCCAGGAATGGTCAAAATTCCCGAGGCCGACTTTCTGTTTAAGGTTCAAGGCATCGAGCTCGAGGGGTCGAACGACATCGGCCTCGACGTCCAATATCCATGGGAGCAGGCGCCCACCCGGTTTCATGAGCATTCGATGCACATCAAATCGTTCTACATTGACAGATATCCGGTGACCAATGCCGAGTTCAAAAAGTTCACGGACGCGACCCGCTATCACCCCAACGACGACATCAACTACCTGCGTGACTGGAAAGGCGGGGTGTACCCGTCAGGCTGGGACAATCGCCCGGTGACCTGGGTGTCGATCGAGGATGCGCGCGCGTACGCGGCCTGGGCTGGAAAGCGCTTGCCGCATGAATGGGAATGGCAATATGCGGCGCAAGGACGAGACGGGCGGCAGTATCCGTGGGGAAATCAGTGGGACTCTTCCGCAGTGCCGGAGCCGGATATGAGCCGGACGATGCGCGGCCCCGATCCAGTAGACGCCCATCCCAAGGCAGCCAGCCCGTTCGGCGTGATGGACCTGGTGGGCAATGTCTGGCAATGGACTGAGGAGTTCACCGACAACCACACCCGCGCCGGAATCCTTCGGGGGGGCAGTTACTACCGGCCGCAAGGGTCAAAGTGGTATTTTCCGCAAGCTTACAAGCTCGGCGAGCACGGGAAGCTGCTGATGATGTCGCCCGGCATGGACCGTTCGGGAGCTATCGGATTCCGTCTGGTCCAGGATGCGCAATAAAGCGTGGCATCTCAAACAGCCAACATCGTAGTGATCGGCAGCGCGAACATGGACCTGGTGTTGCCCGTGGAACGGCTGGCCCGTGCGGGCGAAACAATCCCCGGCGGAGATCTGGCGATGTTCGCGGGAGGCAAAGGCGCCAACCAGGCCTGCTCCGCTGCCAGGCTGCGTGGCCGAGTCGCAATGATTGGCCAGGTAGGCAACGACGCGTTTGGCGCCAGGCTGATCGCCAGTCTGCAGGAGGCCTCCGTCGATACGACACAAATCGGGATCTCCGCCCGGCCCACGGGATGTGCCTGCATCTGCGTCCTGCCAGGCGGCGAGAACTCGATCATCATCTCGCCCGGCGCAAATGCTGAAGTCGTGCCGGAAAGCACGCTACCGAACCTGGATTGCCTGAGCGCCGGCGCGTTCCTGTTGTCTCAATTGGAAATTCCGCTTGCGACTGTCGAAGCGTCGTTCGCCAAGGCCAAGGCAATGGGGGCGACCACCATCCTCGATCCCGCGCCGGTTCGCCCGCTTTCGCCGGCTTTGCTGAAGAACGTCGACTTCCTGACTCCGAATCAGTCCGAGGCTGCTGCGTTGCTGAATGATCCTGATCTCCAGATCGCCGATTACGACGAGGCGGAAAGGGTTGCCGCGCGACTCGCCGAGTTAGGACCCGCCATCGTTCTGAAACTGGGTGGCCTGGGGTGCTTCGTTCATGTGGGCCAGGTTCGCTCGGCCGTCGAGGGATTCCAGGTGCCGGCGGTTGATACCACTGCGGCAGGGGATGTTTTCAACGGGGCGTTCGCCGTGGCGCTGGCCGAAGGCAAACCCCTTCTGGAGGCCGCGCGATTCGCCAACGCCGCTGCCGCAATCTCAGTCACCCGTTCCGGCGCACAGACCTCGATTCCTTCCCGGAACGAGGTCGATGATTTCATCACTCGTGCGTCCACGGGAGTGGTGAGGCCATGAGGAGGACATGTGTTCATCGTCCGTGATCTCGGAACCGCCATCGCACTTTGCGTTGTCACCATGCTCGGCTGGGGATCGTGGGCCAATACGCAGAAATTGGCGGGCAAAGACAAGTGGCCGTTCCAACTCTATTACTGGGATTATGCGGTGGGTGTGTTCGTGCTGGGCCTGGTCTTCCTGTTCACGCTCGGCAGCATCGGCGCCTCCGGGATGACCGGGTTGGAAAACCTCTCTCAGGCCGGCGGCGGAGCAATCGGCAGGGCGTTGTTCAGCGGCGTGCTCTTCAATATCTCGAACATTCTCCTGGTAGTCGCCATTGATGCCGTGGGGATGTCGGTGGCGTTTCCCGTCGGAGTCGGACTGGCGCTGGTGATCGGAACCGTTGTGAGCTACGTTCAGACTCCCAAAGGCAGCTCCACGCTGCTGTTCGGCGGAGTCGGCCTGGTCGTCCTGGCGATGATCATGTCGGCCATCGCGTACAGCAAGTTGCCGCGCAAGGCGGGTCACGGTTGGGCGCGCGGCGTGATCTTCGCGGTAATCGCCGGCTGCCTGATGGGATCGTTCTACCCGCAGTTGATAGGCGCTGTCTCTCCCGATTTCAACTCGGCCCCAATTGAAGCGGGAAAGCTCACTCCGTACGCCGCGCTGGCAATTTTCGGTCTCGGGCTGCTTCTGAGCAACTTCGCGGTAAACACCGTCTTCATCAAGGCCGCGGGCCTGAGTTATTCCGAATATTTCCGTGGTTCAATCCGGCTGCACTCGCTCGGATTCGTGGGAGGAATGATCTGGATGCTCGCCCTTTCGGCCAACGTGGTTGCCTCCGGTGTGGCCGGCCCTGCCATCTCTTATGCGCTTGGACAGGGCGCCACGCTGGTCGCCGCGATCTGGGGCGTTTTGATCTGGCGAGAGTTCCGCGAAGCTCCGCGAGGAACCATGCCGTACGTGATATCGACGTTCGTGGGCTATGCGGTTGGACTGACTCTTATCGGCGTGGCCACCTTGTAGAAAGGTGAGGGCTCCGCGAGGCAACTACTCGGAGGTCCCGGAAGACCGAAACGGTGTTACTGGGTAGGCGGAATGTTCAGCCGCTTCTCGACTTCGAGCAGACGTGTTTCGAGCGTCGCGACGCGGCTGATAAGAATGGCGTCCGTGGCATCCATCTGAACCAATCGTTTCTGATTGGATTCGGCAAAGGCGTAGAAAGCAGACAGCAGCTTCGTCTCGCTGTCGCGCATTTGCTCCACTAAGTCATCTCGCAGTTTGGCCATGTCGCCGTTAACGCTATCTCGCAGTTTGGCCATGTCGCTGTGGACATCGTCCCGCAGCTTGGTCAAGTCCGCCTTGGTGGCCGGTTCGTTTCCGTTCGTAGCCATCTCTGCTTTAATGATAACGAAATCGTGAGCGTCGAATTGGTGCTGGAGGAGAGGGTCGAACTCTCATGACCAGTGAAGGCCGCGGGATTTTGAGTCCGTTGAGTCTGATTGCAAGTAACTGTATCAAGGCGACTTACGACTTACATTTTAAAAATGTGAAACTGTGTAAGCGACTGTGTAAATTTCGGGCGTTTTTGAGAGCTCTGCCCACGCCCGCATTCTAGCAGGGACGCTCCGCATGGAGTCGCGGCAGGCGTCAGGCACCAGACCCCTGCCCGTCCCTTCTGCGATGTCCTGTGCTGCTCGGGGTCGGCGGCTAAAGTGGGCTCCGCTCCATTTATCGAAATCCACCGTCAATCAATGGAGAGCTGGAAATGCTCCCATGGCCGGCTTGATGTGCTCGTCCGCCATCCTCTTAGCCCAAGCCGCCTTTTCCCGGTCGGACGAATCGACAAACTGTTGCAGGGCGATGTCGATACGCGCCAGCAACGGAAAGGAGTTGCCTCCGATCGCCTGCTCGATCCAGCCTGTGGCATTGGGTCCGTTCTCGCCGAGGAACACGTAGATCGCCATGGTGATGGGCTCAACGATGCCACTCCGGTGGCAGACGATGCTGCCATGGCCGCGCACGTCATGCATCAGGACCGCGTTTTTTTTCGGGTCGTTCTGCGGGCCGCGAAGAATGTAAGGGCAAGTGCCTATTTCAAGAAGAAGGAGCGGGTCGAGGCGCGTTTTCTTTCCGTCCGGCGACTCCATCATGAAGGGCCTCATCGCCAAGTGCGACAGTATCAGCCAACTGCTGTGATCCGCGATAATGGAGCCGAATCCTTCGTCTCCCTCCGGCTGGATCACCTCCCGCTGACCTTTGGCGGTCCAGATAAGCGAACCGTCTTCCTGAAACTCCAGGTGCGCAACGCCGAAACCAGGAAAGTGCAGGGCGAATTTCGTGCCGGCCCGAATATCTTCCTCGCGCGGCGGTACGGCAACGAGTGCGTTGATTAGATTCAGCGGCATGAAGGCCATGCCGGCGGCGTCGAAAATCGCCTGCGCGGCCACGATATCGCCGAGCGGAATGTTTTTGGATATATCGGTGAGCCATTCCGCCGCTCCTTCAGCGCCGCCGGACAACCGGTTCACGAGTTCTTCCGCGAGAAGCAGGGACAGTTCGGACGCCAGCAGTTCGGGGAGCCGCACGAAGAGAACGGCTTCCCCGGAGGCATGCGTCCCTCGCTTCAGGACGCCGTCTTCGACGAGAGACTTAATCTCGCTGTGTTCCAGGACATCTTTCAGCGTCTTGTTTCGCACGATGAAAACGCCGACGGATTCGAGTATCAGATCCATGGGACGTGCCAGGTCGCCGCTTTCTTCAAGCACTGCCTTGGCGACTTCCCTAAGCTTCCGGCGCAGGTCCGGATCCTTGAATCTGTGCCGCGCGCAGGCGATCAGGTGAAGTCCAAGCATTGGCGGCAGCATGGCCGTCAGCGTCTCGTTCTTGTGTTTCAGGTCCTCGGCAACATCTGCGGCGCTGGTGCGCAGCACCCAGGGCGAACGCATTTCCGCCGCTGCTTGCACGCCGTGAACGAAACCGATGCGATGGTCCCATAGCGCCTGCATGGCTCCCCCGAATTCATGGTCATCGAGCGGCATCACTTCGACTGCCGCCTCCTTGGCGGCGCGCCCGAGCGGAGTGTATTTGCGCTGTGTAGAGTTCAACGTGAATGTGGGGACGACCGTATCGTCCATGGCAATCACCATGCGGAGGTTCTTCCCGTAGGCGGTCGAACACAGCTCTTCGATGTCTTTCCGAACCTCTTCATTGTTGGGTCCCACGCCGTCTATCGCCAGCACGAGCGCGGGACCATCCCCGATGGAGAGTTGCCTCAGCCAGGCGCGCACTTCGTCCGCCGACACGCTCCAGGCCAGCGTGGGCGAGAGCATATTCGCAAGCCGCTGAATGCAGCCGGGGCCGTATCCATCCGCCTCTATGAACAGCACCGCGAAATCCTTGGAGTCTACGGTTCTAAGAGCCACTTCGCGGAGCACGTTGCTTTTTCCGGAAAGCGGCGCTCCTTCAACGATTACGGCCCGTGCCGGCCGATACAGTAGCGCCAGCACTTGTTGCGTCGCCTTTCGCGGAATGAGGTAATCCGGAACGAACGGCAGGAGCGGGTCATCCCAGGCGCCGGAAAGCTCCTCCAGGGTCATTGCGGTCGCCTGGCGCACGGCAGAAACCCATATGTCGTTTCCCGTTCCGAGCAGAACCTGGACGGCTTGCTTGATATCGACGCTTGCGGCCCGGCTGGCAGCCTCGACCAGCTTGGCGAATTCCGCCTCGGAGACGCTTGCGGGTTTCCAGTCCGCACCCGTATGCGTCGCCAGGAAACGGACGTCTTTTCCATTGGTAACGATGACCAAGGGAGGCATGGGCGTAAGCATCCGCGCGTACGACACGCCCTGGTCGGCATCATCCTGGGTGATCGGCTTGTCGCCGCGCTTCAGCTCCAGAACTGCGTGAGGCTTGCTCTTCGCATGAACGATGATGTCCGCGCGCCCCTCGGCGCGAAAGCTTTTTTCCCCGTCCACGGAGATCGTGGCGCGGCCCATCCTGAAGGAGAATTTCGTCTGGTGGGTCAGGTCGGTTGCCGGAATCCACGGAAACGCTTTGAGCAGGGCGCGATGTATTTCGGCCTCAAGGTCGCTTTCTGTAGGCTTCTCCGTCACTTGCCTGAGCGGTTTAGCGGCTGTCTTCTTAGTCTGGCTCGCGCTCTTCTTGTTTGTCTTTTTCTTCAAGTCGCTATCTTCTCCACCTATTTAGGCACCGAACAATATTGCTTCATTTTCAGATCGTCGGCCAGCATTTGGATCGGATTGCGATGGGACTGCCCGGAGACACTCAATATAGGCGTTCGGCAGGCCGTGCTCGACAGCGCCAGCCACAACAAACGCTTTGTACCAGGAATACGGCCTGCAGGCAGGCTCTTTGTCCGTCGCGACATAAGCTGTGGCTGTGATGGTTCGGTCGGCCATTGCGACCGGAACGGTTTCTTTGCGATAACCGCCGCCAAGGCCCTCAGCACGGTCGAGGGCCGCCGCTTCACTTTGCGCAATTCTGAACAGCACACCATAAGTGCGATCAGCAGGATTTCCCGGCTCCATATCGCATTTTCCCGAACCGTCCTTGCTGACCTTGTCGAAAGTAAGGCGGCACCCAGCGACAAAGCCGGTCCCTTCCGGGAGGGCCGAGGGCGTTCGGCTAGGCGCTGTCAGTCGCCGGGTGAACATGTTCGAGCCGTAGGCAAAATAGAGAAAGGTTCCTGGTAGCGCTTCAGACATGGGCCACCGCCGGTTGGCCGAGAACGTCACTTACCAGCTTGCCGCCGCCTTCGCGGATGGCCTCGTGGGCCAATAAGCGTACCGCGCGCAGGAACTCTTCCGATTGCGGATCGAGCGCTGGTCCAGGAATTGGGGCTGAGGCATCGTAAATCGTCTGAATGACTTTCTTTCGGTCGAAGGTCGAGCCGGGCCCTCGATATTCAAAAGCTTTCAGCCATTCCTTGCGGGGAACCTTCACCAACTTTTCTTCGACGAAGGCGTGAAGGCGGCCGAAGACCTCACGTTGGACACGGGCTAGCGCTTCATCTGCCTCGGCCTCGGTGGGTACCCGAGGGTCCCAGCGAGTGGGCCTGTCCAGGAATTTGGTGATCGATTCCGATAGGCGGGCGACAAAATCAGCAACGGGCTTCAGATAGCCGTATTCACAGTTTTCGATGTCCAGGGCAACGCGTCGGTTGAGCGCCTTGACTTCGGCCCAATGAGCCGTCCGAATATTTCCGGAACGCGTGAAACCCAGAATGGTGTCCCAGCGCGTGTGGAAGTCAGTCGTCGCTGCTTGAATAGCCAAAACAAGACCTGCTGTGTCGTAGACCGGGCTGAAATCCGGTGCGACGACGGGCGCGATTGCGGCCTCGCAGAAGTCGATGAGCTTGAGGAGCCCGCCTACAGGTCCGTGGTTCTGTCCTGTGAGTTGCCGGTCGAGATAGCCGAGCATGAAACAGCGCTGGTCGAGCTCGCGCTCGATCGCGCGGACGGCCGGCTGGCCAACCACGTCCCGAAGGCCGACGAGTTTCTGGTTAACTGAGGACAGAACGTGGGCGCGCTGCGCCTCGAAGGTCGGCAAGTTTGCTTGCCCGCGGACGAGGTCGAAATGAGTGAAGGCGATGGCGAGTTTCTTCTGATACCCGCTGGCCGCAATGGCCCGGAGAACGGAAGTAGGCGCCTCCAGCATTGGGGCTTTGGCTGAATCAACGAGCAGAATGACATCGACGTCGGCGAACTTCTTTGCGATCCGGGCCGAAAGCCCCGCCGCCGAGTCGCCCACGTGCCCTATGCCTTCGCCGTCAAGAAGGACGAACTTCGGGCGCCGGTCCGTGAAGGCCGGGAAGAATTGCCCCTGAATCCTGATGCCATCTACCAGGGGCGTCAAAAGTGTGCCAAAGGCCGGGGCGTAGTTGGAGGAAAAACGCCGAACCGTACGGATGAAGTCCTCGCGGTCCGCGGTTTCGAATTCCCAGGCTTGCGGCCAGCCGTTCGGATGCGTTTGCAATGCTTCGGCGCTGAGCCCCCCGAACCGCGCCCGCACCTCGTCCATGATGTCGTTGACGAGCTCATCGAAATCGGGGAGGGTCTGAACGATGTCTTCGAAGAGGTCTTGAGCGGCCTCCTTGTCCTGACCGGCGAGTGATGCAAGATCGAGGCCAAGGTCTGCCTGAAGACGCTCTTTCGCCTCTGCGGCAAGGCCGCGCAGCCGGTCCATGAACAGTTTGAGGGCCGTGTGCATGCGCTCAAGGTCGGCGGCAGTCGGCAGGCCACCGTCCGTGTCGTCCACAGCTTCGCTGCTTTCGCCGTCTCCTACGCCATAGGCCCAATCGTCATTGGCTGCGCTTGAAAAAGCCGCAGTTTGTTTCCATGAGCCGATGATGTAGCCCAGGCGGAAACGCAGGTCGCGATGAGTCAGAAGTCTTTCCGCCAACTTTTCGTCAGAGGCGTCCTCCCAGAGCGCCGCGCAAGCATCCGCCACGCACTCATGAACGTTGGTATGAACAGGCCATTCGCTGAAGAACGTGACGACCGCGCGATAGTTCGGCTCTTCCGATGTGATGATTTCGATATCGGAGATTGTCGTGCGCGACGCTGAAGTCGAAGGAAAGCGGTCATGTTCTGGATGGGAACCGATCAGGTGACGCAGCAACGACGTTTTCCCGGCGCCGGTCGTGCCGACCAGCATCGCCTGCGTATAACCGTCCTCGGCTGAAGGCAGCGGCAAGACTGCATTTCTGATTTCCCAGGAGCTGGAAGGGTGGGACTCGATGTCGTCGTAGAAGGCCCGCACAACAACGGAGCCGAAAAGGCGTTCGGCTTCCGGACGTTTTGCGATGCTGTGCCAGCTCTCGTCACCGAGCAGGATGTTCATTTCATCCACCAACGCCTGGGCCCTGGCCTCATCCGGAGTGCCGAGTCCGCGCCTTACCTTTCGTCCCTGCTTGCCGCGTGGGTCTTTTCGCAAGGGGTGGCGAAAGCTCAGAATCCAGCCCGTGCCATCTTTGGTCGGAATCTTCGATGCAGAGTATCTTTGGCTGCTGCTCATGTGTTGTTCCCCATTGTTCCTGTGCTAACTCTTGCATCGTAGACCCATTTGCCAGAACTTGTCAATGGTTTGTTGGAACAATCAGGAACAATCACATTTTGGGAGCAAGCGCACTATAGACCCCCCTGCCCGCCTGCCAGTGTTTCGCCCAGAACCAAGCACTGGCGCATCTGCGGTCCGGTAGATCTCTTCATAGGGTTAGCGATCGCAAACTGACCACTACATTGCTACTGCCGCCGTCATCTCGACCCCGCTATTTCGGGCCTAAGAAATTCATTGCGCCGTCGCTGTTTCCATCGGAGCAATCTCGGGCTTCCCATGTTTTGCAAAGAGATCGTTGAGCGCCTCGGCGAGCAGATCCTGAATCGTGGTGTCCCGGTCAGCAGCGAGGATACGCAACTGCCTCTTCACTGCCGGAGGAAAATAGCCCGTGACGTTGCTTTTCCCTTCTCTGCTTGGCCGGAAGTGCGGACTCTTGGGCGGGGGCGCTGACGCGTTGTCTTGCTGGAGGGCCGGTTGCAGTACAGGCACCTCGGCACGGGGCTTAAGCGCCTGCCGTAAGTCTGGTCTTTTTGCCATGGTTCTTTCCCTTCGATTGTTGGCTGGTTGCTGAGTTTAAGAGTTCACACGTGAACCTGTAAATTTCTTTGATTTCGCGAGCCCCCTGCCCGCTTGGTTCAAATTCCTGGGCACTCAGCCCGAGAACATCGGCGTGGGTGAACGCGACGCGATTGCTAAGAAAAAAAGGATAGACGGGGATCGCCATGCTGCGGATCGCGTCTTCCGCCTGCTCACGTTGCGCCCCGCGGGACGGGACTCCGTTGAGGATAACCGCCAATTTCGCCTTCGTTCGGGCGGCACGAATAAGGCTTATCGTGCTCTCTATGGTTTCCGTGTCTTTGATAGTCGGGCGGCACGGAATCAGTATCAGGTCCGCCTCTTGAGCCGCAGCGATGGCTGATTGTTCCAGACGGCCGGGCGTGTCGATCAACACGAGATCAGCCCCGTTCTCGCGAGCAGTGGCGAGTACGTTACGCAGACGAGCGGGCTGAACGGAGATGATGACAGGGTCCGCGTTGCGCCGGTCGCCCCATTTGCAGGCGCTGGCCTGCGGGTCGAGATCGATGACAGCAACCGACTTGTTTGCCTTGTAGGCGGCAACGGCGAGTGAAAGAGTCAGGGTGGTCTTGCCACTTCCCCCCTTCTGCCCGAGAACGGATATCACCTTCATGAGTACACCTTTGAAGCTGTTAACGTGTTTACTCGTTTACACCTGAACTGGGGCGACATGTTTACTCCTTTTCGTGTTGCTGTGTGGACCAGATTGCGGGTTTACAGGTTTGCTTGGGGGCGGGTTTGCGGGTTTGCCGGTGAACACGTTGACCTGTTAGGCTGCAAACTGGTTGGGGAGTTCCGGCGGGAACAAGTTCACACCTTCTGGTGATGACAAGTTGCCCTGATAACGTGCCGCCGAGTTTACATGTTGGCGTACGAACCTGTTTACAGGATGCGGGGGCAGGCACAGCAGTGCGCGCCGAATGAAGTTCACTGGTTTTCGAGTTGACGTGTGAACTCTTGAAGAAGGCAAGGTGGTCCGCGCCCCGCGCAATTCGCGACCGGGGCGGATACGGGGCGGCAAGACAATGCTGCGGAATAGTGCTTGCGGCGATGAACATCTATGGCAGTACAGGTGAAAAACGGGTGGGGCGTGTTTACTTGTGAACAGGAAAGGAGGCGAACACGTTAGCTCAGTCTTGCCGATTCGTGTTCTCCGGTCAAGAGGCGAGAGGACACCTTTTGTTGTTCACGTGTTGGCCTGTTGCCGTGTTCACATGTTTGCGAGGTGATCCAATCCAGCCTGAAGGGGGAGTAGTGGGGGGGTGGCTCGTGCTTCGCAGCTCCGGCAGGGGGAGCCGCGAGGGGGATTTCAGCGGATGAGTTTCGAAATCCCTCTGGCGGGGGGAGACGGCTGTCTTTGCCGTCGTGGGGGCGAACCCTCCCGCCCCGGCGTCCGCCCCTGGGGGCGGAATGAGAAAGTGGGGGCGGCGTGTCTAAATGGTTTGCAGTTCAGCGCCCAGACCCCGGAGCTTCGTCGTCCTTTGCGAACGCTTCTTTGAAATCGCCGAGTGTTTTCCTGCCCTCTGCGAAGGTCCCCCGGCATTCCTGAATCGCGCTTTCGATGAGATTCATGATACTGGCCGGCTCGGTTCCGGTCTTGAGCAAGTTGACGATCTCGTCGAGTTTCAACCGGGATTTCCGGAGTTCGGCCCCGTCATGCTCAAGGGCGTCCGTGAACTTGGCGGCGGCCAGATGTGCCGCTATCTTCTCATCGGTAATGGGCGGCTGCCGGTGGCGGGGCAGGGGCGTTGGTACGGACTCACGGCGCAGGGTGCCTCTTCGCCGCCCAGTACTTTCCCGGCTTTTTCCGCCCCTGAGTTTCTGCTTGCCGTCCTTGCTCATGCCGTCGCTCGCTGTACAACCTCCGATAGAACTTCCGCCACACTGCGCCCCGGAGACCGGGCCGTCAAGGCTGTTCGGACCCCCATATGAGTTGCAACGGCGGATTGAAACCGCCGGAAATTCTATTCCTGGGGCGGCTTGCGGTTGCGCTCATAGCCCAGGGATTGCATCAGCGCCATGCGCCATTCCAGCAGCTCGTTCAGGGCAGTTTCGAGAGCGCCTTCGATGTTACCGGACGGGCGCCCTTCGGTGATGTTGTAGCGGTGGGCGATCTGGTTGACGTTCGAGCCGATCTTGCCAATCTCCGCCAGCACCTTCGAGAGCATCTGGAGTTCGACCTTGCTGCGGGGCAACGGGTGGTCGAGGGCGATATACCGGATGAAGGCACTAGCTCCGCCGTAGGGCTTGGCCCTGGCGTCAAACCGGGCGGCTTCCTCCGGCGTGAAGCGGGCAGGGCGCAGGACCGTGCGCTGGCGTTTTTCGCTGCGTTTTTTGCCGGTCACGCTTTGTTCCTCCGCGCCCGCGCAAGCCCCCGGCACGTTAAGGTTTCCCGCCTCAGCTTCGCCTCGTATCGGTTCTTGGGCGCGCATCCAAACCGCGCAGGGTTGGTCAGGGGTGCAGGGGCGGAACGCAGCCGGCGCGGGTCCACGGGGCAAGGCCCATGGTCGATGAGGGTCCGGGGAGAGAGCGAAGTCTCTCCCGGTCTGGAGGTCCATGGAGGGCACGAAGGCTCTCCTGGTCGGGTGCAGCGGCCGAAGGCCCTGCTCCGGGGGATGCAACGGGGGGCGAAGCTACCCCCTTGCCAAGATGAGCGACCGTCAGGGAGCGTCGGCGGTATAACCGCCGCACATCTTGCGAGCGGTATAGCGATGGCTTTTTCTGTACTGTTCCGGTTTGGTTTTTCAACACGCTGATGGCGGAACAAAACCAGAATGAATTGACGTAATTGCATGATAAGATCCCCCGCCTTCAGATGCAAGCCATAGTTGCAAAGAATTCCTAACGATCACTTAAAGGCGTATCATCTGATTAATACCTCAGTATGACCATGCGCATTGCAACGGCGGCGTGGGCTGATCCGGATGAGGTCGAGGAACGCTATCCGTACCACGACGGGACCGTCTGGCTCGGCCGTTCGGGCAGTGAAGGGCGCATGCCGCTCGGCTATCTGGATGACCGCCATGTCTGCCTTGTAGGCGGATCGCGGGGCGGCAAGGGTACAACCAGCATCATCCCGGCGCTCGTCACCTGGCCCGGTTCTATCTGCGTCGTCGACCCCAAGGGCGAAAACGCGACCATCACGGCTGCGCGCCGGGGCGGTGGTTCGACCCACTGCAAGGGCATGGGGCAGACCGTCAAGGTTCTAGATCCTTTCCAGTCCGCCCAGGTCGCGGATAGTCTCCGCGGGCGCTTCAACCCGCTCGACACTCTGGACCCCAAGGCCGAGGAAACCGTCGACGAAGCAGGGCGCATCGCCGACGCCATCGTCGTCGTCCATGAGGGCGGGACTAACGATCCGTTCTGGGATGAATCGGCCCGCTCGATGGTCAAGGGCCTGCTCCTTCATGTCCTCACTTCGCCCCAATATGAGGGGCGCAGAAACCTTGTCACCCTGCGAAAACTGATCACGCGTGGCGACTGGGAAAACGCCGAAATATTACGCGATGCGGGCGAGAAAGACATTCCGCCGGCGCACGGCCTGCTGTGGACGGGGCTGTCCAACAACCGGGCTTTCGACGGGCTGATCGCGGGCGCTGGCGATTCGTTCACCAACATGCTGATCAATTCGCCGAAGCAGTATGAATCCGTCCTGCAGGTGGCGAACCGGAACACCGAGTTCATCGACAGCCCGGCAATGCAGCGCCTGCTTGAGGCGTCGGATTTCCAGTTGTCGGAGCTGAAGACGCGCCCCGAGGGGCTCAGTCTTTACCTCTGCCTGCCGCAGCGGTATATGAACACGCATTACCGGTGGCTGCGGATGATGATCTCGCTGACCGTCACCGAAATGGAGAAGGTGAGGGGGCGTCCGGCAACCGGCCATCCGATCCTGATGGTGCTCGACGAATTCGCGGGGCTGAAGCGGATGGAGGTCATCGAGACCGCCGCCGCCCAGATCGCGGGCTACGGCGTCAAACTTTTCTTCGTCCTTCAGAGCCTTGAGCAGCTCAAAGCCACGTACAAGGACAACTGGGAAACCTTCCTCGCCAATTCCGGGCTGAAGGTGTTTTTCAATCTTGAGGATAATTTCTCGCGGGACTATGTGTCCAAGCTGATCGGGGAAACCGAAGTCATCCGCGAGGTGCGGTCCGAGACGGACAGCACATCACAATCGGAGAGCCACAGTCGGTCGTCGTCGACGGGGACTTCCGAGTCCGACGGCACGAACAGTTCAACATCATCAGGCAGGTCGGGGGGCAGTAACTGGTCACGGACCAAGGGCAAGACCTTCAACACCGGGCGGTCATGGACGCCAACGTCGCTGTTCCTGGTGGGCGGCTTCGGCAAGGAGAATGTCCAGAAAAACGACAGCCGGAGCTGGTCCAACTCCCTCAGCACGGGCAAGTCCAGGGGCTGGAACGAGGGGCGCTCGGACGGCGTTTCGCACGGCACGTCCCGGTCGGAGACCGAGGGGACGTCCGACACGACGGGCACGTCGGAGTCACGTTCGGCGGGATCGAGCGAGACCATCCAGAAGCGCGCCCTCGTTACGCCGGATGAGATCGGCCAGTTATTCGCGCGCGTCGACGACCGGGCGCAAGGCGTCTTTCCGGGGCTGGCGCTCGTGGTGATTTCAGGTGCGCCGCCGGTGGCGCTGCGCCGGGTGAACTACTACGAGGATTTCCAATTCGTCGGGCTGTTCGATCCGAACCCCGACTATCCGCAGTCGGCGGGGCCGAAGGAGTTGACCGTCGGCGCGGACGGGATGCTGCGGTGGCGGTGGTATTTCGAGAACAAGCTGCTCAAGCTCGGGCCGTGGGCGATCGCGCAGGGACGCACAGTGGAAGCGGGGTTCGCCGCCGCGCCCCTCCTGACATCCGTCGACATCGCGGCTGGGAACCTGCGCGCGCCGCGCGCCGGCATGATCTCGGCGGTGACGAGCCCGGCTTCGTTCGGGTCGCCGCTGTTTTCCATCCGTTATTACGAGGACGGGGCGGCGCTGATCGACCCGTTCGCCGAGGTCGCCGCCTATCACGAAAATTACAAGCAACAGATGATCGCGGAGCGGGAAAAGCTGAAATCATCCTCCGCCGTTCCGGCCCTTATCGCACTGGCGTTCATGCTGGTGGCTTGTATCGGCGGCGTGCTGGTCGGCGCCGGCGCTGTGGTGTTCGGTCTTATCGGGGTGGCCGTGAGCCTTTGGCTCGTGTTCCGCAAGATGCAGAAATTCAACGAGGTCGAAAAGACCATTAAGTTTCTTGAGGGCGTCGGAAAATAACCGTCAGTGTTCCCGGTCGTGGCCGTGATCGGGGGATTTCTGCTGACGCTCCTTGAACGCGTCGCGCATCTGCTGGGCTTCCTGAAGTTTCCGCGCTTCGTCGCCGCGCTCCTTCGACAGCTTGGCGACTGACGCCTGCCGGTCGGCCATCTGCCTCATCGGGCCGTTCGGCGTCGGGCGCAGGACCGGCGCATCTTCCTTCACCATCGCTGAGCCGGATTTTTCGGTTTCGCCTTGCGGTTTCTCCGCCTCGCGCGGTTTCTGCTTTTCGTTGTTCTGTTCCTGGGCGTGGGTGAACTGGTCGCGCAGGGAGCGGGCGCGGTCGAGTGCTGATTCTTCCTTGTGCAGTCCTTCGACGCTTTTGGCGAACGATGTGGTGCGCTCAGGCTCCGCCATACGTGCTTTGATGATAGCGCCGTTTGACGGCTAGGGCAGCGGACCGTACCTGAGCCGGTAGGCGATGGTGACCTGTATCGGTCCGCTGATCCCGCGTTTTCCTGCTTCGTAAAAGCGCACGGCACGGGCATCCGACAAGCGCAAAAACTTGGCCATTTCCACTTGCGAAAGGCCAAGGCGCTTGCGTGCTGCTTTGAATTCAGCGGGGGTCATCGATCACCCCTGTAGATGGTCGCGCTGTCTATGTCTTCGCGCAAAACCTTTCCGAGTTCCTCAAAGACGAGATAGCGGGAACGTGTTTCCACAAATTTGTCGATCACGATCCTGCCGTCTCGCATGCGCAGGATCACGCGCTTTCCGCGAGAGAATGTGCCGTGCGTCGCTTTGTGGCTCGGCATTAGGTACCATCCTTGTGCAGGGCGATGGGCTGCCAGCTCATTGCTGCCCCCGTGCTTTGGCGACGATGCCACCACAGTCGCAGACAGTAATAGTGGATTTCCAGATGATGCAGTCGGAATGGTGACATGCACCTATGGCGGCTGTGTCGGGTGGCGATTTGTTCTGTTCGGTTGTCATCGGTTTTGCTCCATCGTTTGCTTCGTAAGGACGGTATGACGAAACGGTCATACCGTCCAATCGCGAATTGTTATGGGGTATCGAGGCCGTGAAAGCGCGGTAATATTCTTTCGTCCTTCAGGTCTTCAAGGCTGATGTATTCGAGTACGAGGGTTTCGTCTTCGTCGGTGACTTCGAGGATGCGGTTCATGGTTATCTCCGGATGTTGAGGGTTGAGGCGGCGGCCCGGTAGTGAGCCGCCGCCGTGCGGTTATTCCGCCTTGGCCGTGGCTTCGAGGATCATCGTGTGGGCGATATCCGCGCACTTCGCGAGTTCGAGCAGGTCGCCGACGCCGTAGCTGCGCGTGCTCTTCCACTGGTCGCCTGTCTTATAGCGGCGCTCGAAGGTCACGTTCTGGAAGTCTCCCTTGTCCGTCTTGTTTTCCCAGATGCTGGCCGTGATCAGACCGACGCGGACCTTCGCGACCGGGGCGGCTTTCTTTTCAGAGGCTTCTGATTTCGGTATTCTGAACTGGCCCAGTTCGGCAGTTTGTTTTGGCCCACCCAGCTGAACGAACGGGTACTCTGATTCGGGCGAAGCCCGAAGCGGAGGAGACTCGTTGGACTGGAGAGCCAAAGTGGAGCTGTTTGAGCAGATTCGCCGAGAGTACGAGTTCGGCG
>JAIQFN010000017.1 GCA_020073265.1 Terriglobia bacterium | reverse complement strand
CACATTGCCTGGCCCCTGGCGAACCTCACGCCGCCAGCGATGCAGCACGTTGGGATTCACTTCCAACCCACGCGCCACCTCTCCGATCGGAACGCCCTCTTCCAGCCGCCGCACCGCGGCCAGCTTGAACTCCTTAGTGAACAACCTGCGCGACAAACCCATGACTCAATTCTCCTTTGAATGGATTTTGAGTCTTAACTGGCCGTCTCATTTTTGGGGACCACTCCACCTCACCTCCCCGGACACAAAGCGCCGCGCCCTCGGAGTACTAGCGTTGAAAGCAGCGCTGGAAGCCTTGCACTTCGGCTCCACTAGTAGTTTCAACTTCGGCGCACGACCCAGAGACTTCGGCTACTGGCCACGGACTACAGAGGAAGTGCAACATTGGTTTAGCGTATCGCTGAAACTGGTTGAGACCCTCGCGTGCGGGGACGAGCCGGTCGGGCCGCAGGCACGCGCTGCACTCGCAGAGAAATTCCGCGGACTCTGGCTCCGCGGCGGTGTCCCTGATGAGATCGCCAACGTCTGCCGGGTGATCAGAAAAATTCGGTTCTGGCCGGAAGGATGGCTAGCCGTTCGCCAAGCCTTGGACCTGGACGCCAAAGGACTTGACGAGGAACGTCGCGCGAAGCTCGTCGCCCTCGAGGCAGAGTTGCGCCCAGCAGACCTCGCGCAGAAAGTACGGGCGGTCGTGTTTTCGACTCGTTTGCAGGGCGTTGATCTCGACGACTTTGAGGATCACACCTCGGAGGACATAACTACGCGGATGGCAAGGACCGAGGCGCTGGCGCAGGACCTTGGGAAGGCAGTGGCGACAGAGGAAACACTCCTCGCGGAGCTTCTCCCTGAAATAGTAACCAACGATGGACGCCTATGGTCCTTCGGGCAGGGCTTACTTGCAGGCGCCTCCGACGCAGAGGAGATGTGGAACCGCCTGGTTGCCACACTGGCGGGGACCCAAGAGCGCGCGCGCAAGCCACAAGTCCTTGGGGGGTTCTTGCATCAATTGCGCGTGAGCAATCCCGCTCTTGCTACTAAGCTGCTCGATAGTGCCGTGGAGCATGAAACGTTGGCCGGATTGTACCCTATCTTGCAGGTGTCCGTTAACCTCGAAGAACAGGATGTTGCGCGCCTGAAGCGTTCTGTCGCGCTCGGAAAAGCTCCAGCTGCGATGTACCAGTATCTCGCGTACGGGCGGGCCACCGATCCGATCCCTGCGCCCGATTTCCAAGAACTAGTGCTAGCGATCGCGGCAATGCAATCCGGGTATGATGTCGCCATCGAGATACTTGATATGCGCTTGCATTCCGACAAGGATCGCCAGGAAGGAATCGCCCCGGAGCTAGTCGACGCAGGATGTGATCTCATGCGGCAATTCACCTTTGCAAAGAACAACGTTCAAGCCTACCGTGAAGACTACCGATTGGGCGACATTACTAAGTCTTGCCTCAAGGGCGAAAAAGGTGCCGCAGTCACGATGGAGATTTGCCACAAGCTCAAGTGCGCCGTGGCAAAATACGACACCAGCACCATCTATCACGACGATTTGTTAGTTGGTATTTTTGGCGCGCAGCCAACCGCCGCGCTCGACGGTCTCTGTGGGGGCGACCAGAAGGAACTTGAGCAGGGTATCAGCATCCTGCAAGACGTCGACGCCCGCAAGCATCCGCTCACTGTCGTGTCAGACGAAGATCTCCTAAATTGGTGCGACAAAGAGCCGCAGACGCGATATCCAGCGATCGCGCAAGTCATCGCGATCTCTCAACGGCAGCAAGACAATATGCCGCCGCAGTGGACTAGCATCGCGCTTCGTTTCTTAGAGAAGGCGCCTGCCCCGGACGCAGTGCTCCACCAATTCGTTTCGCAATTCGAGCCTTCGGGCGGTTGGAGCGGCTCGCTTGCTGCGGTCCTAGAATCCAAGGTGGCTCTCCTCGACCAACTCGCGGCGTATCCAGACTTGAGCGCCGCCGTCGCGCAGCAAAAGGAACGACTCCGAAAGTCGATTGAGGAGCAACACCGTCGAGAAACGGCATGGGATCGACAACGGGACGAACGCTTTGAATGACCAGTCATGTCGTGCTGCTTTCGAATCTCAGATAAAGAGTATCGTGAAGACCCATTTGGCCACGCGCTGCTTGGGAATCGACGACATTATACTTGACCCCCGTTGAAACCTGCTACCTTAGTGAGTTGTAGTCGCCCCCCATGCCCGCTCGAGCGAATCCTTCATCCTCCAAACCTACCCCTTCCGCGAATCCGACCTCATTGTCAGCTTCTTCACCCGCGACCAGGGCAAGCTCCGTGGCGTCGCCCGACGCGCCCGCCGCCCCAAATCCAACTTCGGCTCCGGCCTCGAACGCCTCTCGCATGCCACCGTGTCGTATTATCAAAAGGAGAACCGCGAGCTGGTCAGCCTGAACTCTTGCGAGCTGGTACACTCGCAGTTCGCGCTAGCTTCCAACTACGAGTCGAGCGTTACACTCGACTACCTGGCTGAAGTCACGGAGCAATTGTTGCCGCCCAACGAAACTAACGAACGCCACTTCCGCCTGCTGGCCGCGGTCCTCGACTACTTGCGCGCCGGCGGCAACCCCTTCGCCGCCGTCACCTACTTCGCCCTCTGGGCCGTGCGCCTGGCCGGATTCCTCCCCGACCTCCGCGTCAGCCCCGAATCACGCGCCATCGCAGACGAAATGCTGGCCACACCCGTCCACGCCCTCGCCCCGCGCACCTGGACCAAAGACACCGCCAGCGACCTCCGCCTCATGAATCGCTTAATCGAAGAACACGCCGAACGAAAACTCCGCACACCCGCCACACTGGAGGCCTTGTGACGTCCGGCCCAACCTACCAGGAAACCGTCTTCCGCCTCAAAAACTACTGGTCCGAGCGCGGCTGCATCATCCAGGAACCCTACGACGTCGAAGTCGGCGCCGGCACCATGGCCCCCGAAACATTCTTGCGTGTTCTTGGTCCGCAGCCCTACCGCGTCGCCTACGTCCAGCCCAGCCGCCGCCCCGCCGACGGCCGCTACGGCGAAAATCCGAACCGCCTCTACAAGCACCAGCAGCTCCAGGTCATCCTCAAGCCCTCGCCCCCGGACGTCATCGATCAATACCTCGGCTCGCTCACCGCCATCGGAATCGATCTCGCCAAGCACGACATCAAGTTCGAAGAGGACAACTGGGAAGCCCCCACGCTCGGCGCCTGGGGCATCGGCTGGCAGGTGATGCTGGACGGCATGGAGATCACGCAGTTCACTTATTTCCAGCAGTGCGGCGGCTTCGATCTCGACCTCGTCCCCGCCGAGTTGACCTACGGCCTTGAGCGCATCGTCAAATTTCTCCAGAACGTCGACAGCGTCTACGATGTCGTCTGGACTCCGGGCGTCACCTACAACGACGTCCGCTTCATGGAGGAGCGCCAGTTCTCCAAATACAACTTCGAGCTCGCCGACGTCCAAATGCTGTGGCAGCTCTTCGACCTCCACGAAAAGGAATGCACGCGCCTACTCAAGGAACCCGAGACCGTGCTCCCCGCCTACGATCAGGTTCTCAAGTGCTCGCACCTGTTTAATCTGCTCGATTCCCGCGGCGCCATCAGCGTCACCGAGCGCGTCGGTGTCATCGCCCGCGTTCGTAAACTGGCGCTCGGCGTCGCTAAAGCCTGGATGCAGCAAACTGCGCCGGCCGAGGAGTCCGTCGCGTGAGCGTCCCGTTCCTGCTCGAAATCGGCACCGAAGAGATTCCGGACTGGATGATTGTGCCCGCGCTGAACAATCTGCAGGACATGTTCCAGGGCTTGCTCGATCAGCAGAGTCTGGGCGGCCGAGTCGCTTCCACCGACGCGACACCTCGCCGCTTGGTCCTCAGAGCCGAAGGCCTCGTCGAGCGCCAGGCTGACACCGAAGAGCTGGTGCTCGGCCCCCCTAAGTCGGCCGGCCAGGGCGCGGCAACCGGGTTCGCGAAAAAAATGGGCACCACGCCCGACCTGCTCGCGAGCGAAACAACGGCGAAGGGCGAGTACTTCAGTTTTCGAAAACGAACCCAAGGCCAGTCGACCGCCGCCATCCTGGCCCGCGAGCTGCCCGCGCTGATCCTCAAGATCCAGTGGCCCAAAACCATGTACTGGAACGGCAAAGGAAGCGAGCGCTTTATCCGGCCCGTCCGCTGGCTGGTGGCTTTGTTTGGCGATTCCGTCGTGCCTTTCGAGATCGGCGGCGTCCATTCGGGCAGCGCGACGGTGGGCCACCGATTGCTCGGAAAACCGTCGATCCTTGTGACCATCCGCGATTTCGACGAGCAGCTCCGCACCAACGGCGTCATCGTTTCGGCCGGCGAACGGCGAAGGAAGATCGAAACTGAAGTCGCCGCGCTGCTCAACGGCAAGGGCTTACGCGCCAAACCCGATCCCGACCTGCTGCACACTCTGGCCTACATCACCGAGTTCCCCACCGCCATCCTGGGTGGCTTCGATTCTCAATATTTGGAGCTGCCGCGCGAAGTGCTCATCACCGTGATGCGGCATCACCAGAAATATTTTTCCGTGGAAGACGCCAACGGCAACCTCGCGCCGCACTTCATCGCCGTCATGAACACCAACGCCGACCCCGACGGCCTGGTCCGCCACGGCAACGAGCGCGTCCTGATCTCCCGCTTCAACGACGCCCGCTTTTTCTGGCAACAGGATCAAAAGAAAAAGCTCGAAGACCGCTTGCCCGACCTCAAGAACGTGACCTTCCAGGCCAAGGTGGGTTCGTATTTCGAAAAAACCCAGCGCGTGGCCGACCTGGTGAAAAAACTCGGCGGCAGCGCGCACGCCCAACGCGCCGCTCTCCTCTCGAAATGCGACCTCACCACCGACATGGTGAAGGAGTTCACAGACCTACAGGGCATCGTCGGCGGCCTGTACGCAAAAGTGCAAAACGAACCCACGCAAGTCTGGCAGGCGATCTACGATCACTACAAGCCGCTCAGTATGGAAGGCGACATCCCCTCAACCGCCGAAGGCCGCCTGGTCAGCCTGGCCGACAAGTGGGACACGCTGGTCTCGTGCTTTGCGGTCGGAATGATGCCGACGGGTTCCAAGGACCCGTTCGCCTTGCGCCGGGCCGCGCAGGGAGTTGTCCGAATCGTGGTGGAGGGAAGAGTCCAGTTCGATTTCCCCGGCATTGGCGAAGATTTGGCGGAGTTCATGCGCGATCGCACCGAATACTATTTCCGCGACGTCCGCGGCTTCGCCTATGACGAAGCGCGCGCCTGCATGGCCGCTGGCTGGCAGGATCTCATCGACCTCGATGCTCGCCTCAAACGCGTCCAAGCCATCCGCCCCACGCCCGACTTCGAACCCATCGCCGCCAGCTTCAAGCGCATCAAAAACATCCTGAAGCAAGCCAATTACGCCGACGGCGAAGCCTACCGCGAAGAGCTGCTGGAAGCCGGTCCCGAAAAAGATTTGCACGCTGAAATGCGCCGCTCCACCGGCCACCCGCTCGAATCGCGCATCGGCCCGCTGCGCCCCAAAGTGGACCTGTTCTTCGACAAAGTTTTAGTCAATGCGCCGGACCCCGCAATCCGGCGAAACCGCCTGGCTCTACTGCACTGCCTGCTGCAGGAGTTCTCCACGATCGCCGATTTCTCCGAGATCGTCACCGAAACCAAAGAACCAAAGAACTAAAGAACCAAGGAACCGCTTTTATGAAAAAATTCGTTTACGCTTTTGGCGGCGGCAAAGCCGACGGCGACGGCAAGATGAAAGATGTTCTCGGCGGCAAGGGCTCCGGCCTGGCCGAGATGAGCCGGGCCGGTGTGCCCGTTCCCCCGGGCTTCACCATCTCCACTGAAGTCTGCAATATCTACTTCCAGAACAACAACAGCATCCCGAAAGAGATCGAGCAGGAGATCGCACAGGCGCTCGACCAGCTCGAAAAGCAGAACGGAAAAAAGCTCGGCGATCCCGCCAATCCGCTCCTGCTCAGCGTGCGCTCCGGCGCGAAATTCTCCATGCCGGGCATGATGAATACCATCCTGAATCTCGGCCTCAACGACCAGACCGTCGAAGGACTCGCGAAGAACAGCGCCAATCCCCGCTTCGCCTACGACTGCTACCGCCGCTTCATCCAGATGTTCGGCGAAGTCGCGCTCGACATCGACATGAAGAAGTTCGATCACATCTTCGACGCGCGCAAGAAGAAGGTCAAGGCCAAACTGGATACGGACCTGAACGCCCACGACCTGAAATCCATCATTGCCGACTACAAGACGCTCGTTCAGAAGAAAACCGGCAAACCGTTCCCGCAGGACGCGCGCCAGCAGCTTGCCATGTCGCGCGACGCCGTGTTCCGCTCCTGGTGGGGTAAGAACGCGGCCAACTACCGGCGTATGGAAAAGATCCCCGACGATCTCGGAACCGCGGCCAACGTGCAGACCATGGTGTTCGGGAACCTGGGCGACGATTCCGGCACCGGCGTCGGCTTCACGCGCGACCCCGCCACCGGCGAAAAAGTTTTCTGGGGCGAGTTTCTTCTCAACGCGCAGGGCGAAGACGTGGTGGCCGGCATCCGTACGCCGCACCCCATCGCCGATCTCGAATCCATCATGCCGGACGCTTACCGGCAGCTTCGCCAGATCACCAGCAATCTCGAAAAGCATTATCGCGACATGCAGGACTTCGAGTTCACCATCGAACACGGCAAGCTCTACATGTTGCAAACGCGCAACGGCAAGCGAACCGGCGCCGCGGCGCTGCGTGTCGCGGTGGAGATGGTCAAGGAGGGTCTGATCGAAAAGCGCGAGGCCATCCTGCGCGTCGCCCCGAACCAGCTCGATCAACTGCTGCACCCGCTGTTCGATCAGGCGTCGCTCAAATCGCTGACCAAGATCGCCAACGGGATCGACGCTTCCCCCGGCGCGGCGGTGGGGCGTGCGGTCTTCACGGCCGAAGAAGCCGTCGTGAGAGCCGCGGACGGTCCGGTGATCCTGGTTCGCAAGGAAACCACGCCCGACGACATCCACGGCATGGAAGTCGCCGAGGGCGTGCTCACCGCGGTGGGCGGAAAGTCCAGCCACGCGGCCGTGGTCGCTCGCGGCATGGGCCTGCCTTGCGTAGTCGGCGCCGGAGCTCTGCACATCGACGAACACAATAGACACTTCACCGTTAAGGTCGGCTTGAAGGACGTCGTCGTCAAGGAAGGCGACTGGATTTCCTTCGACGGCACCACTGCCGACGTGTATCTCGGACAGGCCAAGACCAAGGACCCCGATCCCAATTCGCCCATGTTCGTCGAGTTCATGAAGTGGGCCGACGTGTTCCGCGGGCGCTTCGGTGTCCGCGCCAATGCCGATATTCCCCGCGATGCCAAGGCCGCGCGCGCATTCGGCGCCGAAGGCATTGGGCTGTGCCGCACCGAGCACATGTTCTTCGCCTCCGACCGCATTCCGCACATGCAGGCCATGATTCTGGCCGAGGACGAAAAGACCCGCAGCAAGGCGCTGCAGAAGCTTCTGCCCATGCAGCGCAAGGATTTCGCGGGCCTGTTCGAAGCCATGAACGGGTATCCGGTGATCATCCGCACGCTCGATCCGCCGCTGCACGAGTTCCTGCCCAAGCGCGAGAACCTGATGGTCGACCTCGCGCGCCTGCCGCACGCCACCACCAAAGAGAAGAAGGAAATGTCGGAGAGCTACGGCATTCCAGCCGGCGAGTTGAAGAAGCGGCTGCCGCTGCTGCTCAAGCGCGTCGAGGACCTGCACGAGTTCAACCCCATGCTCGGCTTCCGCGGCTGCCGCCTCGGCATCGTCCATCCCGAGATCACCGAGATGCAGGCGCGCGCCATCTTCGAAGCCGCCGTGCAGGTGGCCAAGAAGGGCATCAAGGTGATTCCCGAAGTCATGATTCCCTTGGTAGGTTTCAAGCAAGAGCTGGCGATGCAGAAAGAGATCGTCGAGCGCGTCGCCAACGAAGTGCTCTCGAAGGCCGGCATGAAGAACCTGAAGTACATGATCGGCACCATGATCGAGATCCCGCGCGGAGCGGAAACCGCCGACCAGGTGGCGCAAGTCGCTCAGTTCTTCAGCTTCGGCACCAACGATCTCACGCAGACCACGCTCGGAATGTCGCGCGACGACTACACCAAGTTCTCGAAGAAGTACGAAGAGCTGAAAATCTTCAAGGCCGATCCGTTCCAGACCATCGATCAGGAAGGCGTCGGCAAGCTGATCGAGCTGGCGGTGAAGCTCGGCCGCGCCACTAACCCGAAGCTCGAAATCGGAATCTGCGGCGAACACGGCGGCGATCCCAGCTCGGTGGAGTTCTGCTACCGCGTCGGCATGGACTACGTTTCGTGCTCGCCCTACCGCGTGCCCATCGCACGGCTGGCCGCCGCGCAGGCGGCCCTGAGTAGCGACAAATCGGAATTAATGCGAACTGCTTGATCGCGCCGGCAGTCCGGCCGCGAACTGATTGAGCCGCTCCATCCAAATCTCGTCGAGCAGCGCGGCCGGCGCGACGGCCTTCACGCGCTCCACCGCGTCCTGAACATTTTTCGCCTGACCTGTTGCGAGCAGATACGCGGCGACAACGCCGACGCTGCGCGAGTAGCCCAGCGCGCCGTGCACTAAAACGATTCCGCGCGCCGATTCGTCTTCGATGAACCAGACCGCCTCGCGCAGTTGCTCGAAGCTCGGGGCGGTCAGCGGAAGCAACTGGATGTTGCGATAGTGTATCGCTCGAAGCGGCCCGCATTCCGGAAAGCCGGCCGTCAAGTCGAGCGCCGCCGTGACACCTTTCCCAATCGCTTCGCGCGCTTGAGCGTCGGTCAGGCGCCGCCCGATCCAGACGCCCCGCGCGGCTTCGGCGTGCGGCGCCAGTCCGCGGCAGTAGTAGTGCAGCGTGATTCGCGCTCCGATCATATAAGGCGCCAGCACGATGCGCACCGGCCACGGCAGCCGCCCGTCTTTCTTCCAGAACACGATGCTGCCGAGTCCCGCGTAAGCCATCGCTTGCGAGGCCAGCGAAATCGCGAGCCACAGCAGCAGCCAACCCCAGCCGCCGATCCAGTACGCCGCACCCACCGCGATCAGCGCGCCGAGCGCGTATCGCAACACGAGTCTTCCGTACAGCATCTTGCTACTGTACAGCAAATCAGGGCGAGAAGAAGTAGCGCGTCAGATGGAAGAACACCGGCGCGGAAAAACAGACCGAGTCGATGCGGTCCAGCACGCCGCCGTGCCCGATCATCAGCGTGCCGTAGTCCTTCACGCCGCGATCGCGCTTGATCGCCGACATGGTGAGGCCGCCCGCGAATCCCATCAGTGTGATCACGATGCACATTCCCAGCGCCTGCCAGCGATTGAACGGCGTGAGCCAGTTGAGCGCCGTCCCGACCGCGGTGGCGCTCGCGATGCCGCCCAGAAATCCTTCCCAGGTCTTGTTGGGGCTGACTAGCGGCGCGATCGGATGGCGTCCCAAAAGCTTGCCCCAGACATACTGGAACACGTCGCTCAACTCGACTACCATCAGGAAATAAAACAGCAGCTTGATATTGTGTCCGACGTAGCCGGGGATGTTGAGCACCAGCAATGCCGGGGCATAGCTGAGACAGTAAGTGCAGACCATGAGACCCCACTGGACCATCGAAGTCCGCTCCAGAAAGTGGCGCGTCTCGCCCGCGATCGCGTTGCGCGAGGGGATGACCAGAAAGGCGTACACCGGAATCAGGATGCTGAACAGGCCGTACCAGGCGATCGAGATGAGGTAGTACTGCAGCGGAGTGATCACGAAAAAGGTGAGCAGCAAGGTGCGATGATCGGCCGGATCCGTCGGCATGAGCGTGATGAACTCGCGCAGCGCGAGCAGCGAAAGCAGCGCGAATAGAACCACCACCGCGCCGCCGCCCAGCGCCAGGCAAAGAGCGAAGATGGCGCACAGCACCCACCACGTCCCGATGCGCGCCATCACGTTGGCCATGGTCCTCTGCCCGGACTCCGTGCGCGCAAGCTTGCGAAGCACCAGCGCGATGACGCTCGCGATCACCAGCAGCGTCAGCATGAAGCCGAAGACCCACAGCAGGTCGGGGTCGAGGTTGAAGAAGATCATACGTTTCGCAACTCGCACATGGCCGCTCGGGCGCGCGCGAGAAAGTCGACTTTGCTCTCGTCCTGGTGAAGCCGGATGGGCGGCCCGAACGTCACGCGGCTCAGCAGGGGAACCGGCAGAAACGCTCCCTTCGGCAAGACGCGGTTCAGATTCTCAAGATACACCGGTGTCGCCTCCAGTTCGGGCCGCGTCTGGCACAGGTAGTACAAACCGCTCTTGAACGGTGCGATGTTTTCTCCGGTTCCGCGGGTACCTTCGGGAAAGAGAATGAGCGAATCCCCGTCATCCACGGCTGAGAGCAGCGGTTCCATGATCCCATGGCTCGCCACTGGGCCGTCGGTTCGCTCGATCATCACCGCGCGAAAGATCCGGGATGCGATGTAGCGCCGGATCGCGTCGCGCCCCCAATAGTCTTTTGCGGCAACGGGTCGCGTGCGGGAGCGGAGCTCGGGAGTCAGGCTGGCCCACAGCACCAGCAAATCCAGGTGACTGGTGTGATTCGCAAAGTAGACGCGTTGCTTGGGGTCAGGCAGACAATTGAACCAGCGCGCCCGAGCGCCGCTGATCAACTTGGCCGAGAACGCCAGCAGGCCGGCCAACGGATGAATCCGCGGAGTCATTCGGCGGCAATCGGAACAGACACAGTGGGGCGCTCGAGAGTGCGAAGCAGGCGCATCCATCCGGGCGTCACGACGATTTTCGGCCGGACCTTTCGGACGGCCTCCACCGCCTGTTCGGCCGTAGCGGCGCGCGACGATTCGAGAAGATAAGCGGCCACGACGCCGGCGCTTCTCGAAACACCCAGGGCGCAGTGCACGTAAACTTTGCCGGAACGGCTGTGCTCACGGATGAACTCGACGGCGCGGTGCAACTGCGGCGCGGAGGGAACGGTCCAATCGAGGATCTGGATGTTCTCGTATGTGCGCTCTCGCAGAGCGCCTGCTTCGTTGCACTCGGGAGTCAAGTCCAGCACGGCGATCACACCAGCATCGGCGAGTTGACTGGCTTCTTGGCCGCGCAATAGGCGGCCGAACAGGACATTGGGGGTGAGTTGGTTCCACGGGTCGGTGGAGCGGTGATGCAGCGCCTGCGAGATCCGGCTACCGATGAGATACGGAAGAAGCAGAGCAGTTGCGGCCCACGAGAGCCGGCCTTCACGCTTGCGAAACATTCGTGGACCGGTACCGGCGTAAGCCGCGGACAACAAGACGAGGCAGCAGACTGGCCAGGCAAGAAGAAATCCCCACGGGCGGAGCACAACCGCAATCAAGGCCAATAGAGTTGCCGGAACACCGTAAATCAGAGTCGCCCTCGCGTTGAATGACCCAGTGCCGGCTGTTTCTTCCTTGACATTCCACGGAAACAGGTAGAACACGATCACCGTCAGGAACTCGCCGCCGATGACGTCGATGACATGGTGCTGGTAGGTAAGCAGCACGGACAGGCCGATGAGGACGAACCAGGCGATGAGCGCCCAACGCAGCGGTCCGCGGACTCTTCGTCCGAACGGCGCCCAGACGATGGAGCGCAAGGTGATGTGCAGCGACGGAAACTGATTGAATGGCTGGTCGAGTTTCAGCCAGTCGAAGAGAAGTCCCGAGAATCCGCCGGTGGCGGGACGGGCGAATCCGAATTGCAGCGGGAACAGCAGGAAACAGGCTGAGGCGATGCAGATGGCCGAGGTAACTCGCTTGGCGTGCGTGGCGATTTCCTCGCGGCGGCACAGAAAGATCGCGCCCACGAAGAACAAGTCGAGCGACATGTAGGGCACCACCATTCCTGGAACGAACGGAATGCGCTGTTCCCAGGCCCAGTGGAAGCTCTTCACCGAACCGCGCAGGGACGTAAGCCAGTTGCAGGTTCCGTAGACCAGGAAGAAGAGCGTACCGAGCGCGATGGACCAAAGCGCGGCGCTTTGCAAGGACTGCGGCCGGCCAGAATCGCGCATCATACTTCAGGCCAGCCTGCGGGCTAGCGAAACCGTGAAGATGCCTTGATCGTCGATCAGCATTTCCAGTTTCTCGAAGCCCGCGCGGCGGACCAGTTCATCCATCTCGGCCTGGGACCGGCAGCGCATCACCCACGGCTTCCCTTCCCGGTTGTCGAGCACGCGCGCGATCATATGCAACTGCGGATGCCAGGGCTGGTTGGTGTAGATCAGGTAGGCGCGCTCCTCGGCGGCGTCGGCGATTCCCTGGAGCGAGTGGAGGACCATCTGGTTATCGGCGAACAACTCGTAGAGGCCGGAGACGATGGCGACGTTGGGGCGCGGGCGGATGGCGGCGACGGCAGCGCGGTCGAAGGCATCGCCCTGTGCGAATTCGATGCCTGTCAGGCGCAGTTGTTTCGCCAAGGACTGCGCGGCGTCGAGATTGCGCTGGTCCCAATCGCGCAATTGGGCGCGCACGGAGACGTGATGGACATCTTTGAGAAGCTCGAGCAAATATCGCCCGCCGCCGGTGGCGACGTCGAGCACCTGGACGGGACGGCCGCTCGCGTCCACCTGCTCGATGGCGGTTCGGATGAGCCGCTGCAGGTTCGTCTTGCGAACGCGGATCCCGCGCCAGCCGGGGCTGGAAAGATAAATCCGATCGATCAGTTTTCCAAGCGGGGTGATACCGTGCGGCTGATTCCGGTAAACGTAGTCGAGGGATTGCCCGGAGTCAAAGCCGCAGCGCCATCCGGTGCGAATGCCTTCGCTCAACTGACCGACGGTTTTGAGAAAGATCCGCTGGGCGCTCCAGAACAGTCCGGCCGGAGAGAACGCCGGCAGGCGGCGGGAGAGGCTCTCGTACTCGACTCGGTTTCGATCGCCGGAGAGGAGCGAGTCCGCAACCGGAGACTCTCCAAAACACTCGAGGATGAATTCGCGCGCCGCGCGGATGGGCAAGGCGCGGTCCTGCTCGTGGAAGAGATCGTGATAGAACCCGGGATAGACCGTCATCTTCTTGCGCGAACAGAGGCGGTCGAAAAAACGGCGCTGGGCTGCAAGCTTGACCACCCAATCGTTTCCGGAAGCGAGCAGCAGAGTAGGAACCGAGATCGCGCTGGCGTCCTTCACGACGCGGGTTGAAGCGTCATACATCTCGATCAATATGTTGACGGCGATGGCGCGGGCAATCAGTGGGTCGCTCGTGTATGACGCTTGCTGCTCGCGGTCGTGCGTGAGCATGGCGGCCTTCACATAGCTCTTGACGAAGGCTTTCGGACGGAACTTCATTTGGAGCCGGAGGAACAACAGAGCAAAAGGGACGTACAACTTCACGCGAAAGGCGGGACTCGCGAGCACCAGAGCCCGTACGGGCGGCGCGTAGTCATGGATCCAGGTGGAGGCGAGCACGGCTCCGACGCTGTGGGCAAGCACGCCCATGTTGGATAGCTGAATGCCGTACTCAGCGGCCAGGAATTTCACGAAGCTATCCAGATCCCGCACCAGGTAGCTGAAGTGTTCGGCATAACCGCGCTGGCCGGGCGAACGGCCGTGCCCACGGGCGTCCCAGGCGAACACGGCAAAGTCGGGGAGATCGATCGCGTCGACTAAGTCTTGAAATCGGCCGGAATGTTCGTGCCCGCGATGGATCAGGACCAGCGCCTTACTGGCTTGCGACGCGGGGAGCCAGGCGCGGTAGAACAGCTTCACGCCGTCCCACGTGGGGAAGAATTGTTCGATTGGCTCACGCCTTGTCGAAACCGGAGCACTAACCGCGGTGGACATAGTTACTGGTCCTCCAACCATCGGATCAAATGCGCGGTTCGGCGCGCGAACGTAATGATCGATCCGACTGCCACAATGACGAGGGCCGCCATCAAAATGTTCCCGCGATAATGCAGGAGCGCTTCCACGATCGAAAGCAGTGCGGCTACTGTTAGTATCGCCATGCGATGCGGTTTCGCCATGGGTCCCGAGAAGTCCTGAGGCATTCGTAACGAACCGCCCAACAACCGGATATACGCGGTGAGAACGGCCAGAAGCGCGGCCGACCAAGCCAGCTCGCGCGCATATCGAAACTCCGCCAGCGAGTAACCGATCGATACAAGTACTACTACGTCCGAAATCCGATCCGGTAGTTCATTAAACACTTCACCCGAGCGCGAGCGAACACCTCCCTCGACCGCGACCATCCCGTCCATCAGATTGCACAGCAGTCGTAACTGAATAAAGACAGCCGCGCTCAAGTAAAGCACAATCTGCGCGGCGATATTGTCGACGCGACTTACTAACAGGAAAGACGCGCCGGCGCAAACGGCGAACAATATACTTAGAACGGAAATTACGTTGGGAGGAACCGAGGCGCGGATCAGCAGGCCCGCGACTAGCGAGGCCCAACGGGAATTCCGCGATTTGAGTGGACGCCGGACCAGGCTGTCGGTAGCCATATACCAACGCTACTTGTCGTCGGGTTTCTTTTCGCCCGGTTTGTAGAGGGTGGGAGCTTTTCGCTTGGGCTTGCCGTCGTCTTCTTTTTTCGCGGCCGTCTTCTTTTCGGCTTTCTCCTTGTCGGTCATGACGGCCTGGCGTTCTTCTTTTTCCTTCTGCTCCTTGCCGGCGAGGTCGGCGGCGCGAGTGTGCAGATCTTCTTCGGACAGCTCCTTGCTGTCGGAGGTGGTGTCGATGGCGTCCTTCAGCACGAATTCGAAACGCGCCAGATCCTTGGGACTTGATTCCTGGATTTTTTGCAGCGCCGCCAGCATCTCGGCTTCGGCGCCGGCCACCAGCTTCATGCCCTCATCGATGACGACCTTGCGCTTGAGGGCGTCATCGGCCACGGTATCGATGGCGTCGACGATCTGCGTGTACTGCTCGAGCGCGTCGTGGATCAACGCGGATCGACCGGGCTTGTCCTTGCTGAGGTACTGCTGGATGACCGCGATGCGTTGGCGAGCGAGGTGAGTGTACAGCTTGAGCCGCAGATTGGGCTCCTGCGCCTCGCGCACCTGATCGATCTCGTCCGCGGTCAGAAAGTCCTTGTCCTGCGCGAACGCGCCGGCGGCCAACAGCAACGCAATTAGTATTCGCATCCGGCTGCCTCCCGAGGTGTGAACCTCATTTCTTCTTACTCATGATGTCGGCCAGCAACTGATCGTGAACGTCCGACAGTTTCTTCAGTACAGTCTCGACGGATTGCCTGGCATCGAAACTGACTTCGTCGCGAAAGCCGGCCAAACGCCGCATCAGCGCCCGAACCCTCAGCTCGGCGCGCTTGTAGTACTTGCTCTTGCGCGGCGACTGATGGGACTGCTGCAAGGCGTCGTAGCAGACGTCCACGGATTCGGCCAACTCATCGAGGGCGGCCTGTTCGGCTTTGTCGTCGGCGTCGCCATACGCTTTGTGGGCGTCGTCCATGGCGCGCTCGGCGTTGGACAATGCCAGCTCCGACCGTTTGTCAAAATCGGGCTCGGCTTTCACGGCGGTCAGGTCGCCGAACGCCAGCAACAATACCAGTATGAGCGTCACTTACTTCCTGATCTCTGTCTGCAAGATTCGAGCTCTTTGGCGCGCTTTGAATTCTTCGTCCGGACTCTGGCCGTTGCTCATGGCCAGAAATCTCTGGTAAGCCTCCAGCGCCGGTTCCCTCTGGTTGATCTTATCCAAGACGATGGCGCGCAGGTAAACGTGTCCGGGTTTTTCGGCGTGGAGTGCGGCCAGCTTGTCGAGCGCCGCTAGCGCGGGTCCGTAATCCTCGGCCATCACCAGGGCGCCGGCGAGCTCGCTCCAGGCTTCCGGGGAATCTGGCTTGAGCTGTGCGGCGCGCAGGAAATCCTGAGCGGCGTCGGGAAACTTGCGCTGGTCGCGAGTGATGCGGCCGCGCAGCATGCGGATGTCGAAGTCGCTGGGATTCGCGGCCAGGATCTCTTCGACCAACGGCAGGGCTTTGTCCGGCTGTTTGTTCTTCAAGTAACCGGTGGCGAGCGCGGCGCGGTTGGCCACGGTCGGAGATTTTGCGACAGCCGCCTCCAATGGCGGGATGGCATCCGCGGCTTGCCCGGACGCGAGCAGCAGCGCGCCCAAGCGTTCTTGAGCGCCGGGATTGGCGGGGAACTGCTGGTAGATGGCGATCGCCTCGGGCGTTTGGTTCTGCGCCTCGTGCAGGGCGGCGAGTTCCAGCAGGTCGTCGCGATAGCTGGGATTCAATTCGGCGGCTTTGTGGAAGTGCGGCGCGGCGTCGGCGATCCGGTTCTGCTTGGCGAGCGCGTGCGCCAGGCCCAGCTCGGCGTCGGGCGACTTCGGATCGATCTCGAGCGCGGCCGCGTAGGTCTGCTCGGCTTTCGGAAAATCACCGGCGCTGAGCAGTGCCGCGCCGAGGTAATAATTCGGCCGGTACTCTTTCGGCTTCTCGGTCACGGCGCTGGTGAGAAAGGGAACGGCTTCGGGGCCTCGCTTCAGGCGCAGGAGCGAGATGCCCAGGTTGAGATTGGCCTGGTACAAATCCGGCTTCATCTCGAGCGCCTTTTTGTACTCGGGAACCGCTTCGGCGTCCTTGCCCTGCAGGCTGTAGGCCAGGGCCAGGTTGAAGAACAGCGTGTAGTCCTTGGGCTCGGCGGCGATGGCGTTGATGAAGTTCTCGACGGCGGCGTCGTAGCGTTTCTCGTCCAGGGCTTTTATGCCCTGTTCGTAGAAATTGCTTTGGAACGCGAGGAACAGGATTAGGAGGCTGGTAGGCCACATACTTACTGTTATTTCTATTTTCTCGCAGTTCGAGCGGGCCTGGCGGTTTGCAGCAAGTGGACGAGTTTCATTGCCGCCGCAGAGACAGGATCGCCTTCTTGAGACCTGGCAGAGCGGCTGATTCATACTTTCCCAACCAGGCGTAGGAGAACGCTCCGGCCGAATAGAGGACCGTGCGCAACAAGGGAAGCGTGTAGTCCAGCCAATCCCGGCAACTGGCAAAGTCGTAACAACCCATTCCGGACATTCTCCAAAGGTCTACATGGCTTCGATACAGAACACTTGCCGCTGCTTGCTGTGCGATCCAAGCTTGAATCGCTCCCCATCCGAACCAACAGAGACCGGCCAAACACACCCATTTCGATGAAGATGTCCGCCATCTGCGGAATACAACATACCCCAAGCCAAAAGCGGCCACAGAGCTTAAGAAATCCTCTCGCAGAATGGATTCCCTGCGCGTTTCAACGTTGAAATGCTTGAAGGGAAACACGACTACTTCGGTCACCACGAGTGCGATGAGCATGTTCAACGCAAATACGCCCGCTCCACGAACTAATTTGGCGGCGGTAATCATGGATCCTGCTGCTTGGCTGACACCACCCGCGCTACGCCGAAAGGCGCCTGCGCATGGCGCGTACTGCTTGCTCGACTGCACGGGGATTCCTAGCAATCACGCTGAGCAACACTCTCGCAGGGCCTTCTGGCGAGCGATGTCGCTGTTCCCAGTTCTGGACGGAATCGAGCGAAAGGCCGAACTTCGCGGCAAACTCTGGTTGACTCAGCTTCAGCCGCCGTCTCAGCTTGGCAACGTCGATGTCCCTGAACGTGTGCATTCGGCCGGCCTTGGTGTTCCCCCTGGCCCACGCCAAGGCCTCCTGAGCTCCCAGGATGATTTCCTGTCCAACCGTTGTCCTCTTTTTCGCCATTGTTATTTCCTTTTCGACTACTTGCCTGACACCAGGCGTGCGATGCCGAACGCGGCAGCGGCTGCCAGGCCACCGATGATGACCGTCCGGAGGGCGCTGGAAGCGCGCGGCATACCGCTGTAATGGCCCTTGATGGCGCCAAAGATCGCGAGCGCCAGCAGGGTCGCGACGACCGAGGCGATCAGCGCCGAGTACAACTGCGTCATCAGCATATAAGGCGCGAGCGGAATCAACCCGCCCGCTATGTAGGCTCCGGCGATGGTGGCGGCGCTGCGGTGGGCGCGTTTGGGATCGGGCTTCTCCAGGCCCAACTCGAAGCGCATCATGAAATCGATCCACTGCTTGGGCCGCTCGCGCAGCGAGTTCACGATGGGGACCGCCTCGGCGTGCGTGAGGCCGTAGGTCTCGAAAACTTCGAGCACTTCGCGCGCCTCCTGCTCGGGAATTTCCTCCACTTCGCGGCGTTCGCGTTCCAGCTCGCTGGCGTAGTGATCGGCGTCGTTGGTGGCCGCGAGATATCCGCCCAGCCCCATGGCGATGGAGCCGGCCGCGATCTCCGCCAAGCCCGCCACGACGATGACGTGGGTGGTGATGTCGGCGCCGGAAAGGCCGGCCGCGAGCGCGAACGGAACCGTGAGGCCGTCGGCCATCCCGATCACCACGTCGCGAACGAATTCCGAGGCGGTGAAGTGCTGCTCAACGTGCGGCGTTTGCGGCATATTCTTTCAAGTATCGCCCAGTGTAGGAATTCCGGGCCGCCGCAATTTGTTCGGGAGTGCCTTCGGCGACGATCTGTCCGCCGCGTTCGCCGCCTTCCGGTCCCAGGTCGATCACCCAGTCGGCGCTGCGGATCACGTCCAGGTTGTGCTCGATGATGAGGATGCTAGCGCCGTTCTCGAGCAGCCGCTGGAAGGCCGCGAGCAATTTGGCGATGTCGTCGAAATGCAGGCCGGTGGTGGGTTCATCGAAGATGTAGAGCGCGCCGTCGCAGGTGGCCTGCGAGAGATGCGCGGCCAGTTTGACGCGCTGCGCTTCGCCGCCGCTCAGCGTGGTGGCCGATTGTCCGAGCCGCAGATAGCCGAGGCCTACGTCGGCGAGAATCTTGAGCCGCGTGACCAGGCGCTTGGATTCGGAAAAAAACGACAGCGCTTCCTTGACGGTGAGCTGCAGCACTTCGTGGACGTTGAGGCCCTTGTAGCGGATGTCCAGGATGGCGCTCTTGAAGCGCGTGCCCTTGCATTCCTCGCACACCAGCTCTACGTCGGCGAGGAACTGCATTTCCACCGTCACGGTGCCGTCGCCCTGGCAGTTCTCGCAGCGGCCGCCGGGGATGTTAAACGAAAAGTGGCCGGAGTTGTAGCCGCGCTTGCGGGCGTCCGGCGTGGAAGCGAAGATCTCGCGAATCAGGTCGAAGGCCTTGATGTAAGTCACCGGATTGGAGCGCGGCGTGCGGCCGATGGGCGACTGATCCACCAGGATCACTTCGCGCAGCAGCTCGCCTTTTTCCACGCGGCGGCAGGTGATCTTCTCGGACTTCTGCGGCAGATCCTCCCAGAGGCCCTCGGCGGCGGGCTGCCGCAGCCTCTGCTGGAGCGATTGATAGATCACGTCGTGCACCAGCGTGGACTTGCCGGATCCGGAAACGCCGGTGATCGCGACCATCATGTTGAGCGGGATGGCTACGTCGATGCCTTTCAAGTTATGCGCGCGCGCTCCGAAGAATTTCACGACGCGCTTGGGGTCCACGGAGCGGCGGGCGGTGAGGCGGGCGGCTTGCAGATCGCCGCGCAGATAGCGCGAGGTCAGCGATCCGTTGCCGCCGGAAACGATCTTCCGGTAGGAGCCTTCGAACACGATCTGGCCGCCCAGCTCTCCGGCGCCGGGGCCGAGGTCGACGATATGGTCGGCGGCGCGCATCAGGTCGGCGTCGTGCTCCACCACCACGATGGTGTTGCCGAGGTCGCGCAATTCTTCGAGGATGCGGATCAGGCGGCCGGTGTCGCGGCTGTGCAGGCCGATGGAAGGCTCGTCCAGAACGTAGCAGGCGCCCACCAGGCGCGATCCCAGACAGGTGGCGAGCTGGATGCGCTGGGCTTCTCCGCCCGAGAGCGTGGAAGCCAGCCGGTCGAGCGTGAGATAGTCGAGGCCCACGTCGTTCAGGAACTTGAGGCGCTGGCGGATCTCGACCAGGATCTTGTCGGCGATGGCCGATTCTTCCGGAGTGAGATCGAGAGCCTCGAAGAACTGGTAGGCCTGGGCGATGTTCAGCTTCACCAGGTCGGCGATGGTCTTGCCGCCGATGCGAACGTTCAGAGCATCCTTGCGCAGCCGCGAGCCCTTGCAATCCGGGCACTCGGCGTAGCCGCGATAACGGCTCAGAAACACGCGCACGTGCACTTTGTACTTCTTCGTTTCCACTTCGTCGAAGAAGCGGTGGATGTTCTCGCGGACGACGGCCTGTTCTTCTTCGTTGAGGTCGCAGAAGGGGACGTTCCAGCGCACCTTGGCGCGCGCGGATTTGCGGAAGTGGGTTCCGAACCACTCGTACTGCGGCTTGGTCCAAGGTTCCACCGCGCCCTGCTGGAGCGAAAGGCTGGGATCGGGAATCACCAGATCCAGGTCGTAGTCGATGGTGTTGCCGAAGCCCTGGCAGCGCGGGCAAGCGCCCATCGGGTTGTTGAAGCTGAACAGAGCCGGCTCGGGCGTGACCAGCTCGATGTTGCACTGCTTGCACGCGAATTTTTCGCTGAAGCGGAGCGTGCGAGGGGGCGGTTTCTGGGGCGTGGCCTCTTCGAAGAGCACTTCGCCGGCTTCGCGATAACAGATTTCGGTGGTGTCGACCAGGCGCTGGTGCATTCCGGCGGAAATGACGAAGCGGTCCACCAGGGCGAAGAGCGGCTGCGAGAAATCGATGTCCAGCAGCGATTCCGGTGTCGAAAATTCGAACACGCGGCCGTTCTGGTAGAGGCGGTTGAAGCCCTTCTTGCGCAGCTCGAACAGGTAATCGCGCAGCGCCTCGGTGGTGGAGCCTGCTCGCACGGGAAACAGGGCATACCAGCGCGAGCCATCCGGCTGCACGAGCATTTCGTGCGCGACCTGATCCACGGTGTCGCGACGGACCTCGCGGCCGCACTGGGGGCAATAGCTGCGGCCCACGCGCGCGTAAAGCAGACGCAGGAAGTCGTAGACCTCGGTGGAGGTGGCGACGGTGGAGCGGGGATTGCGCGTAGTGTTCTTCTGCCGGATGGCGATGGGCGGCGCGATGCCCGAGATTTCGTCCACATCCGGTTTTTCCATGCGCTCCAGGAACTGGCGGGCGTAAGCCGAGAGCGATTCGACGTAGCGGCGTTGGCCTTCGGCGTAGACGGTGTCGAAGACCAGCGAGGATTTTCCGGAGCCGGACACACCGGTGACGACGGTCAGTTGGTTGTGCGGCAGCGCAAGCGAGACATTCTTGAGATTGTGAACTCGCGCGCCACGGATGAGAATGGAATCTTCCAAGGGAGTTACAGGGAGAACGGGCCCGGGCCCGCGCTACTTTTGATTATCCCAGAAACGTCAAGTGGTCCCTGGCCCTGAGTCAGCGAGCAAGCCGCTACGTCAAGGACTTGGCGGGATGCGGTTCATTCGTATGCGGCGCATTAGGTCCTTTACCTCTTTTGGAAAGTTTTTCTTTTCCAGTTTAGGCTTGGCACCGTTCGCTGTGGGCATCGCCGAGATGAGGATCGCCTCCAACTCGCGGATCGCCTCCAACTCGCCCGAACTGGCCTTCTTCCCGGGCACAAACACGGAGAAGAAATTCCAGAAGTTGTAATACTTGCTACCCGGCTTCTTCGCGTGATAGGAAAGCCGGAGGCGCAGGTCCTTAGTGGCCCTTCCTACGTAGTAAGGCACATCGTCGCGATAGAGAACGTACACTCCCTTCTCTTTGAGAAGATCTAGCTTCTCTAAAGTGCCGTCATCACAATCAAAAACCTCACGAGGCCACATTCGCGCATATCGAGTCATTTCGGTTCGATTATACTGCGCGGGTCACGCCGTTTCCATCCAATCTTGGAAGCGTGCGAGAACCGCTGAACGTCGGAAATGAAGCTCGCTATCGACGTGGCGCAGTCGGAGTAAACTGGACACATGAGCGCCGCGAAGAGTCTGTTGACGGCCGAGGAATTCGACAACTACCCGTTCGAGGAAGACAAGCGCTACGAACTCGACGAAGGGGAGTTGATCGAGATGGACAAGCCAGCGTATCGGCACAATCGCGTACTCGGAAGGCTTTTTTTTGAACTTTTTCTGTACTTTGACAAGAACCCGATTGGCGAGGCGCTGATCTCCGAGAATCTTTACGCGCTTTCGCCTAATACCCGCAGATCGCCGGATGCAGCTGTCATCCTGGGCGACCGGAGCGCGGAACTGGAGAACGCCAAGGTGATCCCGATTGTGCCGGACATCACCGCCGAGGTGCTGTCGCCCTCCGAGAGGCCGGGGATGATCCACCGCAAGCTCAAGCAGTACTTCGCCGCCGGAGTCAAAGAGGTGTGGCTGATCGATCCCGATTCGAGGGAAGTCGAGATCTGGACGGGAGCCACGCTGCCTGAGCGCGCGCTCGCGGTGGGAGAGGCTCTGACGTCGCCGTTGCTGCCGGGCTTTGGACTGGCGCTCGCGGAACTGTTCTCTTAGAACGGCCAGCGGCGCGAAGTTTGCGACTTCTTGCCGGGCAGCGGTCCGGAGTTGTCGTCGCTTTGGCGGGGACGGCTCGCGGCGTTTGAAAAATCGAGTTCCTTGGCGTTGAAGTGCAGCGTGCGGTCCAGCACCATTTCCATGGTGGTGCCCTTGGCCAGCACGGCGTCGGGGCCTCGCGAGAGCAGCACGTACATCAATCCCGCGGCGGCTCCAGCGGCTGCTCCCATGCCGGCGCCCGCGATCGGGTGACCAGAGACTGCCCCGCCCAGGCTTCCAACTCCGGCGCCGGCTCCGGCCGCTTCACCGATGGTCTTCAGGTCGCCGGCCTTGTTGCCTTCGCCTTGCACCTTGCCTTCATTCTTGTCGAGCGTCTCGGAGGCGCGCCCATCCAGGCTTCCCATGCGCGAGCGGAAATCGCGCGTGACGCCGTTCGGCAGAGTCAGCGAGTCGAACCGGACATACAGCTCGCCACGGCCGTGGACGCGACCCGGGCGTTTGATCTGCGTGACGGTGCCGGCCACGTAGCTCCCCGGAGGGATGGCAATGCGCCCGTTCGAGAGAATCGGAAACACGGTTTCGAGATAGATCCGGTCCCCTTCGCTGGCCGTCTTGGTGCTGACGCTGTTGATCATGCTGAGCGGAACTTTGGTGCCGGTCGCAATGACAAAATCGTCCGGATTTGTTTGGACCGGTTTGGTGCCGAGCTGTTTCTCGGGCGTCTGCTGGTCCGGTGCCGCAGGATCGGGACGCGACGCCGGGTCCTGTGCCGCCAGTCCCAATACGGCCGCCAACGCGACCGGCACAACCGACACTAGCCGCAACTGCATAGATGCTCCCTCTTCAGTTTAAACGCAAGCCGGCGTCAGCGGGTTTCAGCGGCGCGGCGGTGCGGCTTCGAGCCGTGGCGGGCGGCCTTGGATTTTTCGGCAACCTTGGGCTGGGCGGCAAGCTGCGGAGCCTTCGCCGCCAGGAAGAACGCCAGCAATCCGGCCGGCCAGAGTTGCAGAAAGACGCGATCCACCGAGGTGTTGACCTGCCAGTTGACGTCGTTCGACAGGAGAATGTAAACGGCGAAATCGCCCAGGAACATGACGCCTAGGGCAACGGCCGCGGTGGCGAGCGGCAGCCGGTCGCGCTCTTCCACGTGGAATCGCACCAGGTACCAATACAGCGCCAGCACCAGAACGATCGGAATCAGGAAGCTGCCCAAGCTCAAGGCAGCTTTGACGAATCCCACCACCACGGTGACCCAACGGCCGAAATCGGTAACATGCGCGATGATTTCCGCGGGGTTCTTGGAAGTCAAGTCGTTGGGAGGCGCGAACCGCAGCTTGAAGAAAGTCAAGATGGCCAGGGGGAAGGCCAGGCCCGCGGCCAGCGCACCAAGCTGCCGGGCGAGCGCGGTTCGATTTCCGAATCGGAAGATCGCGAAAGCGCGCGCCGCGACCACCGCCACGACGAACAGCAGACCCTCGTTCTTGGTCCAGGCGGCGAGGCCGGCTGTCAGTCCGGCCAGGATGGTGAAGCGCGAATCGCCGGGGTAACGATCCTGGAGGCACAGCAGCGCCAGCGTCGCGAGGATGTAGAAACTCAACGGCACGTCGGCATATTGCATGGCTCCGATCTCGACGAAAGCCACGGTGCCGAGCAGCAGAGCGCCGCCGACCCAGGCTTGCGCCTTGCCGCGGAGCGCGCCGAGCGAGGCGACCAGCACGCCGGCGGTCGCGAAAGTGAAAAGAAACGCGACCGCGATGGGCACGGCGGTGGATTCCGAGCGCGCCAGGGTCCAGCTCATCGCAATCACGCCGGGCACGAGCACCGGGTAGTCAGGGTGCGACCAGGCGATCTGGCTCGAGAAGGCGTTCTTCCAGAGTTCGCCGGAACGAAACAGCAGGCGCGCCCGGAGATTCCAGATGGACCAGGCGTCCCACTCGCCGTGCGGCTTGGAGGCCGAATGAGTCAGAAACAGAATCGCCGCCAGGGCCGCGACGGCGAAAAACAACGCCGTCAGGTACCAAGTGACGGCCGGTCCGGATGTCCAGGAAAGCGCATCGCCGCGTGGTTTCGCGCGCATGGCCAGGACGACCGCGGCAATCAGAACGGCTGCCTCCAGAGCGGCCAGCACCGCGAGGTTCGGGCCAGCCAGCACCAGCGTGAGGAAATACAAACAGGACGCGATTCCCATTCCAGCGCCTGCGCCCAACGACATCAGCAGCAGATTGTGAAGCGACCAGCGCAGCGGGCCGGGGAACAGAAAACGCAGCAGGCCGAGGCCAGTCAAGCAGACGAGTGCGACACAGACCAGGGTCATTGCGCGGCGCTGGGGCGGCAGAGAATTATGCCGTTACCGAAATTCTGGACGGGCGTCAGGTGCTTAGCCTGAAGTACATTCAAATCCGGGTTGGGATTGTGGAAATTGGCGATAACCAGCTTTTCCAGAGTAGAGGACGTGACGATGGCCGGAGCGAGCGTGTACTGGGTCAGATAAAACTCAGCCTGATCGCTGGGGTCGTTGGGAGGATTGTCGGAGGTGTAGCCGAACACCGACTGCGGCGTAACCGTTTTGCGAAGCTCGCTGAAGCGGCTTTCGAAGCTCGCGACTCCGAAGGAAGCTGAACGCTTGGAATAGTCGCCGGCGACATCCAGCAGAACCCAGAAGCTGGAGGCCAGCGCGATCGCCAGGAGTGCGATAACGGCGAATTGATGGCGTACCAAGTTGCCCAGTTTAACATTACGGCTGAACCGGAAGCCTGAGCCCGGGCGGGCTCAGCAAGCCGGCCAAGCCGATACGAAGCTCGGGATTGGCGGCGGTGGAGCCGGGCAGCGTCAGGTTGATCTGGTACAGGCCGGCGAATCCCGGCGCGATGCCGGCGTAGGCAATGGCGCGGGGATCGACTGGCAGTCCATCCAGAAGAACGCTGAAATCGCCGATCTGCGCGAGACCGGCCGCTTGGGTGGGAAGCTGACCGTACACAACCGGCGGCGTAGTTTGGCCCAAGCCGGTCGCGTACAGCACCACCACGTCACCGGGCCTGGCCGGCGCAGCCGGTGTGATGACGGATCCATCGGCGCGCGTCGCGACGGCGTTCTCCGCGTCGAGTTGAAAGAGCGCCGGCGATGCGGCGGCGAGCTGGACGGGGATGGGGGGTCCCGCGGATCCGTTGACCAACACGTATAGATTGAATGTTCCCGGCTGCAAACCCGGAGGCACCAGGAAGTTGATTTGCGTTGGCGAAACATAGTAGAGAGTGGCGTACCAACTGCCGATCAGAACTTGAGCGCCGGTACCTGAGAATACGATAGGCAGCGTGCCGCCGCGAATATCGTCGGGGGTGATGGCCTTGGTGCCAAAGGCGAGGTTCTTGCCGTAGATCGTGGCGATGGTATTCGGAGCTAGCATCGCCGGCTGATTGTCGGCGGCGTTGACGATGCTGGCAGCGGAATAGAACGGCGCCTCGGCGAGAAGCACCGAGGCAAGCGGGAGCGCTACTGTCAGGACTGCAAGCGCGCGCATTTTGTATCCAAGGAGTTTGGATACGTAGTGGCGGCGCGCTGGAGAAAGTCTCAGTTATAGCGGGGCACTGAAGGGTCGATCTCAAGACTCCAGCGATCGGTGCCGCCGGCCATGCTCTGGCAGTTCGCGACGCCTTGTTCGCGCAGCCAGTTGACGACGTTGAGACTACGCATACCGTGATGGCAGTACACCACCAGCGTGCTTTCGTCGGCCAGCGCGTCCAGGCGCTGCAGTTCGGCGGGCACCGTGCGCATGGGGATCAACTCGGCGCCTGCGATGCGAGCGGTCTGGAATTCCACGGGCTCGCGGACGTCGATGAGGACGAGCTTCTCGCCGCCGTCCAAGCGCCGTTTCACTTCCTGCGGCGTGATTTCGAGTGGCAGAGCCGGTTGCAAGATGGAACCCTCCTACTGTTAAGCTAAACACAACGTCATTGATGTTTGCGGACAACCGCTCGCTCACGCGCGCGGCTCCGTTCAGCCGATTCCGAGCCGGCGCCGCTAGTGTCCGGTTAATTTCAATGAACAACTGGGACAATTCGCCCCAACGCAACCTTTTGCTGCCCGACAACCTCGAGCGCGTGCGCGGGGAACTGGCAAACGGAGGAGTGATTTTTGGCTGGCACTACTACTATGCCGGAGGCGGATCGGGAAGCATGTTCACGTTTCTCGACTACGAATCGTACTACCAGGAACTCATTCAGAGCCACCCTGGCGACCACTTTACGGTCTTCTCGGTGGATCGCATCGCGGAGCGGGCAATGCTGCGCGTCGGTAGCGCGGACTCAAATCAGCCGATCGTCATCGACCAGCGCTTAGCCGGAGTGAAAAATGCGCTGGCGGCGAGCAAGGAAATTGCGTTCGTGTGGAGGCATCGAGTACCCGGAACGGGCCGCACGGAATGTGATGCCGGCATATTAGACCAAACTGACGAGGAACTCGAGCAATGCTTAGACCTCCGCTCGGGAAGGTCCGGCGAGTGGGTGTTTTTCCTGATGGACATGTTGGATGAAGACGAAGAAGGCGTTCCTATCAAGGGCGTCAGTCCTGGCGGGCGCAAGAGGGTACACGCGCTGGTGGACGGGAAACGGCCGAATGACGCTGGCCTGACACCCTCGTCGGGACCTTACTGAGTCGCGAAGCTGGAGCATTCCGCGAAGACGCGAACCGGCTTGAACTAGCGCTTCGGCCGGTGCCCGTTGCCGTTACGGCGCCAGGCGTCGATCAGGCCTTGCAGCTTGGTCTCGGTTACCTTTTGCGCGGCCGCCAAACTGCGCAGCTCGGCCTGGGTCTCCTTTTGGGCCGCTGCGACTTCCTTGACGAGTTCTTCGTTTTTGACGATCATCCGCATGCCGACCTGAATGAGCTTGCGGATGGCGGCCATCTGGCGCTCGCCTTTGGCTTCCGCTTTGGCCTGGCGCTCTTCCGCTTTGGTCTGCCGCTCTTGCATTTTGGCCTGATGCTGCCGCATCGAGGCCATTTCCGCCTCAGCCTTGGCCTGCTGTTGCAGAATGAACTCCATCGTTCGTTCGACGTCCATAGACACATCCAGTATAATGCGGGCGCGACGGCCGGCCAGGCTTACGGAATCTGCCAGATCAGGTAAGCGGCGATGGCGGTGCCGACAATTGCGCCGCCATAACAGAACGTGTTCACCAGCTCGTTCAGATGTTTGATCTGCAGCCCGTCGTAAAGCGTGTAGCGGAAGCGATGCGCCCAATGAAACAGCGGCAGAGTGCACAGCACCAGCAGGTACAGGCGCCCGATTGGTCCGTGCACCAGGCCGCGCACGGTGTCGTAACTGGGACCGTTCAGCCATCCCAGCGGAAACGCCACGCCAAACAGGAACAACTGGATCGGTATGAAAAGCGCCGCCACCACGCCGCCGGCGCTGAACAGCAGCCACACAAATGGTTCGTTAGAACGTTGTTTGTGCATTTATCCTCGCAGCAGCAGCCAGGCCAGCACGGCCGAAACAACCACCCAGGCCGCGTAGTTCGGACCGGAAATCAGAATGTTGGGAACGCGTTTGCCGCCCATGCGCACGGCCATCGCCTTGGGCGCCAGGTTGAACCAGGTGAAGGTGTGAAACACGACGAAGAACAGACTGATCACGTTGAGCGCGATCACCAGCGGATTGCGGAAGAAGTCCTGAAACTCCGTGTACGCCGCGGGCCCGCCGATCAGCGCGTTGATCTGCAGCAGTGTCTCGATGACGAACCATGCCACGAACACGCTGCTGATCTCGCGCAGGGTGAACTTCAGATACGGCCACTTGCCCAGCCACCAATAGGTGGACATGCGCACGCGGTAGCCTTTGGGCGGATATTCGGTGTAGGTCGCCATCACTTCGCTCCCTTGGGCATGATGAATGACTTAAACCACTCCTGCGTCGCGGTCAGCTTGTATTGCTGGATCGCGCCGGCCGGATCGACGTGCTTGGGACAAACCTGGGTGCACTCGCCGACGAACGTGCAGCCCCAGATTCCATCGTGCTGCGAAAGAATATCCATGCGCTCTTCTTTGCCTTCGTCGCGCGAATCCATGTTGTAGCGTTGCGCCAGCGCGAGCGCGGCGGGGCCGGAGAACATCGGATCCAGACCGTACACCGGACAGGCCGCGTAGCACAGCAGGCAGTTGATGCACATGCTGAACTGCTTGTAGGTGTCCAGCTGCTCGGGCGTCTGCAGGTACTCGCCCTCGGTGACGGGCTTTTCTTTCTGCCGGATGATCCAGGGCTTCACCTTGGAGAGCTTGCCGAGGAAATCATTGATCTCGACGATGAGGTCGCGCATCACCGGGAAATTCTTGAGCGGCTCGATGCGGACCGGGCCGGGCGCGTAGTCGGTCAGAAAGGTCGCGCAGGTGAGCTTGGGCTCGCCGTTCACCATCATTCCGCAACTGCCGCACACGCCCATGCGGCAGGACCAGCGAAACGACAGCGAGCCGTCCACTTTGTCCTTTATGTAGTTCAGCGCGTCCAGAACCACCCACTCCTTGCGGAGCGGAACATCGAAGCTCTGGATGGAGGGTGTCTTGTCCCGTTCCGGTGAGAAGCGTGTAACTTCGACAGCGATCTGTTCAGCCATTGTTATGGTTACTTTCCGTAAACTCGTTCCGCGGGCGGCCAGCGCGTGATGGTGACCGGCGCATAGCTAACCACCGGCGACCCGTCCGCCTGGCGGCTCACCAGCGAGTGCGCCAGGTACTTCTGGTCGTCGCGCGCGGGAAAATCGGTGCGCTGGTGCGCGCCGCGCGATTCCTGCCGCTGCAGGGCGCACTGGATCACCGACTCGGCGACGTCCAGCATGGAAGCCAGCTCCAGCGCCGCCACCAGCTCGGTATTGAACGCGCGGCTGTGATCGTCCAGGCCGATGTCTTCGAACCGTTCCTGCAACTCGCGCAATTTGCCGGCTGCGTGCTGGAGCGATTCGCCGGAGCGATAAATGCCGGCGCTCTGCTCCATGGTCTTCTGCATTTCTTCCCGCAGCGTGGCGATGCGCTCGCGACCGCCGGATTTGTTCAGGAACCGGTCCTGCAGCCGCTCCTCTTCCTCGGCTGCCTGCGCCAGCAGATGCCGGCCGGGCGGTCTCTGCACGGATGCGAACTCGGCCGCGGCGCGTCCGGCCCTCGCGCCAAACACCAGGCACTCGGTCAGCGAATTGGAACCCAGGCGATTGGCGCCATTGATGCTCACGCAAGCCGCTTCGCCGGCCGCGAACAGGCCCTGTAACGGCGTGGCCCCATTCAGATCCGTGTGAATGCCGCCCATCACGTAGTGGACCACCGGCCGCACCGGGATCAACTCCCTCACCGGATCCAGATTCTCGTACTTAAGGCACAGCTCGCGCACGAACGGAAGCTTGGCTTCGATCTTTTTCTCTCCCAGATGCCGGAGATCCAGGTGCACCACGGCGCCATAAGGTCCTTCAACGGTGCGCCCTCGCTCGAACTCTTTGACGAACGCCTGCGACAGCCGATCGCGCGGCCCCAGTTCCATGCTGCGCAGCACCGGCGTCGGCTGCGGCGTGCCCAGGTTGTAGTCCTGCAGATAGCGGTAGCCGTCCTTGTTCAGCATGTAGCCGCCCTCGGCGCGCGCCGCTTCGGTAATCAGGATGCCCGTAAACGGAAGCCCGGTGGGATGGTACTGGATGAACTCCATGTCCTTGAGCGGCGCGCCCGCCCGGTAGGTCAGCGCCATGCCATCGCCGGTCTTGATGGCGGCGTTGGTGGTGAATGGAAAAACGCGGCCGCAGCCGCCCGTGCAAATGATCACGGCCTTGGCGGTGATGGCTTGGACTTTTCCACTGGAAAGCTCCACCGCCACCGCGCCTTGCACCTGCCCGTCGTCCATCAGCAGCTTGGTGGCGTAGTATTCGTCGTAGCGCGCCACGGCGTCGTACTTGAGCGAGGTCTGGAAGAGCGTGTGCAGCATGTGGAAGCCGGTCTTGTCGGCGGCAAACCAGGTGCGCTCCTTCTTCATCCCGCCAAACGGGCGAACCGCGATGTGGCCATCCGGCTCCCGGTTCCAGGGACAGCCCCAATGCTCCAGCCGCATCAACTCCAGCGGCGCCTCTTTGACGAAAGCTTCCACGGCGTCCTGGTCGGGCAGCCAGTCGCCGCCCGAGATGGTGTCGTAGCAGTGCTCGTCCAGGCTGTCGTTCTTTCCGATGACGCCCGCAGCTCCGCCTTCGGCCGAGACCGTGTGGCTCCGCATGGGGTAGACCTTGGAAATAACCGCGACGCTCAGGTTGGGATTGGTTTCAGCGACGGCGATGGCAGCTCTCAACCCTGCTCCGCCACCGCCGATTAAAAGAACATCGTGCGAGGAGATGTCCAGCATATTGGGGCGATCTTGTATCTTAACTCTTCTGCGCCGAACTGTTCAAGCTCGGCGGAAAAATTTCGCGCGGGCGCGGAAGCGGCGCGCGGTGAACGGGCGCTAGAATAAGCGGTAAACATGCTCGCAGAACTCACACCCGTGCTGCTCGAAGGGACGCACGTGCGGCTGGAGCCGTTGACGCTCGAACATTTGGACGCGCTGTGCGAGGTGGGGTTAGATGAAGAACTCTGGCGCTGGATCCCGATCCAGGTCCGCACCCGCGAGGAGATGCGGGCCTACATCCAACTGGCGCTCGAACTTCAGGCCGCCGGCTCCGCGCTGCCTTTCGCCACCATTGAGCGCAGCACCGGCCGCGCAGTGGGCAGCACGCGCTACATGAATATCGACCGGCCCAACCGGCACGTGGAAATCGGCGCCACCTGGATCGGCAGGCCGTGGCAGCGCACCGCCATCAATACCGAAGCCAAGTACCTCATGCTGCGGCACGCCTTCGAGCGACTGGGGTGCCTGCGCGTGGAACTGAAGACCGACGTCCTCAACGAAAAGTCGCGCAACGCGATCCTGCGCATCGGCGCGAAGCAAGAAGGCATCTTCCGCAATCACGTGGTGTGCGCCAGCGGGCGCGTCCGCGACAGCGTCTGGTTCAGCGTCATCGACCGCGAGTGGCCGCAGGTGAAAGCAGCGCTCGATGCCAAGCTGGCTCGAAATCAGACCTGACGCGGTGTAGCTGCGAACTCGAGCCTACGAGTGCTTCTCGAACACCAGCACGTCGATGCCGTCTGTCTGCGGAACGATCTGGGTCGTCTCCACCTTCATGGTCTTGCCGTCTTGCGACATCGTGAGCCGGTAGCGGACCACGTGATCGCCGCGGGTCTCCATCTCCACCAGCATCGGCCCGTTGTACCACATGGAAGCCTTCGCCTTCTCGCCGCTGACCTTGCAATCCTTGCCGTCGGTGGTGCACTTCAATTCGATCGCCCTTCCGCTGCCTCCCTCGTTCTCGGCAATGTCGATCGAACTGTCGTCCTGCTTGATCGTCCACGTGGCATTGGCCAGTTTCAGGTTGTGCAGTTCGCTCTTGGAAGCGTCGAATTGCCAGTTTCCGCTGAAGTTCGGCCGGTCTTGCGCGACCGCGGGCGCGGCCAGCAGAACCAGAACCAATAACGTAGTCGCCGTTACGAATATCCGCACGGGAATCCTCCTCCCTCAAACCATCCTACGCCCGCCGCGGGCTCATGCAACCCCCTTCTGGCGGGCATGCTAGGATGAATCGGATATTCAACCTAGCGCTATGAAGCTCTCTGACAAGTTTACGCTCGAAAACGGCCGAGTGTATCTGACCGGTATCCAGGCGCTGGTCCGTCTGCCGATCGATCAGATGCGGCGCGACCGGCGGGCCGGCCTCAACACCGGCACGTTTATCTCCGGCTACGAGGGTTCGCCGCTGGGCGGATACGACATGGCGCTGGCGCGCGCCGGGAAGCTGCTTTCCGAGCACAACATCCACTTCCGGCCCGGCGTCAACGAGGACCTGGCGGCCACCGCCGTGATGGGCAGCCAGATCTACGACGTCATCGGAAAAAGCAAAGTGGAAGGCGTGGTCGGAATCTGGTACGGCAAAGGACCCGGCGTCGACCGCTGCGGCGACATCTTCCGCCATGCCAACCTCGCCGGCACGGGCAAGAATTGCGCCGCCCTGATGCTGTGTGGTGACGACCCGATCTCGAAAAGCTCCACCATTCCCAGCCAGAGCGACTTGAGCCTGTACAACCTCGGCATTCCTTATCTGTATCCGGGCAACGTCCAGGAGATCCTGGACTACGGCGCGCTGGCCATCGCGCTGTCACGCTTCAGCGGCGGATGGGTGGCGATGAAGCTGGTCACCGACGTCTGCGACGGCGGAGGAACCGCGGACATGGATCCCGGGAGGCCCTCCATTCGATTGCCGGAAGGCTACGAGCGCTACACCGATCCGCGGCTGGTTCCACCGTTCACGCTGGCTTTGGAAAACGAAGTCAACGTCCGCAGGCTCGACGCCGCTCGCCAGTTCGCGCGACTCAACAGCCTCAACCGCCACAACAGCGCCGACGCCCGCATCGGCGTGCTGAGCACCGGAAAATCCCATTTCGATTTGATGCAGGCCCTGCGCGACCTGGGCGTTCGCGACGGCATCCGCATCGGCAAGATCGGCATGCCGTTTCCGCTCGACCCCGAGTTCGTCGCCGGCTTCGCCCGCGGCTTGGAAACCATCCTGGTGGTGGAAGAGAAGCGCAGCCTGATCGAAACGCAGCTTCGCGAGATCCTGTACGATCAGCCGGCCCGGCCCGCGATCCTCGGCAAGTCGCACTTTCCGCCCATCGGCGAACTGGATCCCGACAAGATCGCGAAGGCTTTGTGCGACGTGCTGCATAAGGCGCCGCGCGCGCTGCCCGCCGCCGGCCAGCAATTGCCGCTCTCCAAACCGATGGGCGCGCGTCCAGCCGCCTTCTGCTCGGGCTGCCCGCACAATCGATCCACGCTGCTGCTGGACGGACAGATCGCCGGCGGCGGAATCGGCTGCCACACCATGGCCATGCGGCTCAACGATCCCAACCGCAATTTCGTTTTCCTCACGCACATGGGCGGCGAAGGCGCGCCCTGGATCGGGATGACGCCGTTCGTCGATCAAACCCACATCTTCCAGAACATCGGCGACGGCACGCTGTTCCACTCCGGATACCTGGCCATCGAAGCGTGCGTGGCCGCCAAAGTAAACATCACGTACAAAATTCTGTACAACGGGCACGTCGCCATGACCGGCGGACAGGCCGCCGTCGGCGCGCTCCCGATTCCGGACCTGACGCGCAAGCTCGCAGCCGAGGGCATTCGCAAGACGGTGGTGCTGGCCGAGGATGTCGCCAAGTACGCCAATGCCGGCGAGCTGGCTTCCAACGCCGAGCTGCGCCCGCGCGAAGAATTGCCGCGCACGCTGCGCGAGATGGAGAAGATTCCCGGCGTCACGGTCATAATTTATGACCAGGAGTGCGCCGCCGAGAAGCGCCGCAAGCGCTCCCGCGGAATCTACGCCGAGCCGGTCATGCGCCTGGTGATCAACGAGGAAGTGTGCGAAGGCTGCGGCGATTGCGTCAAGCAGGCCAACTGCATGAGCCTGACCCCGGTGCTGACCGAGTTGGGCCAGAAGATCCGCATCCATCAATCCTCGTGCAACAAGGACTATAGTTGCGCGCTGGGCGATTGCCCTTCGTTCGTCTCGGTCGAGCTGAAGCCCGGAACGGGTCTTAAGAAACGAGCGCTGCCTCAGCTTCCGGCCACTGAAGTTCCACCGCCGCGCGGGATGGTGAAAGCGGGCGACGGCTACCGCATCATGGGGCCTGGAATCGGCGGCACCGGAGTGGTCACCATCAACGCCCTGCTCGCCACCGCGGCCTGGATCGACGGGCTGTGCGTCGCGACGCTCGATCAGACCGGCAGCGCGCAGAAGGGCGGCGCGGTTGTGTCGCACCTGCTGTTGAGCGAGCAGCCCATTGAAGCGCCCGCCAAAGTGAACGCCGGCAACGCGGACCTGATCCTGGGCTTCGATCTGCTGGGCGTCATGGAATCCAAGAATCTCGCAACCGCCAGCCGCGATCGCACCGTCGCGGTGATCAACACCGACCTGGTCCCCACCATCGACACCATTCGCAATCGCGCGCCGCTCGGCGGTCCGGGCCAGATGCTCGATCTGCTCAACTCCGTCACCAACCGCGGCCGCAACGTTTTCGTGGACGCCAACCGCCTGGCCGAGGGTCTCTTCGGCAGCCACATGGCCGTCAACATGTTCATGACCGGCATCGCCTACCAGGGCGGACTGATCCCCATTTCACTCGACGCCATGCAGAAGGCAGTGGAATGGAACGGCGTCGACATCGAGCGCAACCTGCAAGCCTTCGCCTGGGGCCGCAAATATTATGAGGATGCCGCCTGGGTGGAGAGCCTGCTCAAGGCCGACACCAAGAGCAAGCCGGTTTTCGATCGCGTCGCCGAGCTGGCTGAATATCAGAACCAGCGCTATGCGCGGTCGTACGTTGAATTTCTGGACAAGGTCACTGAGCCGGCGCTGCGCGACGCCGTCGCGAAGTATCTCTACAAGCTGATGGCGATCAAAGACGAGTACGAAGTCGCCCGGCTGTTGACCAAGCCCGAGTTCGAGCAACGCGTGCGCGACATGTGGGCGGCGCCGGAAGCCATTTCTTATAACCTGCATCCTCCGCTGCTGCGCAGTTTCGGCGTACACAAAAAGCTCAAGCTGGGTCCATGGTTCCGCACGCCGCTGCTCATGCTCAAGCGCTTCAAGGGACTGCGCGGAACTCCCCTCGACATCTTCGGACTCTCCGCGCATCGCCGCCTGGAGCGTTCGCTCATTCAGTGGTATCGCGATCTCATCGAGCAGGTGGTGGCTCACCTGACGCCCGAGAATCTGCCGCTGGCGCTCGAAATCGCCATGCTGCCGGACCAGATCCGCGGCTACGAGCAAATCAAGGAGCAGAACATCGCGAAGGTGAAGCAACTGGCGGCGGAAAAGTTGGAAGAGCTGAAGACCGGCATAGCTGCCGCTCCGGTCTCGCCCAGCCTAGGAGCAAAGGCTTAGCAGGTCGTAAGGCATCAAAACGAGGAAATTCCGCTGGTGCCGGGTTCATCCAAGTGGTATGCAGTATCCGGCTGGTAAGCTCGCATTTGTCTCTTCGTTCCTTCTCCTGGCGCTGGCAGGACCTTCGGCCGTTCTGGCGCAGTCCCGGCCGCGGCACTACACGCTGATCCTCGAAGATCCGCCCGTCGCCGAACGGTTCGCATCCACCGGCCGCGCGCCGTCGCTCGACGCGCGAAGCTACCGGCAGCAGATCGAAGCCCGGCAGCAAAGTCTGAAAGACACACTCGCGACGCGCCGCATCCAGATCACCGGATCGGCGAGCGCCCTGCTCAACGCCATCTTCGTCACGGCGCCCAAGGATCGCCTCGATGAGTTGAAGAACCTCCCGGGAGTGAAAGGCGTGATCGCCGGGCGGCGCTATCATCTGAATCTGAATCGGGCCACCACGCTGATCGATGCGCCCGCCGCGTGGAACGCCCTGGGAGGTCTCCAGAACACCGGCACGGGCATCAAGATCGCGATGCTCGACACCGGAATCGACCAGACCCATCCGGCTTTCCAGGACAGCTCCCTTCACGCGCCGGCCGGCTTTCCAATCTGCAAAACCGCCTACCCCAACGGCGCCGAAGCCGATATTCCGAATTGCGCCGCGTTCACCAACAACAAGGTGATCGTGGCGCGCAGTTACGTTCCCCTGGACGCAGCCGGAAGCGATCCGCGCAATCCGGCGGTTGACTCGACTCCCGATGACTACTCGCCGCGCGACCGCTCCGGCCACGGCACCGGCACTGCTTCCGCCGCCGCGGGTGTCTCCAACACCGGCCCCACCGGCTTGTCGTTCAACGGCGTGGCTCCCAAGGCCTTCCTGGGCAACTACAAAATCTTCGGATCGCCCGAGGTCAACGATTTTGCCGGCGACGACGCCATCATTGTCGCGCTCGAAGACGCGTTGCACGACGGCATGGACGTCGCGTCGCTATCGTTGGGAGGACCGGCCTTCACCGGACCTCTGGATACCGGCGCGGCTTGCGGCATCCCGGCCGGAGTGCCCTGCGATGCGGTGGCGGTAGCTGTGGAGAACGCGGTCAAAGCGGGAATGGTGGTGGTAGTCGCAGCCGGCAACGATGGCGACGGCGCTTCGAGCTACAATGCTCCCACCCTGAACAGCATCGAGTCTCCGGGCGATGCTCCGTCGGCCATCACCGTGGGATCGACAACCAACTCGCACTTCATGGTGGAAGGCGTCGAAGTTCCCGGATCGAACGTGCCTTCCGGTCTCCAGCAGATCCAGGGTGCGCTCGGAGACGGCCCTTTCCCTTTCGGAGCGACGGCTGCCCCTTTAGTAGACGTGTCTCAGCTCGGCGACAACGGACTGGCGTGTAGCGCGCTGCCGGCCGGATCGCTGAATGGCGCATTCGCGCTGATCGAGCGCGGCTCGTGCAATTTCTCCGATAAAGTCGTCAACGCGCAGAACGCCGGCGCGACGGGCGTGATCTTCTACATGGCCGACGCCTCCGCGATATCCGGACCGGGCGGCCTCGGGGCAACCAACGTGCCGGCCATCATGATTTCCAACAGCGCCGGCGTCGCGCTCAAGTCCTTCATCGACGCAAACGCCGGCCACACCGCCGTGATCGATCCCACTGCTTTTGAACAGAACAAGAGCGCCTTCAACCTGCTGTCGTTTTTCTCGTCCCTGGGACCCAGCACCGGCGACAATGCCATCAAGCCGGACCTGGTGGCGGTAGGCGGCAGCGAAGATTTCTTCACCGACATCTATCTGGCCACGCAATCCTACGATCCGCTCGGCGATCTCTACAGCGTGACCAGGTACAACGCGGGTTCGGGCACCAGCTTTGCCACTCCCCTGGTTTCGGGCGCGGCTGCGCTGGTGAAAGAGCGCCACCCGGATTTTTCGCCCGAGCAGATCAAGTCGGCCCTGGTTAACACCGCGTCTCAGGACGTCACCAGCGACGAGCAAGGCGACGCCACCGGGATCCAATCGCTGGGAGCGGGCAAACTGGATGTCGGGGCGGCCATTCAAACCGCGCTGACCGCCAGTCCCGCGGTCATCTCGTTCGGCGTGCCGGTCTCGCTTCCGGTTACCAAGCAGTTCCAGATCACCAACAGCGGATCGAGCAGCGTCAGTGTGTCGCTGGTGATAACTCCCGCTATCTCGGCCGGCGGCGCCAGCGTGGCTCTGGATCAACAGAGCCTCACGCTCGCTCGCGGAGCCGCGGCCAACGTTAACCTCACGCTGTCCGGGGCCATGCCATCGGCCGGCGCGTATTCCGGCTTCGTCACCATTCAGGGCGGCGCGTCGACGCTGCGGGTGCCCTATCAATTCCTGGTGGGCAGCGCTGCGGTGGCCAATCTGATCGTGCTCTCATCGCCCAGCGACACTACCGTAGGCCAGGACGCGGGACCCATTGCGGTGAAGCTGGTGGATTCGAACGGCGTGCCCGTCTCCGGCGCCACGGTAACGTTTACCGTCACCGGCGATGCGTCGCTTCAGGACGTGCAACGGGTGACCGACAATTACGGCATTGCCAGCGCCGAAGCGTTTCTCGGATCTCAACCCGGCAACTACGATTTCAGCGCGAGATTCGGCAGAATGTCGTTCGCCATGGCGGCTACGGCGCTTCCGCAACCGGTCATCGCCCAAAACGGCGTCCTGGATGCCGCCGGCCTCGCGATAGGAAAGCCGGTCGCGCCCGGATCCTACGTCAGCATCTTCGGCGCCAACCTTGCGAATTCGACGGCGTCCGCCACCGCCGATATCCTTCCGCTGGCCATCGATTTCGCGACCGTCAGTTTCGACGTGCCTTCCGCGCAGCTCAGCCTGCCCGGGCACCTGGTGTACGCGAGCGCGAACCAGGTGAACGTGCAAGTGCCGTGGGAGCTCGAAGGTCAAAGCTCGGTCCAGGTCAAGGTCACGGTTGGCAGCGGATTCGGCATTTCTTTCGGCAAAGTTGTAACCGTGCCGCTGGCCGACTACGCTCCGGCGTTTTTTGAAATCGGCGCTGGCCAGGTGGCCGCGCTGGACGCCCAATCCAAGGTGATCGGCGCTTCCAATCCCGCTCGCCGCGGGCAGACCGTCCAGCTTTTCGCCAACGGCCTGGGCCCGGTGGACAATCAACCCGCCAGCGGCGATCCGGCGACGTCGTCGTCATCCACCTGCAAGTCGCAGGCGACCGTCGCGATCGGCACTCAGCAAATCGCGCCGGCATTTTGCGGCTTGGCGCCGGACTTCGCGGGACTCTACCAGATCAACGCCACCGTGCCGTCGAGCCTGGCTCCCGGAACCTACCCGGTTACAATCACGATCGCCGGACACACCTCCAAGGCGTCGAACATCGCAGTGCAGTAATCTTAGGAGAGCCATATGCCGTTCATCCAGAATCAAGGCGCCAAGATTTACTGGGACGAGGCCGGCCAGGGCGAGCCAGTGCTGCTCATCATGGGCCTGGCCTACCCATCGGACGCGTGGTATCGCACGCGGCCTCTACTGGCGGCGAAGTACCGGACCATCGCGATCGACAATCGCGGCATCGCGCGCAGCGACATGCCGCCCGGGCCGTATCCGATCGCGCTGATGGCAGCCGACGCCTTGGCCGTGCTGGACGCGGCCGGCGTCGAGAGCGCTCACGTCTACGGCATTTCGATGGGCGGCATGATCGCGCAGGAATTGACGCTGGGAAATCCCCAGCGCGTGCGCTCGCTGATTCTCGGCTGCACCGCGGCCGGTGGACCGACGGCCATTCAGGCCGATCCCGAAGTCGGTAAGATGCTCATGGCGCGCGGAACAATGTCGCCGGAAGAAGCCGCCGAAGCCGCCATCCCGTTCATCTACGATACCGGTACGCCGCGCTCGAGGATCGACGAAGACCTGAACGTCCGCCGCCCCTGGCTGCCCCGCCCGGAAGCCTACATCGCGCAGCTCCAGGGAATACTGGCTTGGGAAGCGTACAGCCGCTTGCCGCAGATCACCGCGCCGACGCTGGTCGTCCATGGCGAGAACGACCGGTTGGTCCCCGTGGGCAACGGCAAGCTGATCGCGGGCCGCATCCCCAGCGCCAAGCTGGTAGTGCTTCCACACGCCAGCCACATCTATCCCACCGACCAGACTGAGGCTTCGCACCGGGTCATCCTGGAATTCCTGGCCGCGCAAACCGCGCAGCGCACCCAGACGCAAGCGCGCTGAACCGCTTCAAGCATCCAGTTTGAGTTGTCGCAGCAGGGCGCGGAAGCGCGGATCGGATTGAATAGACGCTAGCGTCGGCTCGCGCAGCCAAAACAGGGTCGGGTCGCGTTCGTCCAGGCCTTGCTGGAGATAGCGGAAAGCCTGGTCGAACTCGCCGAGCCCAATGTGACAAAGGGCGAAGCTCATGGGCGTGACGAAACCGGTCTGCCTGCGCGCGCTCAGCTCATCCAGAATGGCGCGCACCTCATCCCGCCGGCCGAGCTTGGCGTACGTCAACCCCAGATAGCCGAGCGACCACGGCACGCGGCTGGAGAGCATCACGGCCTTTTCCACGCAGGCCAGGCATTCGTCCATCTTGTTTTGCACGAAGTACGCGCCGGCCAGCATCCAGTGCGGCATGTAGTGCGTCGGATCGAGTTCGATAGCCTTGCGGTACTGCTCGATGGCCAGGCCGAAAAGCCGGCGCTCATAGAACATCCAGCCGAGATTCACCGTGTGCAAGACCGAGAGCGGATCCATCTCCACGACGCGCTGCATCTCGACGGTGGCTTCCTCCAGGCGGCCCATCACTCGCAGATAGTTGGAAGCGTAATACCAGCGCGGCGCGGTGGCTTGCGGATTCAGTTCGATAGCGCGGCGGAACTCGCGTTCGGCGCCGGGCCAGTCCAGGTCCAGAAACCCCAACACGCTTCCCAGGCAGGAGTGCGCCTCGGCCAGCGATTCATCCAGTTCGAGCGCTTTCTGCGCCATCCCCCTGGCCGTGAGCAGGGCCTCCCGCGGCGGGCCGAGACCAAAAACCGCGAAATTGCAATAGTAGGAACTGAGACCCTGGTAAGCCAGAGCGCAGCCCGGATCGATCGCCAGCGCCCTTTCGTAGCATTCGCGCCCCTGACCCAGCCCCTCCGGAGTGAGCTTCGAAGTCAAGTACACGCCGCGCAGGCACAGGTTGTACGCCTCAATGTTGACGGGCCGCTGCGCGCGATTCGCGATACAAGGACTGAAGCGCAGCTTCAGGCCTTCTACGATCGCCTCGGCAATGTCGTCCTGGATGGCGAAGATGTCGTTCAGCTCGCGATCATAGCGCTCGCTCCACAGGTGCGACTCATCGGCCACATCGATGAGCTGCGCGGAAACGCGGACGCGGCTGCCCGCCTTGCGAACACTGCCGTCCAGCACGGTGTTCACGCGCAGGCGCTCGCCGATGGCCCGCAGGTCCCGCTTCTCGCCCTTGAAGGAAAATGCCGAGGTCCGCGCGATGACCCGCAGGCCGGGGATGCGCGTGAGCGCGTTGATGATCTCCTCGGCCAGTCCGTCGCTGAAGTATTCGTTGTCCGGGTCCGGGCTCAGGTTGGCGAACGGCAGCACCGCGATGGAAGGCGCCTCGCACGCCGGCTGCGCCACCGCGCCTGAAGAGATGGCCTCGCGCACCTGCTCCAGCGCCGCCTTCAAGTCGGCCATGCTTTGGAAGCGCCGCTCCGGCTCGGCCCGCAGGGCACGCGTGACGATCTGTTCGAGCGCGCCGGGAACTTCCGGTGAGAGTCCGGTGACCGGCGCCGGTTCCCGCCGCAGCATTCCGCTGAAGGCTCGCCGGCCGGTGAGCATTTCGTACAGCACCGCGCCGAAGGAGAAAATATCGCTGCGCGCGTCCACGGTCCGTCCTTCGGCCTGCTCGGGCGACATGTAGTTGAGCGTTCCCATCACCAGCCCGGCCTCGGTGGCGAAGGTGAGCGTCTTTCCGTCGTTGGAACCGGAGGCAGGCTCGGCCAGCTTGGCCAGGCCGAAGTCCATGATCTTCACCACGTCGTCAGCGGTGAGCATGACGTTGGCCGGCTTCAGGTCGCGGTGGACGATGCCGGCGCCGTGCGCTTTCGCCAGAGCATCCGCCATCTGGACGGCGTAGTGCAGCGCGCGCGAGGGCTTCAGCGGCCCCGCTTCCAGCACGCCGGCCAGCGTCGGACCGTCGATGTACTCCATCACCAGGTAGTCGGCGCCGCGCTCGGAGGCGATGTCGTAGATGGTGACGATATTGGGATGACTCAGCGCCGACGCGGCTCGGGCTTCGTTCATGAAGCGCCGCTTGCGTTGCGCGTTGGCGGCCACCTCCGAGGGCAGAATCTTGATCGCCACGGCGCGATCCAGACGCCGGTCCAGAGCCTTGTAGACCACACCCATCCCGCCCTCGCCGAGCTTCTCCGCAACGTCGTAGTGCAGGATGGATTGCCCCGTCATGGAAACTTTCTCAATGTTAGCATCGCCAGCGGCCGGAATCGCGCGTTGCGGGTGTTTCGAACCAGAATCTCTCACGCGCCGGAAGAAGGCCCAGTGACAGACGTGCGGGCTTTGCCGTCGCCCCGCAGCTTGGTACTTAAGGGTCCATCGGTTCCATGTCTCATTGGGTGTTTTGACGCAGGCAGAAGAGGACTTACCCTACGTGCTTTGAGAGGGATCAACTAGGGTGAACGAGCGATGGTAGGAAACACCGGCAGGTACTACCTTATTCGTACGGACAAAACAGTATGCCTGCCCGATATAGAGTACCGGTACTTATAACCTGCTTGTTTCTATTTATTTCGACGGCGTATGCCGGCGTTTCGGTGTCTGTAACGCCCTCCTCCGCGATCTTGTCAGCGGGCGAAACGGCGCGCTTCAGCGCTATGGTAAGCGGCGCGCATAACACTGGAGTCAGCTGGTCACTCTCGCCCGCCGTGGGCACCATGAACAACGGCTACTACGTGGCTCCGAGCGTCATTACCACGCCCCAAATCGTGACATTGAAGGCCACCAGCCTGGAGGACCCATCCAAAAGCGGAAGTGCGATACTATCGCTTATGCCCAACGGCGGAATGACGGTCTCCGCGGTGGCTCTGCTTTCAGTAGTGCCTTCCTTCGCGGTATTGCAATCCAATGATTCCATAACTTTCCGAGCCCAGCTGAACGGGGCGAATAGCGCGGCGGTGGTGTGGTCGATTGCGCCTCCGGTAGGCTCGATATCCGGCGGCGTCTATACGGCTCCCAATGCCATCCAGAATCCCCAAACCGTCGTCGTGACGGCAACCAGCATGGCCAATTCGACCCAAACCGGAAATGCGACGATTTCGCTGCTGCCGAAGGGATCGCAGGGCAGCGGCGCGGCGGCCCCCGTGACGGTCACGGTGAACCCTTCGTCGGTCTCTTTAACGGCCGGGCAAACCGCGCGGTTCAGCGCCGTAGTCAGCGGCACGCGCAACACCGGCGTGACGTGGTCTTTATCGCCAAGCGTAGGCACGATGAGCAACGGCTTCTACATGGCTCCCGGCACCCTCAACTCGTCGCAAACGGTCATGTTGACGGCCATCAGTATGGCCGACCCGACGCGGACTGCGAGTGTGCCTATCTTCCTGATGGCGGATACCAGCGCGGGAGTGCCCGCGGGGAGCGGCGGTGTGCCAGCGGGTAGCGGCGGTGCGCCGGCGGTCCCGGTGAGCATTCAGCTTTCGCCCACGTCGGCCTCCTTGAAGTCGGGACAGTCCAGCCAGTTCAGCGCCACGGTCAGCGGCAGCCAGAACTCAGCCGTCACCTGGTCGGTAGTGCCCCAGGTCGGGTCCGTGGTCAATGGACTCTATACGGCTCCGACCGTCACGGCGCAGACGAACCTGACACTAGTGGCCACCAGCGTGTCGGATCCGACCAAAACGGCCAGTGCGGCCATCACGGTGCAGCCGGCCACGGTTTCGATCTCATTGTCGCCGTCTTCGGTGTGGCTGACGCACGGTCAGTCCACGCAATTCTCGGCCGCCGTGAATGGCACGAGCAATACCGGCGTGACGTGGACGCTGACGCCCGCGGTCGGCTCGATAACGAATGGACTCTACACAGCCCCGGCCTCGGTGACCTCCCAGCGGACGATCACCGTAACAGCGACCAGCATGGCTGACCCGAGCAAGGCAGCCAGCGCGACGGTCACACTGGCGCCCGTCTCCATCACGATGGTACCGACCTCTATTTCACTCGGCGCCAGCGCCTCGAGCCAGTTCACCGCCACGGTGACCGGAACGCTGAACACGGGCGTGACCTGGTCGATGGCGCCCGGCTTTGGCTCGATGGTAAACGGGCTCTATACGGCGCCTGCCACCATCGGCTCGGCGCAAACCGTAACGCTGACAGCCACCAGCCTGGCGGATCCGACCCAGACGGCGCACGCGACGATCTCGTTGACGCCCAACGTCACCACGACGCTGAGCGTAGCGCCCACGCCAGTCTCGCTCTCGGCCTCTCAGACGCAGCAATTTTCCGCCCTCGTAAGTTCGGGCGGGATTGGAGGCGGCGCGCCTGTCAGTGCTCAATGGACCATCAACCCACCGATGGGAAGCATCACGCAAACCGGGCTGTACACGGCGCCGGGTTCGATATCCGTGCAGCAATTGGTTACCGTGACCGCGACCAGTTCGGCGGGAAATGCGTCGGCCAGCTTGACGTTGACGCCGACGGCGACTACTCCACCGACCACTCCACCGACCACTACAGCAGTGCAACTACCGCTCGAAGTGATGGGGCCGGCCGGCACTACGGTAGGGGCGTCATTCACCCTGCCGCCTGGATCCAATCTGAACGGACTTCAACTCTGGTTGCAAATTCACGGCCTGAAGTACGAGACCGAGGCCAGCGTGCAGGTCAACGGGGGAGCCTGGATTCCGATCAATAGCTCCACGGGCACCGTGTTAGGCCAGGCCAAGGTCTTCGGCGGCATCGGCGGCGGCTTCTCGACGCTGAAAATGACTCTCAACCTGCCGGCCGGATCGTTGGTCACGGGCCAGAACAATCTGACGTTCCGTTTCGAGGGAACCGATGGTGTCACCAGCGGCTACCGGGTGTTGAACTTCAACATCCTGTCCCTCGGAAGTCAGCTCATCCCCCAGAGCAGCTTCACCTGGGACGATCCGAGTCGGTGGCAGCCCCCGCTGAACAACGCAGCCGACATCCAAGCCGGCCAGACGCTTTGGCGGACCGCCACTCTGACGGCTCCCGGGTTCGGCCAGATTCAGGCGAAGTGCTCCAGTTGCCACGCCCAAGACGGACGCGATCTGAAATATTTCAATTACTCGAACTACTCCATCCGCGTACGCGCCATGTTCCATGGCTTGACGGCACAGCAAGGTGACCAGATTGCCAGCTATATCCGGTCGCTTAATGCGCCGGCGCCCGCGAGCGCGCGTCCCTGGAATCCGCCTTATCAGCCCGGACCGGGCGCCGACTCAAGGCCGGTGAGCGAGTGGGCCTCCGGAGCCGGCGTCGACGCCGTCGTCGACGACGACCAGCAGATGCTTTCATACTTGATGCCCGGCGGCAGCACGGCTGCTTGGGAACACAACGCATACCTGAATGCCAGGGAAATGCCCATTCCCTTGCAGCTTGCCGATTGGAACCAGTGGTTGCCCAAGATTCATCCGATGGATTCCTTCGGAGCCGCCTTCAGCAACAGCACGCTGATGGCTCTGTACCAGAAGCTGCGCAGCGAGCTTCGACCGAACGATTCGGCGGCCTATGCCGCAGCGGCTTCCGATTTCGGTTATTGGGAGTCTCGAGACCTGGACTTCACCACGCCGATTACTCCCGCCAGTACGGATCCCTCCTGGCAGAGTCCGAATTTCACTAATGCCATATATTCGATTCGACTGTGGTCGTTAGTGAAACAGTGGGAATTGAACCAGGAGTTCGGCCTGGAAGGAATGCCCCAAGCCGTGTTCGGAGCGCAATCTTCCAGCCGAGCCTGGTATTCTCAGATGCCCTTCGTCACGTTCAACGTGCCGCACGACGCGCGGGGTATCGGGAATGGATTGCCCATTACCTCCACTTACGATCGCTACAGATGGTACCATCTGCAGCTCGTCCTGAATGACGGGAACGGAACTGCGCAGGGCACTTGGCCGATCGATTGGGGTTATGCTCTAGGATTCCCTTCCAACGACTTGACCTGGGATAATCAAACATCGCAGTCCAGATTCGCGGACGCATCCCTGCTGATTCTTTGGTTGGTCAAGGGCCTGCAGGCCAAGGATCGTCAAGATCCCAGCAATGGATGGTCGCTGGTCGAGACGGATCCGGCTGACCTGGTAAACTTTCCAGCCATCGCCAGCATCTGGAATGAATCGAGCACATCCACTAAGCTGCAGATGATTAACAGCTACCTTGGGGTGTGGCTGAGGAAGGTCCAAACGTTCACCCCGCAGCAATGGTACGCATCGGGGAACGCCAATCCGATCTTTCTGCTGGATCAAAGCGGCAGTCTGTATAGCTCGCGGATTGCGCACGCATTGCCCCGCTTCCGTTTCGTCGGAGTCGATTCTACGCTGCTGAATCAACTCACATCGTTGGCTCAGACCAACTGGCCGGCGTACAATTGGAGCGCCGCGTTGAACGCGCCCTGTTCGTTAAGCGCGATCGGCGAGATCCTGTGTACGATTCCGTAACCCGCCAGCGTTAGAAGCAGCGGGGCGCGGCGCTCTGAACCGCACCCCGTTGTTTTCAGCCAAGGTCGGGCGGCCAGGACGGCGCTGCGATCTGCTAGCGCTCTTTACGCCAGTACACGCCAGTCCAGTCAATCTTGACCAGGCTTTCCGAAATTCCCTGCGCCGCGCGATAGTCGTCCGTGGCCTGCCGCGCTCCGGAAAGGTTGTAGTCATCGATGATGCAATAGCCACCGGCGCTGAGCTTAGGGTAGAGTGCGTTGAGGGATTCGATCGTCGAGCCGTACATATCGCCATCGAGGCGCGCCACGGCCAGCCTGTCGATGGGGGCCTGCTCCAGTGTTTCGCTAAACCATCCCGGCAAGAATTTGACCTGGGAATCCAGCAAGCCGTATTTCCGAAAATTCTCCTGCACCGCTTCGAACGGTGCGATGAGGTCCAGAAACGTGGAATGAGTATCGCCGGTATCCTGGGGGTATTTGACGGTATCGGCCGGGGGCAATCCACCGAACGAATCGGCCACCCAAACGCTGCGGTTCTTGATGTCGTGAGCTTGCAGGACCGCGCGCATGAAAATCGCAGCGCCGCCGAGCCAGGTTCCCGCTTCGATAATATCGCCGGGGACATTATCCCGTAACACGGACTCCAGGCAAAACCGGATATTGTCCAGACGCTGACGGCTCAGCATGCTCTCCGCGTTGACCGGCCAATCCTTGCCTTCCAGCCGCCGGGCGACGTCGAAATGCGCTGGTCTCACAAGTTCGAGGTCGACGCGCTTCAGCAAGCCTGCCAGCGGGCGATACCAGGCCGGTTTTCGCAGCAGCGGGCGATACTGGCCCGGGTGGATCAATCCCATGATGCTATCGCGCACCAGGTCCAGATAGCGGTCCTTCAATGTGTAATCCGAGCCTTCATTTGGCACGGCTTTTCTCCTTCTGCGGAACGCTTTGAGTCAGTCTTGGGAATGCACGGGCGTTTCGCGTGCCGAAAGGCTGCTGCATGCGGCGCGCCCTAGCTCTCCAGACTGATAAAGTTGTTTGATTGTCGCACAACATAGAATTCTCCGGCGGTGTGTTTGAGTCACGAGGCTTTCAAGCATGTTTGTTGGTTCTTTTGTGTTCGTTATGGCAGCCGACCCTGCTGGCAGCGGCGGCGCGCGCCTGTACTGGAAACAAATGAGAACTACCCGCCTGGAACCGGTTGCACGCCGACTGCTGGCCGCGTCCATTGCCGTTTCGGCAACGAATCAGCGATCATGGCCTGAGAGCAGGATGCGCAATCAGCGGCTGAGCGTGAGGATAATTCCGGCCATCGTCATTCTGTCGGCGGCAGCCGCGCACGCTCAGATTTCCGTCACAGCTCCCACCGCTTCCCAAGTGGTCTCGGGCACGTCGTTCATGCTGGCTTGTTCGGTCTCCGGCCTGCCCAACATATATTCGGCCGAATGGATTGTGGATGGCGAAGCGCAGGGATTGGTTACGGCGCCACCCTACGCTCTGGCCTGGAATCCACACTACGTGTTCAATTCCACGCAGCACGCAGTGCATGTCGTTGCCCGGGACGCATTGGGGGCGACTCTGGCGACCAGCGCCGACGTGATTTTCACCACGGCGAACACCTACACGGCCTCCAGCGTCAGTGCAGCGTTGGCCAGCCTGAGCGTGAGCACAGGAACCGCCGCCAGTTCGCCTTGGTCGGGCGTGGTCACGGTCACCATGACCGTGAGCGGTACGAATGCGACCGACCCCAAGACATTGTGCCTTTACATCGACGGCATCAAAGGCGGAAACAGCGGCACTTATTGCGGAGCCGGGATTACTTCAACCTCCCAGGTGTACAACGTGGACACCACGCTCTACTTGAACGGCAGTCACTGGCTTTATGTCACAGCATCCGACGACAATGCCAAGCCGTCCTTCGGACAATGGGGACGTATCGTCAACTTCTCGAACGGCAATGGCGCGATCGATGTCCTGACGTCTCCGCACGACTACCCGATCTCCGGAGGCGGTACGCAAACGCTCACCAGCGTTCTGCTCAACCAGGATGGCAGCACCTCGACTCCTTGGACGATGGAAACGGTGGACCCGAACAACTATTCGTTCGTTGAGGACAAGATCGTATCCTCGATCCGGACGGCCGAGCATGGGGTTGCCACTGCCAATAGTAGTCTGTCTTGGTGGAGCGCCAGTGTCATTACGCTGAAGAAAGGCGCAGGTTCGATCGCGCTGGTTCACAAAGCGTCAAATTCGACCAGCGGGGGGCCGGGCACTCTGGCCTGTCCGGCGATTAGCACGACCAGCGGCAACGCCATTGTAGTGTTCGGCTCGGTGGGAAATGGCGGACCCACGAACGTTAGTGCGGTCAGCGACACGGGCGGGAACACCTACGCCGCAGTGGTCGCGACCTCCAAAGGGAATGGAGTGGGAGGAGGAAGATTCTTCGTCGCGCAGAATATCACCGGCAACGCCTCCAACGTTATCACCGCGACTTTCAACGGCGGCAATAGCGGTCTGAGCATCCACTGCCTGGAATACTCCGGCATCGCAACAACCAACGCCGTGGATGTAGCCACCGGCCAGGGGACGACCGGCAAGATTTCAACACCGGCCTTCACCACTACCAGCGCCAATGAAGTCATGGTCGTGGGGGTATCGACGGGAGCGGACAACTCGCCGTACTCTCCCGCAGGTGTTCCCGCGCTCTCCTCGACGAACACCAGCCTCTGTACCGTGAACAGTTCAACACAGGTTGTGACGGCGCTGGCCTCCTTCGGCTCCTGTCAAGTAACTACCAGCAACGGGCCCCTGCCGGGTCACACGATCTGGGGATGGATTGCGGCGACCAACATTCTGCCGCATTTCGGCAAGGATGGGAATATCTACAACTCGTTCAATGCGCAGAGCTTTTACATGAATTCCCTGTTCCAGACCTCACCCTACACCGGGTTCACTGATCTGACGATGACCAATCTGCAGTTTGCGCAGCAGTTACAAGCCGGAGGTTTTAACTCCGTTGAACCAAGCTGCCTGGACGGCTCGGTCGGCTGGGGGGTGAACGAAGCGGCCTTCAAGACCGGGCTGGACAACTACATCAACACGCTCAAGACCCAAGTGGAATTGGTGACGCCCAATCTGTTCGTGCATCCGGTATGCACGAGTTTCGCGGGCGGATCGCATGCAACGTATACCGGAACATACGGCGCTCCGGCCAGCTACTCTACGCCGGGCTGGACCTATTTGATGCAGAAATATCGTGACCTCGGGCACACGGTGGGGTTCTCGATGGCGGATGAAGTCAACTACGACTGGAGCTCTCCGACCGCCAACGGCCAAGTCCGCTCCAACACGAGTTGCCTGTCGGACGCGAACGATAACTGCTTCGTGAGCGTAACCAGCACCGGGAACGGCACCTGTACGGTGAACTGGACCAATTGGGCACAGAACGGGACAGGGCAATTCGGGATCTTCGGGGCTACGGCGCATAGCGCGTTGAACACGACGCCAGGCGGGACGCTCTACAGGATCGTGGATAGAACCAACCCGAACAGCTTCACTTTCACCGCCGGAGTGTGCAGTTCCGCATTCACCGCGGATGTGTCCAGCGATGCGGGAATGCATATCGAGCCGTTCATCGATCAATGGGAAAGCGGAAGCGCGTATTTCCATTACAACGGACTCTCAGGTGTGCTAATGCCGATGGTGAACTCGGTCGTCAACCGGTCTAAGATCACCTGGCCGGCTGCGGCGGGATCCAGTCCCTACTCCAACTATCAATTCATGGGCAACAACGCGATGGGAGACTTCGGCGAATTCTACTGGTCCTATAGCGGCAGCTACGGTGGATCTGCTCTCAACATGTTCCCTTACGATCTAGTCCCGACCATGGGGCTGATGCTACGGCAGCGCCACGGGGACATGTCGGCTCCGCGAGCGTGGCTGGCCTTGACGAACGGGACCACAACCAACCACGGAGACCAGGGATTCACGCTGGGCATTGACCATATCAGCGGCAACACCGTTTACTTCACGGGTCCACATGGGATGTACAACATCGTCCCTGACATTTCGCGGGGCTGGTTTGCGGGAACGTCGAACAGCTACTACAACGTGGACGTATTCTTCGATAGTTGCCCGACGGCGACCACCTGCACGTTTGCCCTCCGATCGCCGAGCAGTTCCGTAAGCGGGAGCGGGGGGACCGCGACATTCGTGGGCGGGTCGAGCCACGGCTTGGCCTCCATTTCGGGTGGATGCTGCGGCGCGAATCAGATTTTCTTCTCCTCGAGCGCGCCAATGTATGAAGTCCAGAGACTATTCACCATTTCAGGCAACAGCCAGTCCTACTACAACACGAATCGCTTCTGGCTCAGCGCGAACAGCTACTCAAGCCAGCAATACTGGCGCGAAGTGCCGCCCTCGGCTTCGAGCGCCACCGGGGGAACAGCTACGATCATCCGCACGAACGCCTATGTGATGGGCATCCAGGAAAACCCTCCGGAGGCTGTTTCCGGACCGCGCCCGATGTTCATGACGCCCATCTACGCCGCGCTGTTGGGCGCCGCGGGACACCGCGACTATAGTCTGGGCGTCGACTTCGATTTCCTGCCGCACGGATCTTTTCCGCGGTTCCACGACAATACTTACGACGACAATCAATCCCAGATCCACCCGCTCTACAGCGACGGCGACGCAGGTCAGACCACCGGTTGGTATGCGGCCTCAACAGCCAACATATTGAATGCGGGCGTGGCCAAGTTCGTGCTTCAGCCGCGCGCAACCGGCGCGCCGGACCTCGGATACCAGTTCGAAACCTCGCTACGGTCTGGTTCTTATGGCAAGCTTCTCATGTCGCTCTATTTCGGGGTTTATCCGCAGGCCCGGACAGTCGACCTCGCGGCCTGCGCGGCCTCCGGACAGCCTACCTTGCGATATGTAGCGGATTGGCGGGGTATCGATGTCGCGACGATCGCCGCCGGCACTACCACCGACACGGTCACGTTCCCGCCGGGCGGCGCCGTTTACTACGTCTGCCCACTCAACTTCAATGACGATTACGCAGCTCCCGTGATCTCGGCGCGGCTGGCGGATGTACCGAATGCGACCAAGATCGTGGTCCGTTACTCCTACCACCCGGCATTGCTTCAGACACGATTCGACAATGCAGTGGACTGCGGGAGCGGAACCTGCGCGCTGCCTGTGGATCGAAGCCTGGGGACGGTGTACTACCAGCTCCAATACTTGAGCGGAAGCGGCGCGATTCTGGCGACCTCGGATCAGCAGACGCTATGATCGGTGAGGACTGCGCAGAAGCGCGGATTCGCGTCAGGGCCCGGTGACCTCATAGATCCTCGCGTCGGGGGAACTCCAAACCAGACGGTAGGGACTCTGGCTTGGATCCAGCTCGAAACGGGTTCCAAACAGTCCCTGCACATCCAGGATGTGCGTCACCCCGAGGCTGGGAAGCTGGCGTAACGCTGCCGAAGTATCCGCGATGCCGGGCAGAGGTTGCTCCCCGTACTGACCGCGAATCTTGACATAGGGCTTGTGCAAGTAATAGCAGGCAAAGAATCGGTTGAGCACCAAGACGCTTCGGACGGCGGCGGAATCGTTCAAGTATTGGAGAGCCCCACGGTCAGGAATCCTGGCTTGGCGGGCGGCCTCCGCCCGAGTGGAGAACAGGCTGGCGATTCTTTCACGATCGGCAAAGACGTCGGTCAACACCCCATAGCCCAATGACACAACCACCAATGTGCCGGTCAAAATTCGGGTCGTCCGGCCGCTGCGGGCCCAGAGCGAGGCCGCCCCGATCGCGCCCCAAGCCGCTGTGACGGCCAGAACTGGAATGAAGAATCGAGCTTCCTGCTGGGTGTAGAACCAGGCAACCACGAACAGCGCCGACCAAATCAACCAAGCCAGCGAAGCCGTATTCCGCCGGATGGCTCCAAAGGACATCGGCAGGAACGCCAGGGGCACGAGTCCGATCCCCCCGGCTCCGTGAAATCCGCCGGGCCTGTACGTAAAGTTAAAGGGCAGCAAGATGAGCTGCAGCAGGCCACGCCCATAGCCTTTACCACGTTCTTGAATGTACCCCTGGAAAAACTGCACGGCGTCCGGAGGAAAGGCTCTGGCATGAACGTAGTTCGACAGAACGGGCGGAGGCGGATAAATCGGTGTTCCGAGCAGCGCTGCGTTTCGAAGGTACCAGGGGGAGCCGAGCACGAGTGCGGTTGCGCTCAGAAGCAGGACGCTGCGGATCCGTGGAACGTAAGTCATATGGGCGGCCGGGCGAAGCAACAAAACCACTGCGATCAGAACGAGATTGACCAAGCCGGTGTACTTCTCGCCCGCCGCCAGGCCCGCAAAGACGCCGGCGAGCGCCAAGCCGGACGATCCGGTGGAGCTGAACGCCAGGCGGCATGCGGCCAAGCCGAAGGCCGCATAGGGAATATCCACGAAGCCGGATTCGGACGTATCGATGAGCACCGGCATGGTTGCGGCAATCGCCATGGCGAGCGACGCAACCCGCCGCGGCGCGCCGAAAAAGATCGCGAGCCCGCGGACCTGGATCAGCAGGATTGCGGCAAAAACCGTCCCCACCAGGCCGGGAACGCGATCGTTTCCCAACAGCATTCCGGCCCCGAACAACATTTCGACGTTCTCGGGGAAGGCGGTGTGGCTGTGATCGAGAACGGGGCGCACCACGTGCGTGCGCTGCCAGACCACCGGCCCGAGCAAATGATAAGAAATCGCATCGTTGCCGGTGTCGCCAACCGGAGCAGCAAAGCCGGAGAGTAGGTGCCAAGCGATGACGGCGGCGGCCAAGACCGCCCACAAGGAAGGTGTGCCAGGATGGAGTATTTTTCGCCACGTCGCGGCACAGCGCTCGCGATGGCTGTCGCGAAGCATGGATATCGAAAACGCGCCGATGGGTGCCAGCAAGACCGTCCAGACCGAGGTCTCGGTCCAGGAAACGCTGCCCACCAGGAAGAGTGCCAGGCCTAACAAGCCGAGTCCCAGGAGCAGGCGCAACGCGAGCGCTTCCGAGAGCGACAAATGCCTGTCGACGGTTCGTGGAAACAGCCAGCCCAGGCAAGCTGCGCTGCCGGCGATCAGGGCGACTGTCAGGACAGCGGACAACATGAGAATGGAGTGCCCGGACTTTGCGAGCTGGCTAGCGAACGAGCAGGTTCCGGAAGGTGTTGGAGCTGAGGAGCCGAAAGATCACGAAGGCAATGAGCACCGCAAGCAGGTAGGTTTGAGCTATAGCGGATCGCAATTGAGACATGGAAATTCCCTTTCCGAGAACAGCGCTGGGAACAGGCGCAGCGGGGCGTGGCCTGGGAGGCGAAGGAAGCGAGAGCGATCAGTCCGACATTACGGCTTCGTAGAGCGCTGAGATGCGGCCCACCATGACATCCAGATGGAATTCTTGCCTGGCCCGCAAGTGGCCGGCTGCCCCGAGCTGGCGCCGCAATTGCGGATCGTCGAGCAAGGTGTTAATTGCCTTGGCAAGCGCGCCGGAGTCCTGGGGGAGAACGGTCAGGCCGGTTTGCGCATGCAGGGACACGAACGGCACGCCCGAATCGAGGTTGGTATTGACCACCGGCAGGCGCGCGGCCATGGCTTCGATCTGAACGATACCGAAGGCCTCGCTGCGAGCCACCGAGGCGAGCGCGAATACGTCCGAGGCATGGTAATAGGGCGTCACGGCATCGTTCTGGATCTCGCCTACGAAGATGACTTTGTCCTCGATCCCGAGCGTCCTGGAAAGCTGGATCAGATCCCGGCGCAGCGGGCCGTCTCCGACTATGAGCAGCTTTCCCTGCACCTGGCTCATGGCGCGAATCAAGTACTCGAAGCCTTTGTAGTAGACCAGACGTCCCACGCTGATCACCAGACGGTGGCCGTACTGGCGCGTGAGAGCCGCCACGGCCGCGTCGTCACGATGCTCGAATTGCTCCAGCCTGATCCCATAAGGGATGACGTGACAACGGTCCCGATGCCGCGCCAGCACCGCGGAGGTCTGCAAATAGTTCGGCGAAGTGACGATGATCGCGGAACTGCGGCGGAGCACCTGGTGCAAGAGCGGCTCAAACATTGCGCCCAACAGCCGTTGACGCACCGTGTCGCTGTGATAGGTGACTACCACTCGGCCGCGATGGCCGCTCGCCAGGTAAGCCAGCACCGCCATCGGATTGGGGAGGTGAAGATGGACGATATCAGCATCCGAACGCCGGATCTGGCCTACCATGGCCGGACACAGCGGCGTGGAGGCGAAAGTGAGCCGCGTGACTTTACCAGTTCCCCGCACAAGGTCTGCAGATGCGTTTCAATGCCACCCATGTGGGGCGGATAAAACTTGCCGACATGCAGAATGCGGAGCAGGCGTGAACCGCTGGATTTCTTCAGCGAAAAGTCTCCGGTGGACCGCTCTAGCTCATGCTTCATGGTATCGCTGGTGGCCACCAACCTCATGACTCGGCGTCCAGGGGTTTTCCTCCGCGCTCCATCACGCGGGCACCGAAGTCGGTTCCACGAACATCTCGCGGTTGCGCGCGATCCAGTCGTACAAAAGTCCGAGACCCTGAGGATAACCGATTTGGGGCGACCAGCCCAATTCACGGCGGGCGCGAGCGATATCGCTCACGAAAACCTTCTGGTCGCCGGGCCGCCATTCCGCAAAACCGTGCGGAAACCTGCCGCCTTGCCGCTGCTCGATATAGGCGACCAGTTCCAACAGGGACAGAACGTTGGCGGGTCCGCCGCCGATGTTGAAGGCTCTTCCGATGGCCTTGTCGCCGGCCGCGAATGCGGCATCGTAGGCATCCAGAAGATCGTCGACGAACAGGATATCACGAACCTGCCGGCCGTCGCCGAAAATCGTGACGGGGTGTCCCAACTGCGCGGCAATCATGAACCAGGCCACCCAGCCCTGATCTTCCACGCCGAACTGGCGGTATCCGTAAATGCACGACTGGCGGAAAACGATGGTGCGCAGCCCATAGATCCGGTGATAGTCGATGAAGTACTGGTCGGCGGTGCCCTTGGAACAGCCGTAGGGGGAGTGGAAATCGAGATTCCGGTGTTCGGGAACGCCGTCGGGCAGCGACCGGTACTGATAGCGTCCGTTCGCTTCGACCACGCCCACTTCCGTCATCTCGCCGTAGACCTTGTTGGTGGAAGAATAGAGAATCGGCGCGGTCATGCCGGACAAGCGCGCGGCTTCGAGAACGTTGAACGATCCGAGGGCATTCACTTCGAAATCCTCGCGCGGAGCGGTGACTGAAGTAGTAACGGCAACTTGTGCGGCCAGATGCAGCACCTGGCCGGCATCGCGGTGTTCCCGAAACAGTCCCGCCATGCCATCGGCGTCGCGGATATCCAATCGGACGAACTCGAGGGATCCTTGATCGCGCAGCCAGTCGAGGTTTCTTTGAACTCCCTCGCGGCACAAATTGTCCACCACGACCACGTGATGGCCGCGCCGCAAATAGCGGGCGGCGGCATTGGAGCCGATGAAACCAGCGCCTCCGGTTATGATCGTCTTCACTGGGTGTCTCTCCTTCCCTACGACTTCAATCGTCCGTTCATTCTTCTAATATTAGCGTGCCGCCGTGGCGTTCAAGCTATTGTAAATGCTGGGCCTTGAGATCCGCCGTCAGGCGCTCGCCGAGTAGCAACTGCCGGTACACTTCGATGGTACGGCCCGCAACTTGATCCCAGGAGTGGGAGAGCATGGTTTGACGCGCCGCGGCGCCCATGCGGACGCATAATTCAGGATTGCCGGCGAGCAGGCGCATCTTTTCAGCCAGCTCAGCGGAATCGTGAAAATTCTCGAGCACCAGGCCGTTGATGCCGGATTGAATCAGTTCGGATGCCCCGGCCTCGCGGCTCACGATGACCGGCAGGGCGCAGGCCATGGCTTCAGTGACCACCATCGCAAACGAATCATAGTGGGTGGGCAAGAGCAGAGCGTCGGAGGCCGCGTAGTAACGCTGGACCTGGCCGGTAACCCCCAGAAACAGGACTCGGCGCTCCAGCCCAAGCTCGGCGGCCAGTTTGCGGTAGGGAGCCTCCGGGCTGCGCGAGGCGAACAAGAGCTTGGCGGAGGGAAGCGCCGCGAGCGCGCGAATACATTGGCGCGCGCCTTTGCGCATGTCGCCGACAAACAGAAAGACCATCTCCTCGGGCGCGAGTTGGCATGCGGAGCGGACCTCGGAGCGCAACGAGGCATTGGGGCTGAAGGTATCCAAATCCACGCCGTGGTAGATGACGCTCACCGGTGCGCTCGAATGATAGAACTGGCGTATATCACGGGCCACTCGATTGGAGACCGCGATAATCCGGGCCTTTCGGGCGTTGGAATAGAACAAGTATTCGAGAGCGCTCAAAAAGGTGCCCGACACCCATTCGCGAAACGTCAGGTTGCCGATTGCATGGCGCAAGGCGCGATGCCAGGCGCGGTTGCAGATATGCGCGGTAAACACGTTGCCGCGCAACCCGCATAGCCCCTGGTTGTGAATGATATCGAAGTCACCGCGCACGCGCAGCGTCGCTTGCACCGCAAAGCTCAAGATGCTGCCCAAGGCGCTCGCCCGCCAGGCTGGGACGTGATGAAAGTGAATGTTGGAGCTGCCTTCGGCCTCGATCCGGTTGGCAAACACATGCACTTCGTTGTTGGCGGCCATGCGGGTCGCCAGTTCGACCACGTAGCGGCTGTGCCCTTCCCGGCGGCGGTAATCATGGACGACGAAGGCGATTTTCATACCGGCTCGGTCGCCACAGATCGGATCGGAGATACTATCTTCTCGAACACGGCCGCCAGATCGTTGAACGCCTTTTCGCGGCTCCACTCCGAGAGCACGTAGGCGCGCCCTTCCAGGGCTTGTGCCCGCGCCTCGTCGCGGTGGGCGGCCACCCAGAGTAACTGGTGCGCCATGGCTTCCGCATCTCGCCTGGGCGTCAGACGGGCGTAGCCCTTCAGGTGATTCAAGCCGCCCACGGCCGTGCAAACAGCCGGAACGCCGCAGGCGAGCGCTTCGAGCGGCGACAGGCCCAAGCCTTCGGCCAACGAGGCCTGGGACAGGCAGTTGGAGGCTTGATAATATCCGGCCAGTTCGTGCATGGGATGGGCGGCCGGACGTCCCAGCACCCAGGACTCGGCATCGTTTCCAACCACTTGCCGGGCGAGGCGAAGAAAATCCTGATAACCTCCTCCGAGATTGACGACCACGGCATCCAGGCCGTTCCGGCGGGCCAGGGCTGCGGCGCCCAGGACGGTTTCCGGGTCTTTCTCGTGGCTGATACGGCTGGACAGGAAGATAACGAACTTGTCTTCGGGAAGCTGGAGCTGCCGACGCAGCGCCAAGCGCTCGGCTTCGCTGACCGGGTGGAACAGCTCGGTATCGACTCCATAGTACAGGCCTAGCCCGCTTCGGCTCGAGTAGCGGCTGGCGATCTGCTGCAAATACGATCCCATGCAAAGCCACCTGGTAGCCAGCAGCCCATTGAACGTCATGAAGGTGCGGATGAGGGTCTCGCCTATCCACGCCTGGAATGGTCCGATCTGACCGCGTTCCCGGCGGCAGCGGAAATACTCCACGGGCGAAATGCCCATATACATGACGACCGGAGTGTTGGTCAAGGCACCCGCGAGAGTCCCGCTGAATGCGCCACGCAGCACTTCCTGGCACAAAATCAGATCGAATTCTCGGGCCCGCCTGAGAACGTAGCGCAGCGAAGCGGCCTGAAATTTCAATCTGCCTCCCGGGATTGGGTGGATGTCTACGGATGCACCGCTGGCTACGATGCGGTCTTTCAAATCGCTGGAGCCGTAGATGACGGCAGGAAGGGCCAGGGTCAGCGACGAGATTTCGCTAAGACCGGTCACGAAGCGGATGTCGGTGTTGCCTTCAACCAGGAACAACACTTTGGGGCGCACTTTCATCATGGGAGCCAGTCAGCTTCGCTGGGAGGGTCTCGCGCGAGAGAGCAGGCGGCTATGCTCTTGGAGATCCATCACCTTTTGATAGACCAGCGCGGTCTGGCGGGCGTTCTCGGCCCAAGAGAAGCGGGCAGCATTTTCCAGGCTGCGGCCGCGATAGACTTGCCAGCGGTTGTCGTCCTGAGCTCGCTCGCCGATCAACCTGGTCACTGTGGCGGTCCAAGCGTCCAAGTCCGCGACCGGGCAAAAAAATGCCGCGTTGCCCGCGACTTCCCGCAGAACGGGGAGGTCGCTCGCGACGACGACGCAACCTGACGCCATGGCTTCGACTACCGGCAGGCCGAATCCTTCCGACTCGGCTGTGTGGACCAGAAGGGTCGCCGCACGGTAGAGGGCTGCGAGGACGTCGCGGTCGACGAAAGGCACGCAAACCATGGCATCCTGGATGCCTAGCTTCTCCGCAAGCCGTTGGTGCTCGGCGGTAAGTCCTCCCACGCGAACCAGCCGGGCGTGCGGAACGCCAACGCGCACTGCCGCGAAGACCTTCAAGAGTACGTCCAGGCGCTTACGAGGCTGGGTGCTTCCGACGCTGAGCAATATGGGGGCGCCCGCAGGCGCAGTTCCGGTCAAATCACTCGCGGTTCGATCGGCTCTCGGGTTCGGCTCGGGCGAGCAGGACGGATGCACGCCGTTCGAGATTACGGTGATCCGGTCAGCGGGAACGATGCCCTGCTTCAACAGCTCCTGGAGCGTGGCGGAGCTCACGGCGATCACGTGAGCCGCTTTCTGCAATCCCGTGAGAATCTGCTGCGTCATGCGGCGAAACCAGAAGGGCCGCTTTTCGAGCTGCGGGGTCAGCAGGCAGCGAAACGTGTCGACGTCATGGCAGGTCACCACGGTGCGCCCGGGCGGAAGGCTGTGAACGAGCTGGGAATAGCTGTGGTCAACGATGTGATACACGTCATGTTTACCGCGCTGACGCTCCAGCCATCGCGGATAGCAGACGAAGCGATTGATCCATCGATCGCCGTTCCTGGCGAGCCGGGCGGGGAGCGGCAAGAGCGATATTGGCCGGCGGAAGATCGGGCACAGCTGGGCGACAATGACCTGGGCGTTGCAGTGCTCCGCCAGATTGGCTGAGAGCATGTCGCCCACCAGGTCCATGCTGGGCCAACCTTCTTCGAGAAAGTCTCGAATCAATGCCACGCGGATGTGCTGGCCGGACGCAGGCTGGTCGGGTTGGCCCGGCATGACCACGGCAGTCACTCGACGAAACCTTCTACGCCCGGGCACAGGTGTGCTCAGGGGCGTGTCAGGTCCTCCTGAAGGAAGAATTGCCGGCCCGGCCGGGACTGGATCCACTGGCGGTTGCGCTTGCGAAAGGCTCGGACCTCACGCATGCGCCGGACGGTGGCGAGAATGGAGCGGACATCCAGGGACAGTTTTCTCCAGCGCAATTTCAACACATCGCTGATCAACGGAACAAACGAGCCCAGAGCGGCGACCAACAGGCTTGCGCCGGAATAATACTTGAGTCCGATGACGACCAGATTCGAGCGGTTCGCGATATAGCGCCGCGGCAGTACCCGCGAGCCATTGGCAAGCACCTTGGAATCGGAGGCGCTCACGGCGTGGTAGACCTTGGCTTCCGGAACCGTGACACAATGCCAACCTCGCTGCCAGGCACGCACAAACAGGTCGATGTCTTCATGGTCGAGAAAAAAGCTGGTATCCCATCCGCCCAGTTCCTCGTAGGCGCGGCGATGCATCAAGAAGGCGCCGGCGCATGGAAACGGCACTCGATCGCCCTCGGCGAGCGAAACGGTGAAGTCCACCCCACGCCAGGGGTAGGGCGAATTCGGCTCCCATTTCGTGCGATAGAAGCGGACGCCGCCATGTATCCACGACTTGCCGTCATAGGTCCACTGCCAGGGATCAGCGGCGACTATGTTAGCGGACAAATCGATGTGGCGCTGCAGGCGAGCGAGACATAGGGGATCGAACCACATATCTTCGTTGCAGAAGAACAGGTGATCGTAGCGGGCCAGCTTGGCGCCAGCGGCATAGCCGGCCACCAGACCGGTGATGGCCGGTTCGGAGGTGACGCGAATATGCGGAAAGCGCCGCAGGTATTCCAGGGACCCGTCGGTGCTATGGCGGTCGACAATGATGATCTCGGTGGTGACATCCTGCTGGGCCTCGAGCGTTGAGATCAACCGCTCTAGATATTTGAAGCCGTTAAAATTGCTGACGATAACCGAGATCGGCACGGTGATTTACGGACGCGCCCAGGAGGGCGGGAGGTTTTTATGCAACTCGATATTGCTGAACTCGACGGGCCGGGCGGGTCCCTTGGACTTCACCCAACCAGCCATGCGGGCGATGCCGCTGCTCAAATCGATGGGAGCGGCGGAATCGAACACGCTGCGCGACTTAGAATGATCGGAGAAGGCATGGACGACCTCGTCCCGCGCGGGCAGGTGTTTCAACTGGCAAGGCAAGTCGAAAGCGCGCGCCACGGTTTCGGCCAGTTCACGGACGGTATACGGCGTGTCAGCCCCGACATTGAAAACCTGGTTGATGGCGGCCGGAACCAGCGGCGCGCGGGCGATGAGAGGAGCCACATCATCGACATGTGAAAAAGCGCGGGTCTGGAGGCCGTCGCCGAAAACCGTCATGGGCAGGTCTTGCAGAACCTGGTTCATGAAAATTCCGATGACGTTCCGGTATTTGTCAGCGATGTTCTGGCGCTCGCCATAAACATTGTGAGGACGAAAGACGACAAAGGGGAGACCGAACATTCGCTCGGCGCAACGCAGATCCAATTCGACCGCATATTTGGAGACGCCATAAGGATCCTCGGGCTGCGGAACCAGGTCCTCGGTCATGGGCAACTGGTTGTGGCCGTACACCGCGATGGACGAGGTGAAAATGAAGCACTTGACGCCGTGTTTGACCGAGCAATTGATGAGGTTGATGGAACCGAGCAGGTTGGTTTCGTAGTTATAGCGGCGGATGAAGTGCGACAAGCCCTCGGCTGCGTAGGCAGCCAGGTGGTAGACGTAGTCGAATTTCTCACGCTCCCAGAGCGATGCCACGAAGTGGGGATTGCGGACATCGCCCTGAATCCAGGCAGCGCCAGCGGGCACGTTCTCGCGAAACCCGCCGGAGAGATCGTCGACGGCGGTGACGCGCATGCCTTGGGCCAAGCAGTGATCCGCAACGTGCGATCCAATGAAGCCGGCCGCGCCGGTGACCAGGGCGGAGGCGCTAGAATTCGATGTCGAGTCCGTCATATCGTTAGGTTGGCGAGCCGGGGCTGGAGGGGCGCGGCATGACGCGCTGCTTTTCCGAACAAGGTCTCAAGCTGGGCCATATGCACCTCTAGAGTAAATCGGCGGCTGGCCTGGAAGGCTTCACGGCGCAACTGCAGGTAGTGGGTGCGGTCTTGGAGCGCCCGGACAATGGCGTCCGCGAGGCCACCGACCGAGGGCGGATCGCCGGGTGCGATCTCGCCAGTACGTCCGGCCAGCAGCCAGTCCGGAATACCGCCGACAGCAAAGCCTACCGCGGGCAAGCCCATGGAGCCGGCTTCAATCCCAACCAGCCCGAACGGTTCCGGCCACAGACTGGGAACAGCCAGCAGATCGGCCTGGCGCATGGCCTCGTACTTGGCATCCGGCTGCAGCCATCCGGAGAAGTGGGCCGGCACGGAGAGCCGCGCAGCCAACTCCTGGAGCCAGGTCCGGCCAGGTCCATCGCCGGCGATGGTCAACCGCAGCGGACGGGCCAGTCTCTCGGCAGCCTTGGGAACCGCGCGGATCAGATAATCGACGCCCTTCAAGTCGGTCAACCGTCCGACAAAGAGAATATTTTCCGCCAGCGGACGGGCCTCGGGCAGTCTCACACCGGGTCTCGCGTCGAGATTGGGAAGCGGAACCAAATGCAATTTGTCGTTCTGGATACCGTGCCGCGCGAATTCATGCTGCATGGCAGTGCTGGCCACCAGGATTGACTCATACTGGGGCAGGCACGCGTTGCGACGGCTTTGCGAACGGTACATTTCCAGGGCGCGCAACGGATTCAGGCCGCCGCAGCGCCGGGGATAGTGCAGCGCCAGGCACATCGGGCCGAAAGTCCGGTGGCAGGGGCGCGGCTCGGGGAAGCTATGGCATTTTCTTCCGGTGGCGCAGGTGCCCTGATAGACATGGGCATAGCAGATGACCGGAAAGGAAAGCAGTAGTGCTCTTTCCGCGTCGATAGACTGCAAGCCCTGCGAGTAAACCAATTCCGGCTCCCACTGCTGCATGTCTGTTGCAAGGGGGGGTTGACTGGCGACGTCCTGCCAGCGCCAGCTGCGTACCGGCGATGCGCCGTCGACGGTCGCGGCTCCGGGTTCGGCGGCGTGTTCATACAGCAGCGCGACCTCGTGGCCGCGTTCCAGCAGCGCTGGAATGAGCGTCTGAACGTATCTTTCGATGCCGCCGACGATGGATCGATTGGAGGTTGCGATCAGGATCTTCAGGTCAGACCCCTTTTTCTTTTCGAGCGGCGGCGCGCAGTTTGGAAACAGTATGCTTCAGATCGAATCGTTCCCGGTAGAGTTGGCCGGCCGCCAAGGCCACTCGATCTCGCTCCTGCGGATCATCACGCAGCCACCGCACCAGCTTGAGGAACGCCGGGGCGTCACCGGCGGGCGCCATCGGCAGCGCCTCACTCCAGGTGCGTTCCGACGATGGTCCCACTGTTGTAACTACAGGTTTACCGTGACTGATACAAGCCATGGCGGAGCCGCGGCGGCCGCTCACTCCGTCCGGAAACGGCTGAATGAGTAGATCGCAGGCCGCCAGATGCATGGAGACCTCGGCATTTCCAAGCGCGCCGGTGGAGCGGATCAGCGGCGCGATCCGGGGATCCTTGGCCGCCACGGCCCGGCGGAACTCGTCGCTGCCCCGTCCGATGAGCAGAACGGTTTGAGCAACGGGTTCACGAGCGAGCTCCGACAGGATCGGCTCGAGGCATTTTGTGATAAGCGATCCAAAGGTTCCAAAGTGTCCGATCAGAAAGTTCTGATTGGCGTACTGGCAGCGAATGGCGTCCACTCCGCCTGGGTTGTCCGCCACGGCGATGTTGCTCGGAACAGGAAGCCACTCAAAGGCGGGCATGTTGCCGAGCGCATACGGCCGGAAGCAGGCTTCCCATTGCGGCACGGACACCCAAACCCGCTCGGCGGCGCGCATGAGCTGGACGGTCATCATTCGATGCACGGCAGCCGCGGCGCTCTGCCGGATGGAGGTTATCCGAAAGGGCAGATACGCTTCGTGCGCCATGATCTCCAGCCGGTCGCCGTGTTTGCGAACGCGATCGTTCAACCAGGAACAGATCTTCCAGTTCATGGACCGATAGCCGTAACCGTGGGGAACCCACTGCAGGAGAATTCTGCGGGGGGCTGGAAAGCGGTCCAGGTGCTGGCCGGCCCGGTGGAGGTCTACCGGGGCAAATTCGCCAAGTTCGGAGTGCGCGACGACACCTTCGGCCGCGGGCCGCGAAACGGGCGACGACGGACACCAGACGTGCACCTCATCGCCTTCGGCGGCCAGGCCACGCGCCACGCTGAACGTATAGTCGCTCACGCCGCCCGGCTGGGGCGGATATTCGCACGTGATGATGTGCCAGGTGGGGGCGGCGCGATCGCCGGCCTCCTCCGGACCACGGTTTGCAGCTGGATCTTTCAGTGCGGATTCCATCGAACTCTCTAAACCGGCTCCGGCGCCGAAACCAGATCGGCTGGATGCGCTTTGCGCCCGGCATCCCGACCGGCTCGATGCGGCTTCATCAGCCTGGCCAGTATCATCAGGTCCATGGGCGGACCGATGTGAAAATAGCAGTCGAGCAACGCGAGCGACCGGATCAGGATCCGCGGACAATACGCCAGGCGCGGCCAGTTCCGCAGCAGCCAGCGGAAGAAGAAGTACATGCAGAAGCGCTGGTCGACGACTTCAAAGCCCCGGGCGGACAGCATGGCCGACAATTCCTCCGGCCTATATCCTTCGCGCACGTGGTTGGAGTCGGGAACCGCCGGGGGCGTCGGAACGGTGATGAGCAACCAGCCGCCGGGAGCCAGCACACGCGCGATTTCGTCCAGTGCCTGGTCGTGCTCCCGGATGTGCTCCAGCACTTCGGTGCAGAGGACCAGGTCGAAATTTTCGTCCTGCGCGGGAATAGATACCAGGGACGCACAGAAGAGGAGCTGCCGAGGATCGAATCGCGAGTGCGTGTTCGAGCGCCAGTCGAAATCGGTCTCGACCAGCCATTTGAGGCCGGGCATTTCGAGCAGCCAGCGGGAGTAGCCTCCTTCGCCCGCGCCGGCGTTGAATATCCGTTGGAATCGAGGAGACTGGGCCTGCGCCCGAGCCATGAGAGCTCGCAGATGCGGCCACTGCACGATCCTGCGGCCTTCATCGGGCCAGCCTGGCATGAGCGGCCAGAACACGCGCATGATTATCTTTTTCCAGCGCTGGGGCATCAGTGGAGAACCTCGGCGGCGCTTTCGCGGTGTACCCAGTCGGCAAGCTGGCGCAACTGGGCGGGGCCAGCGTATTGTTCCACGGCGGCGCGGCCCTGGCGACCCATTTCCGGAAGTTCCGAGCGCCGGCGCAAGGCCTGCTCCAGAGCGCAGGCGAGCGGCTCGACTTGGGCGGCGGGAACCACCCAACCGGAACGCTCCGGCTGCACGCACTCGGCCGCACCAGCCTGGTCTGTCACGATGACCGGCAGACCGCAAGCCAATCCCTCCACCAGCACGAAGGGCAGTCCGTCCTCGATAGTGGGAATAACCAAAAGTTCCGAATGGCGGTACGCAGGAATGGGATCGCCTGGGATCACTTCCAGGTTGAGGCCGACGCGTTCTTTCGCAAACAAGGCCGCGCAATGGCGATCGCCGGTGGCGCCGACAATGCGCAAATGGAAATGCGCGGGGCCGAGGGCGCGGATGGCTCGCAACAAATAAACGAATCCCTTGCGCAGGTCCAGACTTCCCACGTAGCAGATTCGCAGCGGCCCGCTGGCGGCCGGCCGCTGGTCGGCGGGCCGAAAACGCTGCAGGTTAACGGTCTGGCGCACCACATGCACCTTGTCGGCGGGCACGCCGTAAGCGGTCATGGACGCTCGGCCCCATTCCGAATACACGCGGATCCGGTCGGCCGACTCGTACTCCTGTTCCACGCGGTCCACCATGCTGGCCACCGGATGACCGGCAAAGCTTCTGCCGAACCAGCGCTGGGACTCTCGTTCGCAGACCTGGCGGAAATTCCGGATGTGACCATTGGGATTGTCCAAGACCGTGGGAACGCCCTCGCGTCGAGCCCACTCGAGCGTTTCGAGCGCAACCTGGGTAAACAAGTAGCAGGAAGTGGGGCGCAAGCGCTGGACCTCCCGGGCCGCCCATTGGCCGAGACCGCGGTCACGCATCAGCACAACGCGCCCCGGTTTCCAACGCAGCCAGGTATAGCGACTCATCCAGCGGGGAACAAAACGGGGCGACCGAATCCATTCCACGGCGGGCGGGCCTGGGGGAAGCGGCCAGGGGTCGGTTGCGCCCGGACCCAGTGCGAACGCGCTGCGGCTCCCTTCGGAGGCGGCCGCGATGCCGGCGGCGATGGAATGTCCGAGGCCACCGACTCCCGCAGTGGCGCCAAACACGATGGCTGGCCGATCGCGACCGTTCACCACGATTTCCCGCGCTTTTGCTTCCATGGCCTTTTTTCTCTCTAGGGCGAAAGGCGGACCTGCAAGGTTGAGAACCGGGTGCGAAAGGAAGCCCACAAAGGCCGGATGTAGGCGCCCATCGGAGAACGCAGCACGCTCGGCAGCATCACGGCGATATAAACGGCCGCGACAGCCGCGGAAGCGAGCACGGCCACCGGGAAACTATTCGGCGACCACTCGCGGGCGATCCAAGTGGCTCCGGCGGCGAGCAGCGCGAAGCGCCATCCCCAGCTTAGCAGCATGTCGCGGATCAGACGACGAGTGGAAACCTCCACGTCGCGCGCGATGACGTGCAGATTGAAAGGCAAACTGATCAGGCAGGCGCCCAGGGCGGAGCCGGCCGCGGCCCCGGCAAGGCCAAACGGCAGGACGAGGGCCGCGCAGCAGCCGGCTGTGACGAGACCGTCCGCCAGGTTCGTCAGTGAGATCCGGCGCTGGTGTCCAAAGCAGAACACGGTGTAGGCTGTCACGGTGGTCCAATGCCGGATCACCATGGCGATCAGCACTACGAGCGTGAGGGCGAAACCTCCGTACTGGCGGGCGCTAACCCACCAATTGACGAACCAATGATTCATGACGATCACGATACAGAAGACCAGGCCGCTAAAGGTGAGCAACCCGTGATTCAGCGCGATCAGCGCCTGGAATACGCGGCCGCGCGACTCGCCGGTCTTCAATTCGCACAGTGCGGGCGTGGCGGTGTGCATCACAATGGTGGCCTGGTTGCCAAGCACGCCCGGTAATTTCCCGGTGCAGGAGTACGGCACCACGGCGGCCGGCCCGAGAATCCTGCCGATGATCAGCAAGTCGGTATTGCCCATGAGAAGCGTCGCAACCTGGCTGACGCTGACCCAAAAGCCCTTTCCCAGCGTCTCTCGCGTGGCGCTCCACACCATGGGCGGCAGCCTCTTCGGCAGAACGCCCGGAAAGCGGGTCAGCAACCGGTATACGCACACCGGTACAAAAATGAACTGGCTGAGGAGCCAGCCCACCGCCAGCGCATAGAGATTCCAGCCTTGCATGACCATCAACACGGTTGACCCGGTCGTGATGGCCCAGCTGGCGATTTGCAGCCCGTTCGCAAATGTGAGGTCCTGCAGTCCTTGCAGCAGAGCGGGGAGAACGCGCAGGGGAAATCCCAGGACGAAGGCGGCCAGGATAATGGCCAGCGGCCCTTGCAGGCCACGCCATTCGGCGGGAATCGTCCACCACATGCCAGCCGCCAGGATGGCCACGATGGGGAGCTGGCACAGGACGATTCGGGTAGTCTGTCCGACCAATTGGGCGAGGCCGTCGGTCTTCTGCGCGCCGCCTGCGCGGCCGGTGGCGTAAGCAGTTTCGAGCGGCAACAGCGCGACCACGCCAAAGTCGGTCAGCGTGAGATAGGTAAGCAATTGCGTGCCGACCAGCCACAGGCCGTAGTCGTGTTGCCCGATATGCCGGAGATAGAAAGGCGTCAGCCAGATCCCGAACACTATCAGGAGGGCCTGGTAGCCATAGGTCATGACCATGCCGCCCAGCATGCGGCGCGAGCGGCTCGGTGGAGCGGACGGAGCATGCGGGCCGGCCTCCGCCGTGGCAAGTCCGGCCGGATCGAGTTGAGCGGAATCAGGCAAGCCGGGTTTGGTCTGCTGCGGCATATCGATTGCGACGGTTCTTGAACGCGGCCAGACGGCCACGATATTCTCCCAAGCGGAGGACGCGGATCACAGCCCTCCGGTATTAGACCGCATTGCAGACCGTGTACTGAACTGTCGAAACCGAAGTCCAAAACTGCAAAACGACGCGCGAAGCGAAAGAGGCAACGTACGCAAAGAAAGGCACTCGGGAGTCATGTATTTATTTCCCCTATGATGAAAACAACAATGGGAACGGATTCTTACAGTGCCGCCTTTTTTGCAAATCACCAAGAGCGGGTTCGGGCATCACCAAAGATAATCTTACCTATCGTCTTTGAGCACATAGATCGTCCCGCCAGTGTAGTCGATGTCGGATGCGGCACCGGAGATTGGCTGAAGGATCGATGAGAACGAGTTTTGCGTCCAGGATCTTGAGCTATCGACGTAGGCAGAAGATTCGACTTGGCCATCTGCTTGGAAGTAGGTGCACATTTGCCGGCGCGATGTGCCAGGCCGCTGCTAGCCTCCTTGTGTGCATTTTCGGATACGGTGTTATTCTACGCTGCTTCGCCCGGCCAGGGCGGTACACATCACGTCAACGAGCAGTGGCCACATAGAGCTATTTGAACAGCAGGGATTCGGTGCGTCGGACTGCATACGGTCCGCCATTTGGGGTAACGAAGCGGTTGCTCCGTGGTAACAGCAGAACATCTTTCTCTGCAAGGCTGGTGGCGCACAAGAACCGATTCGGGCAAGAATGCACCATGAAATTTACGTCCCAACGATACGGCAGTCTTGGGCGTTGCTGAAGCACGCCATGTTGAAGAGATTGCGCTAAACGCCGACCTTCCGATCGTTCTTGAGCGCAGCCAGACGACCGCAGTATTTCTCCCAGCGGAGGACGCGGTCATCGCCCTCGAGCGGCTCGCGCGTCGCGCGCCACCACAACACGGGGTGGTGTAACAATCGCCAATAAGCGTTCAGTAGCTGGGCATGCCAGGACTGCAACAGCCAGCGTGGCCAGACGGATTGGCCATGCTCCAGGCGGTAGGCGTCCAGAGAAACGCTCACTTCGCCGGCTGAGCGGTTCAACTTCCGCAAGTAGTCCCAACTCAGTCTGCGGGCTGGAAGGTAATGGCGGAAATGCAGCTGCGTGTGGATGAACATCCGATCGCCCGTTAGACGGGCCAGCCAGCAGAGTTCGTCGTCGTCGCCGGCGTGGAGAGCTTCGCCCTGCCGGCCGGGTATGCGCAAGGGTGTGGCAGTGGCGCGCTCCAGGGTGCCGCGCCGGTAAGCGCTTCCAGCACCCCAAACAAAACCAACCTCGGTGAGAGCTTGGGTCCCTTGACTCGGGCCGCTGACGGCATACCATCGCTGATGCCGCGGAAACCAGGCGGGCGGTTCCTGCTCACACACGGCGCTGCTCGTTCCCCCTAGAATGGCTATCTCCGGATGCGCCGCCATGGTGTGGGCAACGATCGCCAGATAATCCGGATCGAGCCAGTTGTCGTCGTCGACGAACAAGATCACATCCCCGCGCGCTTCCATCAGACCCCGCAAGCGAGCATACGCTTGGCCCAGGCGCGATTCCAGCACACAGCGAATCGAGAGGCGCGGATGAGCGACGGCAAATTCAGAGCAAACCGTTGTAGTGCCATCCGTGGAGGCATTGTCGATGACCAGGATCGCCCAATCGAGGCCGTCTAGCTGTTGCTGTGCGGCCAAATGTCTGAGCGTCTCCGGCAATCGGGACGCGCTATTGTGGCAACAGATGACCACCGAAATCGAAGGCAGTTGCCGTTGCTCTAGGTTGTCTGGCTGGTTCATGAGCATCGCATTCGGTCCTTGGTCCACAAGGCCGGATCGCCTGGCTATGGGCAGATGAACCCCATCAGACTCGGTCTGTCAGAAACCGTCCGGGCGCTCGGTTGTACTGAGAACGCGGAGCGAATATCGGGCGGACCTGCTGCTCACGCCCCTGGGGCGCGGCTGTCCAGCCCATCACGGCGATCATGATGACAGTTCCAGGTATCGAGGCGAGCACACCCGTCCCAATCCAGGCGGTGCCGAAAGTGACGGCTGCCAGGCACCACAGCAGACGCCGGGAGGTTGACCAGGGGCCGGGCGCAAAGGCCACGGAATAGTTGCTCAAGAACCAGACCAGGAAGCAAAGCCAAATCAATAAGCCGATAATTCCCTGCTCGGCGAGAATGCGCGCGTATTCGTTCTCAATACCAATCGGGTGCCTCACCGCAGACTGGAGAAAGTAGGGCATGCTGCTGCCGCCGCCGCCCAGACCGTTGCCCATGGGATACTCGGTGAGAATCTCAAAGAAATCGCGGTTCACGCTGCCGGCGATGCGTTCGGCTACGAAATCGGTATCCTTCAGCGACTTGAATCGCTGGAAGCGCACATTGGTCAGAGCCGCGAGGGCCACCAATGCAACCACCGTAAGGAACATGGCCCGGTACTTGGTCTTCATCTTGGTTGTAAACAGGACGAAGGTGACCATGGCAGTGCCGTACACGAAATTTGTGCGGGTGGCGGACATGAGCACGCCGAGCAGCGCCAGGGGAATCGCCGTCAGAGCCAAGAGCCGCTGGAAACGCCGCTCGGCCCGGGTCCACAGCCCGATGAGAAACGGAATGGTGGCAACCATAGTGCCGCCGAAGGCGTGGGCGCTGGTGAATGTAGCGGGAATCCGAAGGAAACCGCCTTCCACGTCGCCACTGGAATAGATAATAGACGTCACAGGACTGACGGGGAAAAAGCGCGGGACTCCCAGGAAGTATTCGGCGCCGGCAAAGGCCAGTGCAAGCAAATCCAGAATCGCCAGTCCGGTCGACAATTCCATCAGATCCTTTTCGCGCATCCGGAAGCCCATCCAAAGCAGAGGCAAGAAGAAGATGTTGGCGCGGAGGCCGACCAGGGACACCAGCAGCGGCTGAAACGGCAGCAGCACCAGCAGCGCCGGCCAGGCCATTAACAGGATAGTCCACAGCTTTACCGCCTCGGAGCCTGCGCGCTGATTCGAGGCGTACTTCGCGCCAAGCACCGACAGAAACAATCCGATCATCCCGGCATCGAAGATGAAATGCGAGTACGTTGTGAGCAGGTTCGCGCGCAAGATTCCGTAGAAGTACCCGAAGGTCATCAGCGCGACGATCCCTTTGCCGAGAGTTCGCCGGCCGGCGAGATAGCAGACCAGGAACGCGATCACGCAGAGGGCCAGTGCGATCATGATCGGGCGGCTCCCGTGTTATCGGCCTTTGCCAATTGATAGAGCAGGGTCATCTGGCTGGCCGGGTCGCACAACTCGGAGGCGCGGCTCGCACCCTGGCGGCCGAGGGCGTGTCGCACTTCCGGATATTCGATCAACTGCGCTAGAGACGCGGCCAGGCCGTCGACATCGCCCGGTTTTACCAACCGCCCGCAGGAGTCGTCGACGATTTCGAGCGCGCCTCCGAGCGTGGAGGTCACTACCGGACAGCCGGCTGCAAGGGCCTCGATGAAGGAGATACCGAAGGAATCCGGAGTCTCGTTCGGCTGGCAAAATATGTCGGCCGCCGCGAGCAAGCCGGCCACGTCGTCCCGCTGTCCCAGGAAACGCACGCGTTCGGAAAGACCCAGCCGCGAAGCCAGCTGCTGCAATTCCCCGAGGTAAGCGTGTTCTTCGGGCCTTTGAGGTCCCCCGACGATCCAGCAGACCCATGGCGTTTTCAGGTGTGTCAGCTTCGCCAGAGCGCGCAGGTGCACGAGATGGCCTTTGCAGCGTTCGATGCGGCTTACTTGGACGATGACCGCCGTGCCGTCATTCGCGCCGAACTCGCCGCGCAACGAAGAGCGCGTGGCCATCCCGGTGGACGGAGGCGCGAGCGCTACCGGGGGATGGACGACTACCTTGGGCGTTCGAGGAAAAAGATTAACCAACCCGGCCGCGGTGAAACGGCTGTTGGCGAGAGCGATGTCCGGAGGCGTCCGTCGAGCCATTCGTTCCAGCCAGCCAGTGCCGGCATGCGAAGAATGAGCCCACATGCCGAGCCTCTGACCGCTCGCCTTCAGGGCTGGTCCAAACACAGCCAACGACCACGGCATGTGGCACACCACCAGGTCAAAGCTGATCCGCCGGATCAAGTCGCGCACCCGGCCGCGAGCCTGCCAGACGGTCCAGGGCCGGCTCAAGCGCGCGGCCCCGAGCAGATATACCGGAGCGCCGGACGCTTCCAGTTCCCGGCTCAAGCGGCCTTCATAACACAAGCCGAAATGCGGCTCCATGCCGGGACAGAGCTGCCGCAGCCGGGCCAAAGTTGTCAAGAGGGTTTCCACGCCGCCGTACAGGTTGCCGGCATTCAGATGAAGCACTCTGACTGGCGCGGTGGTCGGACCGTTCGCGCCAGTGCCGCCGCCCGTTTCGCTCGACCTGGTCTTGATCGCGTGCGCGTGCATGTTCTTACTTGTCGACCGCAGGCACCGACAATGGCAGGCCGAGGGAACGCTGCATCTCGGCTCCTGCGCCGGCAATCTCGCCGTAGAGTTCCAGCAATTGTCCGCTCAGCCGCTTGCCGTGAAAGATTCGTTCGGCGCGCGCGCGTCCCTCGGATGCGAGCCGCCGGCGCAGGGGTTCATCGCAAATCAATCGCTGGATCTGGCTGGCAAGCGCGGCGGCGTCGCCCGGCGGGTGTCCCAGGGCGTCTTCTCCGTCCGTAAACAGCTCGGCAGCTCCGCCGGCCTGGCTGGCAACCACGGGTCTACCGCAGGCCATGGCTTCGATGATGACCATGCCAAAGGGCTCCGGCTCCGTGCTGGCGTGCACGACGACATCCAGGCTGCGCATGGCGAGAGCCGGATCCTCGAGAAAGCCCGTAAATCCGACCTGGCCAGTCAGTCGCCAGCGTTCCACTTCCTGGCGCAGTTCTGCCAGCGACCACTGGCTGCCTTGCGTCTGGTAAATCGGCCCGCCCACGATATATCCGCGGACCGGCACATCCGCGGCGAGACGCGCCAGCGCTTCGATGAAAACCTTGTGGCCTTTCCACAGCGCAAAGGTCCCGATCAGGCCCACCCGATAAACCGGCGAGCCGGCTGGTTCCAGTCCGGAAGCGGCGTCCAGATCGAGCGTTGGACCGAGCGGCGAGAATCGATCCAGGTTGATGGCATTGTAAATCGTAACCACTCGAAGAGCCGGCATCAGACGCTGGACATCTTCAGCCACGCTGCCGGAATTGACGATGGCGGCAGTCGAGCGCTTGGAGAACATGCGCAGCAGCCGGCTCATCATAGCCCGCTTGCTGACGTAATCGTGAATATGCCACACCAGGCGCGATCTGCGGGGCCGCGCCCAGGCTCCCAAGACGTGCATCTTGAAACCGTTGGTGTGAATCAGGTCGGGTTGGATGCGACGCAGCATGGCGGCTAGCCGGCGCGCATACCAGAGCGTCGCCGCCCCCGCCGCGAACAACGCTATAAGGGTTCTGCCAGTTTCGCCGGCCGTGTCTCCCAAGCGGGCGAGGGCACGCGGATAAGGAGCGATCACCACTTCGACGCCGCACCGGCGTGCTTCGGCCGCCAGCGGCCCATCTTCACCCAGGATGAGCCACAGCTTCCAGTCCGGAGCCGCCGCTCGTACGCTGGCCAGCAGCTCACGCAGGCTGGTTTCGGCTCCCCCCAGGTTCCCACACGGGTTCAGGTAAACGATTCGCACGCCAGGCTACTTGCTGGCTCCTAGCCGGTCGGTTAGCTGCGGGAACAGCAGCTCGGTGAATCGGAGGGAATCGGTGAGTTCGGTACCGGGGACGCTGCCTTGCAATGGCACGATCACACGTACCAGGCTCACGTCGGACCGGCGGTAGCGGATCAAGTCCGGCAGTAGTCTGAGCTTGGCCTGAAACTCTTCGGCCCAGATATTCCGGCTATTCTGATACCAGTACAACACCAGAATGCGGCCTCCGGACTTCTCGTACACCATCTCGTTGACCGGAATGGTTCCGAGCGGTCCCGGCACCGGAACGCGAGTGACCTGGGCTGAAGTTTCCAGCCATCCGGACCCTGGGAGGCATATCCGCGGGGCGTGCGGGCCGTAGGTCTTTTCGAGGGACCGGAAATAAGCGATAAACAGATTGACTGTCGCCGCGCGGCCGCCGGCGATGTAATCACGCAGGATATATTCGTCCGGCCGGAGATATTCGGCGATGCCGGCATCCAAAGACTGCTCACCGCCCGCTTTCCATGACCCGATTTGCATTGGAAGCGTCTTGAGTCCGGGAATCGGCAGGCTGCGCTCATCGATGCTGACCAGCCGGTAAGCGCTGGCCTGCAACACCAGCAGCAGGCAGACCGCGGCGAACAGACCGATTCGAACGGAGCCGGAGAACTGGAATCTAGCCATGATAAGAGCGCCACGCCCTTTGGATTGAGATCAGAGCGATATGGACCATCATGCAGCCTACCGCCGCGATTGCCACGCTCACGTAGCCGAAAGTCTCATGCGCCGTTCCGCTGATCAGGGACCGGTTGTACTGGCTGGCGATGCCGGTCGCCACAATCCGCCCGGCGTTTCCCAGGATTGCAATCGGTACCGCCAGGGCAAAAATCCAGGCCCGCAAGGAGCGCCCCTCCACAAAGAAGTAGTTGTACATGGCGCACATGAACAGGATCGCCAGCAACGAACGGATCCCGCTGCAGGCCTCTTCCACCGACAGCTTGACTCCAACCAATTCCAGAATGTTCCCTTCCCGCAACACCGAATACCCGAGCAATTCCAGACAGCTCTCGCCCAGCCGGCTGGCGAGCAACTGCAGCGAAAGAGTGACACGCTCAAAAATGAAGGTCGGCGGAGCAACCATTAAAATGAGCACTCCTAACGGATACGTCAGCTCCTTTACCATTTGCAAGCCAAACAAGAGGGCGATGCATCCCACCAGCGAGATCAGGAAAGCAGTCCGGCTGGCCCAGACCCATTGTGCGGCGACGCCAAGTAACGCTTGCGAAGCTCCCCACACCAGCAGGAAGACGCCCCACAGTGACGGCTTGCGGGGAATGGTTTTCAGCCGTTCCTTCTTAGTCCACGCCATGTAGGCCGCGGCCGGAGCCACCAGCACCCCGTGTTCCATGTAGGCATGCTCATCGAACCAGCTTCCATACATGCCGGTTAAGATCGGCCAAAAGGCCACCAAGAGCAGAACGCTCAACAAGCCCATTTGCACGGGCAGGCCGGCCAAAGCCTTCCAGCGCGATGGCTGGCCGAGCGTTGGTTGTTCGCTGTTCTTAGGCTCGACTGGTATCGCCATACTCGTAGTAGTATTGACGTTTCCGATCCGAACGCAGATCGTAGTCGGTCAGCACAGTTCCAAGAAGGGTCAGACCATCTTCCTGGATCCGCTGGTAAGCTTCCATGGCGCTGGCGCGGTCGGTGATCCCGCAGCGCAAAACCAATATCAGTGCGTCGGCGAGCGGCGCGATGATGCGGGCGTCGGCCACGTTGAGGATGGGCGGCGCATCCACCAGCACCATGTCGTAGCGCTTGGTGAGGTCTTCGAAGATCTCCCGCAACCGGGGCGAATACAGCGATCGCGAAACGTTGGCCTGTTCCGTTCCCGACCCGTTGGCTAACAGCGACAATCCCGGAAATCCGGTGTCCACCCCCAAACGCTCGGCCGGATAGGTGCTCAGAGGCAGATCTTCGGCAAGTATGTTCTTCAAACCCCACTCATCCGGCAGACCGAACTTGCGATGCAGATGCGGCCGGCGAAAATCGGCGTCTACCAACAACACGCGCCGGCCCGTCTCGGCCAGTGCGATGCCCAGGTTCTGAATCACCGTTGTCTTGCCCTCCGAAGGCCCCGGGCTGGTGATCAGAACGATCCGCTGCTGCTTTCCGCTGTTTTGGTTCCGCAGGATCGAGGCCAGCGTGCCGCGGAACGACTCGGTGATGAAGGAAGGCCCGCTTTGCCAGGTCACCAGAGCCGCTGCTGGGTCGCTGGTCGCACCGTTCAGAGCCTTGGCGCCAGCCAGAGAACGCCAGGCTCTGGATCCATTGCCGTTGGCGCCGAGGTTCGGAATGACGCCCAATTCGGGTATGTTGAAGAGCCGGCGTGATGCGCCTGGCGTCCGGATGCTTTCATCCATCCGCTCCCGCAGGCACATCAATCCGCCCGTCAGCACCAGGCCCAACAGGCAGCCGAACGATATATTCAGAACCGGTTGCGGCTTATAGGGAAGCAGGGGTGGGTTGGCGGCCTCTACGACCCGAATGGGATTGACCGGCACGGAACTGCTCAACCCAGCTTCGCTCTGCTGCATCAGCAGAGATTGATACACCTGGTGCAGAGTCTCGGCTTCCCGCCTGAGGGCCACGTATTGCGCCGACTTGGCGGCTTGCGAGCCGACCCGCTGCGACTGCCGGTTGTAGTCGGCGGTCAGCAACTTTTCCTGGCTTAAGGCGGCCTCGTAGTCGTTCTTGATTCGCGTGATCACGCTGTGGATTTCGTTCTGATAAGCTTTCTCCAAGGCCGCCAGCCTGGCATCCAGTTCCCGCACCCTTTCATGCTTCGGCGTGTACTTGGTCTCCAGCCCCGCTTTATCCCGCTTCAGGGCTTCAATCTGCTGCTGATAACCCCGCAGCACTGCGTCTTCCAGGATCTCCGCCAGCGTTTCCGGAGGGTACTTCAAGGTCAGCTCATAGCGGCTCTGCCTTGCGATACGGTCGGCCTGGATCCTGGCCAGATCAATTTTTAGATTGGCCAGCTTGGTATCCTCCAATGTGGCGTCCTGTCCTGCAAAGATGTTTCCGGAGGCTTGTACGAATTCCCGCAGGTGCTCCTCCGCATCGCCCATCTTGGCTTTGGTTTCCTCAATCGAAGCTGCCAGCCATTCGCTGGTCTTCTGCGAAGCCTGCATGCGCGACCGCATGCTATCGTCCAGGTACTCGTTCGCCATCGAATTCAAGAATTGCGCCGCCACGTCCGGGCTGGTGGAGTCGCAGGTCAGCTCGATCAGACGGGTATGATTGACCGGACTGGCATTGAAGCTGGAAATCGCGACGTTGAGACCTTGCTTGGCGTTCTCCAGCGGATCCTGAATAGCGGGATGGATCCTTTGGCGCAGGCGAGAGAATAAATCACGTCCGGTGGGCGCCAGCGGAACCGTGTCCTGCTGCAATCGCTCAGCGCCGCGTCTTAGAAACGTGCCGCTGCGCAGGATGTTGATCTGAGTTTGAATGCCGACTTCGCTGGCTTCGGAATTGGAAGCGTCGGAGATCCCGTTTTTGCCGAACACACCGGTGGAAGCCTGCACTTCTAGGAGGAGATGAGCCTTGTAAAGCGGTGAGCTCAGGAGCACCGAAACGAACCCAGCCCCGCCACCCAGGATCAACAACAGCAGCAGCAGCAGCCAGTATTTTCGGATCAGGCGGCCGACGTTGATCGCGTTCTCGGGTTGCGGCGCTGCGGGGCTCATCGGCTCATAGGAATACCGTTCGCTGTCCACGCTCAAGCCGTTGCCGGCCAAGATGGGTAAGTTGTTGCGATCGTCGGACGAACCATTCGGAAGAAATTGCATATGCGTTTATTCGTCTCCCCGGCCGTTTTTGTCACAAGACTCAGGCTCGAGGGAATGCCGCGCGCCGTTGCCAACCATGTCATCCCCGGCTTTTTCCTGCCCGTTGCCGCCGTTCAACAACTGCAACTGTTCAGTCACCTTAGAAATCAGTTTTTCCAGGCGGTGCATCTTGTCGGCCAACTGATCGTCGGAATGGCGCCGGTCTCCATCTGCGATCAGGCGCTGGACCGCGCTTCGCGCTAGATCCGACAGGCTGCGCGCGCCAGCTTGTTCGCATACGCTCACGAACTGCCGGAATTCATCTTCGGATACTCGGAAGTAGACTAATCGTTCTCGTGGTTTTAATACCGCCACAGCTTGCCTCCCGGTTTCGTCAACTGGCTTCGTGCGGGGATCCTGGGGCCTGGCTACTGACAGGCTACCGCCCTTTCGGTCCCATTCCTGGCTTCCGACAGATGCAAAACAGGCACTGGTTTGTGCGCGCCTTGCCAACCAAACTTTTGACAAATGTCAGCGCGCACCTTGGAGTATGGCCGATCGATATGACAAGTGTCAATGAACTTAAGTTCTAGTAAGTCCTTGGAAGTACTAGTACTAGCCATCCGTATGAAAAATAGGCGACACTAGCTACATGGACTACATGGACATCTGGAGCGCCCTTCGAATAGCGTGTTTTGGTCTATGCTTACGGCCCATGGTTGCCCAGCCGAAAACCAAGCCCCCCCTGCCCGATCAAAGCAATCTTGCGACCTGCCTGAGGGGGCTGTCTGGGTGCGATTTTTCGATCTTGAATTCCGACGAACTGAAGCAGGTTGCCATCGCCTCGAAGAAACGTAATTTCAATTACTGCATGGAAGGTCCCACGCTTTGCGATCCTACCCGTCTGACCGCCGATGAGGCCAAATTGGTGCAGACCGCGACCTATCGGCGCAATTTGGAAAAATGCTCCAGTGGATCGCCGACCTGCGACCCGCTGTCGCTGAAGCCGAGCGATCTGGCGCCGGTCACGACCGCTGCGGCGCAGCGCAATTTCGACAAATGCATGAGTGGATCACCCACCTGCGATCCGCTCCGTCTGACGAAAGACCAGAGCAAGCTGGTGGAGGCTGCGGCGGCGCGGAGAAACTTAGATCACTGCATGAGCGGCTCATCGCAATGCGATCCCGTGCAACTGACGCCGCAAACGGCGGCCTCCGTTCAAGCTGGGAGGCTGCGGCGCAATCGCGACCGCTGCCTGACCGGGTCGTCCAGCTGCGACCCCTTCTTGCTTACCGAGGCCGAGGCTAAAGAAGTTCGAGCCGAAGCGCAAAGGCGGAATCGGTCAAGTTGCGAAAATGGACTGGCCAACTGCAATCCTCTAAGCTTATCGGGTGCGGATCTGAACGCGACGCGTGCAGCCCTGCGACAACGCAATGTCGAAGCATGCATGAAGGGGCTTCCAAGCTGCGATCCCTCTGAGCTCACCGGACCGGAGATGGCTTCGGTTGTTACAGCCTTTCAGCAACGCCACCGCAGGCTCGGGCGTTCGCGGTAGCCGGCCAATCGCTGACAATGCCTGGTCCGACCGGCGGTGACTCTCCCGAGGTCCCGCCACCGACGGCAAAATGGAACAACCTATCGCGATGAAGATGGACCCAGGCGCTAGTGCGCCACTGCAAGACCGTAGCCTGACGGTGGTCGACTTCGCCGTCTGGCTACTGCTGTTGCCAGCGATTTTCTTGTGGATTCGCAGTCTCGGTCTCGTGGGAGACGATTTTGGGCTGCTTGTCGAATCGTTGAAATTTCCATTAGCGAGCAGCGGCGACGAACTCCATCGGCCGCTCCGAAACGTGCTGTGTCATCTGCTTGGCAGCCTGGTGGGAGTCCAGCGGGTGTGGCCCTATCGGCTGCTGATCGCGCTGAGTTTCACGGCTGACCTTGCGCTGCTATTCGCACTGATGCGTCGCTTAGGCGCGAGCCGCGCGGCCGGTTGGCTTGCGGTTCTCGCCGTGGCCTTGTTCCCAAGAAACGAGGAGGTTCTGCTTTGGTTTGCCGCCTGGCAGGACCTGGTCGCGGCCGGATGTGTATTGCTAGCATGCATTTGCTTCCTAGACTACCGGAACTCGACGAGCTCGTTTAGTCTGACCTGCTCCGCAGCCGCTTATATAGTCGCACTCGGTTTCAAGGAAACGACAGCTGTCATCCCCGTGCTTTTAGTGTTATTAGATGTGTACCGCGAACGCTCTCTCGCTTTCGTTCGTAAGCCAGCCTTCTGGCGGGCTTACATCCCGTTCGCCGCGATCCTGATCGGATACAGCGGGTACTTCTTCGCCGACGCGGGATTGGCCAGCCTCTCCGGCCGCCGCACGGGCGGCTTCTATGGTTTCCATAACGTCAGCAGCGCCCTGGCCGGCCTCATACGCGCCTGGATCAACCTCGCCTTGCCATTTTCCATGCTGCCGCTGGGATTCAAGACCCTGCTGCCGCAACACTTGGCGATATTGGCGGGCGAGTTGTGTCTGGCGCTGCTGGCCGTGTGGAGGGCTAAGGCTCTGTCCGTACTTGTACTTGCGGCCGGCTGGCTGTTCTTCACCATCCTTCCTACCGCCGCGTTTGCCGCAGCCTTCAATTCGGACCGGTATCTTTTCGTTCCTTTCTTAGGAGTGGCTATTTTCCTGGGACTGCTCCTGGATCGGACGGTCAAGTCCGACGGCCGCGCCCTGTACAAAGCCTCGATTTGGACTGCGCTGGGGGTCTATGCGGGCTTCGCGTGGTTCCAATTGTCCACCTTCCGCGACCTATACAAGCGAGCGGGTTCAGAAGCAGCCCAGATCGTGCGAGTGACGGTGGATCGCGCCTCTCGGCTTCCGGCTGGCGGAGAGGTGGACCTGGTGGACGTCACCGCTTTCCTTGATCCCTACATTGTTCCTGTGTTTTCCACGAGTCTGGGCGGCGCTCTCCAAGCCAACGGGCTGTCGCCGTCCATACGGATTCTTCAAAACCTCAAGGCGGATTCCCCAGAACAGCGCAGGCTGATATCGGGGCTGCTGGCCTGCCCCCACCCGCCCGGTCCGCTCGCAGGCGACCGCATCGTGCTGCTGGCCACCAATGGGCAAGTCCAGACGGTGGACTCCAGTTGCGCGGCACCGCAGATTGACGCCGACCGGAGCCAGCGCCCGAAGGCCTGGCGCTTCGCCGACGCTTTTTAGCCAGAGAACTGCGTGGCCGGTGCGGCAGGACCACGAATGTAATCTCAAATGATGTTTAGGGTAGTATAGAGAGCTTAGAACCTACGCCCCAATTTCCACAGAACGACACGCTATGCCACACTGTCAATCAAGGACGGCTGTCCAGTAGACAACCGGAGGGCGTCCTCTGCACTCCGAAATAGGACTCGATGCAAGTCGCCACATTGACAGTTGATCCACACTATCTCGCAGGCATCGCCGTAGCTGCGGCGTTCTCGGGTGTGCTCCTGCTGATTCCGTTCTTCCGACAAACTTGGTACGCCTGTACACTCAGCATCATTGCAGCCGGGGTCTACTACGGCCGGGAATTTCCGGGATTCGTGCTGGTCAGCGCGGCCGCATACGCTGTCATGCGGGGCCTTTGCGGGGCCACCTCGCCGGAGCAGCGCTGGCGCTGGGCCTGCGTCGCGATGCTGGTGCTGGCAGGGGTGTTCACTCTGGCACGCGTGGAACAATGGGAGCGCTACTGGTCTGTGGCGGGGCTGGGGCCGATCGTACTGTTGAGCCTCGGGATGTGGCCGACACTGAAACTGATGACCCTGTTCTGGGAGGTCGGATCCGGCAGTCTGCCCGCGCCCACGTTACTCACCTACGTGCTCTGGATATGCCTGCCATTCACGCTGAGCGGCCCGGTATTGCGCTTTTCGCAGATGCCCGGCACACTGGTCATTGACTGGCGTACGCTGGCGTCCGCCGGCTGGTGGTTTGAGGCGGCCGCCGCCACGGCGAAATTGATGGTGGGCGTTTCCTTGAATTTCGGCCAACAGCTATTGAGGACGCATTTTCCGCAGGCTCACTATTTCGACAATGCCATCAGCGCTTTCGTGACTGGTCCGATCGGTTTTTATCTGACCACGGCGGGATACTTCCATTGGATGGAGCTGCTGGCGCGCCCGGCTGGGGTCAAGATTCCCCCCAGCTTTAACTTCCCGGTCGGCCGGGAGAACATCTCGGCATTCTGGATGAATTGGAACATGACCGCTACCTATGTCTTCCGCGACTATCTGTTCTACAATCGCTGGGGTCGGCGAACCTACAATATTTATTTCAACACCATCCTTTTGTTTACTTTGGTCGGTTTATGGCATGCTGCCAATGCATACTGGGTTTTGTGGGGGTTCCTACACGGCCTGTTGTTCACCATCTTCCTGCTCTGGCGAAAGTATCGAGGGGCACTCCCGAGACTCCCGCTGGCCGGAACTCGCCTAGCGAATATGGGTGCGCGGGTGTTGACCTATTTCAGCGTATGCATGTGCTGGTATCTGCCATCCAAGATTCTTCAGAAGTTGGCTGTCCTATGATCATGCGGCGGCCAGGAGGAATGCGATGACAAGTTCTCCGAACGAGAGTATCGAACAGCGCATTGCGGGGGCGGTGATGAGGGCGTTGAAGATTGCGGATCCTGGTTCCTCCACGCCTTTGCGCATGGGATCGACTCCCGGCTGGGATTCGATGGGGCACATGATGGTGGTGATGGAGCTCGAAAAAGAGTTTAACACCCGGTTCCCGCCCTACCTGTTGCCCCAACTGGTGGATGTAGAGGCCATCGCCAAAACGCTGCGAAAGCCGGCTTAGCGCTGAATCGAGGTTTCATGAACGCACAGGCAGATCTGAACACGACAGTCCCGGTAGAGTTGATCGATGAATTTCTGAAACGGATACCCTACGTATCCGAAGGCATCACCAACGTCCGCCTGCTGGATGGGGCGCAGCGCGTGATGTTCGATCTTCGGCCGGGTTTCGAGAACCAACGCGACTTGGTTGCATCCCGCATTTCCGAAATTGCCGACAAGTTGTGTTTAAACTACCGGCCGGGATCATCTCGCGTTCTGGTAAAACGGGAGGCGCTGCCGGGTTCCTATCGGCAAGACCCGCATGCGGAATTGCAACAGCGGGGCGATATCATCGCTTTCGGCCGGGGCCGCTATGGTTTCGGCCCGAAGCTGGTGCGCCTGATCGAGTTCTTCGAGCAACGCAGCCGGGAAATGGCCGCCAGCTTCCAGGCGGATCCCTACAATTTCCCAGCGCTGATCGGCGCCGACGTGCTGGACACCTGCCGGTACTTGAAGAATTTTCCAGCTTCTCTCAATCTGGTGAGCCACTTGCGCGAAGACCATAGTGTGCTTCAGGAATTCTCTCAATCCGTGCGCTGGGACGGCGAGCAGTTGGCCTACGATCGCAATGGCGCCAGCGGCGTGGAATGTCTGCTGTCTCCCTCGGTATGTTTTCACTGGTATCGCTGGCTTCGCGACGTCGAGCTGAAGGAGCCTCGAGCGATCACCGCCCTCGGCAAGTGTTTTCGCTACGAGTCCAGCAATCTGACAGGGCTCGAGCGGCTGTGGGACTTCACGATGCGGGAAATCGTTTTCGTCGGGCCGGCCGAGTATGTCTTGGCCAGCCGCGACCGGCTGGTCGATCTATCGGCCCGTTTCCTGGACGAACTGGGAATGGCATACGAAATCAGCACTGCGACGGATCCATTCTTCGTAGACAGCTACGCGGTGCAAGCCGCCTACCAGCAGGGCTTCGAGCTCAAGTTCGAGTTGTTGGCGCCTCTGCCATACAGCGGCAAGAAGCTGGCCGTGGGGTCCATCAACTATCACCAGGACTTCTTCGGACGCTCGTTCGCCATCCAGGCGGCGGGCGCTCCGGCGCATACCGGCTGTCTGGGCTTTGGCTATGAGAGACTGGCGCTGGCGTTTCTGGCTCAGCATGGGCTCGACCAGAAGCAATGGCCGGCGGCGTTGGACGCAGCCATAACTGCGAGCGCGGCCCATGACAAAGCCTGAGGAATCGACGCAGCCCGATTTGATCCTGCGGCACGCCACCGCCGAAGACCTTGCGCGGATCAAGCCGCTCTGGCACGCCTTGTATCAGCACCAGTTCGAGCACGGCATGTTGCTGCGGCTGCCAGAAGGGGCCTATGACGCCTGGGTCCAGTCCATGGCTCCGTTTTTGGGCCGCTTCGCCAATATCGTGGTGGGCGAGATGAACGGAGAGATCATCGCCTTCGTAGCCGGCCGGGTTCGCGCGCTGCCGCCCTACTTCGGCTCGGCAACCATCGGCGCAATTAGCGAAGTTTTCGTCTCCGAATCGCACCGCAGCGGCGGAATCGGACGCCGCGTTCTCGCATTCGCCCTGGAATGGTTCAAGGTTCAAGAGATCACGCGGGTCGAATTGCAGGTTGTCGCGGAGAACCCGGACGGCATCCGGTTCTACCGGCAACTCGGCTGGCACGAAGAACTGCGGCAGATGGTCTGGGACTTCACGCAACACTAGCCAGGCGCGCGCCTGGGTCCGAGCGAGTCGCGCGCCGTCTCCGGCTCACTGAAGACTCAACGTTCGCGCGACCTCGTACCAAGCGGTTCCGTCGGAAACAAACTGGATAGTAGCAGCTTTACCGGGCGTTCCGGCCACGCCGCCGGCGCTTCGGAAGTTCGACCCGAAAATGACGGTCTTGCCGCTGATGGTATCGTTCACGATGATGACCCACATGTGCTGGCCGGGCAAGCCGCCGGTAGCCGCGTTGATGACGGCGTTGCCGACGCTATTGGCGGTGGTGGTCTTGTGCAAATCGCCGGCCGTTACATCCAGCACGATCGTGGCGGTATAAGGCATTGTGTCCATGGTTCCGATCAGGCGACGGGCCATAACATCGCCTCGCTGGTCCCGGGGCCCCGCGGCTGCTGCGCCCAACAGCCGAAAGATGCGGCCATCGTAGAAAATCCAGTGCGGCTGGCCGGCCACCAGCGTGCCGGCAGGATCCGTTGTGCCGTCAATCTGTTTGAGGCTGATTGCGCCGAGGTTGTCGATATTGACGGTGCAGAATGTCGAACAGGTTGTGTCGGTGTTGAGAAGGAAGGTCATGCCGGCCGCGTACCTTACAAGAGCCTTGAAAGGAAGATGGCACGCATACGAAGTGGTCCGGTTTACGGAGTAGCAATAATCCTCGTTTGCCTCGATGGTGTCGTGCGTGGCGAGCAAAGCGGAATTGTAGGAAGAGGAACAATCCACGCGCTGGTCGCGCTGGTTATCGACGCAGCGTTCGACGATGCCGTTTCCGGCGGTAAGGTTCAATTTGCTACGCGTGCTAATGGTAGTGCCATCCACCTGCACCGTGAGACCCCCGTTCGCCGGCGGGTTCTGCGCGAGAGCCGCGCCGAAAATCAACCCCAGAAATGCCTGCCTAAGTTTCATCGCAACATTGACTCCTTGTTGATCTTACAGTGCAAACGCGCCGCGAGTCATGCGCCAGGGTAATACGCGGCGGCAGCCCCGGCGCCTGGATAAAATGAAACCGAGATGCGGTCCCGATCGGCACGGCTACGAACGACGATGCGTTGGACCGTCCGTGCATTGCTGCTGGTTTTCGCGAGTGTGCTGTTCATTGCGCTCGTGCGCTGGCAGGGAACCTTGACCTGGCTGGGAAATTTTCTGGTCTATTCCCAACCGCCGGAGCCCGCGGACCTCATTCTGGTCATGGGTGGAGATTTCTGGGGGCCGCGAGTCACAGCCGCGGCGGAGCTAGCCCAACGGGGTTTCGCACCCCTGGTGTTGATCAGCGGACCTCCCTATCGCGACCGGCCGGAAGGAGAGTTGGCCGTCGATTCACTGGTCAAGCAGGGATATCCAAGCGGCTGGTTCGCCGTGTTCGGTCATAACGAAACCTCAACCCTCGGGGAAGTCCTGGCACTGCGCGGTGAACTTACGAGGCGCCATGTCAGGTGGGTGCTCGTGGTGACGAGCGATTACCACTCCCGGCGGTGCGCGCTCCTGTTCCGGCTGTTTTGTCCGGGATTCCATTTCACTTTCGCGCCGGCTCCGGATTCGCACTACCACGCTGAACGCTGGTGGAGCGACCCGAGCTCGCGGGCGCTGTTTTTCTCGGAATGGAGCAAAATACTGGGATCGGTGCTAGTCGCCTACCCTGCCTATCGGATCAATCGCGGGGTCTTAGCGCTGCGGAGCTTGCTCAGTTCAAACCGCGGAACCTGGATGAAAACCGAGCCCGCCTGCATTGCTATGAGAAAATAGAGGCGAATGAAAATCCTCGTCACCGGCGGCGCCGGCTTCATCGGGTCTTGCTTCGTCCGTCTCGCGATCCAGAATCCCGCGCATGAAATCGTCAACGTCGACGCGCTCACCTACGCCGGCAACCTCGAAAACCTGACCGCCGTAGCCGATCACCCCAAGTACCGCTTCGTCAAGGCCGACCTCTGCGACCTGGCCGGACTCCGCCGCATTTTTGACGAGGCCAGGCCCGAGGCCGTGGTCCACTTCGCGGCGGAATCCCACGTGGATCGCAGCATTTTTGCGCCCCAGCCGGTCTTTGAAACCAACCTGCGCGGCAGTTTCAACCTGCTCGAAAGCATGCGCGCCCAGCGCGTGCGCCGCTTCGTTCACGTGTCTACCGACGAGGTCTACGGCAGCCTGGAGCCGCCGCTCGAAGCTGACGAAGATTTTCCCCTGCGGCCGAGCAGTCCCTACTCGGCGGCCAAGGCCGGCTCCGATCTGCTGGCGCTCGGCTATTTCACCACCTACAAGCTTCCGGTGATCGTCACGCGCGCGTCCAACAACTACGGCCCCTACCAGTTTCCGGAAAAGCTGATCCCGCTGATGATCTCCAACGCGCTCGAAGACAAGCCGCTGCCGGTGTACGGCGATGGACTCCAGGTTCGCGATTGGCTGTACGTGGAGGATCATTGCCGGGCGCTGCTGGCCATTCTCGACAAAGGGCGCGACGGCCAGATCTACAACATCGGCGGCGGCCGGTCCCTGCCGAACAAGACCGTGGTGGACCGGATCCTGGCCATCACCGGAAAACCTTCCAGCCTGATCGAGCATGTCACGGACCGGCCCGGTCATGACCGCCGCTACGCGCTCTCGAGTGCGAAGCTCTCGAAGGAAACCGGCTGGACGCCACAGATGGACTTCGAACGCGGCCTGGCCGCTACCGTCGAGTGGTATCGCGCCAACCAGAAGTGGGTGCGGCGCGTGAAGTCCGGCGAATACCAGTCGTACTACGCGCGCAACTACGACCATCGCGCGCGCGTCGGATGAGATGACTACTTGTTAACCGCGCCGAGCGGCGATGAATCCCGGAATTTGCCAACCACCCGACGCGCCCCGTTCCGCCGGCCGATTGCAACGAAAAAACAATTGCCCTCTTATGGGCAGGGTGCGGCTCACGGCGGCCGTTGGCGCTCTATAGAGACGAACTGGTAGTACGCGGTACTACGCCCAGTACAAACAGGACAGGCGATCTCTTGCCCCGCTCCACAAGCGCGTGCAAATATTGAGGCGTTCTGAAAATCGGAATGGCGTGTTAGGAGCACCCTAGAGATGAGACTGGCAGCGGGCCGTCAGGATCGAGGGTTCCTTCGGGAACCGTGCAGCCTTGCGGTCGAAGCCGACGCGTGGGTAGAATCAGATCCTACCCGAGTTACCGAGGACTAGTGGAAAGCAGACGTCCCCAAGGGGTCGGAGCACCGGCAATAACCGGCCCACCATCCTTTCCTTTGACTGCCGACCAGCGGGCGCCGGACGTCGCGAGGCGGCGTCTGTCACTAGGATTGGCCGAGAGGTCCGTTCTTTTCGCGCTGCTATTTGTCGCTGAGTGGGTCCCGCTGGCTTTCTACTTTCATGATGGAGGCCACGGAGCGGCTTCGCTGTTAGAGATAACCGTTGTTTTCTGTTCACTCCTGTTGGCAATCGGCTTTACCAAATTCGGACATTCATTCCGTCAGATCTCTTCTGAGTTGGAGAACACATCCCTTGGATGGGGCTTCCTGCTCGGGCATTTCTGTGCTTATGGCGGGTTCATCTGGCTATCCCTGCCTTCCGCTCTACCGATCCCGACGGGTTCCCTGCATGACGCGCTGTGGTATGCAGCGGGCATGCTCGCGGTTGGTCTGTGCGGGAGTGCGTTCGTCCCGCCGCGCGTGGCTTGGCGGCTGGTGCGAAGCACCGGCCACACCTGGATATTTGCACTGACCATTGCGGTCATCGCGCGCCTGCTCATGGTGGGTATTCTGCTCGGAGCTCCCGCTCTCGGTTTTGCCTCGAAGGCTGCTACAGATCTGACGTTCGCCGTGGTCAACGTCTTGCTGCGTCTCATACTTCCCAGAGTAATCACCGACTGGACGACGATGACCATCGGCTCGCCTGAGTTCAATGTGACAATCTTGCCGTGGTGCGCGGGTTTTGAGGGTACCGCGTTGATGCTGGTCTTCAGTGTCGCCTGGCTGGGGTATTTCCGGAAGGAGTTCCGCTTCCCCAACGCCCTGGTCTTGGTTCCGGCCGGCATGGCGGTCATGTGGTTGTCCAACGCGGCGCGAATCGTCGCCCTGATTCTGATCGGCGTGGCCGGCGCGCCGAACATAGCTGTAGGCGGATTTCACTCCCAAGCCGGATGGATCGCCTTCAACTGCGTGGCGCTGGGCTTCGTGTTGATCTCCCGCCGCCTGCCCTGGGTCACCGTGGAAGGCGTGCGGCATCCGGCTAAAGAAGTCTCCCGCCACAACCCAACCAGTGCTTACCTGCTGCCGTTTCTGGTGATCGTCGCCGCCGGGATGATTTCCAGTGCGGCCTCCGGCGGGTTTGAATGGCTCTACCCGCTGCGCTTTCTCGCGGCAGCCATCGCATTGTGGTTCTTCCGGTCCACATACTCCAGTCTGAACTGGAAGTTCGGATGGTATGCGGTGCTCACCGGGATCGCGGTGCTGGCCATGTGGTTGGGCCTGGACCGGTTTTCGGGCGTTCACGCCGACAACGGAATCGGAGCCGGCCTGGCAGCCCTGCCCGGCGCGGCACGCATCGCCTGGCTGGTGTTGCGAACCGCCGCGGCCGTGATCACCGTCCCCATCGCCGAGGAACTGGTGTTTCGCGGCTTTCTGATTCGCCGTCTGATTTCCTCTGACTTCGAGTCGCTCGATCCGCGCCGGTACACGTATGTCTCGGTCCTCATCTCATCGGTAGCCTTTGGCGTCTTGCACGGCGACCGATGGCTGGCGGGCACGCTGGCCGGCTTGCTGTATGCCATCGCCTACCTGAGACGCGGAAGAATCGGAGATGCGGTCATCGCGCACGCCACCACCAACGCGCTGCTAGCAGCTTGGGTTTTGATAGGCGGCCGGTGGTATTTGTGGTAGTTCTCCAGTCTTCCTGACATAACCTGAGCCGCTGAACGCTGCTCGTGTCGTTCGACAAGAGCACAAAACCTCTAAACGAATCGTCACGTTGAGAGAATACACGAGTGCGGATGTCTTGTCCTCCCGCGTCTAGCCTCCGCTAACCTCGACCCGGTTGGCCTCGTGGTGAATTCCCCATCCGCTTTTGAAACAGAATAAGCGAGCATGTCACAACCTAGGCCAGAAGCAGCCGAGGCCCTAGGACTGTGTTCTCGCTCGTGTATTGAGCTTTCTACTCGACGAGACATACGGAAGCCGAGAATGTTTCGCTGGCTAGAGGCCTGCCGCCGTATAACCAATTCGCTCTGGTACTAGCAGTCCAATAATCAGTACCATAGATCTTTTGGCTGGCAGGCCAGCCGATGTTAGCGTAATTGAGGGACATCGAACGATCATGAACGTATCCATTATTGGTACCGGTTATGTAGGTTTAACAACAGGCGCCTGCCTCGCTTTTCTCGGGCACAAAGTCACCTGTATTGACACTGATGACAACAAGATCGCCATGTTGCGATCCGGCAAGACTCCCATTTATGAACCGTTCTTGTCGGAACTGTTGGTGGACGCACAGCCCAACCTGCGTTTTTGCACGCGATTGGAGGGTGCAGTGCAGGATGCCGACGTGATCTTCATCGCTGTGGGGACACCTCCTTTACCCGACGGCAGCCCGGACTTGCGCCATTTGTCGGCCGCTGCCAGAAGCATCGGCCAGTACTATGCGGGCAATTTCACCGTGGTCGTCAACAAGTCCACTGTTCCGATCGGAAGCGGCAACTGGGTGGATTCGCTGGTTCGCGAATCCTATGAAGAGCATCACGGCCACAAGGCCAACGGGCACTTCTCGGTGGCTTCCAATCCCGAATTCCTGCGGGAAGGCGCGGCGCTGTCCGACAGCTTGTACCCGGATCGCGTGGTAATCGGCTCCGACGACGAGCGCTCGCTCGAGACGCTGTACACGCTGTACCGTCCGATTCTCGATCAGACCTTTGCGCCGCCGCCGTACCTGCCACGGCCGGAGGAAGTCGGCGCGGTTCCCCTCATTTCCACCGACTTGGCCTCCGCCGAGTTGATCAAGTATGCGGCTAATGCATTCCTGGCCTTGAAGATCAGCTACATCAATGAAATCGGCCAACTGGCCGGGAAGGTTGGAGCGGACATCACACAGGTGGCCCGGGGCATCGGTCTAGACGCTCGCATTGGGACACGCTTCCTGCAAGCCGGCATCGGCTGGGGCGGTTCCTGCTTCGGAAAAGACTGTGCCGCGCTGGTTTCGACTGCCGCGGAATACAACCTCGGTATGCCCATCGTCTCGGCTGCCCGCGAGATCAACAAGCGGCAGCGCGAACACGTGGTGGAGAAGTTGCTAGGTGAGCTGAAGATTCTCAAGGGGCGGACTGTTGGGCTACTGGGCCTGGCCTTCAAGCCGAACACCGACGACCTTAGAGAAGCGCCCGCCATCGACATCGCTCGCAAACTTCTGGATCGCGGTTGCAGGGTAAGAGTGCACGACCCGGTGGCGATGGAGCGCTTCCAGCAGGAATACGGCGATATGGGCGCCCTGTGTTGTGCGGCACCGGAAGAAGTCGCCGACGAAGCCGACGCCGTTGTTCTGGTCACTGAGTGGCACCACTACCTCGAGCTAGATTGGGAAGCGGTCGCGGCCCGTATGCGATCGCGCATCCTGCTGGACGGCCGCAACGCGCTGGACCGAGCGCGGCTCCGCCGGTTGGGCTTCCACTATCTCGGCGTCGCCGGTTAGCGTGCACGTTTTCGAAATTGCGTCCTCCGGGAAGACTTCACCGATAATCCTCTCGATCTCCGGGCAGCCGACCTGCGGCTAGAATTGTGACTTTGAATGCGATTGCTGGACAAGGTGTCGGTGAGTGCGGGAACAGTTGCCGAGTCCTCGCGTAGAGCAGCCCATTCTCCAAGTTGTGATTAGCCCGCTTGAGGGCCGATCCGGCAACTCGGGCACATCCAGCGCAATGAACTCGACAATCTCGCCTGCCAGCCTCCTGCTCCAAAATTCCGAGCAGTCGTAGGCCGAGAGCAGATACTTGACTGGCTGGCGGATCAGCATCCAGCAATCGGACCGTTAGACCCATCCCGGTGCATGTAAAGCTCGCCGCTGCCATTGCGGGCAAAGCACTCTTTTTCGATGATCGCACCGACGAGATCACGGATCAGCGTTCGTGGATTCATGAGCCTAACAGCGACCTCTTGGCCGGTTGTTCGTTAGCCCGCTGAATGATCATGCCTTCCGTAACGGGTAGAGAGAAGGTCTTCCATGGGAAAGTCTTTGATGTTGTCGGTAAGCAAGATCAGCTCGTCGGAGAGCGCGACGGCCGCAATGATCACGTCGCCTAGGTTGAGCGTAGCGCCTTTGCGGCGAAGCTCGCTCCTGGTCTCACCATCGGGTGGCCGATCGCTCTTGACCTGAAATCGCCAGGGTGGAGCGATATATCTGTCACTAAGCCTGAGTCTGGATACGGTCTGTAACAGCTCGGGATGTGAGTGACACGAATTTGAGTTATCACGCTAAAATGACGGATCTCCAATCAATTCAGCGTGACTATCCCCCGCCACCAGTGTGCGGGTTTCAAAGTTAGTTCCCAAGTCGATCGATAATCACGCCAACGAACGCCTCCCCATGGCCAACAGAACGTGGCAAAGGCGGCTGATGGCTGATCATCGCGATAGTCTTGCTTGCCTAGTTGGTCTCAGACAGGCGCTTCTCAAAGTACTCGATAGTCCGTACCAACCCCTCCTTCAAGGGCACCTGCGGCTGCCATCCAAGCTTCTCCTTGGCTAACGATATGTCGGGTCGGCGCTGAACGGGGTCGTCCTGGGGAAGTGGCAGGTGCACGATTTCAGATCGCGAGCCGGTGAGCGATACCACAGTGTCTGCCAACTCTCGGATTGTGAATTCGTTCGGATTGCCGATGTTGACGGGTCCTGTCAGTCCCTCGGTTGACATTAGACGCCAGACGCCTTCGATCAAATCCGACACATAGCAGAACGAGCGTGTTTGCTTGCCGTCACCGTAAATCGTAATCGGTTGATTGCGGAGCGCCTGCACAATGAAGTTGCTCACCACGCGGCCGTCATTGACCGCCATCCGAGGCCCATAGGTGTTGAAGATGCGCACTATGCGGATATCCACGCCGTTCTGGCGATGGTAATCCATCATGAGTGTTTCGGCCACCCGCTTGCCCTCGTCGTAGCAACTGCGAATGCCGATCGGATTGACATGCCCCCAGTAGGATTCCTTCTGAGGATGTTCATTCGGGTCGCCATAGACTTCCGATGTCGATGCCTGCAAGATGCGTGCCCGGACTCGTTTGGCCAACCCCAACATGTTGATGGTGCCCAGCACGTTCGTCTTGACCGTCTTCACCGGATTGTACTGATAGTGAACTGGGGAGGCCGGGCAAGCAAAATTGTAGATCTGATCCGCTTCGAGCAAGATCGGATTCACCAAATCGTGCCGGACGATCTCAAAGTGGGGGTTGGAGAGAAGATGAGCGACGTTGTCTTTTGAGCCAGTGAAAAAATTGTCCAGGCATATCACCTCGTCACCGGAACTGACCAGCCGGTCACACAAGTGGCTTCCTAAGAAGCCCGCGCCGCCGGTGACCAAAATTCTCTTGAGTGGCAAACGAGACCACCTCCAAATGGTTCCATTGTGCCATGGGTTGGTCACCTTGCATGCCGAGCCTTCCTGTCGACCTCGATTCTTACATCAGAGGCAACGGTGATTTCGTCTAGTAGTTTCATTCTTTGCGTTCAATCTTGACACGCTCCAGACACCGTGTGATGATCGACGGCACAGCTAGGATGGTCGGAATATGATGTTGCTGCCTGGCAAGTCCAAGGTGTAGATTGACCGGCTGTGGGCCGCGACAACATCGTGGGCGCTGACAACAGGCTCGCGGCAAACCTGTCTGCAATTTCAATCTGAAAGGAACCTACTCGTGAAGAAAGCCTACATGTTGCACTGTTGACCGTGGCCCTGGCAGGTTTTGCAGCCGCAAGTGACAAGTACACGGTACCCGAGATCGGCGCAGGCACTGCCATAAGCGCCGTGGGTCTGCTCGCTGGCGCGCTAGTCGTTATTCGAGCGCGGCGGAATCAGGATGACCTCGCGAAGGCTAAACAGCATGATCGGAGCGAGGCGCTGACATCCGGGATGGACTTGCGCTGGTGACTCTTCCCTCGTAGTCCACGGTCCATTCCAGCTTCGGCCGGGTCGCAGCCCCGATATAGCCGGTGAAGTCGCCGCGCGCGGTGCCGTCGCCTAACGTGTCGATGGTCTGAAAACCGAGCGCGTCAACCTCGCGAAAATGCTCCACCCGCGGAGTGAGCGAGTAGACTGCCGCGGTGACAGTCATCGCGCCGGAGGCCAGGAAATTCGGAGGAATCCAGGCGATCACCCGGTAGCGCCCAGCCGGCCGGGTCCGTCCATGCCATTCGGTGCCGGCGTCGGTTGCCCACAGCGCTTCCGTTCCCCACTCGTTCTGAACACTCAGCACCGGAAAGAGAGGAAGTGTGGTGTCTTGAACCTCGAACTCCATCTCTATCCCCAGTTCCTGGCCCAGATCCACGGTGGCCAGCGTCTCGCCGGAACGCGAACGGACGCGCACGCTTCGGAGTCTTGCAACGCTGTCTCCAGGAGCATACGGTCCTTCCGGATAAATACGTTCCCCCTGATTGGCGCCTCCGATGCTCAGGTACGCCGCGGCCACTTCATGCACCGGACCTGCCTGCATCAATCTGCCTTGGTCGATCAGCAAAGCGCGGCTGCACAGCCGCAACACGGCTTGGATATTGTGAGAAACGAACAGCACGGTCTGTCCGTGCTTACCCACTTGCTCGATTCGTTGCATGCATTTCTTCTGAAACTCTGCATCCCCAACCGCCAGGACTTCGTCCACCAGCAGAATCTCGGGCTCGATGTGCGCGGCCACGGAGAATGCCAGCCGCATGTACATTCCGCTCGAGTAAGTCTTCACGGGTTGGTCCAGGTGCTGGCCGACGCCGGCGAAATCCACGATCTCATCCAGCTTGCGAACAATCTCGCCATGGTGCATCCCGAGGATCGCGGCGTTCAGGAAAATGTTCTCCCGGCCCGTGAGTTCTCCGTGAAACCCCGAACCCACCTCGAGCAGGCTGCCGACGCGGCCGCGCAATTCGATATGGCCCCGCGTTGGCCGGAGGATTCTAGCCAGGATCTTGAGCAACGTCGACTTTCCCGCGCCATTGCGCCCAATCAGGCCGATCACCTCTCCGGACTCCGCGTCGAAACTGACATCGTCTAGCGCGAGAAAACTGCCGGCTCCATGAGCGGCCTGTTTCGGCCGCCGCACTGTGAGCCATTCGTGCATCATTCGATATTGTCTTCTCTGCTGGCCGAGCTTAAACTCTTTGGTCAGACCCCGAACGGAAATAGTTTTCATACGCGTTCAGCCAGATCAGCTTCCAGCCGGTGAAAAAGGAATGCCGCAGCAAAGCCGATCAACACGGTGGAGAGTCCCGACAAAGCCAGAAGATACCAGTCCGGCGGTGTTCCAAATAAGCACGACCGGAGCGCCTCCACCACGCCGGCCATCGGATTCAGGCCGATGAACGGCCGCACCGGCTGAGGCAGCAAGTTGATCGGATACATGATCGGGGTTGAAAACATCCAAAGCTGCACCAGGAAGGGCAGGACATGCTTGACGTCGCGATATATCGCCATCAAAGACGCCAGGGCCACCCCGACCGACATCGCGAGCGCGGTGGTGATCAAAGCGATCACAGGAAGCAGCAGCCACTCGAGGGTGGGCCGATAGCCCCGCCAGGACACCAGCGCCAGCACGAACAGGCCTGTCACCACGTAGTCGAGCAGGCAAGCTGCAACCGCGGCGCCCGGCAGGATGGCCCGCGGAAAATAGACCTTATTCAGAAGACCGTGGTTGCTCGCAAAGGTATTTCCCGACATGATGATAGCACTTGCGAAGAAGGTCCAGGGAGCCATGCCGGCCAGCACGAACAGCCAATAGGGAACTCCGCCGGTGGACGGCCGGAGCACGCGCGCGAAAACGGCGGTGAAAATCGCCATGGGAAGCAAGGGCTGCAGGACCGCCCAGAGGACTCCCAGCAAAGTTTGCCGGTATCGCAGCGTGATGTCCCGCAAAGCCAGAAAAACAAACAGCGTCCAGTACTGGCGATACTCAGCGATTTTCCGGAATAGCGGTGCGCCGGATTGATCGATTACGGTCAGAGCATCCCGGGAGAACTGTCGCACTCGAAGCGGCGCGGAATCGTAGATCACGGCTGTCCATTCTCTCTACGAAGCCGCTTCCCGAGTCTGGAGAACGCGAGAGTTCCAAGGTCTTTGATATGAGGCAAGTTGTAGTGCAACTGCAACTGCCGGAGCAAGGACGGGATGCCGAGGATGCAATTGCGATCACGGTTGGCGCGCCGATGACGCTCGAAATTGTAGGCCAACACCTCTCGCCAACCCGAGTTGCGGTGCACCAGTGTCTCGAAGTAGCGCCTCTCCGCATGGTCGACCCGCACGGCTTGGATCTCCTCGACGGCCTCGGCGGGTATCGGAGTAGGAAACGTCGCACGCAAGAATGACAGAGAGGCGCCCAGCGATATGGTGACGTGGAGCTGCTTGCTCAGATTCACGAGCCGGGTCCAGTCCACCTGACTTGTCCGGAGTACGGTAACGGCGTCCGCAATCCAGCGAATCGGAGCGATATCACAGACCGCAAAGCCGTGCACGCAGGCATGCAGAAGCTGATCGGTCGGATTGAGCGCTCGTGTCTTGATGTTGTTCACTGCAAGCGGGACGCTGTCGCTCCAGAAGGGCCGATCCGCCCCTCGGAATGTAGCCTCGGTGAGCACGTGCCAGTGGAGGTCCAGGGATCCGTAGTCCGGACGCGCGAGGGGGATCGCATGGATATGGCGGTAAAAGTATCGTTTCTTCGGCGCACTCGGAAGGTAGTCTTCGGTAGTCCATCCATCTCGCTGCAGCAGGCCTACGACTTCCGGAGCCCTGTCCTCCGGCACCAGAATGTCCAAGTCGGAGGTCGGGCGAAGCGCCATATCGCGGTAGTGAAGGACGGAGAGCGCCATGCCTTTCAGGACCAGCGTGGGAATGCCGTTGGCCTCAAACCATGCCAGCAGTTCTTGTAAGCGGCGGAAGCGCTTTTGATTGTCGGCCCAATAGTCGTGATGAACCTTACGTAGCTCGCCTCGCGGTTCCGCCGGAATGGATGCCTTGACGTTGCGGTACAGGAGCGGGAGCAGCCGCCTCGACCCCGATTCCAGCCTATGAAATCCCGGGCCAACTTCTCCGTTCCGCTGCCGGGCGAGCCAGCCTCTGGCAGCCTCGGCGGCCGCGGGTCCCTCCAGAAGAGCAGCTCGCAAGAGCGCCAGTTCCGATGGCGTGGTGAATTGAATTGGCACCTGGTTTTGCATGTCCGCTACTCTTAAGATTCTAGCCCCATAACGCCAATGACAGAACTCCAGAGGTACTGGTACTAATTTTCGCTCAATGATGGAATCGATCAAGCCTATCACCGCCGGGCACTTCTGCACCGTTTGCGCGATTCATCAATGAGATCGCAAGCAATTGTCAGGAGCGTGGCAGGGAGATCTCCGCTGTGCTCGCTTCGCAGTGCCCGCTCTACGTGAACGGCACAGCCACGTGCTCTTGGGCCTCCCTCTGAGCTGGCGCGGGCATGCCACCCCATATGCGACTGAGCTGGGAGCACTAGGGCGTGAAAGCCAGGTTGTTACCGGCGGCCTTATAGTTCTCTTGGTAATGTTCCCTGGACACCGCGGAGCACTTCCGATGTCTCAGCCAACTTGGAACGGCACTCGGGGCACGCCAAGCCATGACGCCCGGCGTCTTGCGCTCGCCTCGGGCGAAGTGCGGAACGGCCCTTCCGTGTCCCCCTTTGCGGTAAAATACCGGCCGTCGACCTTATATAGACCGTGACCGATGCCCTCCACATCCTCGCTACCAACCTGCGCAAGGCGCGGGAACAGTGGTCATATCTCCCGCGCACACTGGGGCTGGTCTGGCAGGCCACCCACGGCTGGACGGCTGCCTGGTTCACGCTCCTCGCCGCCCAGGGCCTGCTTCCGGTCGCTATGGTTTATCTGACCCGGCCGTTAGTCGACGCGATCCTCGCCGCCGCACGCTCCCACGGTGCTTCCGCTCTCGTTCGCCACGCCTTGCTCCTGGCCGGCGCCGTGGCCACGATTCTCCTGCTCATGGAGATCCTGCGCAGCCTGACCGTCTGGGTCCGAACAGCCCAATCGGAGTTGCTCCAGGACCATATCCGCGAGTTGATCCATCGCAAGTCTATCGAAGCCGACATGGCCTTTTACGACTCGGCCGAGTTCCACGATCACCTGCATCGCGCGCGCACCGACGGCTACTACCGCTGCACCGCGCTGCTCGAATGCCTGGGCAGTCTGGCGCAAAATGGCTTGGCGCTCGTTGCGATGGCCGCCCTGCTCATCTCCTTCGGCTTCTGGCTGCCGCTGGCACTGATCGCGAGCACACTACCGGCGTTATACGTCGTGATCCGCTACAACCTGCGCCAGCACCAGTGGCGCATGCGGCACACCGGAGAAGAGCGTCGCGCCGACTATTTCGGAAGAATCCTGACCAGAGCCGAAAGTGCCGCCGAAATCCGGCTGTTCGGACTCGGGGACCACTTCCGCCAGGCGTATCGTGCGCTCAGGCTAAAGCTGCGCAATGAGGCGATCGACCTCGCCAAGGGCCAGAGCTTCGCCGAACTCGCGGCCGGGGTTCTGGCGCTCGCGATCTCGGGCGTCGCCTTGATTTGGGTCTTCTTCCGTGCCATGCGCGGCCTTTTCTCGCTGGGAGAAGTCGCGCTGTTCTATCAGGCCTTCCAGCAAGGGTTGCGCCTAGCGAGCACGCTCCTTGAAAACGTCGGGCAGCTCTACGTGAACAGCCTGTTCCTGGGAAACCTGTTTGCCTTCCTCTTGCTCGAGCCGCACATAAAGGATCCGGTGAAGCCACAGCCAGCACCCGACCGTCTCACGGAAGGAATAACGTTCTCTGACGTTACGTTCCGATATCCTGAAACCGAGCGCGCCGCACTCCAAAACTTCAACCTGAACATTCCCGCGGGGAGCGTGGCCGCCATCGTAGGGCCGAATGGCTCGGGCAAGAGCACGCTGGTGAAGCTGCTGTGCCGTTTCTATGATCCGGAAGCCGGACGCATCGCCATTGACGGCATCGACATCCGGGACTTACAGCTGAGCGAGCTGCGCCGGACGCTTTCAGTCCTCTTCCAGGAACCGGTGCGATACAACGAAACCGCGCTCGACAACATCGCCTTTGGCGACATTGACACCGAGGTCAGCCACGCTCAGATACGCGCCGCAGTTGAGGCCGCGGGCTCCGCCGATGTCATTGCGAAACTCCCGCGCGGCTACGAGAGCCTGCTTGGGAAAACCTTCGCCGACGGATGCGAGCTGAGCGTCGGAGAATGGCAGCGCGTTGCGCTGGCACGCGCGTTCTTGCGCCAAGCCCCCATCCTGATCCTGGATGAGCCGACCAGCGCGATGGACCCGTGGGCCGAAGCGGAGTGGCTGGAACGGCTGCGATCGTCGAGCGCCGGCCGCACCGTCCTCCTCATCACTCACCGGCTGACCACCGCCATGCGGGCCGACATGATCTACGTAGTCGCCCACGGGCGTCTCGTCGAATCCGGCTCGCACGACGAGTTGCTCGCCGGCGCTGGCCTCTACGCCGATTCGTGGGCGGCGCAACAGGGTTGTCTTCCCGCGTGAACTCATCGCGAGTGGCCGCCTTCGCGATGTGCTTACGGATCAAAGCCTGGCTTAGCCGTTTTCCGGTCTGCGCAGCGTTCCTCGTTCTCCTGCTATGCCTCCAGGCCGCCTGGGCTGCAGACTCGTTCCGATTCGTGATTCTGGGCGACCGGACCGGGGAAGCCCAGCCGGGCGTCTACGAGCAAGTGTGGAGAGAAGTCGCCGCGGAAAAACCGGCTTTCGTGGTCAGTGTAGGGGACACCATTGAGGGCCTCAAGGACGAAGATGCAGACCGAGAGTGGCGCCAACTGGATCTGCTTCTCAAGCCCTTCGAGCGGTACCCACTACATCTCGCTCCCGGCAACCACGACATCTGGTCCGCCAGGTCAGAACGACTGTTCCGGGACTACGCGCCCGGGGTCCACTACAGCTTTGATTACGGCCAAGCGCATTTCACGATCCTGGACAACAGTCGGTCCGAGGAACTCTCGACCGAAGAGCTAGCCTTTCTCGAGTCCGATCTAAAAGCCCATGCTGCACAACCCTTGAAGATCATCGTTTCGCATCGGCCATCCTGGTTGGCTTATGTCGCGCTGCAGAATCCCAACTTCCCCTTGCACGAGCTTGCTCACCGCTACGGCGTCCAGTACATAGTCGCGGGCCATGTTCACCAGATGTTGCATTTCGAACTCGAAGGCGTCACGTACGTCTCCATGGTGAGCTCGGGAGGGCACCTGCGGTCGTCTGGAGCATATCAAGATGGGTGGTTCTTCGGGCATGCGCTGGTCCAGGTCAACGGCAAAAGTATCGAGTTTCAGATCAAGGAAGTCGGTCCACCGCGCGGTGAGGGCCGGGTTACGAGACTAGCGGACTGGGGTATGCTCGGCCTGATCCAGAAACGCCAACCTGAATCCGCGCCGGCAAAGTGATGCCGCGAGTGCCATCATGGATGCATTCGGCGTCAATCGGGCCGAGAGCGCATTCTAGCTAAGGCACGCCCGGCAATGAACTCAACGATCTTGCCGACTAGCATTGGCGTACCATTTCCGAGCAGTCGTAGTCCAAGAGCAGATGCTTGACCCGCTGGGGGATCAGCATCTCGCCATCGGGCCGGTAGAACCCATCCCTATACACGCAGAGCACGCCGACGTTGGTGACCCTCTGTGTTCCCGCGCCCTGGCATGCTGGCATAGATCCGGTCTCCAGGGATCGATGCCACCCGGGTCTAAGCCCGAGCCGCCGCACTCGTCACAACACACGTCGACTTCCTATTGGATTTGGAGAAACGCGCTTGCTGCTTGGATCGCCTTTCGGTTCTCCCCACAGGGACCTTGCCCCCGCGCTACTTATGCTGCGTCTCCCAGTCGTATTGAATCTTCGGGTCGTTGTAGGGGATGCGCCCTTCGTCCTGCGGATCGTAGAACCGATTCGTCACGTAGACCAGCAGCGCCGGAGCGGTCCCGATCACTTTGTAACCGTGCGCCACGCCCGGCGGCACCAACAACTGCCAGGGGCGCAGTGACCCCAGGTACATCGTGTTGCGCGCGCCGAAAGTCGGAGACTGACTGCGCAGATCCACCAGCGCGACTTGCAGCATGCCCCCCACCGGCACCCAGCAATCCGTCTGATACCGGTGAAAGTGAAAGGCCTTGATGGTGCCGGGGTAGCTCAACGCAGCCGAAACCTGGGTGCTGTCCTTGGGGAATTCCTGGGCCAGCCCCTGGCCCGTCCGGATCACCTCGAGGAAATAACCGCGATCGTCCGGCCAGATCGCGATCGGCTGCGCGCGTACACCGGCGATCAGGTCCTTGGAATCCGGCGAGACGATGACCTTCCCGATGCCCTTTTCGCATTCCGGCGTCGCCAACTCGAGCTCAGACTGTTTGTGAAGCGTCGAACTCATAGGCTGCGTGCCGAATCCACATCGGCCTCAACGGAAGCGGCCTCCGCATCCACGCTCGGCCGGCTACCGGCCACCAGATTGCCCGCCCGCAGCAGCGACTCGAACGTGCCGGCGTCGGTCCACCAGCCCTCCAGGTGCGCGTAGGTCATGCTGCCTTCATCGATGTAGGCGTTGTTGACGTCGGTGATCTCCAGCTCCCCGCGGCGCGACGGCACCAGCTTGCGAACTTTCTCGAACACGGTGGCGTCGTACATATAGATCCCGGTCACGGCGTAATTCGATTTGGGCCGCTGCGGCTTTTCTTCGATCCCGATGATGCGGCCGTCCCGGATCTCAGCCACGCCGAAGCGCTCGGCGTCCGGCACTTCCTTAAGCAGAATCTTGGCGCCGGCGTCCTGCTTCCGGAAGTCTTCGACAGCGCGGCGGATGGTTCCTTCGATGAGGTTGTCGCCCAGGATCACGCAGATGCTTTTTCCGTCGGCGAAATGCTCGGCCAGCGCGAGTGCGTCCGCGATGCCGCCTTCGCCTTCCTGGTAGGTGTAATGCAGGTCCTTCAGTCCGAACTCCCGGCCGTTGGCCAGCAGCCGGAGAAAATCTCCCGAATTGCGCCCGCCCGTGACAAGCATGATCTCCCGGATGCCCGCATCCACCAGCGTCTGGATGGGGTAATAGATCATGGGCTTGTCGTAAATGGGCAGCAGGTGCTTGTTGGTGATTTTCGTGAGCGGGAATAAGCGGCTGCCGGTGCCACCCGCCAGGACAACCCCTTTCAAATCCGCACCTCGATTCTCGTTAGACGCACCTCTTGATCATACACTTGGGGCCGGCGGCGCCGTGTTAGAATCGACTCCGCGATGCAGATCTATCAGTGGGAGCGAGTCGAAAAGGAGCAATTGAATCCCGCCTTTGCCCGCCAGGTGATTCATTGCGAGACCATGACCGTAGCGCGCGTCTTCGTGAAAAAGGGCGGCGTCGTGCCCGAGCACAGTCATCACAACGAGCAGATCTCGATGGTGCAGCAGGGGTTGATGAAATTCGTCCTGGCCGGCGAAGAGGAAGTGCTGAAGCCCGGCGACGTTTTGCGAATTCCGCCCCACGTCCCGCACCGCGTGGAAGCGCTGGAGGACTGCGTCGTGGTGGATCTGTTTTCACCGCCGCGCGAGGATTGGATTCGCGGCGAGGACGCCTATCTGAGGAAGTAGGTCCCGGCCTTCATCACTTGATGGCGAGCACTGCGTCCAGCGGCGCGCCGGTGCGGCGGCTGTCAATCTTCGTGAAGCCAGCCCCGCGCAGCAGCGCTTCGTATTCCGCCGCGGTGCGCTCGCGGCCTTCGGTAACAACCAGCATGTTGAGCGACTGCATGTGCGCGGCGAGGTAGTGTTCGTCCAGCAGTTTTTCGGCGATCAGCAGGCCGCCGCCCGCCGAAAGCGCGGCATGGATCTTCGAGAGCAGCGTGCGGATCTTCGGCTCCGACCAGTCGTGCAGGATCCGGCTCAGGCTGTAAAGATCGGCCTCCGGCAGCGGATCGGTGAAGAAATCGCCGGCGATCGTGCCGGGAAACGCGCGGGCGACCGCAGGCAGATCGAACACCGCGGCTTGAAGCTGCGGGTATCGCTCGCGCGCCGCTTGCGCCAGATGGCCGGTGCCGCCGCCCAGATCCACCAGCCGCCGGAATCGGCCGAGGTCGAAGGCGGACACCACGGCGGGCGAGCTGAGCAGTCCGAAGCCGTGCATGCCCCGCTGGAACTCCCGCATGGCTTCTTCAGTGCGGAAGAAGTGCGAGAAGATGGGGCCGTCCAGCCCGAAGGTCTGCTTCCAGCGATTGGTTCCTTCGCGCACAGCGTCCTCCAGGTGGCCCCACATCGGATACAGAGCGCTGTTCGAGTAGCGAATGTAGCCGGTCAGCGTTTCCGGGCTGTCCGAACGCAGGTACTTGTCGGCCACCTCGCTGTTCACGTAACGGTCGCCTTGCTTCTCCAGCAGTCCGAGGGCAACGCACGCATCCAGGAGACGCGCAAGTTCCTTGCAGTCCGCCGGGCGCCGGCCGTCGAAGATGCCTAACTCGACCGCGGCGAACATGGTCTTCGAGCGGCGGAAAGCTTCGATCAGATCAAGAACGATGTTGGAAGTGGTCATAGCCGAGTTGCGGAACTGTTTTGCCTCGAAAGCTGACGCGTCCCGGTTTGCCTTTCACGATGCTGCCAATGCGAATGCCGGGGACGCGCACTCGCGCGGGCGCGGTGTACAGCAGCTCGTAGTCTTCGCCGTCGTGCAGCGCTTGCTCCAGCGTCGCGCCGTCGAGCAGCGGCAACGAATCGATCGCGGCGGCGACTCCGGAGGCGGCGGCCAGACGGTGCAAGTCCAGCGAGATGCCGTCGCTGATATCCATGCAGGCGGTCGCTTTGCCGATCAACTTGCGTCCGACGTCCAGGCGCGGAACAATGACGCGTTTGTGCCGCCAGCCTCCCAGCGGGCCGGAGACGTAGAGCAGATCGCCAGGCCGGGCGCCGGAACGAAGCAGCGCCTTCCCTGTCGCGACCGAGCCGCAGACCATCACGTCGGTCACAAACTGGCTGGCGTGCGAGGTGTCGCCGCCGGCCAGTGCGGTCTTAGTTTTGCGGAGCAGCTTATGCACACCACGATAAAAGCCGTCGATCCAGCGCTGATCGGTCCAGGGCGCGAGCGCGAAGGATACCAGGCAATAGCGCGGCCTTCCGCCCATGGCGGCGATATCGCTCAAGCTGCGCGCGACGGCTTTGTATCCAACCTCCGCGGCCGCGGCTTCACGCGTGAAGTGCACTCCTTCGATGGTGAAATCGGTGGTGAAGAGCAGATCTTCGTTGGCTGGACTCGGGACCACCGCGCAGTCGTCGCCGATGAGCGGCGCGCGCCGCCGGAGCTTTCGGATGAGCGTGTCTTCGTTCACGGGGCAGTGGCCGCAACCAGCCCGGAAGGCAGCTCTTCGCCGAACACCTTGCCGAGATCCTGCTCGGCTTCGCCTTCCAGCGCGGGAACCAGCGATTCCGGAATCCTGCGACGAACCAGGTCGATAGTGGCGCCCGCTAGATCCCGCGTTGCATCGCCAGTGCGCCGCGCGATGGCGATCACGGCGTCGTCGGACTTGGGAACCTTGAGCAGCGCCTCCACCCAGCGTGTGGCGGCCAGCGCCGGCAGCACCTGGTTGATCGGCCCGTAGAACAGCTTACGCGCGCCCAATCGCGACAGGCACCACAAGCTGGTCTCGACCATTTCGCCTCGCTTCACCTGGGCGATCAGCGCATCGCCGAGCTGCGTCTTGGTCTGCAGCGGCAACAACTCCAGGCTGGAGGCGGCGCGCCACATTTCCCGCAGCAGGCTGTTGTTCAATCTCGGCCGCTTCCCCGCCCTGGGCAACAACGCCGGCGACAGGCGTTGGAAAATATCCACCTGCTGGTTCTTGTTCAGGCCGCCGGCCATGCGTCCCCAGAAGATCCACCAATCGATCTCGTTCTGGACTTGATTGGCGAACTGAAGTCCGGCGGCGTAGATGCGGCGAGCCTGTTCGACGCGATAGTCGTCGCCCGGAAAACCAAACCCGGGCCGCAGGCAGAAGCCGCACAGGTTGAGCCAGCGCAGTTCGAACGCAGCGGACTTGCGCCGGCCCTCGGCCATTTCGAGCATGCGGTCGGCCAGGCGGCGGATGGCTCCCAGCGGCCATGAATTGCGACCCAGCGCCAGGGTCTGCTCGAGCCTGGCGGGGAGCTCCTCGGGCGCGAGCGTGCCGGCGCGAAAGGTCGCATCCAGCAGCGCTTCGGCCTGCGCCAGAGCTTCATCGCTGACGACGGCGCCTGGTTTCGAAGCCTGGGCGGCCGCAGTCTTACGCAATTCGAACTGCAGGCGCCAGCGATGCTCGCTGATCTTGGAGTCGGCCCAGACTTCCAGCGTGCCGACCTCCGTCAGATGCGCGCGCAGCTTCACCGGCACCAGGCGCTCGCCGGATTTTCCGAAGCGGATCACGGCGTTGAGCGGCGCGTGCAGGTGCAGATCTTCGGCAACCGGAATCATGTCGCCGACCTTGTCATCCACCCGCGTCAGCGAGCTGTAGAGCCGGAAAGAGACCGGCTTGTTGGCCACCAGGTGCAGATCCTGGCTGTCCAGCTCGATGGTTTGGCCTTCTTCGGCGCCGCGCGGCACCAGACAGCCGGCCTGGTCCTCGCCGATCCCGACGTAATACGAGCGCGGCAGCCCGCCGCGGACCAGCAGACCCGCGCCCGTGGCCTTCACGTAAGAGTAGTAAGCCGCGCCGACAGCCACCGCGAGATCGAGATCGCGGTTCTCCAACACCAGCGGGCGGTGTCCGTACCAGCGCTCCATCACATCCGCCACGCGCTGCTGGCAGATTTCGGGAATGAAGAAGCCGCCGTTGAAGAGAATGGCGTCCGGCTTGGCGTCTTCGTTGGAGCTCAGGAAGGCGGCCAGGTGGCGCGTGACAGCGGGATCGGAGACGTACGGCAGGCCGAGTTCGCGAAACAGGCTGCGCTTTTCCTCGCTGGGCTTGTCATTGAGGCCGCAGAACGGCAGGAAGCCGTCCAGCGCGAGTTCCAGCGCCTCCTCGCGCAGGATCTCGGTCTTCAGCGTTCCGCCGACCAGCGAAGATCCGGCGCCCAGCACGGTGATCTCGACGCTCTTGAGATTGGGATCGGCCAGGATGCGTTCCTTGGCGGCCGCGCATTGCCGCCGCAACGCGCTGCGCTGGCGGATGGAGAGCTGCGTGTTGAGCTTCGCTTCCACTAGCCAGGCCAGCGTGAGATCGAGATTGTCGCCGCCCAGCAGCAGGTGCTTGCCCACTGCGGTGCGAGTAAACTCGATGCGGTCTCCCTCGCGATGCACGCGGATCAGCGTGAAGTCGCTGGTGCCGCCGCCCACGTCGCACACCAGCACCAGTTGCCCGTCGAACAGGCTCTTCTGCGATTGCGCCAGGTGGTTGGCGATCCAGGAATAGAACGCGGCCGCCGGCTCCTCCACCAGCGTGAGCTTCTCGATGCCGGCGTCGCGCGCGGCCTGCACGGTCAGCTCGCGCGCTTCTTCGTCGAACGAAGCCGGGACCGTCAGCACGATGTCCTGCCCGGCGAGCGGGCTGGCAGGATGCGCCTGGTTCCAGGCGTCGCGGATTTGGGCCAGGACAGCGGTTGAGACCTCCACCGGCGAGAGCACGCGCCCGGCTTCCTGCGCGTCCCACGGGAGGATTTTCGCGGTGCGGTCCACTTCCGGGTTCGACAGCCAGGATTTCGCGGAGTGGACCGACTTGGTGGGCACCAGCGCCCCCTGCTCGCGAGCGTACGTGCCGACGTAGGTCTGATCGCCCAGAAACAGGAACGACGGCAGCGTGCGGCGCGGCTCGATTTGACCCGGCGCGACGTACTGCGGGATCTCGAGGACCTTGATTTCGGGATAGTCGGGGAGTTCGCCCTGCACCTGTTCGACGTAGGCCAGCGCCGAGTTGGTGGTGCCCAGGTCGATGCCGATGTTCATCGGACGGCTACTCCTGCCGAAGCATCGCGGCCCAGGCAAATTCCGCGTGGCCGTGGGAGCTTCGATCCCTGGTTGTCGCGCCAGAAGTAGCCATAGGCTACTCGACTTCCACTTCGGCCGGTGCCAGGATGGACGATGCCTGGCCGGGCGCGAGCGGCGGAAGGTCGATCTTTTCGGCGCGCCAGCCCTTGTGCCGAAGCACGCCGCCCGGCGCTTTGCCGCTCACCGGCACGTTGCCCAGCAGCTTCACACTGGAAGCATCCGCGCCCTCAATCTTGGTGAAGGTGCCCTCCACTCCGTCGATCACGGGCGCCAGACGCAGGTAGCGATTCAGCGACTCGCGGCTTTGGTCGTGCAGCGTTCGCACGGCGGAGCCGACCTGCTCATCCGAATAAGCCGAGATATCTTCCATCAAAAAGTCGATCAGCCGCGAGTCACGCTGCAGGATTCCGAGGATCTGCAGCGCTCCATCCGAGGCGCGCACCTGGGGAGCCGGCTTGGCGGCGGGTTGGGGCTTGGTTGCGCCAAATCCCAGAGCCTGCGCGATGTCACCCGGCAGTTTGCCGGTAAATAGTATTGCAAAGAAACTTCGAAAAGCGAGTGCGATCCTGCTCAAAATATGCCTCTAAGCTTTAGGATACACTGGCGATGACAAACGCTGATCGGAGTGGATGTTCGCTTGCAGTGTTTCTATAGCTATGTCCCAACGTTTCAGAGACCGTAGGGACGCCGGCATTCAGTTGGCCGCCAAGCTGGCCGCCTATGCGAACGATCCCAGCGTCTTGGTGCTCGCGCTGCCGCGAGGCGGCGTTCCGGTTGCCTACGAAGTGGCACTGGCATTGGGAGCGCCGCTGGATGTGTTCGTGGTGCGCAAGCTAGGCGTGCCCGGACATCGCGAACTGGCCATGGGGGCGATCGCCAGCGGAGGCGTCCGCGTTCTGAATTCCGAGGTGGTCGACTCGCTGCGCATCCCGGACGCCATGATCGACTCGGTCGCCGCGCAGGAGCAGCAGGAATTGGAACGGCAACAGCGCGCTTATCGCGGCGACGCGCCCTTGCCGATTCTGACCGGACGCACGGTGATCGTGGTGGACGACGGCTTGGCTACAGGATCCACCATGCGGGCCGCGGTTCGCGCACTTCGGCAAAGCGATCCCGCTCGCGTCGTGGTGGCGGCGCCGGTGGCAGCGGCGGAAACCTGCCGCAGTCTGGGCCGCGAAGCCGACCAGGTGGTGTGCTGCAGCGTGCCGGAAAACTTCTATGCCGTGAGCGTGTGGTACGAGGAGTTCTCTCAAACCACCGACCAGGAAGTCCGCAGCCTGCTGGAAGCCGCGGCGGCGCACGTCGCAACCGCGCGCTAGACAGCGTCAAGACGCAAGGAGGACGTATGGACAGAGCAACCCAAGGCAGCGCCGGTCTGGCGATCGAGCACCTGCAGGTGAACGTGCCGGTGGATTCGCTCGAGCTGGAAGGCACCTTGAGCGTCCCGACGGCCGCCAGCGGCGTGGTTCTGTTCGCGCACGGAAGCGGAAGCTCGCGCCGGAGCCCTCGCAACCGCTACGTCGCCGACATGCTCAACGAGAGCGGCCTGGCCACGCTGCTGATTGACCTGTTGAGCGAAGACGAGCAGCAGGTGGACCTGCAAACAGCGCACCTGCGCTTCGACATTCCGATGCTGGCCCGGCGATTGGAGGCGATCACGGAGTGGCTGGTGCGGCACCCGGACGTCGCCAATCTGAAAGCCGGTCTTTTCGGCGCCAGCACGGGCGCGAGTGCGGCGCTGGTGGCCGCGGCCGAGCTTCCCAACCTGGTGGATGCCGTGGTCTCGCGCGGCGGGCGCCCGGATCTGGCCGGAGCGTCGCTGGAGCGCGTCGAAGCGCCCACGCTGCTGATCGTCGGAGGCGCGGACCCCGTGGTCATCGATCTGAACCGCAAGGCCATGGCCCACCTGCATTGCGAAAAGGAGCTGCAGATCATCCCGGGAGCCACGCATTTGTTCGAGGAGCCGGGCGCGCTCAAGAAGGTTGCCGTTCTGGCGAGCGATTGGTTCCTGAAGAAGCTGCGCTGAGCTATTCGAACAGCGCGCTCAGAGGGACAGCGATCTTAGGATTCTCGGTTTCCAGCACGCCGGACTTCGCCTCCACCATCCCCTCGAGTGTGACGACGTACGCTTTGCGGTTCTTCGGGTTGATGATCCAAATGTAGGGGACGCCGAAACTCAGATAGTCGTCGATCTTCTCCTGCATGTACAGCATCGTGTCTTTCTTGGAAAGAATCTCGATGCACAAAAACGGCGGTGAGGTGAAGATCTCTTCCTGCGGTTCGGGCGCCTTGACCACCGTCACATCCGGGATCCGAAAACGCGTCGGACTGACCTGAACGCGCTGTTCCGGAAAGACTTCAATACTTAACTCCTTGGTACGGCTGCCTAGATAAAGAAGGAGTCTCTGCTGGATCTTGCTGTGTGTTTTCTCTCCCAAGTTTCGCTCAACGACCTCGCCGTCGATGTATTCGCGGTCGGGAGAATAACTGGTATCAAGGTATTCTTCGATCGGGATGAGAGTGGCCAGTCCCATGCCTTCAGGTTACTCGATTCCGAGGCTGCGGCAGACCATAGCCCCAATCATGGAACGGTGCAGTCGAGAGCCTCCTGCCGCATGGCCTCCACCTCCCGGAGGATGGATACATCGAGCCGCACACGCGCCTCGTACTCGTCCAGAACTTCCAGCATGTTCCGCAGTTCGCGGCAGGCTTCGGTGGTCTGGCCGTGCTTCCTTTCGAGGCGGGCCAGGCTGAGTCTGGTCTTGGCATACTGCCGCAGCGAGGTCGTAGGCATGGCTCCAGTGCGCTGGAGCCGGCCATAAACATTGATCGCCCGGCGATAGTCACGTTGCGCGGCCAGGTCATCCGGTTGATTCTCCTCGATTTCTCCGAGGAAATGCAGGGCGAAACCCAGGCGGTCCGAGGCTCGAAAATCGGCGGGATTGGCTCTCACGATCTCCAGCCGGAGTTCAACGTTGCGCCGCTGGCTTCCCAAGGCATGGCTGTAGTCTTTCATGGCGTTGTACGCGGCGGCCTCCGCGCCCAGGTCGAAGCCGAGGTCGAGTTGGGCCGCAGGCGAGGAAGGCTTTGATGCTAGCCGGACCTCATCGATCTCGCGGGCCTTGGCGGCATAGTCCAGAGCCCGCCGGCCATCTCTACTTAGCCACACCGTGGAAAGGTCTTTGCACATGAGCGCCACGTTCCGGCGTAGCGTTTCGGCATTGGGCGGATTCGCTTCCAGAGCGTGATTCCAGATCGACATGCTTCGCTCGTACAAGGGAATTCGTTGTTGAGCGTCAAATAGCGTGTCGCCCAGCGCCGCAGCAGCCAGCGCCAGTACATCCTGCGACGCGCTGTCGCCGGGCGTTGCCGCAGCCAGCCGCTCGGCCGCGCGCAATGCCCGGCGGCCAGAGGCCTCAGACATCGACCCCGATCCATATTGAAACTGGCTGCGGGCCAACGAACGATACACTTCGACTTCGGTCCTTAGGGAGTCCGGACTCGAGGGATCGGCCCGCCTGAGCTGGTCTAATAGAGTTTCAGCCCGCCTCAGAAGCTCACCTGCCTTTTGAGGATTGCCGACGCTGGGCTTGCTCCCGCTTCCCGTAACACTCGCAAGCCGCAGATAGGCGTCAATTAGTTCCCGCAGGAGCGCGGGGTTGCCGGCGGCGTCTTTCTCCAGAGCCTCCAGATAGGTCAGCGTCTGCTCGATCAAGGCAGCCTGCACCGCAACAGTGCCGTTGATACTCTCCAATTTTGGCTGGATTTCGTGGATCACGATATAGATCAGCCGGCGGGCTTCATTGAAACGCCGTTGCGCCACCGCGGCCTCCTTTTCGGCGCGGCGGGCTTGCCAGGTCGAGACAGTAATTCCGGCCAGTATCGCCACCAGTAACGCCAAGCCGGTGCACGTCAGGGCTTTGTTGCGGGCGCAAAAGCGGGCTGCATAGTAGAGCCTGGAAGGCGCACGCGCCAGGACCGGCCGGTTCTCCAGGAACCGCTGGATGTCGGCCGACATCTCCTCGGCGGACGCGTAGCGGCGAACCGGGTCTTTCGCCAGCGCTTTCAGCGCAATAGCATCCAGATCGGCTGGAACGCCGGCGGCGACTTTGCTGGGAGGAAGCGGCTGCTCGTCGGCAATGCGGCGCAGGATTTCGGCCTGCGCGCCGGCCGACTGCGGATTCACTCCGGTGAGCAATTCGTACAACAAAAGGCCGAGGGAGTAGATATCCGTGGCTAGGGTCACACGCTCGCCCCGCGTCTGCTCGGGGCTGGCGCAGGAAAGCGACATCGGATGCCAGGCGGTTGTCGTGTTGCCGCCCGCCGGCTCTTCTGCGTCCAGCATGCGGGCAATTCCGAAATCCAGTACTTTCACCTGGCCGTCGCCCGTCACCAGAATATTCCCCGGCTTGAGATCGCGATGAATGATCAGGCGCTGATGGGCGTAGTGAATCGCGGAACAGATCGTCTGCAGCAGCCGCAGCCGCTCGGGTGTCGAAAGCTCGCGCTGGGCGCAAAACTCCGTGAGCGGGCGGCCCACCACCAGTTCCATTACCAGATAGCGATGACCGCGCCAGACTCCGCCATCGATCAGGTGGACGATGTTGGGGTGATCGAGCAGCGCGAGAATCTGGCGCTCGGCGATGAACCGGCGCTCGGCTTCAGACCCAAACAGCGGCCCCCCTACGAATTTGATGGCGGCGTCGCGCGTGAATTCGCCGTCGTCTCTCTGAGCGTGGTAAACGACGCCCATGCCTCCGTGGCCCAGCTTTTCGAGCAGCCGGTACGGACCAATCCGGGAATCCAGCGGAATGGGACCCTCGCCCCAGGCTTCCAGAAACGATCCTGCCGAAGCATGGGCTTCGAGCAGGGATTCTACCTCAGCGCGCGTTTCGGGAGGCAATTGCGCCAGAACAGCTTCTCGCTGAACGCCCACGCACTCCAGCGCGGCGCTGAAGGCTTCGCGGACCGACGATCCGGTTGGCGAGGACACGAACACCCCCTTTTGGAACGATACACCACCAGTTGGCGTGTTTTAGTACCAAAACTGGTCAGGCTAGAACTAGTCCAGGCGTTTTGTTGACCAGATCCGGGTCGATTTTGCGCCATCTCCAGACAGCGAACAACCGGTTTGCCGGTCTAAGTCAAACGAACAACGTAGCGGAGGGTTTTCATATGCGTCTTTCCACATTGTTTGCGAGCGCCTTGCTGCTCGGTCTGCCATGTTTTGCAACCACGATTATTTCAGGTGATCCAGCAGGGGACCTGGTTGCCAATCCCCTGACCGGAGGCAGCCAGTTTTCAATCAATGGGTCACCCCTTATTAGTGGCGCGGCGGGATTTACGATGGGCGGCACCAGTTTCGACTTGACCTCGGTGGCGGTCGAACTCAGTGCAGAGTCGACGTTTTCCACCAGCGTTCTGGTAGCCGACCTGTTCGGCGGGACCACCAGCAGTCCATCGGGGTCCTCGCTGGTTTCGTTTGTCGCTGCATCCGGCACAATTTCTGCCTTCGTCAGCGACCATGTGTTCACCTTGACGCCGGTATCGGCTTTTGTATTGGACGCCGCCACGACCTACTGGCTGGTTCTTAGTGCGACGGCGGACGTGGGTGGGCACCTCGAATGGGAATCGGCCGCGAGTATCGGAACCGAACCCTTCGCCAGCTACGTTGGCTCTCTCCAGAGCGTCGGATTTTCTCCGCCCACTGACGCTATACCTGGCGCTCACGTCTTGGACTTTCAAGTGAACGGGTCTGAAGTCGGCGCTGATGGAGACGGTGGTAATGAAGTTCCCGAACCGCGCGCTGTCAGCGCGATGGTGATCGGCCTATTCTTGCTCGTGGGTTGGCTGCGCCGGGATCGAAACCGGGCCACGGCCTAGCCTGCGATACAGCCAGGCTCGAGCATAGCTCCACATCCGCGTGACGGACGACGGCGAGGTCCCCAGGACCTCGGCGGTCTCTTCGATCGACAATCCACCGAAGCAGCGCAGTTCGACCACGCGGGCGCTTTCCGGGTCGGTCTCGGCGAAATCGGTGAGGGCGTCGTTGAGGGCGACGACGTCCAGGTCAGGCTCAAGAGCCACAGCCACTACTTTGTCCAGCGATTCGGGTTGGGCTCCCAGTCCCCGCTTTTGAGCCAGGCGTTTGCGCGCGTGTTCCACCAGGATCCGGCGCATTACTTGCGCGGCCGCACCCATGAAATGAGACCGGCCGTTCCACTGCATCCGATTCTGATCCACTAACCGCAGATAGGCTTCGTGGACCAAGGCCGTGCAGTTCAGCGTGAGATTATGCCGTTCATTCTGGAGCAATTGCCGCGATACGCGCTTGAGGTCGTCATACAGGAGAGGTATCACCTGATCGAAAGCCTGCTGGTCGCCGGCATTCCAGCGATTCAAAAGGTCGGTGATATCGGGCACTCCTGACCATGCTAACAGGCGATCGGCGGGGCCTAGACTCCCAACCGCTCTTTCAGCGCCCGGACGCGGTCGCGCGAGACGCTCAGCTCGGTGCGCTTTTCGTCTTTGAGCCGCACCATCATCCGGCCGGCGAACCAGGCGTGCAGCTCGTGAATGTAGTCCAGGTTGAGCAGCGTCGCGCGGTGGATGCGCAGGAACTTGCGTGGATCGAGCTTTTGCTCCAGCTCCTGGATGGTGTGGTCGACCACGTAATTCTTAGACGCTGTCGCTGCGTAGGTCAGCTTGTCGCTGGCGAAGAAGTGCGTCACTCTGGCCAGATCCACGAACTCGACCCGCTCTCCGATACGCGATGCGATTCGCTCCGGATACGGCGCCTGCGCGGCTTGGCCGGCCAGCGCCGCGACGCGCTCCAGTAGTTTGCGGATCTCGGGCCGTGGCTCGGCGCCGCCGCGCATTCTGTCGATCTTGTCGAGCGCGCGATCCAGTTGCGCGGCTTCGATCGGCTTGAGCAGGTAGTCGATCGAATTCACCCCGAAGGCTTCCAGCGCGTACTGGCCATAGGCGGTGGTGAAGACCACCAGCGGCTGCGGATCGATGCGCGAGAGCATCTGGAATCCGGTCATGCCCGGCATTTCGATATCCAGGAACAGCACGTCCGGTTTGGCGGCGCGGATCGCGTCGACAGCCTGCGCGGGATCGGTGCTCTGGCCCGCGATCTCGACGCGTCCGGTGGCGGCCAGCATTCGAGCCAGGCGCTTCAGCGCCAGCGCTTCGTCGTCAACCAGGAACGCCCGCATGTCCGTTGGCGCTTTGCGGAACCAAGAGCGTGATCCGGTTCCAGTGGTCGTGCCGCTCCAGCGCAAGACTGGCGCGCTGGCCGAAGAGAGTGGTCAGCCGGCTCCGCAGAATGTCGAGGCCGTGCCCGCTCGGCGCGGCTTCGAGGTGGAACTCCGGCCCCTGGTCGAGCACTTCGACGCGCAGCGAACCGTTGTCGCGCACGCCTCGAATGCGAATCTCGCCGCCGGACTGGTTGCGCGACACGGCGTGCTTGACGCTGTTCTCCACCAGCGTTTGCACCGCGAGCGGCGGTACTTTGGCCGCTTCGAGTTCCGGAGCGACGTCGATGTGGAAGCGCAGGCGGTCGCCGAAGCGCGTGCGCTCAATGTCCAGATAGTCCGCGACAATCTTCATTTCCCGGGCCAGCGGCACCAGCCCGGTATGATTCGCATCCAGCGAGAAGCGCAGCAGCGTGGCCATCTGCTCCACCAGCTTCTCGGCGCGCTTGGGATCTTCGGGAATCAACGAAGAGATCGAGTTGAGCGTGTTGAACAGGAAATGCGGATGAATGCGCGATTCGAGCGAGGCTAGCTGCGCCTCGGTGGCGAGTTTGAGGGCGCGCTCGCGCTCCAGCTCCTTGGTGCGGAGTTGGAGCGTGGTTTGCTCCAAACGCGACCGGAAACTTGCGTACATGGACAACACTCCGCCCGCGAGAACCGTGAGAAAAACCGCGATCCTGAGGCTCCCGTTAAACTCCGCCCAGTACAATCGCATCGGAATCCAACCCAACGCCACGAAGACCAGGCAGGCGATCAGGCTTCCCACGATGCTGGCTCCAAACGCGGCTACCGCGCGGAGCGACCAGCGCAGCCACGCGCGCGATTTCAAGGTCGCCCCCCACAGCCGGGGAAGCGTCGCGAAGGCCAGCGAGCCGATGCAATGCGAGTACACCAGCGAGTAGCCGAACGTAACGAATAGCTTTCGCGCCGTCGCCGGCGCTCCCATGGCCACCACGAGAAACGGGGGAACGAATGCGATCAGCGTGTTAATGATCAGGATGCGGATCAGAAGTTGCCAGGAACACATCGATTGCCCTTGGTACCACCTCATCTTACTTGCCGGTGTGGCAACCCAGGCAGCCGGCCTGTTGCGGCGCGAGGGACTTGGTCTCCAGCCAGGTGGCCGCCGATTTCGCGTAGGGCGTGCCCGGCATTTCTTTCTGGATTCGTTCGAACCACTGCTGCGCCTTCTCTTGATCGCCAAGCCGGCTATATCCGTCGGCGAGACCCAGCATCAACTCGCCGCGCGGATGCGTTCCCATGCGGCTGAGATCCGGACCTTGCAGCTTGTAGGCTTCTTCGAAGTCACCGACACCCTTCTCAATCAGCGGACGAGCCATCTCGGGGCTGGGGAGAAAACGCGAACCCGCCAGCACGACGGCGCCACGCGGGATCCGCACGCCGACCGATTCGGGAGCGATGGCGACCGCGTCGTCCATTTCCTTCAGGCCGCGCGTCCAGAGCCGCATCCCGTTCTGTTGATCGCCTTTCTGAAACGCCTGGCCGGCTTGATAGAACAGGCCCGAACCGTGCCATACCAGCGCTTCGGCGTTCTTGGGATCGGTCGCGAGCGAATCTTCGCAGATCTTCATTCCCTTTTCGAGCGCAGCCGCATCGCCCGAAAAACCGGCGAAGAAATAGGTTCTGACACGGAGATCGAAGCGCTCCTGGCTCAGCAGAATCCCCGCCGCGGCCAGCAGCACGAACAGTGCGTCAAGATGCTTTCTCATTGAAACTCCTCCCTGAGCCTAAGATAGGCGCGGGCGGGCCGGTTTGCGCGGATTTTCGGACGAACCGTCAAAAGGCCGGATGAGCGGTGGCCAGCGCCCGACGGCCTTCCGGCCATTCCAGGCGCAGGTCGCGGCTGACCTCGTCCAGCATTGCGAGCGTGGCCATCTTGCAGTCCAGCGCAAAGCAGGTAAGCAGCAGGTTGTCCGAGATGGAGTTGATCAGCCGGGGAATGCCTTGCGAGCGAAAGTGGATCTCCGACAGAATCTCCGGCGAAAAGACGGTCTGGTCCGGCATACCGGCTTTCTCGAAACGGGCGGCGATGTAGCGCTCGGTGTCGGCGGGCGAGAACGCCTCCAGCTTCGAGCGCAGCACGATCCGCTGCTTGAGCTGGCGCAGCTCCGGCGCATCCAGCTTGCGATCCAGTTCCGTCTGGCCGGCCAAAACGATCTGGAGCAGCTTGCCGTGGCGCGTCTCCAGGTTCCCCAGCAGGCGAACCTCTTCGAGCACGTCCCATTCCAGGTTGTGGGCTTCGTCGATGATCAGCGCGGTGGTGCGGTTCTGCGAAGCCTGTTCGAGCAGAAATGAGTTCAGCGCGAACAGGACCTCGGTCTTGGAAGTCTTGTCGCAGCGCAGGTCCAGATCGTAGGCGATCATTTGAAAGAACTGATCGACGGTGAGGCGCGAGTTGAACAGAAACGCGAACGCGACGTGCTGGGAGTCGAGCGAGTCGCGCAGGCATTCGAGCAGCGTGGTTTTGCCAGTGCCCACTTCGCCGGTGAGCACGATGAATCCTTTGCGGCTCTGGATGCCGTAGCACAGGTTGGCCAGGGCCTCTTCATGCAGCGCGCTGCGGAAATAGAAGCTGGGATTCGGGCTGAGGCTGAAGGGACACTCCGAGAATCCGAAATAAGCGTTGTACATAGTTGGGGGATTGAACGCGGAGTTGGCAGTCCGTGTCCCGGACTTGTTTCTTAGTTGAATGTTAGCACGGCGTCAGCGACAGCGTTCGCCGCTATTTCTCTCTGGGGCGTCCGAAACAGAGCACGTAACCGCTGTTGTCGATGATCTCGAAGGCTCGCAGGCCGTCGCTGGTATCGGCCAGTTCGCTGTGTATCGGAACACCGGCGCCAAGGTACTCTCCATACAGCGAGTCGGGATCGGAAGTATGAATGTATGCGTCCCAGCGGGCCCATTTGTGACGGGAATGATTCGGCTGCGGGTGAATCTCGGGCGCAATGTGCTTGAGCATCAGCATGACGCCATCACGCTGCACCATGGCGAAGAAATCGCTGCCCTGTCCGTTTCCTCCTCCGGTGTACGTGATTTCGAAGCCAAGCTTCGAGCGGTAGAAGTCAAGACTCATCTGGAGGTCGTCGACCACAAAGAAAGGAGCGATGCCATGCAGCATGGACATGTTGCAGTTCAGCCCCCGACGGTCAGGTGAACGAATCCGGCCAGCGAGGCCGGCTGATTCCCGAGAAAAATGATCTTGCGCGTTTTCGGGAACGGCAGGCCGGATTGAATCGCGCGCGCGTAGAATCCCACCTGCGCCAGGATCTTCCGATAGGTTTCGTCCTTGGTGTCGAGAAACGCCGCCTTGGAGAGGAACCCCGCGCCCCATCCGAGCGGGAGCATGCAGCCGTTGCCGGCCTGGCGGATTTCGCCCAGCCGCGTTTCCAATTGCTCGATGGTGGACTTCAGCAGCGCCAGCCCGGTCCATACCGAGTACTGCTTTTGCACGCGCAGCATCTGCTCGGCGTAACCGTTCACCAGCGCGAACACGGCCGCGGCGTCCAGACGATCGCGTTTGCGAAGCGCTTTGGCGATCTCCGGTTGCGCCAGGAACGCGCTCTCGCGCCACTCGCCTTCGAAGGTCGTGCCGGGAACCGCCATCTCCGCGAAGGCTGGAGTGCTGTCTTCGGCGCGCTTCACGCTGCCGCGCGGGCTTTGCTTCCAGGCCAGCTCGAGTTTTCCGCCTCCGCGCGCTTCGAGCGTCGCCACGCGCAGCAGGTAGATTTTGAAAACGTTCTCGGCAACGGTGCTGGAATCGGACGCCGCGATGAACTTCATGGAATCGGCGCCGCCCGATCCGAGCGCGGCTTCTTCCACATAACTCGCGGGGCGCCGGGGCAGGCGTCCTTCCGAAGCGGTGCGCTCCGCCAGGTCGCTGATCAGGCGTTCCGAAATTTGTCCGTGTACGACGCCGGTGCGCAATGCACCCTTGAGCGCGGTGGCCGGAAGATACGGCCCGCTCGGACCCGTGCTGAAGGTGGGGATGAACAGATGCTCGGCGTGCGCCTTTTCCCAATACTGCGTCGAACTCGGGTGCTCGAACGGGATGCGGCGTCCGGAATAATTCTGCGCGAAGCCGCCCCAGGACGCGAAATCCAGCTTCTCCGCTTTCTTGAGCTGGTTCAAGTAGCCGTCCAGGCGCGGTCCTTTGGCGAGCAAGCGGAAGATGCGCCTCTGGTCGAGAACATTGACGTGGTCTTTCCAGACCATGTAGTCGATGGGCGCGAGCTTCTGGCCGTCGCCGACCAGGGTGGGGGTGAGGCAGGTGAGCCGGTATTTCATGGATGGACCTGCCTGCCGTGGCGCACGCTCTCAGCGTGCCGCGTGGGCACTCGTGCCCACGCCCGGGGGTTCAATGAAAGATCAGGCCAAGCATTCGCACGAGTGCGAACGCGGCACGCAAGAGTGCGCGCGCCACGGCTCATACCGAGGCTCTCCATGGGATCGGCACCGTCAGGGCGAATCCGGCGCGATACACCGGGTGCGGGAAACCGGCCGGAGCGACGTCGCGGGCCGCGCCCTGCAATTCCGCGCCCGCGAGCAGCACCGACCCTTCTTCGATCATGACCGTCGCGCTCTTCGGCTCGCCCCAACGCGCGCTGCTTTCGATCCGTCCACGTCGCGAAACCGTGGAATAGCTTCCGCGGCTCCAGTCCACCGCGTCGCCAGCCGACGGCGTGAAGACGGACAGCAGCCAGTAAGCTCGCTCCCCTGGTTCTTCGGTCGAAGCAGCCTGCGGCGGCATCCAAGGCTCCCATTCCGGAGCCTCCGAGCGGCCCCAGCCGCGCGAACGCTCGCCGCCGAAACCGGAATCGGCCAGAAGCCGCAACGCGCTTCGCACCGGTGCTTCCCACCGCGCGGCCGCATCATCGTTCGCAAACTCAACCACGGTCCACAGCCCGGCATCGCGCGCGAACTCCAGGCACGCGGTAGCGTGCGGCTCGACGTTGCCATGCTGCAGTCGATCCACGCCGGCGCTCGAGCGGACCGCGATCCGGAATGGTCCGCCGGTTCCGTCGGAGGATACCAGGCACTTGCTCTCGCCGTCCACAGCCCAGCGATTTTCGTCGATGGCTTTGCCGTCGAGCAGCGAAGCCACCACCGAAAGCGGAACGAAGCGCGCGCCCTTGCAACGGACCTTGGCCGACTCGGTCGGCGGCCAGAGGCTACGCGGCGGAACCACCAGCAGCGTGTCGCCGCGAAAAGGATACAACGAACTGAATCGCACCGCCGGCGCCGCCGACCGCGCCGTCGCCCCCAGCCAGTCTTCCATGAAACCGAGCTGCGACATGGCCGAGCACACCGCCGAGAACACCGCGTCGCTGTGACAGATCAGATCGACGCGATCGCGCGCTCCCGAGTCCGGACCGAAACGCCACGGGCCGGCCGGACGGAAACGAACCGCATAGCTTTTGCTGGCGCCGCCCTCGGACATTCTATTCGGCGAGCTTCTCCGCGAAATCGGCCGCGTTGGCGAGCGTCTGCAAACCCGCGAGATCGGCCTCGGCCAGCAGTTCCTGCTCGGCCGCACCGGAGGCGTAAAAGCTGCGCCCTCGCCAGGTGAGCTTCAGGTTCGACAAAGCCACGCGTCCACTGCCACGCGATCCGCCGCCCCCCAGACTGTCGTCTTCGAGCAGCCGCAGGCCCTCCAACAGGCGCGCCAGCAGCTCGCGATCTTCGGCGCACAGCACGTCCAGCACCACGCGGAAATGGAAGCGCGCTCCCGCGGGAACCCGCTCCAGCGTGCGCGGATTGGCTTGCGAGGTGATGCGATCGATGGCGTTCTCGCTTTTCACCTCGGTCAGCTCGTCGTCCATGTTCTCGCGCATCTGCGGTGTGATGCTTTCGGCCACCAGTGGAGCATCGTAGACGGTCAGACGCGCCGGGGTGGCGGTGGTAGCGTCCAGCGACTCGCCGGACACGCGATCCATGCGGCCCGGACTGCGCCCGAACAGAATGCAGATGTCGTCGTCCGGCCGGTCGCTCTGATGAATGCGTACTTCCTGGCCCTTGCGTTTCGAAAGATACACCAGTTCCGAAGGCACCGCCAGGCCCGAGGACTGTTCGAGCAATGAACGCAGCTTGCCGCGCAGCGAGCTGCCCGGAATGTAGGGCAACCCGAAGGCGTCCTTCACCACCGGATTGTCGGCGCCGCCAATTTCGAGCGAGCCTTTGCCTGCGCCGATGTGCAGCCCGGTCTGGCAGGTGATGTCTCCCTCCAGGATCAATTTTCCAATCAGCTTCAGTTCCGTTTGCGCTGTGTGAGAACTCATGTCAACCGTTTCTTATTCGTTATACGCGACGATGGCTTCGAACAGATCGCGGAAGCGCTCGTAACCGCGCGCGTCGTTCTTGCGCGTCACCTGCAGCAGTAGTTTCTCGAGCGAATCGAGGCTGCGCAGCGAGTGGCGCGCGATGGTGTAGGCCAGCCGGGCGCGCAGCATCACGAACTGCTGCTGGCGCTCGCTTTCCGGCGCCCGCACGGCCCGGCGGACCGCGTTGTAGAGACGCCGCAACTGGCTCTTGGTGCCCGAATCCATGTCGCGCATGCGGCTCACCACGCCGTGCGCCTGGTTGTCCAGATACAAGGGGTCGGAGATGAGCTTGTCCAGGTCGATTTCGGGCGGACCTTCGAAGCGGCCCCGATCGCCGCCGCGCCGGTCGTCGCCTCGACCGCCTTCGCGGCCTCCGCTGTGTGGACCACGGCCGCCCTCACGGCCACGGCCTTCGCGACCGCCTCCGCCACCTTCACGACCGCCGCCACCTTCGCGGCCGCCGCCCGGGCGACCGCCGCCGCCTTCGCGGCTAGCTCCACTCTCGCGGGCGCCGCCTTGCGGGGCGCCGCTCGCCGCTTCGCGGTTTCCCTGTTCCTGTTGTTGCGGTTCGTCAGCCATTCCATCCTCTCTCATTGCGTTCACACCAGTGTGAACGCGGCACGCACCAGTGCGTGCGCCACATCGTTACTGCTCCGGGCCCTCCGTGGACAATCTCGCCCATTCTAGCGCTACGCGGCCCGAAGGCCGCAACTTCAGATTGACGGGATTCTTCCCCACCAGGTCGGCGATCAGGCTGGCCCGCGCTTTTTGAAAATCGCGCGAGCGCGAGCTTCCCAGAATACGGTGCAGCCGCCGATGGAAACGCCACGGCCGTTCCACCCGCCTGGCGCCCGGCGCGCGCTTGGTCTCGCGATAGATCCCACAGAGCTCCCGTATGTACTGCGGCGCGACATCGAACTCCCGCACCATGCCGGTCAGCTCGTCCTTCAACTCGGCGGCGTCGGAAAGCTGCTTCCATTCGAGCGTCCGTCCCAGCAGGTAGAAGCAATCCTTGTCGGAGGACTTGGCGACCTCGAGTTTGTCTCCAGCGCGCTCGTACACCGACCGCAGCGGCGTAGTCAGCTCCGGCGCCAGCGCCAGAGCCATGGTGATGGTCTTCCCCTCGGCGCCCGGAAAATCCTTGAGGTGCTCTTCGCTGAAGCGCTGGAACAGGCGCTGCAACTCCCGGCCCAGTCCGATCAGCGCGTCCCAGGCGCCGTACACCGCGAAATCATCGCCGCCCGTATACAGCAGGTTCACTTTGCGCCAGAACTCGGGAAGCGAGCAAAGCACCTCCACCTCGCCGGCGAAAAACTGCTTGTACAGCACCGAGAGCTGCACGTGCTCCTCGATACTGTGCAAGCGCCGCATGCGAATCCCGACGCTGTCCACGTCGCCGCGCAGAACGCCCCACACTGGCCGGCCCTCCGCGCGGCAGGCCAGCAGCAACGCCGTGGCGCTGTCGCGTCCATCATCGGTCAAGGCCGTGTGGCGCGCCAGAGGCACCGCATCCGGCGATGAGCCGATCGGCCAGGAATGCTTCCCGCCCGCCGTGCTGATCCGCGCGGGCGATTCCGGAGACCAGCTCACCGTGGTCGCGTCTCTAAGCGATGTCTCGAGCCCGGCAAAATAGTCCGGATCGGGTTCCGCGTGCTGCTCGGCCGATTCCAGACCGGTCGCGGCCAACGGCGTGTCCTGCTTGCGCTGGAACTCCTCGTTCAGGCGCTTGCGAACCACGGTCCAGTCGCCGAGGTTCTCGGTGATGGCCCACAGCAGCTCCAGCCGCCCACGGCTCAACTCGTGCATCCCCGCCCGCGCCGCATTCAGGAATTGCTCGGCTTGCGGACGAACCTCCTCGGGCAACACCGCCAGGAATTGTTCACCGCCGCTCGATCCCAGCAGCATTTTCGAAAGCCCGAGCTCCGCGATCAAGGCGCGCGGCAACACTTCGCTCAGCAGGCTCAACCAGCGCAGGCGTCCGGAGAACACCGCCTCGTCCGGCGAGCCTGCGAGCAGGAACTCCTCGACCCCCAAAACCTTGCCTTGTAACAGGATTTGAACGGACATGCCGCCTCAGGCGAAAGCTCAAATGTACCACGGGCGACGGTCGGATTTCGGTCGCACCACCGGCCGGAAGCCGCTCAATTGCTGGCTAGCAGCGTCTTCCAGCGCGCCCAGGCATCGGTTCTCGCTTTCGCGTCGCCGGGTCTGGCATCAGGCTGCTCACCGCCGCGCATGAAGCCGTGGCCCGCGCCTTCGTAGGTGACGGGGTCGTACTTCTTGCCCAACTCCTTCATGTTGGTAACGGTGTCCGGAATGGTGGCGTCGATGCGGGCGTCGTTACCGGCGTAGAAACCGTAGACCGGCGCCTTGATCCGCGCCATGTCTTCTTTGGACGGCGGCACGCCATAGAACACGAAGGCTGCGGCCAGATTCGGGCGGACGGTGGCGAAATGGAAACTCTCGCCGCCACCCCAGCAGTACCCGGTGACGAACAGCTTGCCGTTGGCGCCAGGCAGCTTCAGCCCGTAGTCGGCCACCGCGTTCAGATCGGCGGTTTTCTGATCCACACTGAGCTGGCCGATGGCCCGTCCGGCGCCGCCCTGCGGAAAATCGGTGGTGCCGCCGCCGTTGGGCGCCATGCCCGAAAGCAGATCCGGAGCCACTGCGATGTAGCCCGCGGCCGCCACCTGGTCGGCGAGATCCTGCACCCAGTCCGTCATGCCGAAGATTTCGTGGATGACCAGAACCACCGGCGCTTTGGCCTTGGAGTCGGGATAAGCGACGAACGTTTTCACCGAGCGCCCGTCGTGCGTGACAGTTACCCACTCGTGTTTGCGGGGGGATTTGTCTAGCGTTGCCTTCGCCCAATCCTGCGCGGCGAGAGTGGACGCGGCCAAAGCGGACAAGAGGAGGATTCGTGTCATCACACCTTTTTATCAAATTGCAGAGCGGGCGAGTGTGCGCTAATACAGCCTTGGGATCAGCTTCCGGGTTCCCTTGGCATATTCTTCGAACTGCGAACCGTATTTGTCACGCAGATGAGAATCCAGCACGGGAATGTTTACGAATACGAACCCGGCCAGCATCGCGAGCGGTATGAGCGCCGTCACCCACGCGCCTGAAATCAGACACAATCCGGTGAACAAGATCAGGTCGCCCAAGTAGTTTGGATGTCGCGAGTAGCGGAACAGTCCCTGAGTGTAGAGCCGCCCTCGATTCTCAGGCCGCTGTTTCCAGCGATGCCGAGCGTATTCCCCGTAAGAGTTCATCCACGAGCCCACCAGAAACAAGACCAGCCCGGCGACGCCCGCCGCGCCGAAAGGCTCGGGATTCGTCCCGCCGGCGACACTCAGCAGCAGGAAAATACCTAACATCCAGGGCACAATGGTGAATACTTCGCTCCAGCTCACGCCGCGCTTCAAGAACACGAACTCGGTGAAAAGAATCCGGAGGTAGTAAATAGAGAACCCGGCGCCGAGACAAGCCCGCCGGGTGACGTCGCCGGGCATCCAAATCCATCCGAACCGTGCGCCCGCGGTCTCCAGGCCGCCGCCAAACAGCAGCCACCATGCCACCGCGACCCACACACCCACGATCGCCGCTAACATCCATCGCTGAGTCACGGAGGCATCGGTCAGCTCGTACATGCTGGCCTGCAAGTCGCGCCTGCGCATAAGCAGCCTCCTAATCGAAATCGTACCTCGGGTTGGCACGTGAGCGAGAGGAGCCGCCGAGGCCGTGAACCGGACACGCTCACATCTGTTAATCTGGTCGAAGGCACGCTCCGCGACGCGCGCCTGTTCCGCAAACTGTCCGCGATGCATGCCAGCTCTCAACCAGCCGCGCCCTGGGAATCCATAGGGGCCTGGCGAACCCGCATCCGAGAGTGGTCCGGAATCGGCCTTCAGCAACACGAAGACAAAGTTCTGCTGCTCCTCACCCTGATCATCGGGGCGCTGGTCGGCGTGGTGGTGGCCGGGTTCATCTACGTCACCGAAAATCTCGGCTCCCGGATGTATCCGGCGGGCGGCGCAGCCTGGCGCCGGCTGCTGATTCCCACCATTGGCGCGATAGTGACCGGGTATTTTCTCTCGCGCTCCTTTCCCAACGCGCGAGGCAGTGGGATTCCGCAGACCAAAGCCGCGCTATTCCTGCGGGACGGCTTCATCAGCTTCCGCACGGTCCTGGGCAAGTTCATGTGCTCTTCGATCTCGCTCGCCAGCGGCATTGCTCTGGGACGCGAGGGACCCTCCGTGCACATCGGCGCGGGACTGGCCTCGGTGCTGGGGCGCCGTCTGGGGCTGGGATCCAAGAAGGTCCGCGAATTGATCCCGGTGGGCGCGTCGGCGGCGCTGGCGGCAGCTTTCAACACGCCGGTAGCCGCGGTTCTGTTCTCGCTCGAAGAAGTGATGGGCGACCTGCACGCCCCCGTGCTCGGCTCCATCGTCCTGAGTTCGGCCACTTCCTGGATCGTCCTGCACCTGCTGCTGGGCGACGAACCGCTGTTCCACGTGCCTTCCTATCAACTCGTCAGCCCGGTCGAGTTCATCAGCTACGCGGTGCTGGGCGTGGTGGGCGGTCTGGTGTCGGTGGCTTTCGTCAAACTCCTGCTGCTCATCCGCAAGCGATTCCAGGCGCTGCCCGAGTGGACCAACTGGATGCAGCCAGCCGCCGGCGGTCTGCTGGTGGGCGTCTTGGGTTGGTTCGTCCCCGACGTTTTGGGCGTTGGCTACGGCCACGTCAGCGAGGCGTTGAACGGCCAGATGGCGCTCCAGCTCATGGCCCTGCTGGTAGTGCTCAAGCTGGTGGCCACCGCCGCCTGCTACGGTACCGGCAACGCGGGCGGCATCTTCGGCCCCAGCCTTTTCATCGGCGCCATGATGGGCGGAGCCGTGGGCACGGCCGCGCATCAACTGATGCCCGACTACACCGGCGGCGTCGGAGCTTATGCCCTGGTCGGGATGGGCGCCGCCTTCGCGGGCATCGTGCGCGTTCCGCTTACTTCCGTGATCATGATCTTCGAGATGACGCGCGACTACTCCATCATCGTGCCGCTCATGATCTCCAATCTCATCAGCTACTACATCTCCTACAAGCTGCAAAAGGAACCGATCTACGAGGCGCTCCAGCATCAGGATGGTCTGCATCTGCCGGCCGGAGCTCGCGACCGGGAACCCATGCCGGCGGTTCGGGATGCTGCCACCGCGCCGCCTAGTTTGCTGAACCTATACGATCGCTTCGCAGACGCGCTGGCCCGCTTGAGCCCCGAACGCAACGCTTGGCCCGTCGTCGCTGAGCACCAAAGGCTCTTGGGGATGGTTTCGCTCGCCCTGGCCGAGGCCGAAGTGGCGGCCGGGCGCGGACACCGGCGCCTCTCCGAGGTGCCTACCGCCCAGATTCCCACCGACCTGCTCACCAACGAGAATTTTCCGCACGTACACCTGGATCACACCCTCGACGTAGCGCTCAAGCGCATGGCCGAAAGCAAGTGGAACGTGCTGCCCGTGGTCAGCCGCTCCAATGTTCGCGAGCTGCAGGGCGTCGTTTCGCTGCACAGCGTCCTGGAGGCCTACGGAATCGGCGACGGAGCTACTCACGAGAAGCGCGCAGCCACCGAGGAAGCCCGTCCCTCCAGGCTCCTGGTGCCGGGCGTCATCGCCACCGCGCTGGTGTTGCTGTTGTTGATCGGCTTCCTCAACTACTACTACCGGTCCCAGCGTTCGGCACGGGCCGATCAATCCTACCAGGCCGGCATCGCGCTGGAGCGGCAGGACCTCGAAGCCGAAGCCGTCGAGCAGTTCAGGCATGCTTTGTCGGTTTCTCCAGGCAACCCGACCTACCGGCTGGCTCTGGGAGTGGCCCTGGTAAAAACGGGGCAAATGGACGACGGCGCGGTGTACCTGAGAGAACTGCTCAAGCGCCAGCCCGAGAATGGCGCCGCGAACCTCGGATTGGCCAGAATTGCCGCCAGCCGGCAGGACACACTGAACGCCATCACCAACTATCACCGCGCCATCGATGGCTCGTGGCCTAAAGGGCAGGAACCATACCGGATTCAAGCCCGCCTGGAGCTGGCCGAGTATCTGGCCAAGCAGCGGCTGAAGACCCAGGCCATCGCCGAGCTGCTGGCCGCGGTCGGGCCGGCCGTAGACAAGACCACCAGGAAGCAGATCGGCGGATTGCTGCTCGCGTACGGATCACCCCGTCAGTCGGCGGAAGTCTTTCGCGACGTCCTCCGCGCCGACAACCAGGACGCAGAAGCATACTCCGGATTGGGTGTGGCCCAACTCGCGCTGGACAACTATCTGGCCGCGCGGGATGCCTTCAGCGCCGCGCTACGCTTGAATCCTTCGGACGCCAAAGCGCGGACCAACCTGGAGACTTGCGGTCAGATCCTGGCGCTCGATCCGGACGCCCGCGGAATCCGCTCCTCGGAGCGTTATCGCCGCAGCCAGACCCTGCTGGAGGGCGCGCTCAAGCTGGTGGAGCAATGCACCGCGACGGTTCCATCCAACGCACACCCCACTGCACAAACGGCCGAGAGCGCCAGGAAGGCATTAGCCCAACACCCTAGGGCATCGGGATTGGGGGACGCCACCGAGGAGAACCTGACGCTCGCGGCCGAACTGTGGAGATCGCGCCAGCCGGGGTGTCCCGCGCCGGCGGCCTCCGATGAAGCATTGGCGCGCGTGCTGGCGCACCTGTCGCACCAGTGACGCGCGGCTACGACTCTACTGCCCCTGGGTGAGGTGCGCGCGGCGATTCCTCTGCCAGCACGCCTCGTCGTGATCCTCGCACACCGGCTTATCCTTGCCGTAGCTGATCACCCGCAACTGCTCGCCGGGGAGTCCCAGGTTCGCCAGGTATTCCTTGGCTTGCTTGGCGCGCGCATCGCCTAACGCGATGTTGTATTCTTCCGATCCGCGCTCGTCGCAGTAACCCTCCACCGTCAGCTTGAAGTCCGGATACTGCTTGATGATGTCGGCCAGCGTCTGGGCGTCGGTCTTCAACGCCGCCTGGGCATCCGCCCGGATGGTGTGTCTGTCGTAGTCGAAATAAGCATCCTGGATCCGGTTCAACAGGTCCTGGATACGGGCGCGCGTGGCCGCGTCAGGCATGCGTGAACGCGTGTTCGCGGCAGTCTGGCTGGGACGCTGCTCGGCTCGCCGGGCCGGCGGTGTGGTAGCCGCGGTAGTTGCAGTCGAAGCGGCCGGCGTGGGCGCGGGCGGCGTTTTCGCAGCCACATTCTTCTTGCAAGCGCCGAAAGTAAAACACAGCGCGGTCAGGGCCGTGCAGGCCAGGAATCGCATTCTCATCTGAACCTCCAAGGGATGATGCAATTACAGAATACAAAAGGTCAGGGCAACGCGGAATCCCGTCGGTACTGTATTTCCTGGGTCGGGAAATCGCTTTATACAGGAAGGACGCGATACCCCAAACCCGCCCAGGGATCTATCTTAGAAGATAGATGCTTCCGCTCCACTCGAGCCAGCCTGGTCGCGCTCGAAATGCACGGCTGCCCCAGCCGGCGGTGAAGACTTTGCGTGAACGGGAGGCCCCATGCGCCAGCGGCCTGGCCTGATTCTGGTGCTCGGTTTCGGCGGCCTGCTGCTGCTCATGGCGGTGGCCGAAATCGCTTCCCTGCTGCTTCTCAACACGCTCCGCCAGAGTGACGCCCAGCTCCAGGCGCGCTTCCTGGTTCGCAACCGGACCTTGGAACAGATCCGCTCCAACATCTATCTTTCCGGAACCTATGTGCGGGATTCGCTGCTGGCGCCCGAACCCTCCGGCGCGAAGGCGCAACTGGCTTCCGTGGAAGGTCTGCGGCGCGACACCGAGGCCGCCATCGACAGCTACGCCCGATCGATCGACTCCCAGGAAGCCGCCCCGTTCCGGGCCTTGCGCGCCGAGATCGACGCCTACTGGAAGGTCCTGGATCGCACCTTCGCCTGGTCGGCCGAGGAACGCAACAAATACCGCTACGCGTTCCTGTATCAGGAATTGATGCCGCGCCGCACCACCATGCTGCAGATCGCCGACCGCATCGAAGCCTTGAACGAGGAGTCGCTCAAGCGCGGCGACGAAAGGCTGGGCGCCGTGTTCGAGCGATTGCAGCTCGGGCTGGTGGCCATGATCACCATCACGCTGTTGGGCGGCGCCGCGCTGGCCGGCCTCACCATCTTCCACATCCTGCGGCTGGAAGGCGAAGCGCGCCGGCGTCTGGAGGAGAGCGTCCAGGCTCAAGCCAGCCTGCAGGAGCTTTCCGCCAAGCTGGTGCGCGCCCAGGAGGAGGAACGCCGCAGAGTCTCGCGCGAGCTGCACGACGAAGTCGGCCAGGCGTTTTCCGCCGTCTTGATGGAATCCGAGAACCTGCTCGACCTGGAGCCCGCGCGCGAAGTGCGCCCGCACCTGGAAGCCATCCGCGGCCTGGCGGAAAAAGGGATGAACGAGATTCGCAACATGGCCCTGCTGTTGCGGCCGTCCATGCTGGATGACTTCGGCCTGGTGCCCGCGCTGGATTGGCAGGCGCGCGAGACCGCCAAACGCACCGGCATGCGCGTCGAAGTATCGAGCGAGGTAGCCGACGAGCTCCCCGAGGAGCACAAGACCTGCATCTATCGAGTGGTCCAGGAGGCTCTCAACAACTGCGCGCGGCACGCCCAGGCCACCACTGTGCAAGTCGCAGTGCAAAGCCAAACCGGACAGATCCTGCTCAGCGTTCAGGATGACGGCAGCGGATTCGATCAGGCGCGCATCCGCGGCCTGGGGCTGCTGGGCATGGAAGAACGCGTGCGGCATCTGGGCGGAACGTTCGAGATCGATTCGCGCCCCGGACGCGGCACGCTGCTGCAGGTCAAACTCCCGCTGGCGGCCTGGAACGGAGACCGAAGGAATGGAACAAGTCCGCATCCTGCTGGCTGACGACCATAACATCCTCCGCGACGGCATGCGCCTGCTGCTGGAACGCCAGCCGGGCTTCACGGTGGTGGGCGAAGCGGCCGACGGGCGCGAAACCATCGAGCTGGCCGCCGAGCACGCCCCCGACGTCGTGGTCATGGATATCGCCATGCCCAACCTGAACGGGATCGAAGCCACCCGCCGCATCGTTGATAAACACCCCGGCATCGGGGTCGTGATCCTGAGCATGCACTACGACGAGAGCTACGTGCTGCGCTCGCTCAAGGCCGGCGCGCGCGGCTACCTGCTCAAGGACGCGCTCAAGGCGGAGTTGATCGCGGCCATTCGCGCCGTGGCCGAGGGCCGATCCTTTTTCAGTCCCAAGATCAGCCGCGTCCTACAGGAAGATTACGTAGAAGCGCTGGGACGCAAGGGCGGCGACGACACTTACGAGCTGCTGACCGATCGCGAGCGCGAGATTCTGCAGCTCATCGCCGAGGGCAAGACCAACAAAGAAGTCGCCAGCGCCCTCAACGTGAGTCTCTACACGGTGGACACGCACCGGACGCACATCCTGCAAAAGCTCAACCTGCACAGCGTGCCGGAATTGATACTGTACGCGGTCCGCAAAGGCATCATCTCGTAGTTCCCAGATCGGGCGATCTAAGATGTAAATAAGGCAATGCAGAGAGTCACGCTCAGCGCCGAGGACGACGTGCTCGAAAGGGCTCGCTTGCGTGCCGCCCGCGAGGGGACAACCTTGAATGCGGCGTTTCGAGAATGGCTGCGGCAATACGGAGGCGCCGGGACCACCGCCCAGGAGTACCGGCAACTGATGAGGCGTCTAAGTCGTGTTCGGAGCGGGAAAAAATGTACCCGTGAAGAATTGACCCAACGATAATCGTCCAACTCCTACTCGTACCGCAGCGCTTCGGTCGGATTCAATCGCGACGCCCGGTTGGCCGGCAGCATCCCGAACACCACGCCGACGATCAGCGAGACGCCGAAGGCCACCACTACCGAAAGCGAGGAGATGGGAATGCGTATGTCGTCGGTCAAGTACCGCACGCTGAGCGGCACCGATATACCCAGCAGGATGCCGATGGCGCCACCCGCCAGACTGATGACCACCGACTCGGTGAGGAACTGTTCCTGCACGTCGCGGCGCGAAGCCCCCACCGCCATTCGGATGCCGATCTCGCGGGTCCGCTCGGTCACCGTCACCAGCATGATGTTCATGATGCCGATTCCGGAAATAATCAGCGCGATCGCCGAAACCAGGATCAGCACGATGGTCAACACCAGCGCGATTTCCTGCGCCGCCTCCAGAATCCCCGACAGGTTCTGGACGTCGTAGCGCGCGCCCGGCCGATGACGGCTCTCGAGCACCTGCTTGATGGCTCCCGTGAGCGGCACAACGTCGTCGGCTTGCCTGGCCTGCACGTACATCGGGTCGACGCGCTCCACCGGCGTGAAATCCTTGATCACCGTGATCGGCATCAGCGCAGTCTCGTTGGTGACCTCGGAAAACCCGAAGGTCCCGGTCCGCTCCTTGAACGCTCCGATCACCGCGAACCGCAGACCGAACAGCTTGAGGATTTGTCCAACCGCGGCCTGGGGACTGCCATACAGCCGCTCCGCCAGCTTTTCGGTGACCATCACCACCTTCTGCCGCTGCCGCAGATCGCTCTCGTCCGGGAAGCGTCCGGAAAGCAGCACCATGTTGCGCACCGCTGGATACCGTTCGTCCGTGCCGATTACCGAGACGTCTTGCTCCTTGCCGTTGATCAGGACCCGGCCGTAGGTGGTCATCACTCCGGTGGCAGCCACGATGCGATTGGAAAACTGTTTGCGTACCGCGTCCACGTCGGCCAGCTTGATGAAGTCTGCGTCCACTTGCGTGGCGGTGTTGGTGCCGGCCGTGTACTGGGCGTAGATCAGGTTGGAACCGACGCCGCGTATCTTGTCCAGGATGTATTCGCGGCTGGTAATCGAAATGGTGACCACCAGAATGACCGAGGCGTTGCCGATCACCAGTCCGAGCGCGGTCAGGAAGGTGCGAAACTTGTTCGCGCGCAGCGCCTCCCAACTGAACCGGACTGCTTCACCCAGGTGCATGCCGTCTCCAGTATCGCGTACACCCGGATGCTGGGTGCGAGGCTGCCCGGCCGGCGTCAGGCGCCCGAAACCTCTTTCAACAGCTTCTCGGCCTGCTCGCGCGGCGGGTCGTCGGGCGTCAGATTGCTCTTCAGATACTTGATCAGAAGCTCTTTCGCCCGATCCAGGTTTCGCCTTTGCTCGACGTAGGTCCGCGCACGCGCGAAAAACACCTTGGGGCTGTTGGGCTCAAGCTGTGCGGCTCGATCGAAAGCTGCTTCGCTTTCCTGAATGCGTCCCCGCTTGGCCAGATACTTGGCCAGGTCCAGCACCCTGCCCACCTGATGCGGAGCCAGTTCCATGGCCCTGCGCAGTTGCTCCTCGGCGGTGTCGAACTGCTTGCGCTTGTCGGCTAGTTGCGCTTCGGCGAAGTGGCCTTCAGCCTCGTTGCGCTCCGCGATGCGCTTGGCCACGCGCTCCGCCTTGTCGTATCCGCCCCCCAGAAAACCCGGCGCCTGCAGGTAGTAATCAAACAGATCGTTCAGCGCTTCGTCGTTGTCCGGATCGAGCGTCACCGCTTCTTCGAAATACTGCCGGGCCTTGGAAGCATAACCCGGTGCAGTTAGGAAGTTGGAAGTTTCAGCGCGCCGCCCGAATGCCCGGCCCAACCAGTGAGCATGTTCGGATTTGGAAGGCTCCTGCGCCAGAGCCTTCTGAAAGGCCTCGGTGGCCTTCTTGTATTCGCCCAGCATGAAATAGTTCTGGCCCATCAGGCCGTAGGTGGCGCCGCTCGGTTTCGCAGCGCGGTGCAGCAACTCCAGAGAGGCCTGATAGTCGGTGCGCTCGTAGAGTTGTTTGGCTCGTTCGAGACTCTCCTGTCCAAACAGGCTACTCAGAGCGAGCAGGAAAAAAATGAGTCCCCGCATGCTTCAATATCCCCAAAATCCCTTACCGAAGGCTTATGCAGACATTGTATCCCAACACGAGACGGATACGCTTTCTTGGATGCGCCTCCCGCCGATTCGGATACAAGCAGCTCGCTCTTCCAAATCCGTCAACTGGAAGAGGAAAATCGATCTGCCGTGGCCAACGCCGACCCGAGCGTAGTATGCTGTGAATGGATACCTTAAACTCTCCTGGGGAGGGCCATCGAGATGCTCGCCAAGTCACGCAGGCACACTAAGTTTGGAATTTGCTTCTTGCTCTTTACGGGCGCATGCTGGGCGCAAGTCGCCGCCATCGAAGGCGACGTGAAAGGCCCGGACGGACAGCCCCTCAAAGGCGGGGAAATCCTCATCGAACGCACCGACATGAAGGGCACCTACAAGGGCGCCAAGACCGACAAGAAGGGCCACTACATCTACAACGGGCTTCCCAGCGGTGGCACCTTCAAGGTCAGCCTCATCGTAGATGGCAAGGTGGCCTACCACGTCGACGGAGTTCGAACGCGGCTGGGCGATCCGATTCCGGTCAACATGGACTTGAAGGCCCAGGCCAGCCAGGCCGCCGCCACCGGTGGCGCGCCGGCCGAAGAGGCGGACCGCAGCATGAGCAAGGAGCAGAAGGAGGCCCTGGAGAAGCGCTCCAAGGAGAACGCCGCGATCCTGGCCAAGAACAAGGCTCTCAATGACACCTTCAATGCCGGCAAGGAAGCCCTGAACGCCAAGAACTATGAAGCCGCCGTCGAGGCCTTCCAAAAAGGCGCCGAGATGGACGCCAACCAGCACGTGATTTTCGCCAACCTGGCGGACTCTTACACCGGTCTGGCAACCACCAAGACAGGCGCCGAGCAACAGGCCGCCCTCGACAAGAGCCTGGACGCTTATCAGAAAGCCATCACGCTCAAGCCGGACGATCCGGCCTACCACAACAACTTCGCGCTGGCGCTGGCGCGCGACAAGAAGTTCAGCGAAGCTCAAGCCGAATTGAATAAAGCGGCACAGCTCGATCCGCCCAACGCCGGCAAGTATTACTACAACCTGGGAGCGCTGCTGGTCAACAGCGGCCAGACCGCTGCCTCCGAAGAGGCCTTCAAGAAGGCCATCGAGGCCAATCCCGATTACGCCGACGCCCAATTCCAGTATGCGACCGCGCTGTCCGCCAAGCTGACCATCGGCGCGGACGGCAAGATGGTGGCCCCGCCGGGCATGAAAGAAGCGCTTGAGAAGTACCTCGCGCTGGCGCCCACCGGTCAGTTCGCCGACGCGTCCAAGGCGCTGCTGCAGCAGCTCGGCGCCACGGTCCAGACCAACTACACCAATCCGAACGCGCCCAAGAAAGCGCCGGCCAAGAAAAGATAGAGGCACTCGAACATTTAAAGAAGCGCTCGTCTGCTACGCCGGGCGCTTCGTGTTACGGTTCACTAACACCTCATACATGACTGGACCAACCAATATCCTGTGGTATTGTTCGGTCGGTGTTCAGTCTCTCTTCTGCCTGCACTTGTTGTGGACGCGGCTGGCCAGGAATCATCCCATCTTCACTTTGTATCTGGGTAGCGCGGTGCTGCGCTCGCTGGGCGCGATGCACTACACCGTCCTGGCGGACGGCGCGCTGCCCATATCCTACACTTACTTCTGGCTCTGGACCGAACCGGTTCTGCTGCTGCTTCAAGTCGGGGTAGCGCTGGAAGTCCACACCGGATTGTGGAAGGACTATCGCGCCATCGCCCGGCCGGCCCGGCCCCTGCTGCTGTTCTCGCTGCTCACCGCGCTGCTTTTCGCGGCTCTACCGCTCAGCGTGGAACTCCGGCGCTTCAGCACCGTCCGGTTGCAGGCCATCATGCAGTTCGAGTTTTTGGCGAAACGCTACCTTTCCACCGTGCTGGCGATCTTCCTGGTGCTGTCGGCGCTGTTGTTCTTCGTGGTGGTGCGCAACAGCCTGAAGAGCAGCCTGCTGCGGCACGAAACCATGCTGGCCGGGTACTTCGCCATTTACGCAGTGTCGTACTTCATCGCTAATATGGGTTGGGGCAGAAAGACGCAAGTCAACAACTACATGCTGTCGGCACTGACGCTGTGTCTGGTGCTGTGGATCAGCGTCTTCAAGCCGGCCCACCAGCTGCCAAGCATCTCCTCACAGGCCACTCGGGCGTGAGAGGGCAGCCCGGGGCCACCCTCTCCTGAACCCGGCCTCGTCAACGAACGTTCTGCGGGATTGGTCCGCATTCCGGCGGGCAGGTCGGCATCGGGTCGTCCATGCGCGTTGGATGAGAGAACGGACCAGCAGCCTGCAGCACAAATAGACCGGCCGCGGCGAGCGCGAGCCAAAACGACAATGTGAGCTTCTTCATTAGGATCTCCTTAATGGTTTCCGGTCCGGACCTCAACATGAGCGGGCGGACTGGTTTGGTAATTCGCGTTCCACATTATCAGAATTTCGGCGCTGTTGCCCTGGACCGGACTGAAAAATAGGAAGAATAAAGACAGGATCTTGCGGAAATGTTTTCTGAACAGAACCGGCAGGTTATGTCACACAGTGTCGCAACCTGCGCCGGCTGGATGTAGGGCGCCTGACGCGCAGGCATCCCCTGCGGAATGTTGGAACCGAACCCGCCTCAACCTCGTCTACAAAAGCAAAGCAGCTAGTCCCCGTGCGGCGACCCTTTCCCCAACAAACCAACCCTGCACGGGGACCTTCTTACATTCCTGTAACGTGCGGCGTTGGCACGGAGACCTTCTGGTTAAAAACTCGATACCGACGTTGCGCCCCTGACATCCCCTGAATTGTCCGCCTTGTTCGAATTTCCAGCCAGGAGTATAATCTGGCCTGCTGAAGTCGTCCAAAGCACTGAGGGAGGCTGCGTCGAATTATGTACAAGCATCTGGCAGGTACATCACTTCTGTTGATCGCGACAAGTTTGGCTTGGCCTCAAGCGAGCGACCGGCAGGCTTCTCAAAAGGCCGAGGCCAGAATCGCGCGCGAAGTCCGGCACGAACTGGTGATGCTTCCTTATTATTCCGTCTTCGATGACTTGGCTTACAAAGTGGATGGTTATACGGTCACGCTGGAAGGCCAGGTTACACGGCCCACCGTGAAGTCCGACGCCGAAAAAGCCGTCAAGAAAATCGAAGGTGTCGAGCGGGTAGTCAACCACATCGAAGTGCTCCCGTTGTCGCCCAACGACGATCAGATCCGCCGCGCGGTCTATCGGGCCATCTACTCGCAGCCGGGTTTGGACTTGTACAGCCTGCGGGCCGTGCCCACCATTCACATCATCGTGAAGAACGGAAACGTGACGCTGACCGGAGCGGTGGCGAACCAGGGCGACAAGGATCGCGCCGGAATCGCGGCCAAGGGAGTTTCAGGCGTCTTTTCGGTTACGAATAATATTCAAGTAAGTCCTTAGCCGGTTTTCTCGCGATTAAAGGCCGGTTCAGGAATTCAATCACCGGCGCCATGGCGCGAAAGCGTTCCAGGATTTCGCCGTGCAGTTTGGGCGTCGGGGCCAGCGACGCATCCAGCGTGACATCCAGAATCCAGTCCTTCATCTTGATCCACCCGATGGCCGGATGGCCGGGTTCGAAACCCTTGGGCGCGCGCGTGAGTTCGGCGCCCTGCAGCCCTCCCATCAACGTGAGCGTTTTGCGCACCTTCAGAATCCGCCGCAGCTCCTCATGATGCTCCCCGATGTGCGTGCGCACCGCCAACATCACGTCCGGCTCGGGATGGTAAATCCCGCCCGCCACCTCGATCCCCTCGGGCGAGATGCTGAAATAGAATCCCCCCGTTCCCAGGCGTTCCGGCGCGCGCCGCGAGAAGCTGGCCGCAATGTGCGTCTTGTAAGGCGTCTTGTCGTGGCTGAAGCGCGTGTCGCGGTAAATGCGGAAGATCGCCTTCTTCGGATCCGTCACGTACTCGGGAGCGAATCGCGCCAGGCCGGCGTTGAGCGCCGCCACTAGTTCCAGCATCGGGGCTTTGACGTGCTGCTCGTATAAGTGCTTACGGGGCTGAAACCATTCGCGGCGATTGTTGCGCTTCAAACTTCGCAGAAACTTGGCCGCTTCCGCTGGAAAGCCGGCAAAACCAGAAGGCACCGGGAACTCCTTTCTCGAGCCGCGCCGGGCGGCCGAATCGCCTACGCTAGTATTGGACGAGATGCCCGTTCGACCAGAAACGATCGAGCGCCTGGCCAACCTTCCCAATGTAGCGATCTCCGAGGGAGCTTTGCTGAGCCGGCACACCCGCTTCGGAATCGGCGGCCCGGCGGAGGTGTACCTGGAGTCGGCCGACGAGCCCAGCTTCATCCAGGCGCTCAGTCTCGCGCGAGCCAGCGGCTCGGATTGCGCCGTGATCGGCGAAGGCACCAACCTGATCGTCTCCGACTCCGGATTCGCCGGCATCGTGCTGCGCTTCACCGCCGCCGGAATCCAGAACCAGGCCGGCAGCGTCGACGTGCAGGCGGGCGCCAGCCTGCAGGCGCTGGTGGACTACTCCATCGATCGCGGCCTGCGCGGCCTGGAAACCATGACCGGAATTCCGGGATCGGTGGGCGCCGCGGTCTACGGAAACGCCGGCGCCTACGGACACTCCATCGACGAGCGCGTGCGCGAAGTGCGCTTCTTCGACGGAGCGGCCCTGCGCGTGTTCAGCAACGCCGAATGCCGCTTCCATTACCGCGAGAGCGTTTTCAAACAGCACAAGAATTGGATCATCTTCTCCGCGCGGCTGGAGCTGGACTCCGCGCCCGCCGTCGAGCTGCGCCAGACCGCCGGGGAGATTCTCAAGATCCGCCTGGCGAAATATCCGCCGGATATGAAGTGCGCGGGCAGCATCTTCAAGAACCTGCTGGTGGCCGAGCTTCCCCAGTCGGTCCGCCGCCAGGTCCCCGAGCGCGTGATTCGCGAAGGCAAGGTAGCATCGGCCTATTTCCTGGAACAGGTGGGCGCCAAGGGGATGCGCAACGGCGGCATCCAGGTAGCCGAATACCACGCCAACCTGATCTACAACGCCGGCCACGGCACCGCGCGCGAGTTATGCCAGATCATCGGCGACTTGAAATCCCGCGTGCGCGATCGCTTCGGCCTGGAGCTGGAAGAAGAAGTGCAATACGTCGGCTTCTAGTGCATGTGGGGCGGGCAATCCTGCCCGCAGCCGGCTTCAGCCGGCATGTCCACTCTCCGTAGCGGCCGCGCGAAACTGCTGGCTCCAGTTCAGCCGGCCGGTAACCTGCATCGCCACAAACAACGTCAGAATCGCGCCGATGGTAACCGCAAGCCCAGTGAAACCCTTGAAGAAGAAAGCGTAAGAGAACAGAACCAAATAGACGAACTGCGCCAGCCCCGCATCCCGCAGCGCGAAGCGCATCCCCACCACCAGCCGTAGATAGCTGACCACCAGCGCCACTGAGACGATCGAGCAGATCACAAAAGCAGCGTGGATCGAAATGTGATCCACCAGGTAGGCCAACAGCAAGTGGAAAGAAAAGAACGCGGCCGCCAGGAAGAAATAGTTCATCGGATGCCGGTCGATCCCGCGCAGCGTGGCGATGATGAACATCACGAAAAAGAAAAAGAACAGCGACACCGGCGCGAACAGACTGATTTGTCCCGCCAGCGGACCCGGCTGCAGCTTGGCGGGCATCGCCATCGCGATGTTGTAACCGGAAACCAGGTTCTGGTACCGCCACGTCAGGTCCCAGCCCTGGCCGCTCGGCCGCTTTTCGGTAGGCGAGAGCGAATTGTCGGGGAAGTCGATATCGCCGAAGTCGGTGGTCATGTGAAGCCTGAAGTCGCGGACCTGCGACACCTCGGAACCGAATTCGTATTCCCAGGTGTCCAGACCCTGCGATCGATAGGTCACCCGCAATGTCCGGGTAGAGCCCGCCGCCATGAGCGCGGTGGCGGTGATCGCCGCCTTGTCGCTCTTATACGCCAGCGGTTGGCCATCGATGGTCAGCGCCAGTTCGTCATAGATCGCTTTTTCCGAAGGGAACGGCCAGTACAGACTGACCGGCTGCTCCTGTCCCGAGTCGTTCCGAAACACATAGCTGCCGGAGAAAGACACCCGGTACGTGCTGTACCACAGCAGTCCCTTCTGACGATGTTCCAGCCGGATCGAGACGTCGATGTCGCTGCGGTCCGTGGGCAGCGTGGCCCACGCGCGCTCTTTGGTTACGTTCTCCACGCTGCGCCCATCGATTGTCGTCGTAGTTTCTTTAGCGACCAGATAACTGTAGCTGGCGCTCGGAGGCTTCTGAACCTGGGGCGATCCCCAGGACGACTGCACCTTGTTTCGCAAACCTGGACCGGCATTGTAGGTTCGTGAAAAGATCGTCGCGCCCAGGATCCCCCAGGCCACGGCCGTGCAACTGAAAATGAAGACCAAGGCAATGATACGTCGAAGCACGTTGTCAGTATGCCAGCGGTATTCTGCCGTGTCAAGTACTTTTCATAACAAAGACAATGCCGCCGGAGCTATAACCAAAGGAAGGATTCTAATGCAACGTCTCCTCGCCGCCGCTCTGCTTTTCTGCGGACTCGCCGCCGCCCAGGACCGGCGCGTTCCGGTGATCGTCGAACTGTTCACCAGCGAGGGTTGCTCGAGCTGCCCGCCGGCGGACCTGCTATTGGCGCGCATGGAACACACCCAGCCGGTGGCGGGGGCCCGCATCGTGGCGCTCGAAGAGCACGTGGACTACTGGAACCAGCTCGGGTGGACCGATCCGTTCTCCTCGCCGCAATATCGCGCGCGCCAGAACGACTATGCGGTCCTCGCTCACACCGACAACATCTACACGCCGCAAATGGTGGTGAACGGACAAGCTGGATTCGTGGGCGACGACGTCAGCCACGCCTATCAGGAAATCGCGCAGGCGGCCCAGGCCCAGACCGCTACGGTGGATCTGGCGGCTTCCCCCGACGCCGGCGATCCGGAAGTGGTGAAATTATCGGTCCGGGTCAGCCATGCGAAAAACGCCAAGATCCGCGCGGCGAATCTCTACCTGGCCGTCACCGAGGACGGGCTGGTGGCCAACGTGTCGAGCGGCGAAAACGCGGGCCGGCGGCTCAGGCATTCCGCCGTGGTGCGCAGCTTCGGAGTCATAGGAAGCATCGACCCGCACGGGTCCAACGTAGGACAGGTGGTCTCGACGCTACGCCTGCCGCGCGATTGGAGGCGTGAGAATCTGCGCGCCGTGGTCTTCGTGCAGGAGCGCGAGTCGCTTCGCATCACCGGCGCCGGCGTGGCCGAGCTGCGCTAGGTCCCTCTCGCCCTCACAATTCTGCTACGATCAATACAATGCTTCTTTATCTCCGCTGGGAGATTCCCAGCTTGACCGCGTTCCAACGCACCGCCCACGCTTGTCAATGATCCCTCCCAGAAACTTCCCCCCCCGACGCGTCAAGATTCGGGAAAACGTAAACGAAGCGATCCGCGTTCGCGAGGTTCGCGCGGTGTTTCCGGACGGAAGCGTCGAGATCATGCCCACGCTGGCCGCGGTGCGCAAGGCCAAGGACCTGGGCCTGGACCTGATCCTGATCGCTCCCACCGCCGAGCCGCCCGTCGCCAAGGCCATGGACTACGGCCAGTGGCAGTACGAGAACAAGAAGAAGCAGCACGAGGCCAAGAAGAAGCAGCACATCATCCAGGTGAAGGAGCTGAAGTTCCGGCCCAACACCGACGACCACGATTACGAATTCAAGAAGAACCACGCCATCCGCTTCCTCAAGGAAGGCAACCGCGTCAAAGCGGTGGTGCAGTTCCGCGGCCGCGAGATCGCCCACGTGGATCTAGGCAAGAAGCTGCTGCTGCGCTTCGCCGAGGATCTGGCCGCGCACGGGCTGGTAGAAGGTCAGCCGCGGCTGGAGGGACGCAACGCGCACGTCCTCATCAGTCCGGTAAAAGCAGGCAGCGCTCCCAAGGAAAAGCCCAAGGATTCGCCCCCGCACCAATAGGTTCCCTGGTTCTTTAGTTCCTTGGTTCTTTAGTTCCTTGGTTCTTTAGTTCGCAAGGCATCCACCGTCAGCCCGCCAGAACCAAGCAACCAAGTAACCAAAGAACCAACGAACCTTAGTAGAACAGATACTTCCGCCAACGGTCGTCGCTCTTGGCGAGCAGACGCATCAGGTGCCGGCTGGTGTGCAGGCTGAACGGTCGCGGAGCGCGCGCCAGCCGCATGCCGGCCTCCTCGGGCGTGCGATTCCCCTTGCGATTGTTGCAGGGATGGCAACACGCCACCAGGTTCTCCCAGGTCGTCTCGCCGGCGCGCGAGCGGGGCACCACGTGGTCCAACGTCAGCTCGGCCGAGGACATCGTCCGATGGCAATACTGGCAGGTGTAGCGGTCGCGCATCAGGATGTTCTTGCGCGAAAGAGCACGCGTCTGATGCGGAATGCGGCGATACTCCAGCAGCCGAATCACCGAAGGCACCGGCATGGCGTGCCGCACCGAATGAACGTGGGTGTGGGAATGCTCTTCAGCCGACGCGACGCCTTTCAGCACCAGCACCAGGGCGCGGCGGGCCGCGCAGATGTTGATCGGTTCATAGCTGGCGTTGAGTACCAGAACCGGTTTGTGCAATCGATCGAGACTGGGCATTCTTCTAGGCTCCCGGAGGATTCGAGTCGCCGGCCGGCACTTCAAAATTCATGCGGCGGTCGGCGCGCGCCAGCGTCAGCAGAGTGACTTCGGCCGCTCCGGCTCTCTTCAGAGCGCGGGCGCAGGCAGAAGCCGTGGCGCCTGTCGTCATGACGTCGTCTATCAGCAGTACTCGTTTACCGTTCAGCGCCCGGCCGCTCGCACGAAAGGCCCCGGACACATTCAGACGCCGCTTGGCGTTGGTGAGGCCCGCCTGCGCGGCCGTGTTGCGGACCCGCCGCAAGAGGTGCGCTACGGGAACATGCGAGCGCCGGCCGATCTCCCGAGCCAGCAGCGCCGCTTGATTGAATCCGCGCCGCCAGCGTTTGCGCCAATGCAACGGCATGGGCACGATCACATCGAAGCTTTGTTGCCGCGGCAGCGCCAGCGCCAGCAATCGTCCCAGCGGCTTGGCCAGCGTCTGAACCCCGTGGTACTTGAAAAGATGAATCAGCTCGCGCAGCTCGTCTTCGTAGAATCCGAACGAGTACGCCGCGTCCAAACCCAAGACGCCTCTCCGGCACAGCCCGCAGCGGCCCTGATCGTCTAAAGGGAACCGGCTGCGAAATGGCGCACGGCACTGCACGCAGAAGTACTCCGCATCCAACGGACTTGGCTTGGCCAGACAGCTCCCGCACACGGGAATGCGAGAAATTTCCTGGAGCGGCTGCGCGCAAATACGGCATTCGTCGGGGAAAACCAGGGAAAACAGCCGATGGGAGAACTTACGAACGAACTCGGGGGCGAAGTCGATCGAGGCGGACTTTGTCAGGCGGCTACTGCTGAAGACGCACCCCCAAGCCACTAGTCTACACGATGGCGCAGCCCAGCGGGTTCCGTGGACATCGCCAAGCTAGAATAAATCCAGTGAACCAGCTCAACCAATGGGGGCCGGTCGCCGTCATCGTCGGCGGGTACCTGCTTGGAATGTATTTCCAAAATCGACGCATCGACGACTTGCGCGACTCCATGCACAAACGCTTCGACGACCTGAGGGATCTTCTCAAATCCGAGATCAAGCGCGTCGAAGAGCGCCTCGAGCGCCTCGAACACCCCATCGTGAGCTGACCAGTACTGCCGGCCCCGCCGCCGTCTCATCTAGAACGCCCCGTCGTCGTTACAATAGAATTAAAGCGACAGATGAAGACCTTCTACATCGAGACCTTCGGGTGCCAGATGAACGCGCACGATTCCGAGAAAGTGATCGGCACGCTCGTCTCGGAAGGCTACTCGCAAGTCGCCGAGCCCGAACAAGCCGACCTGATCCTCTACAACACCTGCAGCATCCGCGACAAAGCCGAGCAGAAAGTCTTCCACCGCCTGCAGCAGTTCAAGAAAGGGCACGGCAAGGGCAAAGTATTCGGAGTCCTGGGCTGCGTCGCGCAGCAGGAAGGCGAGCGCATTTTCGAGCGCGCGCCGCACGTGAGCCTGGTGGCCGGATCAGCCAGCTACGCGAAGCTCCCTCAAATGCTGGTGCAACTCGAATCCGGCGACCGGCGCGTCACCGGCTTAAGCCTGGACACCGAAGAAGCTTTCGACACGCCCTTCACGCGCCGCGACAACCCGCATCGCGCCTACATCACCATCATCGAGGGCTGCGACAAGAGCTGCGCCTACTGCGTGGTCCCGTTCACGCGCGGTCCCGAGCGCAGCCGCACCAGCGCCAGTGTCTTGAAAGAAGCGCGCGAGCTGGCGTCCATGGGCTACACCGAAATCCAGCTCCTGGGCCAGAACGTCAACAGCTATCGCGACCCCTCGCCCGCCGCTTGGGATTTCGCGCGCCTGCTGCGGGCAGTCGGCGAAGTGGACGGCATCCGCCGCGTCCGCTTCACCACCTCGCACCCGCGCGATTTCGTCAAGGACATCGTGGACGCCATTGAAGAGAATCCGGTGCTGTGTAACCACGTGCATCTTCCGGTGCAGTCCGGCTCCACCGAGGTGCTTCGGCGCATGCAGCGGCTCTACACGCGCGACGATTATCTGCGCCGCATCGCCTGGATGAAAGCGGCCCGCCGCGACATCTCCATCACCACCGACATCATCGTGGGCTTCCCGGGCGAGACCGAAGCCGACTTCGAACAAACCCTCTCGCTGCTGGACGAAGTACAATACGATTCGTTGTTCAGCTTCAAGTACTCGCGCCGCCCCAACACGCCCGCGCTCACGCTCGACGATCAGATCCCGGAGGACGAAAAGAGCCGCCGGCTGACCTTCCTGCAGGAACACCAGCGCGCCATCCAGATCCGCCGGAACTCCGGGCTGGTGGGAACCTTCGACCAGGCCTTCGTGGAGGGTTATAATCAGGCCACGGGACAATGGATCGGCCGGACCACACAGAATCGTACTCTCAATTTCATTCATCCGCTGCAGGCTGGTCCTAAGGACGGAGAGACTTTGATCGGGAAGTATTGTAATGTTCGGATCACGCGTGCGGGTCCGAATTCGTTGGCCGGCGAAGCCGTCGATTGCGTCTAATCAGAAAGGGGACCATATGGAAGTTGAAATGAAAATTCGCGGTTTGATGATGGATCCCGTCAGCAACATGCCCATCGTGGTGTTGAAGGACACCAACGGAAACACCATCTTGCCGATCTGGGTGGGCATCTACGAGGCCAACGCCATCGCGCTCGAGATCGAAAAGGTGGCCACGCCCCGCCCCATGACGCACGACCTGATTAAGACCCTGCTGCACGGCCTGGGCACCGGCATTCGCAAAGTGGTGGTCAGCGAGCTGAAGGACGACACCTTCTATGCTGTCATCTGGCTCGACAAGGACGGCGAGCTGATCAGCGTGGATTCCAGGCCGAGCGACGCGCTCGCCCTGGCGCTGCGCCTGGACTGCCCCATCTACGTCGACGACTCGGTGCTCAAAAACTCCAAGATGTCCAACGCCGCCGCCGACAAGATCAACAACGAAGAGCAGCGCCGCTGGCTCGAGAGCCTGGACGACGAGGATCTCGGCCGCTATAAGATGTGACCGCGCAGTTGGAAAGCCTGGCCGCCGCCGGCATTCACATCGTCCCCTCCGAGATCGCGTCGCACCTCATCGTGGAGCGCGATGGATTCGTGGCCTTCATCGAGCGCCGCGAGCACGGCCTGTGCAACATCGGCGCGCCCGGCCTTGCCACCGAACAAGGCTTCGCCGCTCTGGTCTGGCGCGGCGAGCGCGCATTCTTCGTCGGAAAGGGCTTCGAGCAACCCGCCTCGGAGCAGCAGGTGCAGGACTTGCGAGCCTTCGCCAACGACCTGGAGAAGGCCGTCCTAGGCCGGGGATAAACACCGGCCCGGCCTGCGCGCCTACTTCTGCGCGGAACTCTTCTTCGCGGCCGGCCTGCGAACCGGCGGCGCGTTCTTTCCGGTCCAGCCGTGCAGGTCTTCCTTGTCGACGCTGAAGACCACCATGAAGGGATTCGCGGTGTAGCTGTCCGGCACGCCTTCGAATGTCAGCTCCGTCCCGGCCTCCACTTTTCCCGCCAGAGCCATCTCGAATTTCAGCGTGGCGTCACCCGTGGTCCCGTTTTCTAACGCCAGCACCAGAGTCTTGGGCCTGTTTTCCGGTTCCAGCTTCACCACTTTCCCTCTGAGCGTCGGCAGCTTCGCGCCTTTCATGCCGCTATTGAAGTAGTTGTCGCCGTCCGTTCCGGTGAGCTGCGTCTTGATGTTCTTCCACAACGCCAGCTCGGGATGCTCCTTGGCGAACTTCTCTGCATCGGCGGCTTCGGCCTCGGCGCTGGCCTTGGCGAGCTCTCCCTTGCTCGGAATATGAAATCCTTCGGGAGGATTCGGTTCGGCCTTGGCTTTCGCCAGCAAGTCGGTGAGCCCGTCCGCCTTGCCATGGTAGGCCGTGTACATCTGCTGCACCTGGGTCTGGACGCCTTGGCGCTGCTGTGCGGCCAGGCTTCCCGGCCCGTCGTAAGCAGCCGCGCGCGCATAGTAGAACAGCGCCGCGGAATTTTCCTTCTTGCTGGCCAGCGTGAAGCCCAACATATAATCGACGCCGCTGTTGTTCGGATTCAACTGCAGCGCCTTCTTCAACTCCGCCTCGGCGCCATCCCAGGTCTTCCTCTGCATTCCGATGAAGCCCAGTGTGGTGTGGCTCAGCACTTCGACATCCGGCCGGACCTTGGCCCACTGGTCGGCGGCGACCCCGGGAGGCGGCGTGTCGATGCTGGCCAGAAGCGCTTTGGAGGCTTTCTCGCCGTCGTCCAGCACGGCCGGCTGCTGACTCACGCCGTACAACGACTGCGTCAGAAACATCGTGTAGTACAGCGCGTTAAAATCCTTCGGATCCTCGGCCAGCGCCTGCTTGGCGACACCCACCGCCTCTTTCGGCTGTCCGGCTCCGGCGTACGTCGTGATCAGAAGGGTGCGGCGGACTTTGAGAAACTCCGTCGACGGATACTGCTTCTCCCATTGCTGCAGCTTCTCCAGCCTGCTCTTCGCATTGTTGTCCTTCAAAATCGCGTCATACAGGGTGCACTCCGCCTGGTCCTTACACTGCGGCTGCTTTGGCGCCGCTTCTTGTCCCGGCAGTGCGAAGGGCACGCAAAGGATTCCCGCTACCGCCCCAATCAAAAAAAGTCTCGATGCTTCGATCGACATTGGCCAGCCTCCAACTCTCTAGATTATGCTAGAGTCCTTTCCTCGCTGCCGCCCACTTCGGTACCAGCAATCGCGGAGTAGTACTAGATTACAAGAAAAAACGCTCCCAGGGAATACTGGGAGCGCTGCGGGTAGCAGGAACCTGCCGCTATTGCTTCTTAGTCGCCGGCCTGTGCCGGACCGGTGCGGGCGCATTCTTTCCCGTCCAGCCGTGCAGCTTGTCCTCATCCACGTTGAACATCACCATGAACGGGTTTGCGGTAAAGCTCTGCGGCACGCCCTCGAACGTTAGCTCCGTGCCTGGTTCGACGTTACCCGCAAGCGCCTTCTCGAACTTCAGCGTCGCGTCCCCGACGGTGCCGTCGGTCTTGCCGTCTTCCAACGCCAGAATGATGGTCTTCGGCTTGGATTCCGGTTCGAGCTTCACCACCTTTCCCTTTAGCGTCGGCAACAGCGCATCCTTCATTCCGGTGTTGAAGTAATTCTCGCCGTCCGGGCCCATGAGCGCGTCCTTCAGCTTCTTCCAGGTGGACTCCAGCGGATGGGTCTGCTCCCAATCCGCTTCGTTCTTCATCGCGGCTTCGGCGATCTCGGTCGCGCTCTTGATGCTGAAGTCCGGCGGAGGCAGGGGAGAGCTCTTGGCCGCCTCCAGCAGCTTGTCGAAATCCTGGGCGCTGCCGTGATAACCGCTGTAGGCTCGCTTCACATAGTCCAGCACCTGCTGGCGACCCGCCGGATTCAACGCGCCAGGTCCGGCGTAGGTGGCCGCGCGCGCGAAGTAGAACAGCGCCGTGGGCATCTTCTTGACGTCTTTCTCGGAGGCGATCGCGGTCCCCATGTAGTAGTCCACCTGGCCGCTGTTGGCATTGATCTTGAGGCTCTTCTGGAATTCTTCCTCGGCCGTCGGCCAGCCCTTCTCCTGCATCGCGATCCAGCCCAGCGTCGTATGCGCCAGCTCTTCCACCTGCGGCCGCTGCGCCTTCCATTGATCGGCCGTGAAATTCTGCGGCGGCGTGTCGATATTGGCGATCAGCGCGCCGGCTGCGCTCTTGCCCTGATTCAGAACGTCGGGGGTGGGGCTGTTTCCCGCCAGCGCCTGCGTGAACGTCACGATGATGAACTGCGCGCTAAAATTCTTCGGCTCGTCCGCCAGGATCTGCTTGGCCACCGCTACCGCGTCCTTGGCCTGGCCGAGCGCGAAATACGTGGTCATGAACAGCGTTCGCCGCTCTTTGATCCATTCGGTCGACGCATACTGCTTTTCCCATTGCTGCAGCTTCTCCAGCCTGGTCTTGGGATTGTTGTCCTTGGTAATGGCGTCGTAGAGATCGTATTCGGCCCGGTCTTTCCAGTTCTTCTGCGGCTCTTGCGATGCCGGCGGCTTGGCTTGCGCCTGCACCCGTGTCGGCGCCACCCCGAGCATGCTCGCGAAGGTAAGTACTAGAAGATATTTGCAAGGTTGGTACAACACTCGCCGCCTCCCATTTTGGTTTTCGTTTTTATGGACTCGCGCTATGGGACACCCTCACCGCAGCCGCGGCCTCAGAGCCCGCGCTGCCAGTGGATGCAATTGCGGAGTATATCCGAATCGGAGCCACGGCTGCAAGTTCCCGTAACGTTAGATGTCTACCAGTCTACTCTTGTTCCCGAAAGCGTTCCCCAATCGATCCGGCGGCACCCATTCCCGCCGCGCTGGCCGCGATTGCACTACGTCGAAACTGTAATATTTCCGGTACAGGTCGCGCTTATCGCCGAACTCACGGACCACTCGCCGGGCTTGCTCCAGCCGGCCCGCGCGGCCGTCGCTCTGGGCCAGGAAACCGCCGACGATGCCCAGCCAGAATCGCGTGAGCGTCTCGTGATAGCCGCTGTCGGGAGTGTTCTGGGTTCCCGCGCATTCGTTGTAGTGTCGAATGCCGGTGCGCACCCGCTCGATCGCTTCGCTTTCCGGGAGCGTCAACAGGTACCAGGCCGCCACCGTCAGGTGCGCCGCGTGAGTCCACTGCGCGCGCGGCAGCGTCCCCTGCTCGAATTCCTGGATGAATCGAACTAAGCTCGCTTCGGTCTCAAGAAATGGAAGATTCATAGGGAGAACCTTGACAGATCCTATCTAAAGAGCGATACTCGGTCAAAGAATCTTAGTTTTCTAAGATAATCATGCTTTTGAATTTGGATTCGAAGGCCCTGCGCCTCCTGATGAAGCAGGGCCGCGTCACCTGGACCGACCTCGCTCAGCACCTGGGCCTTTCAGCGCCCGCCGCCGCCGACCGAGTGCACCGGCTCGAGCAGCGCGGCATCATCCGCGGTTACGCCGCCCTGGTCGATCCCGAAGCAGCCGGCTATCCTTTGACGGCGTTCGTGGCGGTGGTGCTCGACCGGCCCGATCGCCGCGCGGCATTTCTCAAACGCGTCGGCGCTTTGCCCGAAATCGCCGAGTGCCATCACGTAGCCGGAGACGACGACTATCTGCTCAAAGTGCGCTGCCGCGGCACGGCGGATCTCGACCGCTTCCTGATCGAGTCGCTCAAGACCACCCCGGGCGTGGTCCGCACCCGCACCACCATCGTGCTCTCGACGGCCAAAGAGTCGGTGGCGGTCCCGATCGCGGAGGATCGGTGAGCACCCAGCGCAGCATGCCCGGCGGCTGGGCCGACCGCGCGAATCTCGCGAAAGGTGCGAACGGCCGCAATCTGTGCCGCTGGTGCAATCTCGAAGTTCCCAAGGGCCGCCAGACCTTTTGTTCGGACTGGTGCGTCGAAGAATGGCGCCTCAGAACCGATCCCGGCTATCTGCGCGAAAAGGTTTTCGGGCGCGATCGCGGCCTGTGCGCGACTTGCGGTATCGATTGCGAAGCCGCCTGGCGCCATCTCAAGCGCCTGCGCGGAGCAGCGCGACTCAAGGCTCAAAGAGGATGGGGCGTGGGATCGCGCAAAAGCCTCTGGGACGCCGATCACATCATCCCGGTAGTGGAAGGCGGCGGCGAATGCGACCTCGCCAACATCCGCACCCTGTGTCTGAAATGCCACCGCGCAGCCACCGCCGAACTCCGCAAACGCCGCGCCGCCGGCCGCTGAATCGCATCGCGGCGGTATCCTGAAAGCAGGAATCCGTATGGCTCAAGCAACGATCACTTCCGATCCCAAGGTCATGATGGGCAAACCAACGATCGCTGGCACTCGAATCACGGTCGAACTGATCCTGGAAAAACTCGCGGCGGGAGAGAGCGTGGAGCAGATCTTGTCTGAGCACAACCGGCTGACTGAGGAAGGCATTCGAGCCGCGATCGCCTTTGCAGCCGAGGTGCTGCGGGCGGATGTCGTATATCCCGTAGAGAAAGCGGCGGGGTGAAAATCGTCGCGGACGAGAGCGTCGACAATCAGATTGTCGCTCGCCTCCGAGCCAACGGGCACGAGGTTCTGTATGTTGCTGAACTCGATCCCGGCATCGAAGATGAGCAGGTGCTCGTCCTCAGCCGGCAAGCGAATGCCATCTTGCTGACCGCCGTAAAGATTTCGGTGAGCTCGTTTTCAGGCAGCAGTTGCTTCACTGCGGAATACTGCTCGTCCGTCTCGCTGGCTTCGCGCAGGACCAGAAGGCCGAGTTGGTAGCGGCAACATTCGAGCACCACGCCGACGAACTGAGCGCAGGCTTCGGGGTTCTCTCCAAGAGCGCACTTCGGCTGCGCAAGCAGCCCTAGGCGAATCCATGCGCTCCGATGGCGTGCCGGAAATGTGACCGCGCCACTACGACCGACTTGCGCAAAAGTCGCGGCGCCATTCGCTAGCTAGATAAGTCGGCGCTATCCTGGAAGTGATGCTGCGTTACCACGTCGCCTACTACCTCCCGAAAGGACAAGATCGAATGGTGGTGGCCGAGGTTCTGGACTTCCCCGGGGTCGTCAGCCAGGGCTTCGACTTGGCCGACGCGCGATTGATGATCGCCAGCGCCCTCGAAGACATGGCTCAAATGCATCTGGAAGAAGGGCGAGCGCTGCCCGTGCTGAATCCAGACGCGACGGCCGCCGATGCCGACTTGATCGAATTGCTTCCGCTTTCGGTCGAGACAGGCGCCCCCAGGCCCTGAAGCGCCGCGAATTAATCGATCACCTTCAGAGAATGGTTGTCGTCTGGAATGGGAAGGCCGCTGTCAGTACCCATCCATGCTCGATGAGGATCAAGACGGAAAGTTAAACGTAAATCGATATAGCAGTCGTGGCCAAACATTGGGACGGAGCACGCAAGACTTATTGCGCGTCGTCCAGGATGCTAGGTTCTGTAAGGAGTCTCTTCATTCTTTGGTGCTGTTTCGGTGGCCGATCCAATGCCTTCACAAATGTTGCCCAACGATCTTGAGGCAGCATGAACACGCGCTGGTCAGCAAGTGTTTCTTCTGCCTCTGCGCACACAGCCTCGATAATGAACTCAGTCAATGTTAAACCTCTCTCCGCCGCACCGCGCCGCATCAAGTCCTCTTCCTTAGCAGACGCTCGAACATTGATCCGTTTCGATCGTTGGTCTGTAGTGGAAGGCATTTCTAGTCCCTTTTGTCCGACCTGTACATACATTGTACGTCACGGAATATGTTGAGGAACAGCCCTTCAAGTTAGAGAGTCTGGATGGTAGCATCCATACACTTGCAACGTTATGGGACGAAACCATCCCTAGGAAATATGGAACTAACTGAAATCGTGTAGCTTAGTATTTTACGTACTTAACTGTATTTGACTATATTGACCTCTTGACCTGTGTTGAATGGACATTGAGGTATTTGAACGGGCTCGCAAGCCCTCGCCAGCACCGCAAACTCCCCTTTTTATACACCCCTTTAGGCCGAGCCACTGGCGATGCCCCGTCGGGATACTCTGCCCCACTAGACACGAACACAGCCTGCGCTACAATGTCCATATGCGGATGTAAAAATCCGTCTTTCCTAAAGGAACAGCCTATGGCTCAAGTCGATTCCGCAGCACCCCAACGTCTGGCCAAAGACCTACGCTACCGGCGTCAATTATTTCCAGGCAGCGATGACCAGGTTTTTCACGTAAGCGAAAAAGGCTTCGTACCCGTTCCGATCGTCTTACGGAAGCTCCTTCGGTACCTCAGTGCGGTGGCCCCCTGAGCTGGGACAAATAGTTAAGACACAGTTCGCCGTTCGATGAAAACTGCTCGACCGGCAAGACGACATTACAGCATACTGGTGCCCGGCTGGTGAAGCGGAAGCGGGCACTGCTGGAGAGCAACTCGCCGAGGAATAGCCGGCTGGAAACTCATCGAGACGATGGGTGGGGGCGGCAGCCGTAGTCGCCCCCAAGCTTTGCCAGCAAGAGAACCACATCGGACGATAGATTTCCG
>JAIQFN010000127.1 GCA_020073265.1 Terriglobia bacterium | reverse complement strand
TGCCGAGTATGCCGGCCTCGCTCGAGGAAGCGCTGGCGTGTCTGGAAGAGGATCACGACTTCCTGCTGAAGGGCGACGTGTTCAGCGAGGACCTGATCGAGACCTTCATCGACTACAAGCGCCGCAACGAGGCGGATGCCATCCGGTTGCGGCCGCATCCGTACGAGTTCGCGCTGTATTACGACATCTGAAAGAAACCGGCGGACTGCCCCGCCGAGGAGTGGTGGTAGCGCAAAACGCGGTGTTGCGTGCGCGCGGCCATCCAGGTCTCGGGCGTCGGCACGAGTGCCGTCGCGGCACGCACGAGTGCGTGCGCCACGCTTACTCCGTGGTGAATTTCACCGAGCGGGCGCGTTTTATCGCGGGGTTCTTGAGGAGTTGGCTCAAGACATCCTCCTGAACCGGCTGATCGGTCTGGACCACCGCGACCGCTTCGGCGCCCGCGCTTTTGCGGCCGAGCGAAAACGTCGCGATGTTGACGCCGTTCTTGCCGAGCACGTCGCCGATGTAGCCGATCACGCCAGGGACGTCCTCGTTTTGCATGAAGGTCAGGTTGCCTTCGAGCGGAGCTTCGCAGTAGATGCCGTCCACCTGCACCAGGCGCGGCTGGTCGAGCACCACCGCTCCTTCCACCCAGGTCAAGCCGGTGTCGGTTTCGAGTTCCAGCCGCACTGAGTCGGTGTGCGTGGACCGCTGGTCGTGCCGCTCGGCGACGGTGAGGCCGCGGTCGGCCGCGATTTGCATGGCATTCACCGAGTTCGCCTTGCGTGCGAGCGAGCGGTGCAGCACACCCGCGAGGCCGGCGTTGCGGACCAGGAGCGTATTGTATTCGGCGATCTTGCCGAAGTAGACCAGGCGCACGATGCGCGGATTTCCGGTTGAGACGTAGGAAGCGAAGTTACCCAGGCGCTCGGCGAGCTGGCTGTACGGCCCCAGCGTCTTATATTGCTCGGGCGTGAGGGCGGGCAGGTTGACGGCTTGCAACGCGACGCCGCTGCTGAGATAGTCGACGATCTGCTGCGCCAGGCGCAGGCCGACGGTTTCCTGCGCTTCTTCGGTGGAGCCGCCGATGTGGGGCGTCGCCACCAGGCCTTCCATCTTGAGGAGCGGGTCGTCCGGCGAGGGCGGTTCCTTCTCGAACACGTCCAGCGCAGCGCCGGCGACCTTCCCCGAAGCCAGCGCCTCGCGCAGCGCGTCCTGATCGATCAGCTCGCCGCGCGCGCAATTGAGGATGCGCACGCCGGTTTTCATCTTGCCGAAAGCCTCGCGCGACAGCATGCGATTGGATTCCGGCGTCAGGGCGGTGTGCAGAGTGATGTAGTCGCTCTCGGCGTAGAGCGTAGGGAGATCCACCAGGTCGACGCCGACGGACTTGGCGGTCTGCGAGTTCACATAGGGATCGTTAGCGACGATGCGCATCTCGAAAGCGGTGGCGCGCTTCACCACCTCGCGCCCGATGCTGCCGAGGCCGACGATGCCGAGCGTCTTGCCGCGCAACTCCGTTCCGATGTACTTGCGCTTCTCCCATTTGCCGGCCTTGGTGGAGGCGCTGGCGCTGGGAATGGAGCGGGCCATGGAGAGCATCAGCGCGATGGTGTGCTCAGCCACGGACACGGCATTGCCGCCGGGCGTGTTCATCACCAGCACGCCGGCCGAGGTGGCGGCGGGAAGCTCCACGTTGTCGACGCCCACGCCCGCGCGACCGATCACGCGCAGCTTGGGAGCTTTCGCCAGCACCGCGGCATCGACGATCAGGCCGCTGCGAACGATCAAGGCATCGGCGTCGGCGAGGTACTGCTCATATTCCTTGGGGTTCGAGACGATTACTTCCCATCCAGGCTGCGCGCGGAGGAGGCTGATTCCACCCGCAGCGAGCGGTTCGGCGATCAGGATTCGCATGGTTGTCAGGCGGTAACGGTTTCCTTTGCGAGGGCTACCTCGGCGTAGGCGTTCTGAACAGCGGCCACTCCGGTTCCGAATTTGACTGGCACGCCGTTGGCGGCCAGGATGATTTCCAGCTCGGCGATCAGCGCGAAGACATCCGCGAAATCGAAATAGCCGAGGTGCGCGATGCGGAAGATCTGGCCTTTCATGGATCCCTGGCCGTTGGCGATGATGGAGCCGAAACGGTCGCGGTATTCCTTGACGATGACGCCGGAGTCCATGCCCTTGGGCGGGCAGACGGAAGTCACCGCCGAGCAGGGCGATTGCGGCGCGAACAATTCCAGGCCGAGTGCGGTGACCGCAGAGCGCGTGGCGGCGGCAAGCTGCTGGGCGTTTTGGACCAGCTTGTCCATGCCCAGAGTCTTCACGTATTTCAAAGCTTCCGCGAGCGCGAGCAGCAGCGCCGTGGCCGGCGTCCAACTGGATTCGCCGTTGGCTGCGTTCTTCTTTTCCTTTTTCAGGTTGAAGTAGTAGCGCGGGAGCTTGGAGGTTTCCCCGAACGTCCAGGCTTTGGGGCTGATGGACATGAACGCCATGCCGGGCGGGATCATGAAGGCCTTCTGCGAGCCGCCTATGACCACGTCGAGACCCCAGCCGTCGATGTCGAGCGGCATGGTGCCGAGGCCGGTGATGGCGTCGACGACGAAGATGGCGCCGGTTTTCTGGATGGCCTGGCCCATGGCACGCACGTCGTGTTGGGCGCCGGTGGAGGTCTCCGATGCCTGCGCGAAAACACCGCGGGCGTTGGGGTTGGCCTTCAGCGCATCGGCGACACGCTGCGCGCTGACCGATTTGCCGTAGTCTTCCTGCAGCACGACGGCGTCGAGTCCGAAGGCCTTGACGATTTCGGCCCAGCGCTCGCCGAATTTTCCGGCCACGCAGACGATGACGCGGTCGCCGGGCGAGAACAGGTTCGAGACCGAGGCTTCCATGGCGCCGGTGCCCGAGGCCACCAGCGCGAGCACGTCGTTGGCGGTGCCCATGACCTCCTTGAGGTCGGCGAGCACGGAGCGATAGATGTTGCGGAAGTCGTCGGTGCGGTGATGAATGTCCGAGCCCATCATGGCGTGCAGAGCCTTGGGCAGCAGCGGCGTGGGACCGGGTGTCAGCAGTCGTTGTTTCTTGATATACATGAGAGGGATTAACTCATAGGATACCAAACAGCGATGCCACTACTCGATCGGATTCAGAGCGACATAACGGCGGCCATGAAGGCCAAGGACGAAGCGCGGCTGGGCGCGATCCGGCTGATCAAGGCGGCGCTCAAGAAACACGAAGTGGATGCCATGAAGCCACTGGACGAGGCGACGGAGATCCAGATTTTGAACACGCTGATAAAACAGCGGCGGGAAGCGGCGGATATGTTTCGCAAGGGCGGGCGCGCGGAGCTGGCGGATAAAGAAGAGGCCGAGCTGCGCCTGGTCGAGTCGTACATGCCGGCGGCGCCGAGCGAGTCGGAGATTGAAGCGGCCATCGCGGCCGCGCTGGCGGAAACGGGCGTGACGTCGCAGAAGCAGATGGGCGTGGTCATGAAGGCGGCGCAGGCCAAGCTGGTGGGCAAGCGCGTGGATGGGAAGGCGCTGAGTGAGAAGGTGCGGGCGAAGCTGTCGTGAATTGGCTTTCCCCATTCTCTGGTTGACGTGTGCTGCGGACTCACGCGTGCCGCGTCACGGGCCCGCGAGACTGGGGCGCCTTGCTAGTGTCCTGAGTCAGAAGTTCGCATAATAATAGGAACCCGCTTGCTATGCTGGGAATCCAACCAGCATGGGCCGACCAACTAAGCCAATCGTGGTGAGTGAAGAGGAACGGGCGAAGCTCCAAGAGTGGGCGCGGCGACCGAAAACAGCACAGCGATTGTCGATTCGGGCGCGTATTGTGTTAGGTTGTGCCGACGGGAGGGAGAACCGCCAGGTCGCGCGGGAATTGCGCATCACTGATCAGACG
>JAIQFN010000087.1 GCA_020073265.1 Terriglobia bacterium | reverse complement strand
ATCGTCGTGGCCGAGGTAGGCGATGATCGAGCCGCGCGCCTGGCGCAGTCCCTGGTTGTTGGGCGCGGATTGGTGGCCGTCGTTGACCGGCAGGTTGATCCAGCGCAGACGTGGATCGGCGTTAGCGGCCACCACCTGTTCCGAATCGTCGGTGCACCCGTCGCCGACCACCAATAGCTCGAAATCGGTGAAGCTTTGCCGCAGCACGCTGCCGATGGAATAGGGCAGCACGCTGCTCCAGTTGTAAGTGGGGATGATCACCGTCACCCGCGGCGATGCGGCAACCGCGGACGGTTCAGGCATGCGGGCATTGTACTGCGTCGGGACCACGGGACTCACGGGCTCCGAGCCGGCGCTGCCAGGCTCGTGTCGCTCAAGAAATAAACTTGGCGCAATACCGCTGATACAATGAACCACCATATGCCGATGGCTCCTGGAGTTACGACATCCTCGTTATCGGCAAGGAGGCGGCATGTTGAAGTGGAAGGTTCTGGCGTTCCTAGGCTTGATGTTCGGCGTTGCGGGAGTGGTGTGGGGTTACGCTCAGCAGAAAAAAGCGATCGGGTTCTTCGAATTGCGCGTCTACACCGCGCAGCCCGGAAAGCGGGATGCACTGGCAGCGCGTTTTGCCGACCGCACCGCCGCCATCTACGCAAGGCACGGGATTACGAACGTAGGCTACTGGATTCCGCAGCAGAGCGACGCGGAGCTGGGCATCAGCGCCGAGAACACTTTCATTTACATACGGGGCTATCCCTCGAAAGAAGAACGCGACAAGCGCCTCAAGGCGGCCCACGACGATCCTGAATTCGGCGCAGTTGTGACCAAGCAGGAACAGGACCCGGCCACCCGGCTGATCGTGAAGGCGCACAATATCGACATGCTGCCGAACGGGGCCTACACCGCGGTCGCCATCACCAAGTAGCGGATGCCGGGAGCAGAGTAGCCCAGTGCTTCTCGCCTGGTCAACAAGTGGACCGCGCGTCCGGCTCCCGGTGAAATTTAGCCCTCCGCCGGCATACCCGCGAAATTGACACGACCCCGGCTTTCGTGAAAGCATGGACTCGCCTTATGCGGATCACAGAATACTGCGCAGTACTCGCGCTCTTGGCCGGCGCCAGCCTCTGGGCGCAGAATCCGCCCGGCGCCGCAGCCATCGACAACAAGCTCGACACGCCGCAGGTGCGTGTCTATGTTGCGACTCTGCTTCCCCACACGCCTGTGCCGTCGCGGACTGGTCACGCAAGCAATCGCGTGTTGATCTATCTCGATAGCGGCGCTATGACGCGACAGGACGGCACTGACAAGGTTCAGAACATCGAATTTCATCGCGGCGATGTCCGCTGGCGTCCCGCGAGCGGCGCCTATGTCGCAGAGAACATCAGCGATCACCCCATTCGAATTCTGGAGATCGACCTGAAGGGCAAGCCCGCCGGTCCGGCGCCGGTTTCAAAACTCGATCCGACGGTGGTGGATGCGAAACATTACAAGGTCGAATTCGAAAACGACCAGGTGCGCATCCTCCGCGTTCACTACGAGCCGCATGACAAGGGCGAACTGCACGAACACATCCTGAACAGGGTGGTCTTGTATCTGAACGATCAGCCGGGCGCCAAGGCGGACGACGTGCGCATTTCGGGCGCGGGAACGCACACGGAACAGAACGCCGGCGGCCAGCCCGCCGACAGAATCGCGGTCGAACTGAAATAGCGGGAAGCGTACGGGCCAGTAATTCCGGATGGGATCGGGGTTTGCCCCCATTGTTACTTCTTCGCGCGCATCGCGGCAGCAGCCGCGTTCGCGTCGCATGCGAATCTACCCAATAAGCCCTCTGGCGCGTCTTTTGCCTATGCTGAAATTTCCAAGGCTGACCCGAACCGCCATTCGATACTTGGAGTCACGATGCGAACCTCACATCGGAGAAACCCGGGCACAACGGACCACCACCTGTTCTGCCAAGTCGCGAGTTGCTGGACGGTGCGGATTCGCAAGCTCGCGGCGGGCGTGCTCTCGAGAAACGCACGAACAATGCGAGAGCGCATGGTATGCGCGCTCGCTGTGTTGTCGCTCGCGGCGCCGTGCAGCATTCTCGCCCAACCACTCATCTCCGGCCGCAGCATTCTGAATGCAGCCAGCTACGTGCCGTCCGGTTTGCCCGCCGGTTCCATCGCGCGCGGCTCGCTGTTCTCTGTTTTCGGTGCGCGCCTTGGTCCCGATTCCAGCCCCGGATTGACGTTCCCGCTCCAGACAACGCTCGCAGGGGTGTCCATCCAGGTGGTACAGGGCGCCACCACGGCCGCCGCGATTCCGGTGTACGTCAGCGCGACCCAAATTAACGCCATCATGCCGTCGAATGCTCCGTTGGGAGCCGTGTCCCTATACGTGACGTTTGGGAACTTGAAGAGCCCGCCAGCGCCGGCGCGCGTGGTCGCCGACAGCTTCGGCATATTCACGCTGACGTCCAGCGGCGCCGGCCCCGGCGTTATGCAGAATTTTGTCGACGCCGCGACTACCCCCGTCAATCTGCCATCTGTCGCCGCAAAACCAGGACAGACCATCATTCTCTACGGTACCGGACTCGGCGCTGGTCTCAATCCGGACAACGTCGCGCCGCAAGCCGGCAATCTCCCGACCAAAACCGGAGGTTTTTGTGGGCGGGCAGACCGCAGCCACTCAATATACCGGACGCAGTCCGTGCTGTTCCGGTCTCGACCAAATCGTGTTCACCGTTCCGGCGAACGCGCCGCTTGGCTGCTGGGTTCCCGTTCAGATCCGGACATCGGGGACGACCGTAAGTAACACGGCGACGATGGCGATTTCGGCTGATGGCTCGCCCTGTGCGGATTCCGCCAATGCGCTGTCAGCCCCTTTCCGGAGCGGGCAGAAGGTAGGCCTCGTCGCGCTGCTTCGCTCGGACATCACCGAGGATGTCGGATTGCTGCCACCCGGCGGCCGCGTGACAACCGACGCCGGCATGCTGACGTTCCAGCAGGAGACGACATCGCCGTTCCCTCCATTCAACCCGTTCTTTTCACTTCCTCCCGCGGGCGCCTGCACGTCCTACGCGTCCGCCGGCGACCTGTTCGACGGCGACTCCATTCCCGGCGGCGGAACCACGGGCAAGTTTCTCAATGCCGGTACACCCTTCACGGTGATGAACCCAAGCGTCAAACGGACCATGTTGAGACCGGCGAATAACGCGCGCAATTTTCAGCCGCTCGGCTACACGTTTACAGGCTCCAAGGTCCCCTCGACCGTTTTCCTCAACCCCGGCAGCTTGACGCTTTCAGGACCCGGTGGCGCCGATGTTGGCTCCTTCCAGGCTCAGGTCACGCTACCCTCGCCCTTGACCTGGTCCAATCGCGATCAGACCACAACCATCACACGCAGCCAGGGCCTCACCGTGAATTGGAGTGGCGCGCCCGCGGACCAGTCGGTCATCGTTTTTGGAGGGGGCGTGGATCTGCCAACGAACTCCTCGGCCATATTTGCCTGCATCGCGTCGCCGGGCTCGTCCAGCTTTACTGTGCCCTCGTTCGTCCTCGGTAACATTGCACCTACGCGAACGAATCTTCTGCAATCGAAAGGCGTCGTCTATGTCGGGGCGCTGCCAATCGCGAAGCCAGCGACGTTCAGCGCCAGCGGATTGGATGTGGGCGCCATCGTGTCGGGCGCCTTCATCGGAAAGAGCGTGATCTTCCAGTAGGAGGGTATCCATGAGCACACGGCCAAGAGTCATCTTGCTGATCGCGTTGATATTGCTGAATGCCGTTCATGTGTATTCGGTTGGGCCGGCCTACGTTCCCCCGCCGCCACCTCCGGATGATTTTCCTGATTTCCCTGATCCCCCGGACCTCCCTCCATTTCCTGAAGATCCTTTCGATATCCCCTTCGATCCGATCGGCTTACCCGACCCTATGGATCTTCCCCCTCCGCCCGAGGATCCCTGGGACGACCCGATCGCCGATTTTCCCGTTCCTCCTCCGCCGCTTCCGGCGCGCGCACGACGGCCACGCCGCGAGTCTGCAACCCCTTGAACGCGACGCAATTGGCGATCGCGGAACCAGGCCGGAATACGGTTGCCTTCCTGAACACCTGCCCGTGGCAGATCGTAACCCACGTACCAGTCGGGACGACGCCGGTCGGCATAGCTGGGACACCGGATGGCAGTCAAGCGCTGGTCGCGAATGCCGGGAACGGCGCCGCTTCAGGAAGCGTATCGGTAATCGATCTGGCAACCCGCGCGGTCACCAAGACGATCACTTTTCCCGCCGCGGCACCGGATGGTTCCCCAGTGGTGCCGAATATAATTGCGGTTCTCCCGGACGGCTCCCGCGCCTACGTATCCTCGCACAGTTGCAACCCTGGTTCGTTCGTCTACATGATCGATTTGGCGACGCTCAATGTGGTCGGCTCACCGATATCGGTTGGATGTTTCCCCTCTTCGCTGGCCGTAACACCCGATGGTTCGCAGGTGTGGGTCTCGAGCCGCGGCGACAGTAGAGTGGATGTCTTCGACACAGCCACCAACGCGCGCGTGACTGGTTACAATGTTGCGCTTCCAACGGGGATCGCCTTCCACCCAACCGGGAGCACAGCGTATATCGGCGAAGGCACCGGTGCCGGCAACGTGGTGGTAATCGATGCTTCGACCTACCAGGTGATCACACGCATCCCGGTGGGCAACCTGCCGCATGCGGTCGCCGTGACTCCGGCCGGCCGTTACGTTTTCGTCACCAATGGCCTTTCCAACTCGATATCGCAGATCAGCACCATCACCAACAAGGTGATCCGCACCATTAAGCTGCCGAACGGGTTGCAGCACCCGCTGGGTCTCACGTTCATACAGTAACGGGCATCCGCCGAAGGGATAATCACGGCGTAGAGCCGTAATCACGAGCCCTTCAGCGCAGCAGTTACCCTTTAGGATCTTCAAATCATCACCCGCCCCAATCACTGAGCCAAACGTAACTGAAGATTTCGGGCAACCAATCCTTGGCCGCGTGCCGGGCAGGACAGCCTTAGTTTGCTGCACCGGCCAGAGGAGAGCGGGGCCTGTCTGAGTGGAAACGCGTGAGGACACGCAGGAAGGGTGCGCAAGGCAACCCACACGGCTGCAAAGAAGCCTTCACAAGCGCGGTGTTGCGACTCTGGGCCGGAAAATGCAAGATACATTACGATCACGACATTCCCGGCGGAAAGTCACTGGCTCCGGGCGACCAGCAATTCGCCGCACCTGGAACAAGCGACAAGGACGGGAAGATCGCGGAGGCTCGACATGCAAAAACCGCGAGACAATTCAAACTGGACCCGCCGGCTCACTACCTACGCCATAGCCGGAGGGGCGGCTGTCGCTCTAGCCCCGCCGGTCCATGCAGACATTGTCTATGTCAATCCAACCACCAAGCCGTTCCTCAGCCAATCCGGCATGGGTACGCAGTTTCTCTATCTGGATCTGAATGGTGACGGGGCGCTTGACTACGAGGCCAATGTAGGGGTCCTCCCACCCATCCCACCTTTAATCCTGGGCCCCGTCGTCAACGCCGATCTTGACCCGTTGAATGGGAATCTGGAGGTCGCCGTGTACGACTCGGCGGCCTCGAATGAGTATGTCCTTCCGATCCCATTCGGACTCACCGTCGGACCAGTGGTGAACCTCGACCCTTATTGGGTGAGCAGAGCGGAGTGGTGGGCTGAAGACGCGGCATTGAACCAGGTGAAGATTGGCGCTGAATCCTTTTGGCCCAACGATCTGAACGATCCGCGGTATGTGGGCCTCCAGTTCGATATTTCCGGTGAGATGCATTTCGGCTGGATGCTCGCAAGCACCGCGTGGGTGTATGACAAAAATGTGGACAATGTCAGCAGCCAAATGGAGATCTACAGCTGGGCCTACAAGAGCGACCCCAACACGCCCATCGTGGTTGGAGCGACGTCTTCCGAGGTGCCAGAGCCATCCTCTCTCGCTCTCTGCGCCCTCGGCGCGGCGGGCATCGCACTGCTGAAGCAGCGGCGCAGACGCGCACGGTCATAGGAGTTGGGCCAGTGCCGCCCCTGCTCCTCTGTGGTTGGGATGCTGCCGATTGGCACATCCTCAATCCATTGATCGACGCCGGCAAGCTGCCCCACCTCGGGCAACTAGTCGAGCGCGGGGCCATGGGGGATCTGTACCAGCCTCCACCGCTGATCCCCGCGATAGCATGGACAAGCGTCGCCACGGGCGAGCCGCCTGATCGCCACGGTGTGCTGAGCCAGTACGAAGCCGATCCTCTCACGGGAGGAATGCGGCCGGTGAGCGGTACGGCGCGGCGGGTCCCCGCGCTGTGGAATATGCTGGACCAGGCCGGGTTGCGCGTCCACGTGGTCGGCTGGCCGGCCTCGCATCCGGCCGAGACACTGCGAGGCTCGGTAACCAGCAATCTGTTCGGCTGGGCCAAAGGCGCCGCCAACCAGGCGTGGCCGATCCCTCCCGGCGCCATCCATCCAGTCGAGTTCGAAGCAACACTGGCCGAGCTGCGAGTGCAGGCCGCCGACCTGACCGGCGACGATCTGCTTTGGTTCGTGCCGCGCCTGGCCGAGATCGACCAGGCTACTGATAAGCGCCTGCTCCCGCTCGCCATCGCGCTGGCGGAAAGCATCACGTATCATGCGGCGGCAACCTGGATCCTGGAGCACGCAGCGTGGGATTTCCTGGCGGTGCATTATCCGCTCATCGGAGATGTCGCGCGCGCGTACATGCGGTTCGCGCCACCGGTCCTGGCGGGTGTTTCCGAGCGAGACTGCGACTGGTTCGGCGGCGCGGTGGAGGCCGCGTGCCGCTTTCAGGACGTGCTGCTGGGCCGCCTGCTGAAGCTCGCCGGGCCAGGCGCGCGCGTTATGGTGCTCTCGGCTCACGGCTTTCTTTCGGGCGGACTCCGGCCAGCCCGCGCGGCGGAGCCCGCCGGCCTCGACTATTGGCCGCGCCACCATGGAATGGTCTGCTTTGCCGGGGACGGAGTGCGTCCCGATGCGCTCCTGCACGGGGCGCGCGCGCTGGATATCGTGCCCACTGTGCTGGCGTGGTTCGGCCTGCCCGCCGCATCCCACATGCCGGGCCGCACGCTCGCGGAGGCGTTCGAAAATCCTCCGCGGATTCCGCGCATCGACACGTGGGAGCAGCCGGCCGGCGATGGCGCGGACGACCAGGACTCGGCCGCGCAGGAGGCCATTCGCGAACTGGCGGCCATGGGCTATGCCGATGCCAGCGCCGCCGAAGTAAACCGCCGAGCACTCGAAAGCGCGCTGGATAGCAAGCTGAACCTGGCGTATGCTCACCTCGCGGCAGGCCGCGGCGGCGCGGCGATCGAGCTGCTGGAACCCCTGCTCAAGAGCTGGCCGCAGCCCGCTGCGATTCTGCCCTACCTCGCCTATGCGTATCTTCTATGTGGCCGCCTGGATGATTGCGGCGTCGCGCTCGACCGCATACCGGAGAGCGCATCCGCGGACCCGTTGGTCGGCTTAGTGCGGGGTCATTGCCTCTTCCTCGAAGGCCGCACCAGCGAGGCTCTCCAAACGTTGGCTGGGGTGGAAGGCAGCGGCGCCGGCGCCATCGCACCGGCAGCAAGCTGCCTGGCGGGCGACGTCTACCGGCTGGCCGGCCGCGCTGCCGACGCGGAACGCTGTTACCGCGCCGCACTCGACCGCGATCCCGACTTCGCGCTGGCGCACCTGGGCCTGGCACAAGTCGTCCTGGCGCACGGGGACAATCGGCAAGCAGCCGAGGCCGCGCTCCAGGCCATCGGGCTCCAGTACGACCTGGCGCCCGCGCACTTCACGCTCGGCATCGCGCTGGCACGGCTGAGAATCGATGCGGAGGCAGCGGCCGCATTCAAGAACTGTCTCAAACTGGATCCGGAAAACCGCGGCGCGAAGCGCTGTCTGGCGCTGCTCGCGCGCCGGCGGGGAGCGCGGAAGTGATCTCTCCAGTGATTCGGCGCCCGCGGAATGCCGAGCTGCCCGCGTGCCGCATGCTCCTGCCCGAAGCCTTCGGCAGCCCCACGCGCGATTTCCTGCTGGCCGTCGGCCAAGAAGCACCCTATGTTCTGGGAGCGGCGACGTTGCTGCGAATGCCGGGAGCGCTCGATGGGGTCCTCATTCGGGTGGTCCACACTCACCGCCGCCAGGGCATCGCCTCGCGTCTGCTCGAGCGCATGGTTGACGAGGCATCCACGCTGGGCGCCTCGAAGATCGCAGGATGGATCGACGCTCTCTCGGATCCCGCGGCGGAAGGCTTTGCGGCGGCTCGCGGGTTCCATCGTGTTTCCCGCGCGACCACGTACGAATCCGCGGCGCGGCCCTTCATGGAGCTCTATTGGTCGCTTCGCCGGCGCTTGGCGGAGCGCGGGCGCATACCCGCCGCGGCGCGCGTGTCGGCGTTGAAAGACGCGGACCGTGTCGCGGTGGCGCGCCTGTGGGCCGACTATATCGCGCCCGATCCAGGACTGCGCTTGGACGTCATCGCGCATCAGCTCTCGGCGGGCAGTTACGCGGAATCGCCGGTGCTGTTTTCGGGTGACCAGCTGGCCGGATTTCTCCTGTTTCGCTCCCAGGGCGAACACGTCACGATTGACGCCAGGGTGGTGACGCCGCGGTTCCGGGGACGCTGGGCCAGTATTGTGCTGACTGCGGCGGCCGCTGACGAGGCGGCGCGCAGAGGCGCCGAGCGAGTGGTCTTTACTTGGCTCGAGGGAGTGCGGGATACCGCTAAGATGGCCTCGCGCTTCCCAGGGGAAATCCGCGCCCTGGCCGACCGCTACGAGCGCAGCCTGGGTGGAAGGGTTCCGAAGAGCGAGGACTCAGCAGCTCTGAGAATGGTTGAAGCAGCCTCGAAAGTCCGCGTTAACCACCATGATCGGTAAGTTCCCAGACCCTTATGATCCGCGGGTTGGTGATATAGTCGCAATCTAGCCAGCAGCAAATCATTCGCCGGCTGGTCACATTCAGGCTTGGGGTTGAAGTCAGTGGGTATCGGATTTCAAGCAGGAGGCACCGCCATGCACCGATCCATGTCCTCCCCTGAATTGAGCGGAGCGTTGAGGAATAAACAGTGCGCATCTTATTAACAAGGTCAACCTGCTCGATTGCAATCACTTTCGCAATCCTCGCCTGCTGTTCACTCCGGGCTCAGCCCGCAAAAGCTCAAGCGACCGAGATGTCTTGTCGTGAAACCGTCCGGTCTTTCTACGATTGGTATGTTCCCCGGGCGTTGCGCCGAAGTGCTACGCCGGCCTGGGCCATCGCTGCAAAGGAAAGAAGCAATGCCTTTAGTTCTGAGCTCTCTCAATTGCTGAAAGAAGATTCCGAGGCCCAAGCGAAAGCCGTTGGGGATATTGTCGGTTTAGACTTTGACCCTTTTCTATATACCCAGGATCCCGCCAATCGCTACGCGCTGGGCAAGATCACAACCAAAGGCGAGAGTTGCTTAGTCGAGGTCGGTCGGCCTCAACAAAGGATCGAAAAACCCGCCGTGACGGCTGAGTTAGTCTACAGGCATGATCAATGGGTCTTTACCAACTTCCACTACGGAAAGAGTGCGTATTCTCAAGATGAGAATCTCTTGGCCATCCTGAAGAAGCTTCAAGCGGACCGTCGCCCTCGATAAGCGAATATGAAGATCAGGCAATCCTAGTGCTTGATCGACTTGCCTTGGGGCAAGGGAGGCGACGGGGACGGCCGCCAAAGTGGACGCAAACCAAGAGACGCGGGCGACCACCGGGAGCACGAACGAACCGAGGTGACGCGGCTCGGAAGGATCGAGCGTCCGCGGTCACATGAGACGCAGCTAGGCCTCCGGTTTTCAGCGGCGCGTGAAATTGTTGCCAGGTGTGCATCTCAACCTTTCGCGGTCCGGCTAGGTGTGTCCGTTGGTGCCCGAGGTGCCCATATCGGAGTCACCGCCCACGGGCAGCGCTATACCAGCATCGGACTACCTGGCTCAGGTCTCTCCTGGCGTCTATCGCCGGCGCTTCGGACCCAAGACGTCTCGACAGATCCGGCGGAGAGCTACGGAGCCACCGGAAGTACGATCGGCGAAGGTGGATTTCCGATCATCGCTGGAGACGATACGCCGTTGAGCGAAATCGAGATCGGATAGTTGCCGGCCGGCATGCTCGCGAACTGAGCTGGTACCACGAAATTGATCTGGAACTCGCCGACGTATGGCGTCTGCCCGGCGAACGTCGCCGGGGTGGTCACGCTGCCGATCGTAACCGTGACGCCGTTGATGGTCTGCGTCGCCGGAAGCACTCCTCCCGGCTCGGAGGTTAGTCCCGTGGCGTACAGCTCGATGTTGTTCCCCGGCCCCGCGCTGCGATACCCGGGGACTCCGTTCGGCCCAACGTAGCCGCCGCTAATAGCGTACACCGCCGCCGGATAGTTTACCCCATTGACCGCATTGGGAAACAAACCTGGAGAGCTCGCTGAGGCCGCGGCCGTAATCGTATTGCTCGCCGTGCCATTGACGATCACCTGTACGGAAGCGGTTCCGGAGACTCCGCTCGGCACCTGGAAGTTAATCTGCGCCGGCGAGATGTAATACACCGCCGCCGGCGTCTTATTCACCATCACTTGCACTCCACTCAGGCTTGCGGGCAACGCGCTTCCCAGGTTGAGGAAGTCGAACCCGGTCCAGATCCGCGTCACGTTGCTCAACCCGGCGCCTTGCACTTGCGCCCACGACCCCGGCACCAGACCTCCGGACAAATATGTCGCGCCGTTGGCAACCGACGTCAGCTGCGGCGCCGGCTGCTGCTCAGTGGTGATGGTGAACGTGCGCGCGGCAAAGGCGCGCGTTCCGACCTGGCAACCATTGAGGTAGAACACTCTCCCGGTGAGCGCGAGATGATTCGTCGGCATCCCCGGCGACATGAAGGAGGGGTACCAGCCGTCGAACTGGAAGGGCCCGCCGTTGCACGTCGATATCGGATACTGGGAGTTCGCGATCATCTTTAGAGGAGTCCAATCCTGAAGGTCCAGGCTGGTTGCCGTCGACCAATACCATGCGCCTGTCAGAGTCGTGTCGTTCGAGCATACGACCGTCAGCAAATACAGGCCTAGGTCATCGAGGTGGCTGATCTGTCCGAGGGACTGATAACCACCCGGGCATGACCCTCCCGGTCCGGTCTCCAGCCCGTTGATGCCCGGCTGGCTGAAGGAGCCGAAGTACCACTTCTGAAAGTTAAGTGGATCGGGCTGGCCGAGTTGGGCTCGCGCGATGTGCCATCTCCCGTCCGCAGGGAATCCGAAGGTGCTGTAGACAGCATAAAGATAGGTATTGCGGTCGGCGCTCTTGTCGATGTAGGCGCTCGGCGTGCCATTAGACAGACTTGGGCTTCCGGTCCAGGACGCGAGGCTGGGCGGAGGCTGGACCACGGGATATCGATTCGCCGCGCCGGGCGTCGGCCAGGTTTTCCCGTTATCCGAGGATCTGGCCAAGCCGGTGGATTGATACACGGGGCCAGAGGGCGTGGTGGTCCCGGGCGGGCAATAATTCTCAGCTTCGTAAATCATCACTAGATTTCCCGCCGGCAGCGTCGGATCCTGTAGCACCGAGCCGGGCGCCGCGTAGTTCTCCTCGAAATTGCCGGCGTAGGCGGGATTGCAGGTGTTGCTGCCTACGGGCGGACCCATCACCCCGGGCTGATAGCCGAGATTGGTGGCGAAGCTGAACGTCTGCAAATCGGTGGTCTGGAGCACCACGGTGCTGTTATTGTTGATGCTGGTGGACAGACGGGACGAGCCGAAAATCAAGTAAGGGTCGGAACTCGAAGAGGGCGGAATGAAGGTAGTGTGTTCGTCCGGAAGCCCCTGGACATACGGCGAAGCTGGTGAAACCGGATAGGTCAGCGTCTGGTCGGGGCCAACCGAGATCGAGGCAATCTGCAGTTGCGCCTGCTGCGCGCGAACATGCTTGGGTTGCTGGAGCAGCAGTACCGCGGTGATAAGTGCTGCAAGCAGGAAGAGAGCGGCGAAGGCTCGCTTTGGCATTTATCTAGTATAAGCAAGTGACCCCATAGGCAAGTCAGACTGGAATGCGATTTGTCGTTTGTCGGGTTTCTACAGAGTGAGAGATGCGTGGAGGATTCGAAAAGAAGAACATTCGCGATTCTGCCACGGTGCGGGAGTGGGACCAGGGCTGACCGGAACGGCCCCGGCGTCCATTTTTGGACTCCACTTGGACTCCAGAAGGCCTCTGGATCAAACATTTAGTGGGGTAAGTGGCTTGAAACTACTGGTCGGGCCGCCGGGATTTGAACCCGGGACCTCTTGCACCCCAAGCAAGCGCGCTAGCCAGGCTGCGCCACGGCCCGAACGCATCCATTCTATCGCACTGCTCTATCACACTGCCGCCGCTGCGCACCGGCTTCGATAGCCCCTCGGGCGCCGAAGCACTTAAGCCGCGCGCGCCTTCCGCCGATGGAAGCGCATGAACTGCCCGAGCTGCGGCGCCGGCATGCGGTTGGAAACCGACCGCGAATTCTTCCTGTGCGAGTATCGCGGCAGCGTCTACTTTCCGGAGGCCAACTCGGACGGCGTGCGCGTGCTGGGCGAACCAGCCGCCCTCGCCTGCCCGGCCTGCGCCATAGCGCTGGTCCACGCCTCGGTTGGTGATGGCCGAATCCTATATTGCACCCGCTGCCGTGGCATGCTCATTCCGATGGACCGCTTCATGGCTATCATCCAGGATCTCCGCTCGCATCGCCAAACCGCCGTGGTCCCCGCGCGGCCGCCCGACTGGACGGACCTGGAGCGCCACATCCGCTGCCCCCAGTGCGGCCAGAACATGGATGCGCATCCGTACGGCGGAGGCGGCGGCGTCATCATCGACGCCTGCGATAGCTGCTCGCTCGACTGGCTGGATTACGGCGAATTGGAGCGAATCGCCGACGCGCCGGATCGCCAGTATTCCGAACACGCCTGGGATCCGGTCTAGACTGCGCGCGACGCGCTAAGCCGGTTTCTGGATGGGCTCTTGAATTCCGGCCGGCTGTTTCAGGCAGCGGGCGATGGCCTGCTCGAGCGCGGCCCGGGTGACAGGTTTGGAAACGTAATCGTCCATGCCCGCCTCCAGACACCGTTCGCGATCGCCGCTCATGGCGTGCGCTGTCATGGCAATGACGGGTATGTGGCCGCCTGCCGTGATCTCCCGGTAGCGAATGCGCCGCGTGGCGTCGAAGCCGTCCACCTTGGGCATTTGCACGTCCATCAGGATCAGATCCACGTTCCCTTCGCTCCACCTGGCTACTGCTTCTTCGCCGTTGCCGGCCATGATGGCACGATGTCCCAGCTTCTCCAGCATGGCCACCGTGAGCTTCTGGTTCACCAGGTTGTCCTCGGCAACCAGAACAGAGAGGGGGCATCCCGCCGCGGGCTGAATGGGCGCAAGCTTGCGGGCCAAGGCCTCCAATTGCAGAGTGCCCACCGCTTTCCGGATCATCGTGAGCAGCTCGGCCGGCTTGACTGGTTTGATCAAGTAGGTCTCGACACCCAACTGGCGGCAGCGGGCCGCGCTCGAATTCTGGTCCGACGACGTAAGCATCAGAATGGTGGCGCCATGCAAGGTCCGGTGGGCGCGGATGCGTTGGATCACTTCCAGGCCGCCCATGCCGGGCATCTGTTCATCCAGCACGATCAGGCGATAGGGCCGCGCTTGAGCGGCGGCTTCCTCGAGCCTGCGCAAGCCCGCCGGGCCGGAATCGGCGTCATCCGGCTGCATGCCCCACTGCCGGGTCATTTCGAGCAGAATGCGGCGGTTGGTGGCGTTGTCGTCGATGATGAGCACCGGCAATCCCCGCAGGTCCACCGGGCCCACCGCGGGCTGAGGCATGGCGGCTACGCCGAGCTGAACCGTGAACGAGAACGTCGATCCCACGCCGGGCGTACTCTCAACCTGCATGCTCCCGCCCATCAGCTCGACAATGCGCCTGGAAATCGCCAGCCCGAGTCCGGTGCCGCCGTAGTTGCGCGTAGTGGACGAGTCGGCCTGCTCAAAAGGTTGAAACAGCCGGGACTGTTTTTCGGGCGTGATTCCTATCCCGGTGTCGCGCACCGAGACAACCAGCGTGGCCAGCCCGTCGCCGACCCCTTGCAGTTTGACTTGCAGCAGGACTTCGCCGCTTTCGGAGAACTTGATGGCGTTCCCGATCAGGTTCAGCAGCACCTGGCGCAGGCGCGTGGAATCGCCAATCAGATCCTGCGGCACGTCCGGCCCCACGTCGAAGGCCAGTTCCAGACCTTTCTTGTGAGCCAGCACCGCCACGCTCTTCATGGAGTCGCCCACCAGCTCCCACAAGTTGAAACCCACCGGATCGAGAACGATCTTGTCCGCCTCGATCTTGGAGTAGTCCAGGATGTCGTTCAAGATGACCAGCAGGGAATCCGCCGACGACTTGACCATCTCGAGAAACTCCTGCTGTTCCGGCGTCAGCTCGGTGGCCAGCGTCAGCTCGGTCATGCCCAGAATGCCGTTCATGGGCGTGCGAATCTCGTGGCTCATGTTGGCCAGGAAAGAGCTCTTGGCCTTGTTGGCGGCCTCGGCCGCTTCCTTGGCGTCCGCCAGCGCCTTTTCGTACAGCTTGCGCTCGGTGCAGTCCCGGATGCTGCTGGCAAAGCCGATGGGTTGGCCGTTCTTGTCCCGCTTGAGCCAGATCGAGAGTTCGTTGTACCGCCCGGGCTTGAATTCGTGTTCGAAGCCCTTGACCGGCTGCCCGGTCTGATAGACGCGAGTGTAGGCCTCCCGCAGCGCGGCGCCGCGGCCCGCTTCGAAGAATTGCTTGTAGCTGGTTCCCACCACTTCGTCCCTGGAACGATTGAACAGGCGGCAATAGGCGTCGTTCACGAAGACATACTTGCCGCGCAGGTCCACCTCGCTGTAGGCGTCCTCCAGGTGGTCCAGGATGCTCTGGCTTCGCTCCTCGCTTTCTCTCAGTTTGTCGGCCGCCTGCTTGCGTTCGGTAATGTCGCGTGCGAAAGCGATGAACTGGTGGCCCGTGCCGCAGCGCACCGGAGCGACAATCAGCTCCACCGCGAATTCACGGCCCTCGCGATTGATCAGCCTGGTTTCCACCGGCGTGTTCAGCATGGGGCTCTGGCCGGTGCTCAGGAATTCCTGAAGGACTTCGTCGTGCGCGTCCTGCAGGCGCGGAGGAATCAGCATCTGGACCGGCCGGTGCAGCGCCTGGGACCGGGTCCAGCCGAACATGCGCTCGGCCTGCGGATTCCAGCCGGCGATCAGTCCGGTCTCATCTACTTCGATGAGCGCGTCCAGTGAGCTCTGCCGCAGCACGCGCAGCCGCTCGTCCAGGTCGCCCGAAGATGGCGCGTTGCGAACCTGGTTCACCAGGTTGTCGTCGAACTGTTGCGGCTGGCCATCCGGTGGCATTTCAGATCCTCGACCCAGAGTTCTTGCGGCGAGAGCCGAATCACGCGTCTCCCCCTAATCTGGGCTATCGGCAGACCCAGACGATTTCTGTAACCCAACTTCAAGAAAGACCCTGCTCCGGCCGTCGACTTTCACCCTCCACGGCGTTCCTGGTAGCTTTCCCGTTTCGTCTTGAAACCTGAAACCCGCTTCCGCCGTCAGTGTGCCAGACAAACAATCCGTCATCGCTCGTCGGGGCGCAGGGGACGGCGGTGGCGGCCAGGTAACGGAGGTTAGTCATGCAATATCGCTGGGGAATTCGTGTGTCTATTCTTCTTGTGTCCGCGTCCATCCTGGCGCCGGCACAAACGCGCACGGGAGCAGCCGCTCCCGCTGGCCAGCAAGCCGCCGATTCGCTTCCGGTCAAGCGCGTGGTCCTATACAAAAGCGGAGTGGGTTACTTCGAGCACCTGGGCACGGTGCGCGACAACCAGGACGTCACCGTTCCGTTCACTTCCGGCCAGCTCAACGATGTCTTGAAGTCGCTCACGGTTCTGGATCTCAACGGCGGCCGGATCGCCGGAGTCGAGTATGGTTCGGTGGCTCCGCTGGACCGGCAGCTCGGGGACTTGCGGCTGCCGGTGGGCGAGAAAGCCTCGCTGACCGACTTCCTGGCGGCGCTCAAGGGCGCGCATCTGGAAGTTCGCAGCGGCGCCAACACCATCACGGGACGCCTGCTCAGCGTCGAGCGCAAGACCCGCATCTCGGGCGGAACCACGCTCGAAGTCGACTATCTCTCCCTGCTCACTGACAAAGGCGAGCTGAAAACCACCGAGCTCTCGCCGGCCTTCTCGGTCCGTCTGCTGGACCAAGGCCTGCCGGGAAAGGTGGATCGTTTTCTGGACGTTGTCTCGGCGGGCCGCGAGGCGGATGTGCGCCGCATGGTGATCTCCACGGCAGGCTCCGGCGAGCGGTCGCTGTTTGTGAGCTACATCAGCGAGGTGCCGGTCTGGAAGACCACCTACCGGATCGTGCTCGGCCCCAAGGCGCGGCCGTTGCTGCAAGGCTGGGCCATCGTGGACAACACGGTGGGCGAGGACTGGGACCAGGTCCAGTTGTCGCTGGTGGCGGGAGCGCCGCACTCGTTCATCCAGAATCTTTCGCAACCTTATTATTCGCGCCGGCCGGTGGTCCCGCTTCCGGAGAGCGTGGCGGTCGCGCCGCAGACATACGAAGCGACGCTGGTGCTGGGCGCCGGGCGCGTGGCGGGAACCGTCAGGGATCCGTCGGGTGCGGCAGTCGCCAACGTGAACGTGAAAGCCTATGATGCGAGCGGCGCACTGATCGCCAGCACCGCGACTGGCGCCAACGGAGCGTACGAGTTCGCATCACTGCCCGAAAACGTGAGCCGGTTGGATTTCGACGTACCGGGGTTTCGAACCACACGGATCACGAGCCTGGTCGGCTCCGCCGGATGGTCCGCGCAGCAGGATGCAGTGCTCCAACTCGGCAGCACCGCTGAGGTGATGAGCGTGACGGCCGCGACACCGCGCATGAATACCGAAAGCTCAGCCTCCTCACGGTTGCCTCTAATGGGCCGCGCGCTGGGCAGCGGAGCCGGGCTGGGCGGAGCCGGGCGCGGAATATCGGGCGGATCCGTTCGCAATTTCTCGCCACCCTCGGCCGCCGTCGCGGCCGCCCGCGTCAACGCCGAATCCGCCGCACGCGCCCAGGAACTCGGCGACCTGTTCGAGTTCAAGCTCAAAGAGCCCATCACCATCCGCAAAAACCAGTCCGCCCTGGTGCCCATCGTCCAGTCGCCGATCAGCGCGGAAAAGGTCTCGGTGTGGAACGAACAGGCCGGGCTTCCACGCCCGCAGCGCGCTCTATGGCTCACCAACTCCAGCGGCCTGACGCTGGACGGCGGCAGCTTCAGTGTCATGGAGGACGAAACCTTCGCCGGAGAAGGCATCCTCGAACCGATCCGCCCCGGCGAAAAGCGCCTGGTCTCTTACGCAACCGATCTCGCGCTCAACGTCAGCTTCGGCCAGGGTACCGAACGCCAGCGCGTCACCCACGTGATGGTCGCCAAAGGCATCCTGACGCAGGAGAACGAATTGCGCGAAAACAAGACCTACACCTTCCGCAACGAAGACACGAACCCGCGAACCGTGATCGTTGAACATCCCATGCGGCTCGGTTACGAGCTGCGCAGCGACGTGAAGCCCGTCGAAACCACCGCCGCATGGAAGCGTTTCCGGCTGGAAGTAGGCGCCAAGCAGACCGCCACGCTGGTGGTGGAGGAAGCGCGCACCGAACAGACTACCTACGCTCTGACCAACCTCAACGACGACCAGGTTGCCCTGTTCGTCAAGTAACGATCCATCAATCCCGCGATCGAAGACGCCTTGCGCCGCGTGCTCGCGCAGAAAGACGTGATCGCCGGACTCGAAAGCCAGAAGAGCGCGCGCGGCGACGAAATCGAACAGATCTTCGACGATCAGCAGCGGCTGCGCGAAAATATGAAAGCCCTGAAGGGCAGCGCCGAAGAAAAAGCGCTTTTGCAACGCTACACCCAGCAGCTCAACGAGCAGGAGAATCGCCTTCAGGCCTTGCGCAAGGAAACGCAGCAGATCGAGGAGCAGAAAGCCGGCGCCCAAGCCGCGCTCGACCGCATGATCGAGGAACTGGCCTTCGATGTGAAGCTGTAGGGTGAGAATATCCCCCAGATGGGGCCACGTATAGGACGTGGCAACTTTAGGAATAACCCGTTGGCGCAGCCTGCTCTGCTGCGCCCTGACCTGGGCGGTCCAGTCCAACGCCTCCGTCATCGTGCAGTTGAAGGTGGTGGAGGGCGAGGGGATGGAACATCACACCGGCTCGCGGGCGACCCGCGGCTTGACCGTGCAGGTGACCGATGAAACAGGCAAGCCGGTGCAAAACGCAGCCGTGAGCTTCCGGCTGCCGGATGCGGGCGCCACCGGCGTCTTCAGCTCCGGGCTGCGCACCGAGATCGTGAACACCGGCCCCGACGGTCGCGCCACCGTGTGGGGGATGCGCTGGAACAATACCGCCGGACCGGTTGAGATCCGCATCACTGCCGTGAAGGACCAGGCGCGCGCCGGAATTGTGAGCACGCAATACCTGAGCGACGCCGTGGCCGAGGCTGCGGTCAAGGCGGGCGGCGAGGGCGAGTTCAAGGCGTCGCACAAGGGACACAGCAAGTGGCTCTGGTTGGCGGCCGCTGCCGGCGGAGCCGCGGCGGCCGGAATGGCCTTCGGCCGGTCGCGCGGCGCAAGTCCGGCAGCCGCGTCTGCGCCAGCGGGCATTTCGATCGGCAGCCCGAGCATCAACGTGGGGCATCCCTGATGAAAACTGTTCTTCTATCACTGACGCTGGCTGCTATCGCGTCCACGCAGCCGGCACTCTCGCCTCCGCAGGTTGGTTTCTTGCAGGATTCGGCGAACTCGCTTCGGCCGGTCTTCGGCATCGCGGGTAATTTTCTGATGGGCGACTCCACCGCTTCCGATGTCGTCGCCGCCGCGTTCTCCGGTTCGTTCGGCATTTTGAAAACGGACTCGGCGTTGATCGTCACGGATCGCCAGGGACAGAGGATCGCGACGCAGGACGCGCCGGCCGGTCAGGCGCTGTTCGCGTTCTCCCGCGAGGGATCGCCCGCGCTCGCGTATTTTCCGGACTCGAACCTCTTGCTGGCTTGGAACGGCGGATCGTTCCAACTGACATACTTCGACTGGAGCGCGTTTCCCGCCGCCGCCGTGCGCGCTATCGCCTCGTCCGACCTGTCCCACGCTTCCTTCATAGTCCAGCGTGACGACGGTTTGTGGGATCTTCAGGTGCTACTCGCCACCGGCCAGTTGGACTCTCAGGCGGCGCTCCCCGGCGTGAAAGCCCCGGTGTTGATGCCGGCCACCGGTGAACTCGTCTACAGCGATGCACAAGGGATCGTGGTGCGCAGGTTGGATGGTTCGGAAGTCCACGTGAATGCGCAGTTGCCCGCCAGCTTCTCGCTGCGCCAAATGGGCGATGGCTGGGTGGAGATTCAGGATCTGGATGGCTGCGCCCAGTTCGCCGCCCGCATCACGGCTGGCCAGGAAGGCTTCTATCGGCTGCCGGAGGTGGAGCAATGATCCCGCGCGCGCTGTTGTTCCTGTCGGTCCTACCGCTGTCCGCTTTGGCGCAGATCCAGGTTTTCCAGTTCGACGGCGCCAACGAAACGCCGGTGGGCGCCGGCACCCTCGTCCCCATAGGCACCATCAGTCCCTGCGACACGCTCGAAACGCGGTTTCGGATCCGCAACCCCGGCGCCGGTCCGGTTGACGTGGCAACGCCAAAAGTGAACGGCAATGATTACGCGCTGAGCCCTGGCTCTTTTCCCTCGGATTCCTCTTATCGCCTCGCGCCGGGCTCAGCGGTGGACTTTCGTGTACAGTTTCAGCCAACCGGCGTGGCCACTTACCCTGCGTTCATCACAGTCAATACCTTCACGTTTACTATCCAGGGAACTTCGGTCGCCGCTGCCGTAGTGAAACGGACCGACACTCAGGAGACGCTTTGCGGCGGAGCCAGCACCGACTTTGGGTCCGTAACGAGCGGCGCCAGTAGTCTTCGGGGCTTCTCGCTAACCAACTCCGGCGCGACCACCCTTACCGTGAACGGCGTGCAGGTCAGCCCATCGATATTCCGCATGCCCATCCCGCTGCCGGCGCCGCTCCAATTAACTCCCGGTCAAACCGTGTCCTTCCAGATCGCCTTCGAGCCGCAGAACGGCCAGCCCGCGCAAGGAACCCTGAGCGTCGACAAGCGCACCTTCAACCTGAAGGGACAGGGGCTCGATCCGCCGCTGCCCGGCGCCTCCATCACGCTCGCCTCCACGCTAGGAGCCAGCGCCCAGCAGAACAGCGTCTCCATTCCACTCGCATCGGCATCGCAAGTTAGCGGCACCGGAACCCTGACCATGGAATTTCAATCCGCCGTCGCCGGAGTGACCGAAGACCCGTTCATCCGCTTCGTCTCCGGCTCCAAGGACAAAGCCACGGTGACCGTTTCACCCGGCGATTCAACCGCCAAGTTCGACGGCCAGCCCAGCCTCGTGTTTCAGACCGGCACCACCGCCGGGACCATCGTCTTCACGCTGACACTGAACGGCACCCAGCAAGCCAGCGCCAGCCTAACCATTGCGCCCTCGCCGGTCAGCGTCCAAACCGCCACCGTGGTCCGCCGCATCGACGCTCTGGACGTGAGCATCACCGGTTTCGACAACACCTACTCGGCGTCGCAACTGGCCTTCACGTTTTACAACCAGGCCGGTCAAGCCATGCAGCCCGGCACGATCCGCGTGGATGCCACGTCCAACTTCAAGAACTATTTCGGCGCCAGCTCGACGGGCGGCGCGTTCGGACTCCTGGCCACGTTCCCGGTTATGGGCGACACCACGCAGATTGCCGCCGCCGACGTCCAGATCACCAATTCAGCGGGTGTAGTCACGGCCCAACGCATCCACTTCTGATAGCGTGGCGCACGCACTCGTGCGTGCCG
>JAIQFN010000086.1 GCA_020073265.1 Terriglobia bacterium | reverse complement strand
GAAATGACGGTCCGTGGAAAGCCTGGAAAACCAAAGGCAGGTTTTCCACCCTTCCCACCGCCCTTGGAAATCGCTGCGCGATTCCCACATTCCCACCGCTTCGACTGCTGTCCTTATATATAACGTCGAAGAACCTGGTGAGGCAAAAACCGCCTCACCTAAGAATCAATAACTTAGGGTGGGCCGAATTAAAATGCCGAAGTGGGCCACGGGGACTTGCCAAAAGCACGAGTGCGCCGAGAGATGCAAGCACGATGCCAGCTAAACAGAAATACACCGGAGTTCTGAAAACCAGTCTCATGCGCTCGCTCAACCCGTGATCGTACTCATCCCATGTAATGGCGGATTCCAACCAAGTAAGCTCCGTTGAATGTTTCCTGAGGACGGCGATGAGACTATCGAATTTGTCCTGCTTCTGATTGTGCAGCAGCCCTGCAAACTCACCAGACTCCTGGATGAACTCATGCATCCTGAAATATTGGATCTCGGGAGGACTCTTCAACGCCGCACGCCAGTCCAAGGTCACATTAGCCCAGGTGGAAGGAGCCGCCATGTATCCGGCCACAACGCAAACCCCCTCAAATCCGGGCTCGTGCCTGCCGAAACTATCGTCCGCGTAAATCTTCAACACGAGCAGTCTATCCGACGAATCGGGATTTAGAAACCACAGATCGTCCGACGCCTCTTTAGCGTAGTCTTTCAGCGTTGTCTGTGTCAAGTGCATAATCACCCGAGTTTCCTATTGCATCCTGGCCCATGCGGTGGTAAGCTGAGGTCGAACGTGGATTGATTTAGGTCCTGCCGCGAGGTAGGGCTGACTAATTGCAACCACGAAAAAAAGTGCTAAAGGTGAGTCGGTCTTCACGAAACTAAACCCCCTGTGGCACTCGCCCAGGGGATTTTTATTTTGTGGCCGCTTCACCGTTGGAGAGGAGTACTCTATGACGGTGCTGCCCACCGACCCGGGCGCCCAGGCCGCGCTGTTCGGCCGGGAAGGCGAATTGATTTCGGTGCGGATCTCGGTTGAACCGAGACTGCTCGAAGATTTGCTGGAAGCGCTGGCGGTCCTGGATTTTCCGGTCAATCCCCAGCTCTATCACCATACCGGACAAGTCGCGGTGGAATTTCCCGCCTACTCGGCGCAGATAGACCGGGTGCGGGAGGCGCTGCGGACGCACGGTTTCGACCAGGGGAGCCTGGAGCTATCGCGGGTTCTGGCGCGCGCGCACAGCCAATACTAGCCGACGCTCGGCTTTCTCCCGCTCAGCTTTCGCTCCACGGCCCGGATCAACCGGGCGTGAACGTCTTCCGGCAGCGTCTGCGGCTGCATGCCCTTATACACCTGGATGGTCCTCTTGGTGGTGTCGAGGATGACAAAACAATTCGGGCATTCGGTGATGTGGGCCTCGATACGGTTCCGAAGCTGCACGTCTACGACGTCATCCAGATAGTCATTGAGCTCCTGCAAAAACTCCTTACAGGTAAGCAAAAACGTCGTCCCCTTTCCGTTTGAAGAAGCGAGTCAGCTTCTCGCGAAGCTGCAGCCGCGCACGTAGCAGACGGCTCTTTACAGCGGGAACCGAGATCCCCAACGCCTCGGCCGTCTCTTCGGTGCTCAGTTCTTCGATGTCGCGAAGCACGAAAACGGTGCGGAAAACCGGGCGCAGGCTCTGGACCGCCTCGTCCAGAATGTTGCCCAATTCCTCCCGGGAGTACTGTTGTTCCGGGTCCTCGTCCCATACGGCGATTTCCCGGACCACGGTATCCTCGCCGGTGTCCAGGGGCTCGTCCAGCGGAACGGTCCGGTCGGCCTTCCGCTTGCGCAGCTTCATCAGGGATTCGTTCACCGCGATGCGGACGATCCAGGTGTAGAACTTGGATTGGCCATGGAAATCGCCCAGATGCTCGAAGCCCTTGAGAAAGGTCTCCTGCAGGACGTCCTCGGCGTCTTCGTCGTTCTGCGTAATGTGCTTGGCCAGACGGTATATCTTGCGCGAGTAGCGGTGCACCAGTTCGCTGTAAGCCGCGGCATCGCCCTCGCGCGCTTTGGCAACCAGTGCTGACTCGTCGAAGATACCCGTTTCCGTTTCCATAGTCGCAGGCATTCCTCTCAATCGTAACGCACCGGGGAAGCGGTGTTAAGCCCCAGGGATCAGATGTTACTCTATTTTTACATGAGCTTTACGATTACTCTGCCGGACGGCAGTCAAGTTCCGAAGCCGCCGGGCGTGAGGCCGATCGACATTGCGCAATCCATCAGCCCCAGATTGGCCGACGACGCCGTGGTGGCGCGCGTCAACGGGCAACTGTACGATCTGACGCGGCCGCTGGAGGGTGATGCCCAGGTCGAGATTCTGACGTCCCGCAATCCGGAGGCGCTGGAGGTTTACCGGCATTCCACCGCGCACTTGCTGGCGGCTGCCGTTTTGGAGCTGTTTCCAGAGACCCAGCTCGGCATCGGCCCGCCCACCGATACGGGCTTCTACTATGATTTCCAACGCGAGACGCCGTTTACGCCCGAGGATCTTGAAAAGATCGAAGCGCGCATGTGGGAGCTGCAGGCGAAAGGTCTGCCTTACGAGCGCAAGCTCACGGCCAAGTCCGATGGACTGCAGAAGTACGCCGATGACTGGATGAAGGTGCAGCTCATCCAGGAAAAGGCCGACGAGATTTTCTCCGAATACACGCTGGGACCGAATTTCATCGACTTCTGCCGCGGCCCGCACGTTCCGGCCACCTCGCGCATCAAGGCCTTCAAGCTGCTGTCGGTTGCGGGCGCCTATTGGAAGGGCGACGAGCACAATCCCAAGCTGCAGCGCATCTACGGCACCGCGTTCTTCAGCAAAAAGGATCTGGACGCGTATCTGGAGCGGCTGGAGGAAGCCAAGAAGCGCGACCATCGCAAGCTCGGCCAGGAGCTGGACCTGTTCAGCATCCAGGAACTGGCCGGTCCCGGTCTGATTTTCTTTCATCCCAAGGGCGGCCTGGTGCGCAAGATTATCGAGGATTGGATGCGAGACCAGTACCTGGCGCGCGGCTACGCGCTGGTCTTCACGCCGCACGTGATGCGGCACGATCTGTGGAAGATCTCCGGGCACGCGAATTTCTTCAGCCAGAACATGTTCAAGCCCATGGAGCTGGACGACGCCGAGTATCAGCTCAAGCCGATGAACTGTCCCGGCCACATCCTGATTTATCGCGACAAGCTGCACAGCTATCGCGACCTTCCGGTGCGGCTCGGCGAACTGGGAACGGTCTACAGGTACGAGCGCGCGGGCGTCCTGCACGGGCTGCTGCGCGTGCGCGGCTTCACTCAGGACGACGCGCACATCTTCTGCACGCCCGATCAGATCGAGGACGAGGTGGTGAGCTGCCTCCAGTTCGCCGTCGACGTTCTGACCACGTTTGGTTTCGATTCCTACGAGGCGGAACTGTCCACCTGGGACGGCGGAGCCAGCGGCAAATACGACGGATCGGCGGACCAGTGGGCGCTGGCCGAGAACGCGCTCAAGCGCGCCGTGGAACGGCTCAATATCAAGGTCAAGCTGATGCCGGATGAGGCGGCCTTCTACGGGCCCAAGATCGACATGAAGCTGTTCGACGCCATCGGCCGGCCCTGGCAGCTTTCCACCGTGCAGTTCGACTTCACGCTACCGCGACGCTTCGAGCTGGAATACGTGGCCGACGATGGCAAGAAGCACCAGCCGCTAATGGTGCACCGCGCGCTGTTCGGATCGGTGGAACGGTTCTTTGGAATTCTGGTGGAGCACTACGCCGGCGCGTTTCCGGTGTGGCTGGCTCCGGTACAGGCCGTCCTGCTGCCCATCACCGACCGTCACGTCGAATACGCGCAGCAGGTGGTGGAGCGGCTCAAGGCCGCGGGAATCCGCGTGGCGCTCGACGACCGCAAGGAAAAAGTCAACCTCAAGATACGCGAAGCCCAGTTGCAGAAAGTTCCTTTCATGCTGGTGGTGGGCGATCGCGAAGCTCAGAGCGACAGCGTCTCGGTCCGCAACCGGAAGCACGGCGATCAGGGATCCCAGCGGGTGGATGAATTCCTGGCCGGAATCCAAAAGCTGATCGAGAGCAAAGCCCGGACCGAATAGCGATGGCGCGTTCCTCTAGCGCGCCGTTCCCCCCGGCGTTAGCGCGGAATCAGAGCCCGGTTTGATAAACTAACGACAGGCGAGGGGACGCAATAAGCACCCCATACCTGCCGCTTCGTCGCTGCCTGAACGCTTCAAGGAGTGATACGTTTGGTCGTTGCCTACACTATCTTAGCTATCGCCCTGGTCGGGACCATCGCCTCGACGGTTGTGCTGGTGCTTTCCATCCTGGGAGCCGTCAAATTCCGGCGCAGCGCCGATCGGGACCGGAAAATTCATGATGAGTGGTCGGCCGATCTGCCACCGGTTTCCGTTCTAAAACCGGTACACGGCAACGAGGCGCGGCTAAAGCAGAACATAGAGAGCTTTTTTCGCCAGGACTATCCCGAATACGAAATCTTGTTTGCGGCTGACGAGGCGGACGACTCCGCCATCCCAGTCATCCAGGAAATCTGCGCGCGTTATCCCCACATCACCAGTCGGCTCCTGATCACCGGACCGCCGCCTTGGCCGAATGCGCAAAACTTCTGCTTCCATCGCATGACGGAAGTCGCAGCGCATGACATTCTGGTCACCAGCGACAGCGACGTTGAAGTTGCGCCGAGTTACCTGCGTGCCGTAGTCCCCCCGTTACTCGATCCCCAAGTTGGGGCGGTGACCTGTGCATTTCGCGGCAAGAGCGCTGGGGGGCCCTGGGCCTATCTCGACGCGATCGGACAGTCCGTCGAATTTATGGCCGGCGTCTTGATGTCCAATCTTCTGGAAACCACCAAGTTCGGACTGGGGCCGACCATCGCGGTCCGCAAGGACTCCATCGGCCGCATTGGCGGGTTCGCCGGGGTCCGCGAGTATCTCTCCAATGATTTCGTCGTCGGCAATTTCATCTATAAGGCCGGCTTCCAAGTCGTGCTGTCCAGCCATCTGGTGGATCACATGTCGCCGCCCATGACATTCCACAGGATGTGGGAACGGCAGTTGCGTTGGGCCATGGGAACCCGTTACTCGCGTCCAAAGGGCCACCTGGGCACGGGGCTGACGTTCGCGATGCCCTATGGAATTCTAGGCCTGGCCGCCGCGTTGGCACTAGGTCTACCGCTGTTGGGCTGGACCTTGCTCGCGGCCGCGCTGCTGAACCGCATGCTGCAGTGTTGGATCGTCGGCTGGTGGACCGCCCGCGACCCGATCGCGCGACGCACGGTATTGCTCTATCCACTGAGGGACCTCCACGGGTTTATCATCTGGTGCGCCAGTTACATCTGCAAACGGAGCCTGTGGCGCGACAACAAGTACGAGTTGCTCAAGGGCGGCAGATTGGTCGCACGGCGGGCCAACGGCTCTGTCCTCAGGCCGGATTTGACCGAGGCTGTGGGGAGCCAGAGTGCGGGCACCGAGCGGTAGCTCCGCGGGCTGCCGAAACCTCGCGCGCGGCATGCAGCACGCCGGCTCCATAGACATTCAGCATGTCAGCAAGGTCTTAGTAGAATAAAAACTCCCGCCATGGATTCGAGCCGCCCGCCCAATCTCGAAGGCGAAACAATTGAGAACGGAATCGGCCCGGCCAAGAACCGCCTGCTTTCGGACTGGCGGATCTCCGTGCTGGCGCTAGTTGGCTTATGGGCCATCATCTACATGATCGGCCTCTCGCAGCCCCCCTTGCTGGATGACGTCGACTCGGTCCACGCCGAAGCGGGCCGCGAAATGGTACTGCGGAACGATTGGGTGACGATCTACACCGACGGCATTCGCTACATGGAAAAAGCTCCGATGCTGTATTGGAGCCTGGCGGCGAGCTACCGGATTTTTGGAATTGCAGCATGGAGCGCTCGCTTGCCCCTGATGCTCGGGGTTATCGCGCTGGTCTTAGCGACCTACGTACTGGGACGGCATGTGTACGGGGAGGCGGGCGGCCTGTATGCAGGGGCGGCGCTGGTCACATCGCTGGGCGTGTACATTTACACGCGCTTTCTGATTCCCGAGGTGATGATCGCGTTGTGGCTCACGCTCGGGTACTACTTTTTTTTGCGGTCGCTCGAAGAAGAACGCCCCTCGCGCTTCGTTTGCTGGGGATTCGCGGCGACGTGTGCGTTAAATGTTCTCACGAAAGGCCTCATCGGACTGGTGTTTCCGGCGGGGGCGATCGGGGTTTTCCTCCTGCTGACGGGAAATTTGCGGCACTTGCTGAAGCTTCGCATCGTTTCAAGCTCGCTCGTGTTCTTGGCGATCGCTGCGCCGTGGCACGTCCTGGCAGCGTTGCGAAATCCGGCTCAGGGCCAGGCGCCCAGCTTTCTGTGGCTGTACTTCATCAACGAACACCTCATGCGGTTCTTGAACAAACGCGTGCCTGCGGGGTTCGACACCGTACCACTGGGGATCTTCTGGGGACTGCTGGTGGCGTGGCTTTTGCCTTGGAGCGCATTCCTGCCGCAAGCTCTTCGCGATCTCCCGGCGTGGTGGCGCGACCTTCGCAAGCCAGGGCCTAAGCCGGACCGGCGACCGAGCGCGAACCTGCTCTTCTTCCTATGGGCGCTCGTCATTGTTGGCTTCTTCAGCTTCTCGACGCGGCAGGAGTACTACACCATCCCCGCCTTGCCCGGCATGGCTCTCTTGGTTGGCGGTTGGCTGGCGCGCGAATCCGGACCGGCCGCGCGCGAGTCGGATTGCCGGGCGGGAAGGATCTCTGCGATAGCCCTGTTTGCTTTCGGCGCGTTGGCATTTGTGGCTGGGATGAGTCTTTTTTTCATATCCCATCGAGCCGCTCCCGGGGCGGACCTCGCGGACCTGCTCAAGAAGAATCCGGACGAGTACAACCTCTCACTCGGGCATGTCCTCGATCTGACGCCGCAGGCGCTGGGTGCATTTGGCGGTCCGCTTCTGGGGACATCGCTGGGCCTGCTTCTCGGCACCGGACTAAACTGGATCCTTCGGCGGCGCAGGCGTCCGTTTGCGGGCAATGTTGCGCTCGCCGCAATGATGGTAGTCCTATTGACCTGTATACATTCCTCCTTCGTTACGTTTTCGCCGATTCTCTCTTCTTACAATCTCGCGGAGGCGATTCGGAAACAGTTTCGGCCGGGTGATGTAATCGTCGTCGACGGCGAGTACCATGAGGCTTCCACGCTGAATTTTTATACCGGTATCCAGTTGCACGTCTTGCATGAACCGAGCGGAAACCTGTGGTACGGCGCGAAATTCCCCGATGCACCGCATATCTTCGAGACTGCGGAATCGTTAGCGGCATTGTGGAAGGGTCCCGCCAGGGTGTTCCTGTGGACCGACCAGGAAGTGCCGAAAGAGCTGCGCGGCGCGAGGTCTTTCTTGCTGGCGCGCAGTGGAGGAAAATTCATCTTCACCAATCAAGATCTGAGGGAATAACCCAGCCTTGCCGTTGGCCGGCTACATTGGCTGGTTAGTAACCTGTCCGTGGCCTCTGCCAGGGCGCTCGATCCCGCCCGGAGAAGCTGGCGGTGGCGGGTTGATCCGCTTCCGGTTGGATTCTCGGGACGGGACCGCTCTGGCATCTCGTGGCCCTGCAAGATTTTTCTCCGCCTCCTCTGGCTGGGGCGACGGTATTATCTGTGCCCGGACGGCCGTTTCGAGCTGCTCCAGGCGCTCCGGCGCCCCCGGCTATCTCCAGCTAAAACCAAGCTGCAGTTTGAGATAAAGGTTTGTAACATGTAACCTGAAGGGGTCCACTGGACGCCAGTTCACCATTAGGAGTACAATTCGGCTTTTCCATGAGCTTGTCTAAACAGTCCAAACTTGTCCTTGCGTATGCCGCTGCGGCATTGATTGCGGTTTCGCTCGTCACCTTGCCAGGTTGCAGCAGTAAGACTTCGGCGGATGGCACCGCCAAAGATGGGGGTGGCGGCGGGCGGGGCGGTTTTGGAGGCCGAGGGCGCGGCAGAGGCGAAGGCGGAGGGCCGGTACCCGTGGTGGTCGCCACCGTGTCCCAGAGAGACGTCCCCATCAACATCGACGTCATCGGCAACGTGGAAGCGTATTCCACGATCTCGGTGAAGGCTCAGGTGGGCGGACAGCTCACCAAGGTCTATTTCCAGGAAGGCGACTACGTCAAGAAGAACGATCCGCTGTTTACCATCGATCCCCGTCCCTTCCAGGGCCAGCTCAACCAGGCGGAAGCGCAACTGAGCCAGGTGACGGCGAATCTGGCGCGCGACACCGCGGCCCTCGGGCAGGCGGAGGCCAATCTCGCCCGCGACACCGCCAACGAGAAATATGCGCAAGCCCAGGCGGCGCGTTACGAAAAACTGTTCGAGCAAGGCGTGGTCTCGAGGGAACAGACCGATCAGATGCGCGCCAGCGGAGATGCACTCTCACAGACGGTGCTGGCCGACAAAGCCGCAATCGAGAGCGCGCGCGCCCAGATCGGCGCCACCAAGGCGTCGGTGGACAGCGCCAAGTCCGCGGTTGAAAACGCGAAGGTCCAGTTGAGTTACACCGCCATTCCCTCGCCCATCGATGGCCGCACCGGCAATCTGGCGGTGAAGCAGGGCAACCTGGTCGCCGCCAACACCATGGAATTGATGACCATCGCCGAAGTGCATCCCATCTACGTGACGTTTTCAGTTCCGGAATCGCAGTTGGGCGACATCAAGAAGTACATGGCGCAAGGCAAGCTGCCGGTGGCCGCCCGGTCGCAGGACAATACCGGCGCCGCGCAGACCGGCGTGCTGACCTTCATCGACAACACCGTGGATCCGACCACCGGCACCATCAAGCTCAAGGGAACCTTCCAGAACGCAGACAACAGACTCTGGCCGGGTGAGTTTGTGCGCGTCACGCTGCAGTTGACTACCCAGCCCAACGCAGTGGTGGTTCCCAATCAAGCGGTGCAGACCGGTCAGGACGGCCAATTCGTGTATGTCGTCAAGGAGGATCGAACCGTGGAGATGCGCCCGGTGGTGACCAGCACCCGTGTCGACCAGGACCTGGTGGTGGACCGCGGTCTGCAGCCTGGCGAAACCATCGTCACCGAAGGCCAGCTCCGGCTGGCGCCGGGGAGCCGGGTACAGTTCGGCGGTGGCCGGGGTCCGGGCGGGCGTCGCGGGGTTCCCGGCAGAGCCGGCTAGCTACGGGGTTGCGACGTGAATCTCTCCGAGGTTTTCATCCGCCGTCCCATCGCGACCAGCCTGCTGATGGCTGGGATTGCGCTGTTCGGCGTGGTGGCCTACCGGGCGCTTCCCGTCAGCGATCTGCCGAACGTGGATTATCCGACGCTGCAGGTTTCAGCGAGCTTGCCGGGCGGCGATCCCACCACCATGGCCTCGGCCGTGGCGACGCCTCTGGAGCGGCAATTCACCTCCATCGCCGGTCTGGACTCGATGATCTCGTCCAGCTCCACCGGCAGCACTCAGGTCACGCTGCAGTTTGATCTGGCCCGCGACATCGACGGCGCGGCGGTGGATGTCCAGACCGCCATCGCGGAAGCCATGCCGCTGCTGCCCGCGGGGATGCCCGCGCCGCCGTCTTTCCGCAAGGTAAATCCGGCCGACCAGCCCATCTTCATGATCGCCGTGCGATCCCGATCCGTGCCCATCTGGACGGTCGACGAGTACGCCGAAACCCTGGTGGCGCAGCGCATCTCCATGGTCCCGGGCGTGGCGCAGGTGCAAGTCTGGGGTTCGGCGAAATACGCCGTGCGCGTCCAGGTGGACCCGGATGAGTTGAACGCCAGGCAGCTCGGCTTGAACGAAATCGACAATGCGCTAAATGAATGGAACGTCAACCTGCCCACCGGCACGCTCTACGGACCTCATACCGCCTACAACATCCAAGCCAGCGGGCAATTGATGCAGGCGCGGGACTACCGGCCGATCGTAGTGGCCTGGCGCAATGGCCGTCCGATCCGTCTGGATGAAGTCGCCAATGTGAAGGACAGCGTTGAGGACGACAAGAACATTTCCTGGATCAACACCAAAGACGCGGTGGAACGCGCCGTCAACCTGCAGGTTTTTCGACAGCCTGGGAGCAATACCATTGAGGTCACGGACGCCATCCGCAAGTTGCTGCCGTTCTTCCAGAGCCAGCTTCCTCCCGCCGTCAATCTCACGGTGCGGCGCGACAGCTCCAAGAATATCCGGGAGGCCTTTCACGATATCCAGATGACCATGGCCATTACGCTCGGCCTGGTGGTTCTGGTGATTTTTCTGTTCCTGCGGAATACCTCGGCGACGTTGATTCCCAGCATGGCGCTGCCCTTTTCCATCTTGGGTACTTTTGCCGTCATGTACCTTTTCGATTTCAGCCTGGACAATCTGTCGATGATGGCGCTCATCCTGTGCATCGGCTTTGTGGTGGATGACGCGATTGTCATGCTGGAAAACATCGTGCGCCACATGGAGCGGGGCGAAAGCGCTCTGCAGGCCGCGCTCAACGGCTCGCGCGAGATCGCATTCACCATCGTCTCGATGACCCTCTCGCTCGCGGCCGTGTTCATCCCGGTGCTGTTCATGGGCGGAATTTTGGGCCGGCTGTTCAAGGAATTCGCCGTCACCATCTGCACCGCCATTCTGATCTCGGGACTGGTCTCGGTGACGCTCACGCCCATGCTGTGCAGCCGCTTCCTGCGGTATTCGCCTACCGCCAGGCAGTCCTGGTTCCAGCGCCGCATGGAACGTGTGTTCGACTCCATGCTGGCCGGTTACAAGTGGAGCCTGCGCGGAGTCCTGAATCACCGTTACGTCATGGTGGGCGTGTTCGTGGCGGTGATTGGCGCCACGGTCTACTTGCTGGGCGCCGTTTCTAAAGGTTTCATTCCGGACGTCGACAACGACAGCCTGGGTGTGAACATGGAGGCGGCCCAGGGCACCTCGTACTACACGATGGTGAATTATGTCCGGCGCGTGTCCGACGTTCTCCGGCAGGATCCCAATATTGAATCGTTCATGTCCAGCGTGGGCGGAGGCTACGGCGGTTCCACCAATCAGAGCCACATGATGGTGACGTTGAAGCCGCGCCGGGAGCGCCCTCTGGCCGTAGGCCAGGTCATCAACGAACTGCGTCCGAAACTGTCGCGCTTTCCGGGTATCCGGGTCTTTATGAGCGTGCCGCCCAGTATCCGCATCGGCGGCCGGATGAGCAAGAGCTCCTACGATTTCACCGTGCAAAGTACTGACACCGACCAGCTCTACACCGAAGCGGCCAAGCTGGAGCGGGAACTCGAGAAGATCCCGCAGCTGGTGGAAGTAACCACCGATCTGCAGATCAAGAATCCACAAGTCCTGGTGAGCATCGAGCGCGATCGCGCGGCCGCGCTGGGCCTGAACGCCACCCAGATCGAGAATGTGCTGTACAGCGCCTTTGGGCCGCGCTGGTCATCCACCATCTATGCGCCGACCAACCAATTCCGGGTGTTGATGGAGATCCAGCCCAAGTACCAGGCCTTCTCCGACTATCTGTCGAAGCTGTACTTCAAGTCCGCGAGCAATCAACTCGTGCCCCTGGACAACGTCGCGCATTTAAGGGAAGACGTCGGCCCGCAAACCATCAGTCACTCCGGCCAGTTGCCATCCGTCACCATCTCGTTCAACATGCGGCCGGGAGTCTCGCTCGGCCAGGCGGTCGATCTGGTGCAGCAAACCGCCCGGCGGACGCTGCCCGCCAACATGACCACCAGCTTCGAAGGCAACGCCCGAGCCTTCCAGAGCTCACTCAAGAATCTGAGCCTGCTGCTCACGGTAGCGATTCTGGTGGTCTATATCGTCCTGGGTGTGTTGTATGAGAGCTACATCCATCCGCTGACCATCCTGTCCGGTCTGCCGTCGGCCGGCGTCGGCGCTCTGCTGACGCTGATTATTTTCCACGTGGATCTGAACATCTACTCCTTCGTCGGATTGATGATGTTGATCGGCATCGTCAAAAAGAACGCGATCATGCAGATTGACTTCGCGCTGGAAGCCGAACGCAAGGAAGGCAAGACGCCGGTCGAAGCCATCTATGAAGGCTGCTTGATTCGATTCCGGCCGATCATGATGACCACCATGGCCGCCATGTTGGGCGCGCTGCCGCTCTCGTTTGGCTATGGCTCAGGCGGAGAAGCCCGGCGCCCATTGGGACTCGCCGTGATCGGCGGCCTGATGTTCTCGCAATTGATTACGCTCTTTTTGACTCCGGTGGTTTACACTTATATGGCATCCCTGCTCAATTGGTGGCGCGGAAGTCGCGCGCCCGTGTTTGTAGCCGTGGAGAGGCCGCACCCAGCGCTTACGGTGGCGACGAAATGAACGTTTCTGAAGCTTTTATACGCCGGCCCATCGCCACCAGCTTGCTGATGGCGGCCATTGCTCTGTTCGGTTTGGTGGCCTACCGGTCGCTGCCGGTCAGCGATCTGCCCAACGTCGACTTTCCCACGCTGCTGGTCACCGCCTCGCTCCCCGGAGCGAGCCCGGAGACCATGGGTTCGGCCGTGGCCACGCCGCTCGAAAACCAGTTTTCCAACATCGCCGGGCTGGATTCGATGACCTCCATCAACTCGCTCGGCTCCACGCAGGTCACGCTCGAGTTCGTGTTGAGCAAGAGCCTGGACGGCGCCGCCGTGGACGTGCAAGCCGCCATCACGCAAGCCGCCCGTCTGCTGCCGCAGGGCATGCCCACGCCTCCCACCTTCACCAAGGTGAATCCCGCCGATCAGCCCATTTTGTACCTGGCCATTACCTCCAAGACGCTTCCGCTGTGGACGCTGGATGAATACGCCGAGACGCGCATCGCGCAGCGCATCTCGATGGTCAGCGGCGTGGCGCAGGTGCAGGTTCTGGGCGCGCAGAAATACGCCGTGCACGTGCAGGTTGACCCGCATCTGCTGGCTTCCCGGCAGATCGGCATCAACGAGGTGGAGACCGCGCTGAAGGGCTGGAACGTGAATCTGCCCACCGGCACGATCATCGGGCCGCAACGCGCCTTCACGCTGCAGGCCAGCGGGCAGTTGACCAGCGCCGCTCAGTACCGCCCGCTGATCGTGGCCTATCGCAACGGATCGGCCGTGCGTCTGGAGGAGCTCGGCGGTATCGTCGACAGCGTCGAGGATGACAAGACCGCCTCCTGGTTCTATTCACCCGAGGGCACCCAGCGCGCCATCATCCTGGGAGTCCAGCGCCAACCCGGCACCAACACCATCGAGGTCACCGATGCGGTGAAGAACCTGCTGCCCATCTTCCGCGCCGAGATCCCCGCCTCGGTCAACATGGACGTTTTGTACGACCGCTCCGACACCATTCGCGAGTCCTACAAAGACGTGCAGTTCACCATGCTGCTGACGCTCGGCCTGGTGGTGATGGTGATCTTCCTGTTCCTGCGCAACCTGTCGGCGACCGTGATTCCCAGCCTGGCCCTGCCTTTTTCGATCATCGGAACCTTCGCCATCATGTACCTGCTGCACTACAGCCTCGACAACCTGTCGATGATGGCCCTGATCCTTTCGGTCGGCTTCGTGGTGGATGACGCCATCGTGATGCTGGAAAATATTTTCCGGCACATGGAGATGGGCGAAAAGCCCTTGCACGCCGCCCTGGCCGGCTCCGGTGAGATCGGTTTCACCATCGTGTCGATGACCTTGTCGCTGGCGGCCGTGTTCATCCCGGTGCTCTTCATGGGAGGCATTCTGGGCCGGCTGTTCCGCGAGTTCAGCGTGACCATCTGCGTCGCGATTCTGATCTCCGGCGTCGTGTCCGTCACCCTGACTCCGATGTTGTGCAGCCGGTTTCTGCGCGCCCCGGAGCTGCAAAAGCGTTCCTGGTTCTATCGCGTCACCGAACGCTTCTTTGAGGCCATGTTGCGCGGTTATGACCGCACGCTGCAGATCGTGCTGCGGCACCGCCCCCTGACCATGTTCGCCTCCATGCTGGGCCTGGCGGCAACCGTCATCCTGTTCGTCAAGATCCCCAAGGGCTTCATCCCAGACCAGGACACCGATCAGATCTACGCCGTGACCGAAGCGGCGCAAGGAACTTCCTACTACCAGATGGTCGAGTATCAGCAGGCCATCGCCGACGTTATCCGCAGCCACAAGGACGTGCTCGCGCTCATGTCGACGGTGGGAGGTTCTTCGGCCTCCACGCTGGGCGGACCCAACTACGGCGAGCTGGTGGTGCATCTGAAGCCGCGCGGCGAGCGTGCCGAGCTGGTGAATCAAATTATCGAAGAGCTGCGCCCCAAGTTGTCTGTTTTTCCGGGCATGCGCGTGTATCTGCAAAACCCGCCCACCATCCGCATCGGCGGCCAGGTCACCAAGAGCCTGTACCAGTTCTCCATGCAGTCGCCCGACAAGAAGGAGCTGTACGAGGGAGCGGACCGTCTGCAGAAAGATATCGAGCAAATGCCGGAAGTGCAGGACGTGACCAGCGACCTGGCCATCCTGAGCCCGCAGGTCAACGTCTCCATCGACCGCGACAAGGCGGCTGCCTTGCAAGTGAACGCCGATTCCATCGAGAACTCGTTCTATGACGCCTACGGGCCGCGCTGGGTGTCCACCATCTACGCGGCCATCAACGAGTACAAGGTGTTGCTCGAATTGAAGCCGCAATATCAGGCCGATCCGCACGCTCTGTCGCTGCTGTACTTCAAGTCGGCGGGCGGCCAGCTCATACCGCTGGATACCCTGGCCAAAGTGCATCAGGACATCGGACCGCAGGCCATCAGCCATTACGGCCAGCTTCCGGCCGTGACGGTCTCATTCAACCTGAAGCCGGGCGCCTCGCTGGGCGACGTGGTGTCTAAGATTCAAGACCTCGCCAAACGGACCCTGCCGGATACCATCAGCACCAATTTCCAGGGCGCAGCCAAGGCTTTTCAAAGCTCGCTCGGAAACCTTTGGGTTCTGTTGATCGTGGCGATCCTGGTGGTGTACATCGTGCTCGGCATTTTGTACGAGAGCTACATTCACCCCATCACGATTCTTTCGGGACTTCCCTCGGCCGGTTTCGGCGCCCTCATGACGCTGTACCTGTTCCGCATGGACCTGAACATCTACGCGTTCGTCGGTCTCATCATGCTGATCGGCATCGTGGAGAAGAACGCCATCATGCAGATCGACTTCGCGCTCGAGGCGGAGCGCAGCCAGGGACTGGAGCCGCTCAAGGCGATCTACGAAGGCTGTCTCATCCGCTTCCGGCCGATCATGATGACCACCATGGCGGCGCTGTTGGGCGCGGTCCCCATCGCGCTCGGCTACGGTGCGGGCGGCGAGGCGCGGCAGCCGCTGGGCCTGGCGGTGGTCGGCGGACTGATGTTCTCGCAACTCGTGACGCTGTATCTGACGCCCGTGTTCTACATCTACATGTCGGCGCTCCAGGAAAAACTCCGCGGGCGGCGCAACAAGCGCGTAAAAGAACCGATCCCCGAGCCGACCGTCGCGTAGTTGTTTTCCCGGCGCTCGCGGCGCCCAGATATGTTGCGAACCGCCATCTGCGATTTGCTCGGCATCCGGTATCCGATCTTCTGCGCGCCCATGGGCTTCGTTACCGGCGCCGAACTTGCCGCCGCGGTCAGCCAGGCCGGAGGCTTTGGAATCCTGCAAGCCGGATCGCGGACGCCCGCCGCTCTTCGCGTCGAGATCGGACGCATCCGTAGTCTTACGGACCAGCTGTTCGGCGTGAATTTCATTCAACACTTCCCGCACGACGCCGGCGTGGATGTTTGCCTGGAGGAACGCGTTGGGGCCATATCGTTTTTCTGGGGCGACCCGCGGCGGTTCGTGGAACGCGCCCACCGGCAAGGCGTCCGCGTGATCGATCAGGTCGGTTCGGTGGAGGACGCCCGGCGCGATGCGGATTCCGGCGTGGACATCGTCATCGCCCAGGGATTCGAGGCCGGCGGGCACGTCGCGGGAACGGTTTCTACCTTGGCGCTGGTGCCGCGAGTGGTGGACGCGATTGCGCCCGTGCCGGTGGCCGCCGCCGGAGCCATCGCCGATTCGCGCGGGATCGTCGCGGCGCTGGCGCTCGGTGCGCAGGCCGCGGTTCTGGGCACGCGCTTCCTGGCTTCCCTGGAATCGACTGCGCATCCGGAATACAAACAGCGAGTCGTTTCCGCTGGCGAGAGCGATACGGTCCACACCACTTTGTTCAACCGCGAGTGGCCGGGCGCGCCGCATCGTGTCTTGCGCACGCCCTTTGTCGAACGCGGCGACGTGAGCGGCTCCGAGGCCATCGGCCGGCTTAGTCTAGGGAAGGACCAGGTTCCGCTGTTCGCGGGCACCAGCATCCCGCCTACCTCGGCCACCACCGGCGAGATCGATTCCATGGCGCTCTATGCCGGACAGGGCGTGGGCCTGGTGAATCAGGTCCAGGCGGCGTCTGAAATCATGCGCGACCTGGTGGCGGGCGCCGAGCGGATTCTCGCAAGCTTGGGCGCGGGAGCATAGCGACAGGCGTCACTTGGGCCGCACCACCAGCGTCGCCGCCGCCGCGACGTGGTCAAACTGCATCGGAAAACTCCGCCGGATCCGCGAGCCGGGCATGCCAGAGCCCGGTGATCGCGGACCGTTCAGGATCTCCATCGTGAACCAGACGGGGCGGAGATCCGTTTAGATAAATGCGGCGGTGCATTCGGGACGGCTGCTTGTTCAGAAAAATGTTGGGAATTGAAGTAAGATTGGAAAGAAGGGGGAATACCATGTGGAGATCAATGTTCTTCATCTTGGGTTCTTGTATCCTGTGGCCAGACGCCATCGCCGACCCACTGTTCCTTGTCAACTTCCAAGCCAAATTCAACGGCGGGTTTGGGTTTCCAGGAGTGTCAATGGCAGGTTCATACGAGTTCGAGTTACAACCACCGATCGCCATTGTGAACAACGGCACGACCGCCCTATATGCCATGCAGTCAGCTTCGATCGACCTAAATGGTGGGGCTGTTAGCACCACTCCGTCTCAGATCCGAGTCGATAACGATCTCATACTGAACACCCCCGGGTTTCTTCGGGATGGGTATTTCGCTACCGCTCTTCTAAGCGGCACGTTCATGGGCGACTTTGCGCTGCAAGGTGCAGGTCTGGATTTTGAACAAGGCAGCGCAGCCCCCGCGGCTTTCAACAGCCTCGATCTGCCTACATCGGTTGCCGATTTGAGTGGTTTTGGACCATCTGATCTGCGTTCTGCCTTTCTGGTGTTTGAAGACCTCCAGCAAGGTGGCTTATTTGCCATTAACGGAGACCTAGAGGACCTTGCGATCAGCGAAGTCCCCGAGCCCCCAATGGCAATACCATTGTGTGCGTTGGGGCTGGGGCTGGTTGTTTGGTCGCAACGGCACATGGCACGGAAGTGCGTGTCGTGATGGGCTTAACCTCTTCCTCTGTTCAAAGTCGATTCCTTTTGGATGTCTCGGGCGACTCAGAAATTACTTGACCTGTACCGTGAGTGTGCCCGCTGCCGCGACGTGGTCAAACTGCATCGGAAAACTCCGCCCAACGTAGTAGGCGCCCCACTGGTCTTTGTAGTGCGACGACAGAATCTGCCCGGACTCGCCGATCGTCAGGTTGTTGAGCGAGTGATCCCAGTCGGAAAGATCGGCCACGAACCGCATGGACGGTCCCAACAACTGAGTCGTCTGCTTGATGCTAGTGGATGAGCCGCTCATCTCCACCGGCCCGATGTTGAAGTAGCCGCCCACCAGCGGCAGCCGGTCGCCCACCGGATGCTTGATGGTGAGTTCGTTGAATTTTCCGTAGTCCCAGCGCTTGACGTTGCTTCCCTGCGAATTGCGGCCCTCTTGAATCGCCTGCGTGAGCGACCGAATCAGCAGAGCATCCCGGTCCTGAAACCAACCTTGGCCGTTTTGTCTCAGGATCTTTTCCACAACCGCCGGAGCGATCAGCGGGGCGTAGAAGTCCGACTTGCCGGGCGCGGCGGATTCGGCGATCCGCTTTTTCAACTCCTGATACACCATCGAAATCAGCATCGGCGCGGGCGTTTGCTTCTCCATTTGCCCGTTCCAGGAGCGCAGCACGGCGATCGCGTCCTGCAGGTTCGAATTCGCCGGTTTCGTCCGGTCGTAAGCCGCTACCACCTGGCGCGCCAGGTATTGAGAAGCGGCGGAGTAAACATCTTTCTCCACCGCCAGCATCTCGGCCGGTTTCCAATGCTCGCGCGCCGTCAGGGCGCTCCGAATTTCCTGGGAACGATACGGCGCCACGAAGGCGCCATGCACGCGGTACGGATAATTCTCCGGAAACGGATTCTGATTGGCGGTGATCACCCAGCCCTGGGGCGGATTGTAGAACGAGGGCAACTGCTCGAAGGGAATGAAACCATCCCACTCGTAGTCGCCGGAACTGCCGTCCACCGGCACGTCGCCGTCGTAGTTCTTGCGAATGGGAAGCTGGCCGGTGGCATGATAGCCGATGTTCCCGTCCACGTCGGCGTAGACGAAATTCTGCGCAGGGCCCGAAAAACGCGCGATCGCCCGCGTGAACTCCTCCCAGTTGCCCGCGCGGTCCAAATCGAGAAACGGGAACTGGAACGAACCGGGTTCAGCGGCGCTCCAGCGCAGCGCCATGAGGCGGTTGCCTTCCGAGATGCTCACCGGGCCGTGGCGCGTCACCCATTGGCGGAACTCCACCGGCCGGCGGCCCTGGACGGCGATCCACTCCGTCTCCGCGCGCGCCTGTTCCAAACGCCCGCGAAACACATAGCGCCCGCTGCGCGGATCGATTTTCTCCATGTACAGATCCTGGACGTCGAAGCCGAGATTGGTGACGCCCCACGCGATGCGCCGGTTGTGTCCGACGATCACGCCCGGAAGGCCGGGAATCGAAACGCCGATCACGTCCAGGCCGGGCGCCTGCAAGTGCACCTGATGCCAGGTGGAAGGAATGGAAAATTCCAAGTGCGGGTCGCTGGCCAGGATCGGTTTGCCGCTGGAGGTGTGTTTCCCCGAGATCGCCCAGGCGTTCGAGCCGGGCTGGACCTCGGTACCGATGCGCGACGGGAACAGCAGATTCACCTTCGTCTGGTCGCCGTTTTCCAGCATGGTGAGTTTCTGCAGCTCTTCTTTCCACGTCGTGGTCAGAGTCCGGTACATGTGCAGGGCGCACAGGATGCTGTCGGTGACGCGCCAGGGCCGCGGGTCATAGCGCAGAATGGTGAACTCGAGGGGAAGGCGGTCGCGATGCGTCTCGATGAAATAGTTGACGCCGCGCGCGTAGGCGGCGAGCACCGCGCGATCCGCCGCCGGCAGAGTACGGTAGTGCTCCTCGGCCATGCGGCGCATCCTCAGGCGGCGTGCGTCGCGGTCCGTCTCCAACGCCGACGGTCCCACGATTTCGGATAACTCTCCGGCCGCCAGCCGCCGCAAAGCGTCCATCTGCCAGAGACGATCCTGCGCGGTCACGTAGCCCTGCAGGAAAATGGCGTCTTCCCAAGTCGCCGCTTTGATGTGCGGCACGCCCAGGGAGTCCCGCGCCACCGTGGCCGCGGCCGAAATCGGCGCTGAGATCTGCCCCGTGGTTTGCGGTAACGGGCGGTAGGCCGTCCAATAGGCCGCAGCGAGACCCACCAACAGCAAAACCGCTATGCTCAAGTTGATGTACTTGAGGACTCTTCCGAGTAGCACGTGGAAGACACCAGCGTACCGTGTTTGTGCGCCTCCCGTCAGGTCTCGGCGTGCCGCCGGCTTCTAGTCCATGCCGTATCGTTTCACCATCCTCATCGCGGTCTTGGTGTTGAACGGCTTCTTTGCCGCGGCCGAAGTCGCGCTGATCTCGGTCCGAAGAAGCCGCTTACGCGCGCTGGCCGCCGAGGGACAAGTTGGAGCGCAGGCGGCCATCAACCTGCTCGCGAATCCGGCGCGCCTGCTTTCGGTCACGCAACTCGGGGTCACGCTGGCCAGTCTGGGACTCGGATGGGCTGGTGAGAACACGGTCTACGACCTGTTTCTATCAATCTTGAATCCGCTGATGACTCCCGCGCTCACGCCGTGGCTGCATGCCGCGAGTTTCGGTGTCGCGTTCCTGCTGATCAGCTACGCGCACGTGGTGTTTGGAGAGGTGGTGCCCAAGAATCTGGCCATCGAGAAAGCTGACCGGCTGGCCATCCTGGTGGCTCCGGTGCTTTTGATTTTCTACCGGATCTCGGCGCCCTTTGTGTTCGTGGGCGAACGTTCCGCGGCGGCGCTTTCCCGCTGGATCGGCTTGCGCGGCAGCCACTCCGGAGGCGGGCATTCGGCTGAGGAGCTGAAGTTCATCGTCAGTTCCAGCCGCCGCGAGGGGCACCTGCATCGCTTCGAAGAAGACGCCATTCAGGCGCTGCTCGAGTTGCCCAACTACTATACCCGCGAAATCATGGTGCCGCGCAACGCGGTGGTGTCGGTATCAGTGGACGCCAGCCTCGATCAGGTTTTGCGGAAAATGCGCGAGACTCAGTACTCCCGGCTGCCGGTTTATCAAGAAGGTCCCGAGCACATCATCGGTTACGTTCACTACAAGGACATGATGCGCATCTGGGAGGAGCGGCGCATCGCCGCCGAGCGCAAGCAGGTGCTGCGGCCGTTTCACCTCTCGCGCGTGCTGCGCAAGCCCCTGGTGGTCCCGGAAACCAAGCCGCTCAACGATCTGATCGACGAATTCCGGAGCACCCACAAGCACATGGCGTTCGTCGTCGATGAGTTCGGCACCATCGTCGGGCTGGTGACGCTGGAGGACGCTCTGGAACAGATTCTCGGCGAGATCGGCGACGAGCACGACGTCAAACGCCCGCGCCCGGCCGCCGGCGCTTCACTGATCGAAGTGGATGGCGCCACCACCATCCGCGATCTGGATACGCAATACGGCCTGGAGCTCCCCGGCGACGCGGGCTTCGAAACGCTGGCCGGATTCCTGCTGTTCCAGCTCGGCTACATTCCCAAAGGCGGCGAGACCGTCGAATACGGGGGCTGCAAGTTCACGATTCGGACGATGGAGCACAATCGCATCGCCCGGGTCGGTATCGAGCGCCAATCCGTGTTGGGGTCCGAACAGGCGAACCAGGCTGCCAAGTAGCTAGTGTCCTGAGTCAGAAGTTCGCATAATAATAGGAACCCGCTTGCTATGCTGGGAATCCAACCAGCATGGGCCGACCAACTAAGCCAATCGTGGTGAGTGAAGAGGAACGGGCGAAGCTCCAAGAGTGGGCGCGGCGACCGAAAACAGCACAGCGATTGTCGATTCGGGCGCGTATTGTGTTAGGTTGTGCCGACGGGAGGGAGAACCGCCAGGTC
>JAIQFN010000016.1 GCA_020073265.1 Terriglobia bacterium | reverse complement strand
TCTCTTGCTGGCAAAGCTTGGGGGCGACTACGGCTGCCGCCCCCACCCATCGTCTCGATGAGTTTCCAGCCGGCTATTCCTCGGCGAGTTGCTCTCCAGCAGTGCCCGCTTCCGCTTCACCAGCCGGGCACCAGTATGCTGTAATGTCGTCTTGCCGGTCGAGCAGTTTTCATCGAACGGCGAACTGTGTCTTAACTATTTGTCCCAGCTCAGGGGGCCACCGCATTGATTCTGCAAAGGGCTTCCGAGTTCGGAGTGTCTCCGAATGCTGTCCGGCAAGCAATCGAAGATTGGGTGCAACACCGAGCCGACAGTACAGCCTACGACCGTGGACTTGCAGCTTTCTACCGACAAGATTTTGGGCTCGCCGTTAATGAATGGGAGAACTCAGTCGCTTTGAAAGAAGCGGATCTCGCCCAGACGTACGTTTTGTTAGGCACTGCGGAATTAGTCCAACGGAACCTTTCAGAGGCAGGCTCATGGATTCACAAGGCGTTTCGGCTCAATCCAAACGACATTTCAACCCTGATCGGAATGGCGTCACTTTGCGCGCTGCTTCCGGACCAGGATCAGCAGGAGATATCAGAAAAGACCTCATTTGAGTGTCGGCAGGACCCGACAACGTACGTGGACGATGCACTGGTTCAGGCCCGCCTCGAAATGCCTCGCAGCTTTGTAGGTGAAGCCTTTTTCCTTCTGTTTCGTCTTGCCCTTCTCGGGCTGGTGAGTGATTTCGACGAGACAGCGGGAGAGAGCAAACTACAAGAAATTGCTGCCCAGGTGAGAGAACTGGCAGAGGAGTCGCAAGCTGCCGGCCCTGCAGAAGAAGCCATTCTGTTCGTGTTCCTAGGTGATTGCTTGCTCGCGCAAGATGACTACGCGGGGGCCCAACGTGCGTTTGACCGCGCATCTATGTTGGCAAAGTCTTCACCTCTCCTTCGAAACGTAACAGCCGTGATGATCGAGCTACCCCTTGGCGACTCGTACAGTGACCGGGATATGGTTCCGAAGGCCCTAGAGACATACAACGCAGCATTGGACTCGGCTCGTAGGCTGGAATCCTCGGATGTGTCCCTGGCACGCAAGTTCGAGTGTAAGATTCACCTACGAATGGCCGATGCATACCTTCATGTTCCTAAGAGTTCAACCAATGAGCCCGCGCCGAAGAACGACATTGAACTGAAAGGGTGGTACAGGGAGATGGCGCGCGGGCTCTTTAAGCACATTGACTCGCAACGGCAAACCGCCTTCCGGCAGGAGTGTCGATTCGCAATAGCGATTGCCGATCGGTTGCAATCAGCACAGCAGAGAATTGAGGCCCGTCTTGTGTGCGGCAACTCATTTCTCGATCTGGATCAGGTCAATCCGGCGAGACAATATTATGCGGAGGCGATTACCCTGGCAAAGCAAACCTATCCGGCAACTTGGCGGGAATTCGTCAATCTAAATCATTGGACAAATGTGGTCGGTGTACTAAGTGCCGGAGATGAACTTCATAAGGCAGTGCCGATTGCTACGGCGATGTGGGATCTGACTAGAAGGATGGAATACGCACTGGACTTCCCGCCACCGAAGAATGCTCATCCGAGCTATGTATCAGCAAAGTCATTTACGTGGCTGACCATTGACTCACAACTGGAGCAAATCGCAAAGTTGGACCCGTCTCCCGGGATAGTGCAGGCCCGGAACGAGGCTCTCGCAATTCGATGCTATGACGCGGTAACGAAGATTATTTCGGCTGATCCAGAGAGTCCTCAGAAATCTCAATTGGAAGACTTCGACCGGCATCTTGCACTATCGCTTTGTTCAAGCGCAGTCGAAGCGAATCCGACTGGGCCCGAAGGCTATATCCTTAGAGGGTTTGTATATTTTGCGCAGGCGAAAGCGATTTTGGCCCGGGCGTCGGGACCGTGGACCTTCCTGAAGATGCCCCCCTCAACGGCCGCGGAGATGGATTTCAACCGAGCGGCGACGCTCCCTGACCGCATCGACGGAATGTTGAAGGAAAGTACACATGAAATCGCCGGACGGCTTCTAAATGAAATACGCTTGTACTACTTAGGCGAGGCACCATTGTGACAGAGGAACCCTCTGTCTGCCTTGCGGCACAGCAGCGCAGGTCTGCTCATCCAGTAAGCCAAAATATGAATACTCCATGTCAGAAACAGATTGGCCATGAAATGTTGGTGTGCCATTGGCGTGCCACAATATTGCCGAATCAGCGGAAAAGGCGTTACCAGCGTTACTTCCAGTACGGTAAAGACTCAATAAGTTACGGCCGGCCAACAACATCATTTCTTGTTCTTCAAATCAAGTCCCACCCCGGGCACCAGCAATCTTGCGCCGGCTCGCGGTGTCCCGTCTGATTTCACGCGGCGGTGGCCACCGCCGACGCGCCGCGCTTCATGGCGGCCGTCATCGCGCCATAGACGGCGATCCAGGCCTCGCACATTTCGGCCGTGAAACTCGCGCCCAGGCACTTGGTCAGGGTCCAGAGCAACGCTTCGGCAACCTTGGTGTAATCTTCGTCCCGAACACCGTAGTGTGCGTGCCGCCGGCCGAGATCCTCCACCGCCGGTACGATCTGATCCAGACGCCGCAGCGCGCCCACCGCATAGCCGAGCATCTGCATCAGCTTGCGGCCCTGTTCCTCCAGGTCTCCACGGAACATCGGCCGCAAAGCCGGATCGATCTCGAACAGGCGGCTGTAAAACATCCTCGCCACGTCCGGGGCAACCGGCTGAATCATCTGGAAACTGGCTTGTACGAGTTCGATTTGTGATGAAGTCATCGTTCCTGTTCCTCACTGACTCGGGCGCAGGGAGAGATCGAAATCGATCAACACCGAAGAAACCAACTTTCTTTCGGCGCCATGATCGATTCGGCCGCCCGTTTACGCCCGTTCCAGTAGCATTCGCCGGGCGCCCGGCCCGAACGGATGCAGGAGAGCGTGCCGGCCTTACTTTGGCGAAGAGAAAAAGATAGTATGGGTGGTAATGCATCCGTCCGGGGATTCGCTTCAGGAACCGGTCACGCGGCTTCTGATCGAGTGGAAGAGCGGCAACAAGGAAGCGCTCGACCTGCTGACGCCGCTGGTCTACAACGAGCTGCGCCGGCTGGCCGACCACTACCTGCGCGACGAGCGAGCCGCGGCAACGCTGCAACCCACCGCGCTGGTGCACGAGGCCTATCTGCGCCTGGTCTCGCAAAGCTTGCCGGACTGGGAGAGCCGCTCCCATTTCTTCGGTGTCGCGGCGCACCTGATGCGCCAGATCCTGGTGGACCATGCACGCAAGCGCAAGAGCGCCAAACGCGGCAGCGGCGCCGAGAAAGTCTCCATCGAGGAAGCGGTGAGCTTTGCTCCGGGCCGCGGCCGCGACATCGAAGCGCTCGACGATGCCCTGGACGCGCTGGCCGAAATCGATCCGCGCAAAGCCAAAGTGATCGAGCTGCGCTTCTTCGGCGGATTCAGCGTCGAAGAGACCGGCCAAGCTTTGGGCATTTCGGTGGCCACCGTGGGCCGCGAGCAGCGAATGGCGGAAGCCTGGCTGCACCGCGAGGTGTCGCGCACCAATGGTACACAGCCTGCGACCTGACGGGCGGTATGGATCCACAACGCTGGCGTAAGGTAGAGGAGCTGTTCCATCACGCGCTGGGGCGTCCGCCCGCGGAGCGCGACGCCTGGTTGGACGAAGCCTGCACCGGCGACTCAGAACTGCGCGCCGAAGTGGCTTCGCTGCTCGCGAGTGACCGGACCGAAGCGCAAGGATTCGTCGGGGCCAGCGTCGAACAGGCCGTGCTGGAACTGCAGGCGGAGTCCGCGCCCGCGCCCCGCACGATGATCGGCCGGCAAGTGGGCCAGTACCGGCTGATTCAGGAACTGGGCCGCGGCGGGATGGGCGCGGTTTATCTGGCCGCGCGCGCCGACGAGCAGTACGAATCCAAAGTCGCCATCAAGCTGGTGCGTCCGGGTCTGGACACCGACTTCATCCTGCGCCGCTTCCGCCGCGAGCGCCAGATCCTGGCGCACCTCCAGCACCCCAACATCGCGCGGCTGTTCGACGGCGGCACCACCGAAGACGACATTCCGTACCTGGTGATGGAGTACATCGACGGCTCCTGGATCACCACTTACGCCAGGGAGCATCAGCTCAATCTGGAAGCCCGGCTGCGCCTGTTCCTTCCGGTTTGCGACGCGGTGGAGTACGCGCACCGCAACTTCATCGTGCATCGTGACCTCAAGCCCGGCAACATCATGATCGACAAGCGCGGCACGCCCAAGCTGCTGGACTTCGGCGTCTCCAAGCTGTTGCACGGCGAGCAGCGCGACCTGGCCGAGACGCAAGGCGTGGGTATGATGACTCCCGACTACGCCAGCCCCGAGCAGATCCTTGGCGAACCGGTGATCATCGCCTCCGACGTGTACTCGCTGGGCGCGGTTCTGTACGAGCTGCTGACCGGTGTGCGGCCGCACCGCATCGAGCAATGCACTCCGCTCGCGCTGGAGCGCGCCATCTGCCTGGACCCGGTGGCGCCTCCCAGCCAAGCTGTCCGTGACGACCGTGCTCTTTCGCGCCGTCTTTCCGGAGACATCGACAACATCATCCTGCGCGCCATGCAGAAGGAGCCGGAGCGCCGCTACGCTTCCGTCGAGCATCTGGCCGACGATTTGCGGCGCTACCTGGAGCATCGTCCGGTGGTCGCCCGGCCGGATTCGCTGGCTTACCGCGTGAGCAAGTTCGTCCGCAGGAATCGATTCGCGGTGGTGGCATCGCTGCTGCTCGCTTTCGCCGTGGGCGCCGGCGTGGCTCTCTTGGAGCGTGAAGCGCGCATCGCCCAGGAGCGCTTCGGGCAAGTCAGAAAACTCGCCACCACGTTCCTATTCGATGTCGAACTGGCCGTGCGCGATTTGCCCGGCTCGATACGCGTGCGCCAGTTGATCGCGCGAACCGGCCGGGACTATCTGGACAATCTCTCGCGCAGCTCCGGCAGCGATTGGGATCTGAAGCGCGAGTTGGCTACCGCCTATTTGCGGGTCGGCGAAGTGGAGGGCGGGAACGGTCCGAATCTGGGCGATCCCGAGGGAGGCTTGAACAGCTATCGCAAGGCCGCGGCCCTGCTGGATTCGGTTTTGTCGCACCGGCCCTCGGACCGCCAGACGCAGTTGGATCGCATGACCGTGTTCTTCCGCACCGAAGAGGTCCAGTTGAGCGTGGGACGAGTCGGCGAAGCGCGCCAGTCCGCGCAGGACGGGCTGACGCGCGCACAGTCCATGCTGGCCTCCAAGCCGGACGACCTCGACGTGGCGCAGTTCGCCGCGGTCTTCAACCTGGACCTGGCCCGCATCGACCAGCAGCAAGGGAACCTGGACAAGGCCGCTGCCGAGATAACGGCCGCCATGCCGCTGCTGCGCCAGATCGTGAACGCCCGGCCGAACGATCGCGAGCCGCTGTCCAACATGGCGGCGTCGCACGCCCGGCTCGGGGCCGTGATGGCTGCGCTCGGCCGCCGCGACGAAGCGCTGGTGAGCTATCGGGCTGGGGTTGCGGCGCTGGAGTCGATGCAGCAGCACTTCCCCAACGATACGCATGTGCGGCACGAGCTCATGCTGGCGTACAGCCACGTCGGCGACACGTTGGGGAATCCGGCTTACGACAACGCCGGAGACGCGGCGGGAGCGCTCGAGTCCTACAGCCAGATGGTGGCGATCGCGAAATCGCTTTACGACGCCGATCACAGCGATTTCCGCGCGCTCAGCGACTACGGGATCGCGCAACTCCGAGAGGGCATCGTCACCGCGCCGGGCCCCGGCAAGCGCGCCATCCTGGAAAGCGCTCATCAGAACCTGACTGAAGCCGCGCAGAGAAACGCGAAGAACACCACCAACGGGATGCATAAGGCCTGGGCTGAGGTGGAACTGGGCCGGCTGTTCGAAGCCGGCGGCGACAGCGCGTCGGGAGCCCGTTACTACCAGATGGCGATTGCGTCGGCGGAAGCGGTGCTCGCCATTCGTCCGCAGGAACCTTCGGCACAGCGCTGGCTGGTGGCCGCGTCTTCAGGCTTGGCCGGGGAGCAGGCTCGCTCGGGTGCGCGCGCTCCTGCGCTGGCGACTCTCGATAAGGCTCTAAAGCTCGCGCAGGAGGCCGATCGCACTGCCGCGCCAGAGTCCGTCAGCCTGCGCAGCAACATCGCGCGAACCTGGCAAGCCGCGGGCGGTGTCTATGCGCGACTGGCGTCCACGGGGCGCGGCGCTCAGCGCGACCAGGATATCGCGGCGGCCAGGACGTGGTACGGGCGGGCGATCGCGGAGTGGCGCAAGATCGAGCCGCAGAAAGAATTTTCGGCTCCCCTGCGCCGGGAGATGGAAGCGGCGGCTGCGGCTCTGGCCGCGCTGGCGCCAGGAAGGACGACACCTTGAGTTCGACGCGACAACTTACACTTTCTCCGGCCCGACAACGGCTGGTGCGCGAGAGCTTCCAGTCCATTCGGGACTACGAGGTCTCCGTGGTCCTGCTGTTTTACGGACGGCTGTTCGAGACGGCGCCCGACGTTCGCGCCTTGTTCAAGATCAACATCCGGGAACAGGCCCGCAAGCTGATGGACACTCTGGGCATGGTGGTGGACGCCCTGGATCGCTTCGAGGCGCTGCGGCCGGTCCTGGAGGAACTGGGACGCAGGCATGTGAGTTACGGAGTGCAGCCGCAGCACTACCAGCTTCTGTGCTCCGCGCTGGTCTGGGCCATGGGGCAGGCGCTGAGCGTGGAATTCGACCGCGAAACCAAGGCAGCCTGGAGCGAACTGCTGAGCGCGGTTTCCAGCGTGATGCTGGAGGGCGCGGCCCAGCAGGCGAGCACTGGGAACTGAAGCCGCTCAGGCAATCGCCATCTGGAAGTACTCGTCGCTTCCGCACAGCACCCCGATGATCAGCTCTTCGGCGGCGCCCGACTGCAATAGTTGAGCATAGTTGGCGAGTTCGCCGGCTTGTGGGGCGCGGTGCAGGTACTTTTCAAACAGCAGGCTGACTTCCCGCTGGTCGGCCTCGAGCGAGTGGAGAATCATTCCGGCGACGGTTTGCCGGGACGTTCCTTGATTGAGCATGTTCTCGAAAGCGGACGCGGAGAGCCGGTCGATGGGGCGCCCGAGTACGTCCTCGAAAAGCTTGCCGAGGAAGGCCGGCGCCGTACCGCCCGCGAATTGGTAGTAGTCATCGGAGCCGAGAATGGCGGCCTTGATATCGTCGCTGGTTGCGCCTTGCTGCAACAAGTCGAGATAGAAGGTAACCGTGCTAGGCCGCGCGGCGGCGTTCAGGAATTCCGAAAAGTAGTCCTGGATTTGTTCCGAGCGATACTCGTTGCTGGCGGTGATCAGGCCCACCACTTGCGCTCGCGTTGCGCCCCAGCTCAACGCCGAGGGGTACACTTTGGCTTCGCTCCGGTTGGGAGTGCGGCCCAGCAGGTCCTGCTCCAGCCTGCTGACAAATTTGAAATTCTGCTCCGATGTCGCGGCCTGGATCGTGGCGGTCATCGCTACGAACGCCGACACCAAGCCAATGCGCGCCAAATTTCGTGAGACGTTCATGGTTTTTCCCTTTCTGTATCACCGGGCGCGGAACCGGCGCGAAAACGCTCACGAGACAAGAAAGAGAAATATCCGGCGCTACTTCAACTGGGTCACCGGAACGTCGAAGCCCACCGTGTTCACAACGCCTTTGCGCTGGAACTGAACCCACACGCGGTGCACGCCCGCACGCGGGAAGATCACGTTGAACTGGATTTGCGTGTAGGGATCGGTCGGGGACTCGGTCACCTGGATGGGATGCGTGTGGATCATGTCGATGAGGTCGGCGCTCGCGGCCAGCATGTGGCCCATCGCGCCCAGGTACGGCTCGATGCCGTCCCTCGGCTTCAGGCGGAAGAACAGCAGCGTCTTCATGCCGGCGATCGGCTGCACCGGGTCGGTGGTGAGATCCACCTCGAGATTCTCGGAACGCTTGGGCGACACGTCGGCAGAGAGCCTGGCGGTGGCGAGCGTGAATCCGGCGCCCGGGACCAGCAGCGTCCGCTCCACCAACTGGGGCGTGCCGGATGCGGGATAAAAGTCGGTGAGCACGCGGTAGAAGCCGGGCTTGGGAAAGATCAGGTCGATGTCGAAGCTCGCGTCGGGCTGTAGCTGCGGATGTTCGTGAACGAAGAAGTTCAAATCCTGGCTGATCACGAAGAGATGAAACAGCTTCTCGTGGACGATCTCGAAATCTTGAACCGGTTTGTGCGTCTCGGGATCGCCGACTAGAAAGTTTAGTCGGGTCTTCTCGCCGGCTTTCAGAACTTCCGGCCGGGTGGTAATGCGCACCGGATATTCGCGCGACACGGGAATGCCCGGCACCAGTTTCATTCCGCAGCGCGGACAAACACCCGGCGCTTTCGAGCGAATGTCCGCATCCATCGGACAAACATATTCGAGGGCAGGCTGCTGCTCAACCGCAGCCGCGGGAGAGACCGGCGTGGCTCCCTCCTGCGCCGAAAGCGGCGCGGAGATCAAGAGAGCCAGAACGCCGGCGGACATCATTCGCATGGTGGGTGCCATGGAGCCTGGTCCGTTTAATCGTCTCCCGCGGCCTGCTTCGGGCGAAACAGATCCTTGGGATCCGCATTCGCCGGGATGGTGACATCGAAAAACCCGATCATCATTTCTTCCCAGGTCTGATCGCCGAAGTGCACGGTGGCCTTCGGATCGGGGTTGTAGGGATTGTTGATGGAGTTGTCGAAATGCGCGGTGCATTCGATCCGGCTGCCCCTGGGCAACAGCAGCGGCTTTTCCAGGACGTACACGAGCTGCCAGTTGAAGTCGTAACGTGGAATCGTCAGCAGCGTGCTGGTCTCGCCGGTCGGATAGACCACTTTGTACATGAAGTCCTTGCCGCGCAGGTGCATGTGCGGGATCATCGTGACCATTTCGGCCTCGCTGTGCAAAGTGAGCTGGGATTTCACTTCGTAATTGGGGTCGCCGGGCGGGATGGCGAAGCGATTGTTGGCCGCCGACAAGGTGATGTCGCGGCGCTGGGGCGGCTCTTTGGCGAAGGCCAGCCCGATGGAGGTCTGGTCCACCGCGTCCTTGCCCCCGGCAGTGTAGTGCATCTGGAAAACGATGTCGGCGCCTGCGGGCAGCAGCTTGGCGGCACCCGCGGGCGAAACCTGGGCTGGCAGACCCGGAGCATAGCCGACCAAAAACTCAGACTGCAGAAGCTGGGCCACGCTCTCCTGCGGGTCAACCGTCGCATTCGCCTGATTGGCCGGACGCGGGAGCGTGTCGCGGCCGGGCACGAAAGGCACACCCGCCTCGGCGTCGGCCAGCCACTTCGAACCCTTGGGACGAATGAAGGCGATCACGTGATGCACCACCGAGCGATTGCCCGGACGCACCTCGGCCATGTGCACCCACTTGTCCTCGGTCAGATTGGTGGGGATCACGATGTATTGGTACTCGATGGTTCCCGAAGCCGGCACCGCGAACGCGTTGGGCATCGTGTAAACCACGTCGGGCTTGCCGATGTTCCAGCCCTCGAGGAAGGCGATCGGCTTGGGGGCGTCTTTGGGGTCGCCCGCCGGAGCGCCGGCATCCACCCAAGCCACCAGCGTGTTCCGATCCGCGTCGGAGAGGCTGCGGTCATTGGCGAACTTGTGGCTCGCGCCCGGCTCGGCGAACCACGGCGGCATCTTCTTCACCTGGACCGCGGTCTTGATGGCCTTGGCCCAGGGACGCGTGCTCGCGTAATCCAGGAAGGACATCGGGGCGGCTTCGCCAGGCCGGTGGCAGTTCTGGCAGTTGCGCTGCAGCACCGGAACGACGTCTTTGTAGTAACTCGGACTCGGGTTGGTCGCGGCGCTGGCCGCGACGCCCGCTAAAACACCGAGGGAAATCCAACGCAGCATGTTCGACGCTCCTCGGCGACGCCAGTCATCCCGTTACGACGGCGTCGCCCCTTTATCATTCCTGTTCCTCTCAGCAGGACTGGAACCCCCGGCCGCCGTCGCCGGAAGAGCCGATGGCCACTACGCGCGGTACGGAATCGCCATGATGGCTATGCGAAGCGGTAGCGATCGACTTTCGAGCGACGGCGGCCGGAGGAGGCGGGTTCCAGCTTGCTTGGTCAGCGGCGATCCCAGTCGCCGATTGACAGCCGATATTAGTCAGCCGCGGCATTCAGATCCTATTCCGGGCGCCGCATTCCGGTCCGCTGTGGCTTGTGCTTGGCGGCCCACGCCTGGTAGTCGTCGTCGGAAATGTAGGTGACGTTCACCCAGGCGTGCGCCATTTCGTCGACGGTGCGGTCGCCCCAGCCGACCCACTGGTTCGGGTCTGGATTGCCGCGGTTCGACGCGGTGTTGTCATGCCACGCGGTGACGTGGATGATGGTGCCTTTCGGCAGGACCGGCGCGGCTTCATCCGTATAGATGTAGTTGGTCATCCAGTTGAAGTCGAAGTTGCCGACGTAGCTGATGGTCTGATTGGTGCCGTCCGGCAGAATGGCTTCGAGCAGCATCGCCTTGCCGCGCAGATGCATATGCGGCTGGAAGTTTTCGAGCCGCGCCGCTTGCTTCAGCACGTGGAAACCCTGGCTCATGCTGATGGAGTTGGGCGCGATGTCGAGTGCGGCGCCCACTGTGGAAGTCGCCTGGAACCCGGTCAAGTAAGTCCGGTACTTGGGCTCCTGGCCTTTCGGATAGAGCCACACGCCCAGCTCAACATGGTCGCGAATCTCCTCGCCGACGGCGTGATAGTGGATGTCCCACCAGATGTGCGAGCCGGGCATCACCAGCTTGCCGGTGCCTTCGCGGAAGATGTCGAAATTCTTTCCGACCGCCCACTCCATCAAGACGCCGCCTTGTCCGGCCGCGGCGTCATTGTCGACGCCCAGGCGTTGCGCTTCCGGATCGTCCTGCACCAGGTGCGCCAGGGCATGGTGCGTGATCTTGCGCCCCTGGGCGGTTCCTGGACGCATCTCGACGGCGCGCACCCAGCGAGCCTCGGTCACCGGAACGTCGGCCAGCGGCTTCCACCATTGGTCTTGCGATTGGGCCGGCATGGTATAAGGATCAGACTTCAGGACGAAATCCGGCGGGCCGAACTGTTTCGCCAGTTGCCAGCCTTCATCGCTGGACCACTTTTGCGGCGCCGGCAGGTCCTTGGGATTGCCGAGCGGAGATCCCGCATCCACCCAGCGGACGATGGTGCTGAGTTCGTCTTCGGTGAGCGACCGGTCGTTTGAAAACTCCTGGATTCCGACCGACTTGTCGATCGACCACGGCGGCATCTGCCGCATCAGCACGCGCTGCTTGATGGACCTGGCCCAGGGCCGCACCGCGTCATAGGTTTCGAGCGACATCGGCGCCGCGGTTCCCGGCCGGTGGCACTCGTTGCATTTCTGCTGGAAGATTCTGGAGACTTCTTTGGCGAACGTGACGGAAGGGGCGGGCGCGTCGGCGGCCATGCCCAACATGCCCATCGATAGACCTGCGACAAAAAACCGGAACATCTCTGCCTCCTGGCGGGAATACTCCCGTTTTGTAACTGGCTAGTTACGAACTGGCTGGTCCGTTGCAACTTAGAGACCAGGGGAGCGGGACAGAATAAGTCCGTAAGCTTTCAATGGAGGGTTGGGAAACCTGTGTCCCTACGCTCACCCAATTGCGCAACCATTCGCATGGTCTTGGGGATTGGCCGGTCAACGAGGGCCAAAGATGAGCTGAAACTCCGTGGGTGCGCTGGACCTGATTTCAAGATCTCCTGCGAGCTGTTCGGCCAGCATCCTCACCAGCCGAAATCCTAGCGAGTTACCCTTCTGCCAGCCCTCCTCGCTTCCCAGACCCACTCCGTCATCCCGCACGGTCAACCGGATCCGACGGTCGGGCAGCTTCCGAAGTTCGATGTGGATTTCTCCACGGCGGCCTTCCGGAAAGGCATGCCGCAAGGCGTTGGCCACCAGTTCATTGACGATGAGTCCGTAGGGCACGGCGCCGTCCAGGTCGAGATACACGGGGTCGAGCTGGGTAGAGAGGCGAATGTGCTCCGCGTCAATGCTGTAAGAGCGGAACAGGTAGGCGGCGAGCTGCTGCGTATACTCAGCCAGATCGATGCGCGCCAGGTTGCCGGACCGGCACAGCATGTCGTGCAGCAGAGCCATGGAATGAATCCGGTCCTGGCTGTCCTCAAAGGCCCGGCGCGTCTCTTGCTTGGACACGGCGCGCGACTGCAGTCCCAGCAGGCTGGACATCACCTGCAGGTTGTTCTTGACGCGATGGTGAATCTCTCTCAGCAGCGCTTCCTTTTCCCGAAGCGAGTCCTGGAGCTTGTGGTCGGCGGCCACGCGTTCGGTGACATCGCGCAGGATGACCGTGAGCAGGGTCTGGCCCTCGGCGTTTACCTTGGAGATGGAAGCCTCGGCCGGAAATTCGGTTCCGTCCTTGCGCCGGCCGCGGATCTGCTCGCGTTCCCGCATGGACCGGGCCGCCACCGTAGACTTCGCAAAATCCGCGACCTGCTTGCGATGGTGTTGCGCCATGCTTTCGGGCAGCAGGATGTCCAGGGGCCTGCCGATCACTTCCCGGGGGCTGTAGCCGAAGACGCGTTCGGCGCCCTGGTTGTAAAGGACGATGCGTTGATCGCCTCCGACCGAGATGATGGCGTCTTCGGCCAGGTCGATTAGCTGGGCCAGCAGACCGGACGATGCGTCCGACGGATCTTGAAACCGTTTGGTCCGTTCCGGGCTTCTTGGGCCTTCATCCGGTGGGGAAGTACTGTCCATCATCGGGTCTGTTTTACCAACGTAGCTCTGGGGCAATCGTCTTTGTTCAGCAATTGGCGGGCCAACGCAAGCGGTCACAGGAACGAGGCCGAAGGTTTTCCGTCCCACGTGCTAAAATTCTGAGCGCCGGGCCTGGATACGCGCTCCAGCTCAAGACACCCGAGCAAGAAGGCCGCTGGAGTGCTTTGGAAGCGCTGGCATTGCAACCAGACGATAAACTTCATAAACTGCGGGCCACGAATCTGGCCGCCCTCCGCATCGTGCTTGTGGCTCACGCGCTGGGCGTGCTGACGCAGGCGATCTTCGCGGGTCAATTCCTCTCCGGGATTGAGAGCCCGGTGGTCTTTCATGAATGGACTGCGTGGCTGATTGTAAGCCTCTCCGCGTTGCAAGTGGTTCTGGCGGTCGTGATGGCCAGGTTCGGAGGGCCGTTGTGGCTGGTCATCGCGAGTCTTTTCATACTCATTGCCGAGGGTTTGCAAACCGGCACAGGATACGGGCGCTTCCTGGGCGTACACGTTCCGCTGGGCGCGTTCGTGTTCGGTGCAGTGGTCTGGCTGGCGACGTGGGCTTTCCGGAAACAAGCTGTGGGCGGCGCCCGGTCGCTATGAAGTGGACCCGCCGGGAACTGCTGAGAGCCGGGGGAGGCGCGGCCGCCGGTCTTGCCCTGCCGCACTTTGAAACCGGCTGCGCGCGCGGAAGGCCGCAACCGAGATTGCTGGCCAGCGGCATTTCGCTTCCGAAACCTTTCGAGGTCGCGCTGCCGATCATCCCGGTGCTGAAACCGGTGAGCGCCGACGCGACCACCGACTTTTACGAGCTGGACGCGCGGCCCGCCAAGCTTGAAATTGTGCCAGGGCTGAGCACCGGGATCTGGGGATATAACGGAATCTTCCCCGGGCCGACCATCGAGGCGCGCCACGGCCGCCGCGTGGCGGTGCACCTTCGCAATCAACTGCCGGTTCCGATCGTGACGCATCTGCACGGCGGACACACGGCGCCGGAAAGCGATGGATATCCCACTGACCTGGTGCTCCCGGCCAGCTACACGCCGTCGCACATGCACGACCCCAGGGCCCGGCGCACCCAAGAGCAGCGCGATTATCTGTACCTCAACGATCAGCGCGCCGCCACGCTGTGGTATCACGACCATCGCATGGACTTCACCGCTCCCCAGGTCTGGCGCGGTCTGGCCGGGTTCTACATCATTCGAGATGATGAGGAGGCGCAGCTTCCGCTGCCTCGCGGCGACAAGGAGATCGCGCTGCTGATCTGCGATCGGTCCTTTCAGGCGGATGGTTCTTTCCTCTATCCGTCGCTCGATCCATCCTTGCGGGAACGGCCCGGAGTCACGGGCGAGTACATGGGCGGCGTTCTGGGCGATGTGATCCTGGTCAACGGCGCGCCCTGGCCGAAGCTGGAAGTCGCGAACACCAGATACCGGTTCCGGATCTTGAACGCGTCCAATGCCCGGCGCTATGAACTGGCGCTCGATCCGTCGCCTTCCGGCGGAGCCCCGTTTGTCCAGATCGGCAGCGATGGCGGGTTGTTGGCCGCGCCCATTCGACAGCGGACCATCAAGATGGCGCCGGCGGAACGATTCGACTTGATCGTGGATTTCTCGAAGTACCGGCTCGGTTCCACGGTGACGCTGCTGAACAAGGCTTCGAGCGGCGCAACCGGGCAAATCATGCGCTTCCAGGTGACGCGCGAGGAGAGGGACCCGAGCGCCATCCCGCCTCAGCTCAGCCGCCTCAGCTTCCCGAATGCCTCCGACGTGGTTGCCACCCGCGACTTCAAGTTCGCTTTTCGCGACATGGACCGCGGTTGGTTGATCAATGGCAAGTCCTACGATCCGGTCCGCATGGACGCGCAACCGAAGCTCGACAGCACCGAGATTTGGCGGCTCGAAACGGACTTCAACCACCCGCTGCATCTTCACCTGGTACACTTTCAGGTGCTCTCGCACAGCGGGCGCCCCGGTCCTTACGACGCAGGCTGGAAGGACACCGTCGATCTGGGGCCCGGACAGACGGCAAACATCCTGGTGCGATTCGGCGGCCATCGCGGGCGCTACGTTTTTCACTGCCACAATCTGGAACACGAGGACATGGCCATGATGGGCAACTTCGAGGTGGTGTAGAGATGGTGGATGCGGGGTTGCATCGTTACGCCGTTGTGGTCGCGATCTGCGTGCTGATCTTGATCGCGGTCGGCGCCTACATTACCAGCGAGGCGGTTGCTCCCCAGCAGGCGCCGAGCGGCATGCTGCATGCCCCTTTTCACACTGCCATGGCCGTGGTAGTCGGCATCCTGGCTCTGGGACTGGCGATCTGGCAGTCGCTGGCGAAGGAGGGATTCTTCCTGGGTTGGGCCGCGGTGGGGTTCATCGTGATTGACGGTTGGGTTGGATGGCTGGGTTGGCCCGTAGTGCACGCGAGCCTGGCGGCGTTGGCGTTCGCGATCGTGGTTGCGATCGCGGTGGTCACATCGTCCGTCTGGAATGCAGGGCCGGAATTCGTGGACGGTCAGGCTGCCCCGCTCCTGCGGCCCCTGGCGATTGCCGCTCCGCCACTGGTGCTGCTTCAAATCGTGTTTGGCGCAGCCTACCGTCACAAAGCGACCGGCATTATGCCGCACATGGGCGGCGCCATGATCGCCGCGTTGACGACGCTGGTGGCGGCCTCGCTGGTGATGCAACAATATCCGCAGCATCGCCCGCTGCGCTCTGCAGCGATTTGGTTGCTGTCCATTGTGTTGTTGCAGGTGACGTTAGGGGTGACCGCGTTCACCATGCAGTTGCTGGAGCTGGAGAATTCGGTGGCGCTGGTGATCGCCGCTACCTCGCACGTTGTGGTCGGGTCACTGACTCTGGCAGCCAGCTTGGTGCTGGCGATGCAGGTTCAGCGCAATATGCGGCGCGCAGTCGCCGGCGCGACAGCGGGAAAGACTTGAGTACTTACTTCTGCGGTAGTTCGGGCGCGGCCTGACTCACCGCGTGCGGGCGTCCGAATTGTCCGGGCCGTTCGAAGTAGGCGATCCACCGTCCCATCGACAGAATCCCGACCCACAGGATCAGCGAGAGCACGGCCGCGGTCTTGGCCACGCCCGGGATGGCCGGGGCGCGATCGATGGCTTCCGTGTTGGCGTAGACGCTGCGCCGAAAAATGATCGCGTGTACGCCCACCAGCACCAGCAGCGACAGCTTGATTTGAAAATAGGGGTTGTCGTAATACGTGTTCAGCTTCGCCCCCCCCAGCAGTACGCCGCACGTGATCATGATCACGAAACCGATCCGCTTCCACAGGCGCGTTTGCCGCACCACGTCGGTCACCGACATGTCCTTGAGCGCCACGCCGAGCAGACGCAGATCGGTCATCAGAATCAGTCCGCCGAATATGGCGATGGACGACAAATGCAGCGACATCACGATCGGATAAGGCAGCCCCGACTCGCGCAGCGCCGTGAAAAAGCTTGTATCCGCGACCCAGTTGCTAAAGTCACCAGCAGCAGACATTTTGACCTTCCTGCAAATGCATCCTAAGTAAACGCATAGAACAGCCCCGCAAACACGATGGATATCCAGAGCAGCAGCGACAGCGTCGCCACCAATTTTCCGCCGATTGATTGCGAAGACGCCGACAGCGCAACCTTCCGGTGAATCGTGTAGTTGTAGAGGATCGCTAGCGCCAGCGCGATGATCTTGTATCGAAACGACCAGTTGTAGTAATAGCGAAGCGGGTCCGAGGCCCAGATCACGAAGCCCGAGGTCACCACGATGATGAGGCCGACCAGGGTCCAGATGCCCGTGTCCTTGAGTATCTGCGCGGGAGTTTGATGCCTCAGCCCCACGCCGAGCATGCGCAGATCCACCAGGGCGATGGTCCCGATGGACATGGCGAACATGGAGATGTGGATGCACTCCGTGAATGGAAACGACCATTCGTTGCTGTTCAGCGGGTAGTTCGCGATGTCGTAAGGTATGAACACTCTTCCGCCACCTTCTTTCTGTTCTTAGTACCAAGCAATCCTATCACCGTTTGAGCGAGCCTGTCAGGTCAGGCGGGCGCGGCGCAGAGGAACGGTGGTGGCCGGCTACTTCAGGAGCTTGTCGATTTCCGGAAACAATGCCGGTCCTTCAAACACGCCCTTGTCCTTGTCCGAGTAGGGGAAATCGTTGCGGATGGTGCCCTGCTTGTCGATGACGAACAAATGCGGCACGTCGATGTGACTCATGCCCGGGCGCGCCTGCATGTAGGAGATGGTCATCTGACCCTGGTCGCAGACGATGGGCACGGTGATGTGATTCACGTTCTTGTATTTCTCAACCGTGTCCTGATTGTCCGGCGGAAGCACCACCGAGAGGATCGCCACCTTGTCGCCGTATTTCTGCTTCACCTTCTCGAGCGTGGTGCTGAGCAGCAGACAGTGCGGGCAGGTGGTGGACATGAAATCGATCAGAACCACTTTGCCGCGGTAGTCTTGCAGGTCGTAAAAATGCGTGTAGTCCGGACTGGGAAGCGCGAAGCCCGGCGCGCGGCGATTGGAGAGCTCACCGGAGCCTGACAGGACGCTGGCGATTAAGAAGACCGAACACGACAAGCGGCGGATCATAAGTTTCACTGTACCAACTTCGGCAGGGATTCCGAATACGGAGGACGCGCCACGCCGCGCTCGGTGATGATGGCGGTGACGTAGCGGTGGGGCGTGACGTCGAAGGCCGGATTCGCGACCGCGGTGCCCTCGGGAGCGACCGCGACCCCTTGCACGTGGGTCACTTCGGCGGCCGCGCGCTGCTCGATGGGGATCTGATCGCCGCAGGCAATCTTAAGATCGAGCGTCGAGACCGGAGCGGCCACGTAAAACGGGACCTGATTCTCCTTGGCCAGCACGGCCACTGAATACGTACCGATTTTGTTGGCGACGTCGCCGTTGGCGGCAATGCGGTCCGCGCCCACGATCACGCAGCCGATCCGTCCGGAGTGCAGGAAGTGGCCGGCCATGTTGTCGGTGATCAAGGTTGCGGGGATGCGATCGTGCTGCAGTTCCCAAATCGTCAGGCGCGCGCCTTGCAGAAAGGGCCGCGTTTCGTCGGCGAATACGTCGATCCGCTTGCCGGACGCCACCGCCGCGCGGATCACACCCAGCGCGGTTCCGTAGCCTGCTGTGGCCAGCGCGCCGGCGTTGCAGTGCGTCAGGACGGTCTTGCCGTCGGGAATCAGATCCGCCCCGTTCCGGCCGATGCATTCGTTGATGGCGATATCTTCCAGACGAATCTGCTGCGCCTCGGCAATCAGCCTGGCGCGGATCTCCTGGATGGGCCGGGCGCGCATTTCCGAATATACGCGCCGCATTCGATCGATGGCCCAGAACAGATTCACCGCCGTGGGCCGCGTGGCCGCCAGTGTTTCGCAAATGGTCTCGAATGCATTGCTCGAATCGGCCTGCTGCATCCCGAGTGCGATGCCCATGGCCGCCGCGACACCGATGGCCGGCGCGCCGCGGATCACCATGGATCGGATGGCTTCAGCCACCTGCTGATAGCTAGTGCAGGTAACATACTTCTCTTCGCGAGGCAGGCGCGTCTGGTCGATCATGACGACGCCGTCCGGGGTCCATTGAATGGTTTCGATCATTCGGTTACGATTGCGCGAGGAAGGCCGCCAACTGCGTCAGATTGTATCCGGCATGCATGACGGTGGCGGCCGCGGTGGAGCCGGTTTTGTAGCGCACCCAGCCGAACACGCTTCCCGCGGTCGTGATCAGCAGCGCATGCCGCCAGGACCAGGCATACTCAGGCGCATGCAGGCAGCCGAACAGGGCGCCAGTGCCGATGATCCCCGCTGCCGCGCCAAACGAGCGCACCAGCAGCGGCATCATAAAGCCGCGAAACGCCAGCTCTTCGCACAGCGGTCCCAGGATCACGACGAAAAGCGCGAACAGCAACAGCGTCGGGCGATTGCCGAGCATCTCCCGGAAAGGCACCTCGATATCCGGGGTTCTCAAGAGATAGCCGGCATAGCCGATGGCGATCGCCAGCAGCGGGCCGCCGAATAAGACGATTGCCATTCCGCGGAAAGGGAATCTCCACCCGAGCGAGCGCCAGAATGGCTGGCCGTAGCGCGATCGCAGAATCCCGTATAGAACTCCGAACACCAGGCCGTACCACACCAGTTGCGCCAGCAATCCTTGGAACGGGCGGCCGAAAACCCGCAGGGCGGAGATGTTGCCCACCACCAGAACTGTGACCAGCAGCGAGGGAATCGCGAAGCCGAAAAAAAGGAGCAGATCCTGATAGTCCCAAAAAGGCTCCATCCGGGGAGGCGGTTGAACCACGGGCTGCGGTTCGCTCGATGAGCCGGCGGGGATCATGCTTTGGACTCGATCAACGCAGCGGCCAGCAGCGGAATCATGATCTCGTGATGGCCGGTGATGGAATAGCCGTGGCCGCCGGCGCGCGCGTGCGGCCGTTCCACCACGTTGACGCGCGGCCGGTAGTGTTGCAGGAAATCGAAGTTCGCGGTGCTGAAATTCGCCAGCGGATGGCCCAGGTTGCGCACCACGGAAACGGCTTTCAAAAAAACTTCGGGCAAAAGTACCGCGGATCCCACATTCAGATAGACGCCGCCCGAGTCGATCTCTTTCGCCAGCGCGCAGAGCAGGCGGAAGTCGTGGTGCGAGGCACGGCCGATGGCGTCGCCTTGCGCGGATGGATGCGTATGCGGCGTGTCGGTTCCGATGGCCACGTGCACGGTAACCGGCGTCGCGTTGCGATAGGCCTGGCAGAGCAGGCTCGCCCCGGCATACTTTGGATCGGCGATTTTTTCGAGATGCCGTCCCAGCGCTTCGCCGAATCCGTCCACGCCCTGGAGCGCGGCGTTCATTTCGCGGCCGGTTTCTTCGGCGGTTCCGAAACGGCCGTCGGGCAGCACGGCTTCCACGTCTTCGCTGGTCTGACCGGCGATGGCGATCTCGAAATCGTGGATGGCCGCCGCTCCGTTCAGCGCGAAGGCGGTGGCGTAGCCGCGCCGCATCAAGTCGATCAGAACCGGCGCCAGGCCGCACTTGATGACGTGGCCGCCCAGGCCCCACAGGATCATCCGCTTTCGGTCGCGCGCCGCAGTGATCGCCCGCGCCACCGCGCGAAATGAATCCGCGGCCAGAATGTGGGGCAATGAATCCAGCCACCCCGCCATGCCGCCGCCGGCGTAAGGCTTGGCGAAATCTTCGGTGCGAACTTTGCCGCCCCGCTCCCGGATCGGAATGGTGCCGAGGCCGCTGAGATCGATGGGCTCGCGGCCGTACCTGCTCATGCCACTTTTCCGTTTCGCAGCACCTTCTCGAGCGCGTGCGCGGTGTGGCTCTTCTTGAACCGCAGAATCTGCTCGGGCGTGCCGGCTGCGACGATGTTACCGCCGCGCTCGCCGCCTTCCGGCCCCATATCGATGATCCAGTCGGCCGACTTGATCACGTCCAGGTGATGTTCGATCACAATGACAGTATTGCCCAGATCCACCAGCCTCTGGAGAACCTCCAGCAGCCGCTTGACGTCTTCGAAGTGCAGCCCGGTGGTGGGTTCGTCCAGAATGTACAGCGTGCGCCCGGTTTGCCGCTTGCTCAGCTCGCGCGCCAGCTTGATGCGCTGCGCTTCGCCGCCCGACAGGGTGGTGGACGACTGGCCCAGGTGGATGTAGCCCAAACCCACGTCGTGCAGCGTCTGGAGCTTGGCCTGAATCTGCGGAAGATTCTCCAGCACTCCGATCGCGTCCTCCACCGTGGCCCCCAGCAAGTCGGCGATCGAGTAGCCTTTGTATTTCACCTGCAACGTTTCGCTGTTGTAGCGCCGGGCGTGGCAGACGTCGCAGGTGACGTAGACGTCCGGCAGAAAATTCATCTCGATGCGCTTCAGCCCGTCGCCCTGGCAGGCTTCGCAGCGGCCGCCCTTCACGTTGAAGCTGAAGCGTCCGGGCTTGTAGCCGCGTTCGCGCGATTCGGGCAGCATGGCGTACAGATCGCGGATCGGCGTGAAAAGTCCGGTGTAAGTGGCGGGATTCGAGCGCGGTGTGCGGCCGATGGGCGACTGATCGATTTCGACAACCTTGTCGATGTGCGTGAGGCCTTCGATCGAATCGTGCTGGCCCGGCTTGTCGTGCGAGCCGTACAGCTCGCGGGCTAGGGATCGATACAGCAGGTCGTTCACCAGCGTTGATTTGCCGCTGCCGGAAACGCCCGTGATCACGGTGAACGTTCCCAGCGGAAACTCGACCGTCAGATTTTTCAGGTTGTGTTCGCGCGCGCCGTGGATGGTGAGCTTCTTGCCGTTGCCGCGGCGGCGTCCAGCGGGTGCTTCGATCTTCAGCGCTCCCGACAGATACTGGCCGGTGAGCGACGCCGCGTTCTTTTCGATCTGGCGCGGAGTGCCGGCCGCCACCAGCGCGCCGCCTAACCGTCCCGCACCCGGCCCGAGGTCGATCACGTAGTCGGCCCGCTCGATGGTCTCGGCGTCGTGCTCTACCACCAGCACCGTGTTGCCGAGATCGCGCAGGCGGGACAGCGTGTCTAGCAGGCGCTGGTTGTCGCGAGGATGCAGCCCGATGGATGGCTCGTCCAGCACATACAAAACCCCGCGCAGCTTGGAGCCGATCTGCGTCGCCAGCCGAATCCGCTGCGCTTCGCCGCCCGAGAGCGTCGCGGCCGAGCGCGCCAGGCTCAGGTAATTCAGGCCGACCGCGGTGAGGAATTCCAGGCGATTCCGGATCTCTTCCACCACGCGCGCCGCGATCTGCTGTTCGCGCTCGTTCAGCTTCCAGGCCTTGACCGAGGCCAGCGCCCGCTCGATGGACATCTCGGTGAGCTCCGCCAGCCCCGTTCCTTTAACGCGCACCGCCAGGCTGCTGGGCTTTAGACGCCGTCCGTTGCAGGCCGGACAGATCGAAGGCGACATGTACTCCATGAGCCACTCGCGATAACCTGCGCCGGCGTCCTCGAAAGTTTCGTCCAGAATTCCGACGATGCCCTTGAAGCCGTTGCCGCCTTCGAGCAGCAGCGTTTGGGTGCGTTTGGGATAATCCTCGAACGGCTTGGCGAGATTGATTCGCAGCCGGTCGGCGGCTTCGTCCAGGCGCTGCTGCATGTACGAGGAGCTGGCGCCGGGGCCGAGCCCGCCGTCCAGCAGCGGCTTGGAAGAATCCACGATGATTTTGGCGGGATCGAAACTCCAGGTGCTGCCCAGGCCGTTGCAGTTCTCGCACGCGCCGAACGGGCTGTTGAACGAAAACGAACGCGGCTCGAGCTGCGGGACGCTGGCGCCGCAGTTGGGACACGCCAGTTTTTGCGAATACAGCTTCTCCTCGGCGTTGACCACCGCGACGATCACCAGTCCGTTGGCCAGCTTGGCTGCGGTTTCAATGGAGGCTTCCAGGCGTTTCTCGGAGCCGGGCTTGAGCGGAAGGCGGTCGATCACCACCTCGATGGTGTGATTCCTGCGCCGGTCGAGCGGGATGTTTTCGTCGAGCGAACGCAGGATGCCGTCGATGCGCGCGCGAACGAAGCCCTGGCGCGAAAGTTTTTCGAGATCCTTCTTGTATTCGCCCTTGCGGCCGCGCACCACCGGCGCCAGGATCATGATGCGTTCGCCCTGCGGCAGCGCCAGGATCTGCTGCAGAATCTGCTCGGTGCTTTGCCGCGAGATCTCGATTCCGCAATTGGGGCAATACGGAACGCCGACCGAGGAATACAGCACGCGCAGGTAGTCGTAAATCTCGGTGATGGTGCCGACCGTCGAGCGCGGGCTGCGATTGGTGGTTTTCTGCTCGATGGAAATGGCTGGGCTCAAGCCGTCGATCGAATCCACCTCCGGGCGCTCCATCTGATCCAGGAACTGGCGGGCGTAGGGGGACAGCGTCTCGACGTAGCGGCGCTGGCCTTCGGCGTAGATGGTGTCGAACGCCAGCGAGGATTTCCCGGAGCCGCTCAACCCCGTGATCACCGTGAATGTGTTGCGCGGGATCTCGACGTCGATATTCTTCAGGTTGTGCTGCCGGGCCCCGTGGACGGTAATACGGTTGAGCATTTTGCGCGGGAGACTCTATTTTAACGGAATCAAGCGACCGGGGCAGGGAAATTTGGTGGACGGCATGGGATTCGAACCCACGACCCCGGCGTTGCGAACGCCGTGCTCTCCCAGCTGAGCTAGCCGCCCACTTCCAGGAACGTTCAACTCATTTTACCGCACCTGGGGCGACTCGCTTCGAATCAGTTCAGAACTGATCCAGCCCCTCGGTCAACTCGATGTAGGTGCCGAACGGTATAGCACGGTCCGTCGGCTACGTCGGGCTCCCTATCGGCGGGGCTACCCTCGGCCTTGGACGAGCGAGCATCGACCGCTGCGGTGTAATCTTCAGACCAAACTTCTCCGCAACGGCAGCTACCGTCTCTAGGAATCGTTCGGACGCTGCCGGGGAAACGAACAGATTCTCAAGCAGGTTATCGATCGCTACAGGTACTTGGATGCCTCTTGCTTTGTCCCGACCGTTCCCGACGATGATCGCGCGCCACTCTTTTTCGAATTTGAAAGACGATCGCTTCTGCAAGCTGATCTCAAATTCTTTCTCCCACGAAAACTCAACCGACTTCGGATAATCGAAGGTGGCCGCCGGAATGGCGTCATAGTAGCTGACTGGGCCGGTCGCATGTGCCGGGAACTGTCTCGGGAATCTGACGCTCTCCGTGAACCTACTCGAGGTCGATTGAATGGCAACTCCGGCTTCGTACGAGCCGTAGATCTTCCACAGCGGGATTGATTCCGACTCCTCTAACGTCCAACAGCTCACGAAAGAACGCGTTCTCAGTTTGAGCCGCCACTCATGATGCTGGCGAACAAGTTCCTCATACTTTTTATGAGCCTCGCCTCCATTCGGCGGAGGCGCATATGGGATCGCACGGCTCAGTCCTTCCCACTTATCTTCAAGAGTATCAAGCCTCGCGAACCAGAGCGTGCTGCTGCTAACAAGCGCTGCGAATTTCTGGAAATCGAGATAGCGCCATATCTTCTCATCGTCGCGCTGCGAAGTCCCTTTCATGGAGGCATCATATCGAATGCGGGCCGATTCTGGTGAAATGCAGAGTCACGCTGATACAAAGTTAGAGTGCAGTCAGATGTGATCATATAACGGCGATAGGCGATACTACCGGTCCAGGTTGTCAAGCAACCAGTGTTGAAAGGACGGCATTAGGCTTTCGTGATTTGACGAATCAAGAACCCGTCCAATAACCCTCCAGCGACTCGCTCCTAATCAGTTCAGAATTGATCCAGCCCCTCGGTCAACTCGATGTAGGTGCCGAACGGGTCGGTCAGAAACGCCAGCGCGATTCCGGCGCTGGGAAGTTTTCTATAGGCCGCGTCCAGTTTCACGCCGTTCGCCTCCAGCTTCTTGCAAAAAGCTTCCAGATTCTTCACCTCGAAACCAATATGATCCACCGACCGGCCCTTGGTGCCGATGGTCGGCGGATTTCGCGTGACTCCGAAAGTGAGATTCATGCCCGGGATGTCGGCGGCATCGTGCTGGCCGCGCTTCTTCACCACCGCGCCAAAGGTTTGCGCATACCAGTTCATGAGCTTGATCTGGTCGCCGGCAGCGTTCATGAAGTGCAGGTGGTAGGCGATCGCGGGCGCGGTGAGCGAGGTGTCTTCCTGCAGCTCGATCTTCACGTCGTCGGGTCCGATGAGGTAGGCGTTCGGAAAACCCTCGGTGCCTTTGAATTCGCTCTGCACCTTGATTCCAGCGGCCCGCGCGCGTTTCAATGCCTCCGCCGTGCTGGGCACCTTGAGGCCGAAATGATCCATCATGGTCCCTTCGCTTCCGCCGGTGGGCGCCTGCTGGCGGAAAAGAATAAGCATTCCGGGAATCTTCACACCTTGCAGCCCCGGTTTTTTCAGCGGCACAGCGCCGAACTGCTCGGTCCAGAATTTTTTCTGGACCTCCACATCCGTGACGTTCAGATGAACGTGCCCCATGGCGACGCCTGCGTCATTGGGCGAGGCAAGCTGAGCGTGGGCCGGCCCGATCAGGGCCGCGGTGATCATGAGCGCTAGAGTCGATTTCATATCTGAATCCTCGGAGCAGTATACACGCTTTCGTCGAACCGTTACGCTGTCTTCAGTTCCGGACGCCGCGTGTGCCACTCGGTGGCTTGCTCGTAGGCGTGCGCCAGCGCCAGCACGGTTGTTTCCGCGAACGGCGCGCCGCTGATCTGCAAACCAATCGGCAATCCGGAACTGGTGAAGCCGCATGGCAACGAAATGGTCGGCAGCCCGTACACGTCGAAGGGCGACGTGTTGCGAGTGCTGGCGCTCTGAGTCGCGCTGGCTTCGATCGTGACGGGCGGACCCGGCATGGTGGGAGTGATCAGCAGATCCACGGTGTCGAACACTTTCTTGATCTCACGGCGCAGCAGGTAGACCTTGTGCAGCGCGTCGGCGTAGGCAGACGCTTTGAGGTCCGCCGACCGCTGCAGGATCGTGCGAGTGGGCGGCTGATACAGTTCGGGCGTCGCGGCGATCCACTTGGCGTGGTAGGCGTAAGCTTCCGGCCCGATCAGATTCAGGCCGTTGGCGGGAGGAAGCACTACGTCGCTGACGCCGGCCGCATGTTTCTTGAGAACCTCGATCGCGGTCTCCACCGCTTTTGCGACTTCCGGGTCGAGATTGTTGAAGTAGGGCGCGCGCGGGACGCCCAGGCGCAGCTTCGCGGTGGGCAGCGCGATGGCGCGGGCATAGTTCGCCACCGGCACGTCCGCGCTCGACGGATCGGCTTCGTCGAAACCCGCGATCGCGTCCAACAGCAGCGCGGCGTCTTCCACCGTCTTCACAATCGGGCCGGCGTGATCGAGCGTCCACGACAGCGGGATGATTCCGCGCAGACTGACGCGCCCATAGGTGGGCTTGAAGCCGACCACTCCGCAATACGACGCCGGAATGCGGACCGAGCCGCCCGTGTCCGTGCCGAGCGATCCCAGGCACAGGTCCGCGGCAGTCGCAGCCGCCGAGCCGCCCGACGATCCGCCCGGAATCCGATCCAGCGCCCAGGGATTGTGCACCGGCTTGAAATACGTGACCGCCGAAGTTGTGCCGTACGCGAATTCGTGCAGATTGGTCTTTCCCAGAATGATCGCGCCGGCGTTCTTCAGCCTGCGCACCACTTCGGCGTCTTCGGTCGGGATGCGATCCTTGAACAACTCGCTCGCCCCGGTCGTCCGGATTTCAGCGGTATCGATGTTGTCCTTGAGCGCGACGGGAATGCCGTGCAGCGGGCCGCGCCATTTGCCGCGATGCTGCTCCTCGGCCATCTCGCGCGCCGTCGCCAGCACCTGCTCCCGGGTGACGGTGATGTAGGCGTTCACCGTGGGATTGTACTGGTCGATTCGCTTCAGACACGCTTCGGTCAAATCGACCGGTGAGACCGTCTTGCGCCGCAGCAGATCGGAAGCTTTCTTGATCGTCAGTCCGGCCAGATCCTGCGTTTCGGCCGATGCCGGGCGAATAGCGGCCGCGGCGAGGGCGGCTGCGAGGACGTCTCTGCGGGAGAGTTCCATGTCCGTATAGTGTAGCGCTCGGCGTGCGCCATCGAACGCTGTGCTAACTTGAAGCTCTATGGTGCTGTCCGATGTGGACATCAAGCGCTACATCGAGCGCGGAAAAATCAAGATCACTCCGGAATTGCCGCCGGAGCAGTTCGGCAGTTGCTCGGTCGATTTCCGGCTAGGCAACGAGTTCAACGTGTTCGAGCACAGCCGGCATCCTTATATCGATCTCAAGGAGCGGAAGGGCATCGAAGGCCTGATGCAGAGCATCATGGTGGCGTCGGGCGATTCCTTCATTCTTCAGCCGCGCGAATTCGTGCTGGCGATCACGGAAGAATGCCTGGAGCTGGACGACGACGTCTTGGGACGGCTGGAAGGCCGGTCCAGCCTGGGCCGCATCGGGATCATCGTGCATGGCACCGCCGGGCTGTTCGATCCGGGATGGTCGGGAAAAGCGACGCTCGAGCTCAGCAACCTCAGCCGCATGCCGGTGGCGCTCTATCCGGGCATGCGCATCTGTTCGTTCACCTTCGAGCAGCTTTCGTCGCCATCGTCCATGCCGTACGGCAAGAAAGCGGGGAACAAGTACGCCGGACAGACGCGGCCGCTGGCGAGCAGGCTGGCGGGGGAGTTCAAGGGTTGACGTCGAAGACTGACAGCCCGCCGGGCATCGACACGAGCGTCGACGCGGCACGCACCAGCGCGCGCGCCACACGGCGGGTCCTGACGGTCTCGCCCATGCCGCCCGAGAAATGCGCGTATGCGCTGGCGCGCTACAGCCGCTCGCCCGATTCCATTCGCGATTCCATCGAGTGGGTGCGCACGCACGATTCCGCCAAGTTTCTCGAGAGCTTCTATTTCCAATACGGGCATGCCTCCATCGCCGACCTCGGCCACGTGGTGATGTGCTTTGAAGGAATCTCGGAGCTGGCCGCCACCGAAGTGGAGGACGAACAGCTCTGGGACGGGCAGGCGCGCTCGTCGCGCTATCAGGATTTCTCGAAATCCGGCTTCGTGACGCCGCCCGAATTCGATGCAGCGCAGGCGTCCGCTTATCAAGAAGCCGCCGCGAAACTGCTGGCCGGATACAACCAGGTTCACGCGCGCATCTGCGACTACCTCGCCGAACGATTGCCGCGTCCTGAGTCGATGAAGCCGGACGCCTACCAGCGCAACCTGAGGGCGCGCGCGTTCGACGTGGCGCGCTATCTGCTGTGGCTCGGCATTCCGACCGGCATCGGACAAGTGACCAGCATTCGCACGCTGGAGCGCCAGGTGCGGCGGATGAAGGCGTCCGAATACGCCGAGGTACGCGAGTTGGCGGCCGAGATCGCAGAGGCCTGCGCGGGCGAGCCTGCGTGCCGCTGGGATCCGAACGCACCAGCGGAGGCCGTCGCGCCCACGCTCGCCCGGCACGTCGATTCGGACGAACACGTGGCGCGCAGCCGCGAGGATCTGCGGACATGGGCGCGCGAAAATCTTCCCGCCTACGCGCCAGAATACACGCAGGCGGTGGACCTCCTCAAGCCCGCCGACACTACGGCCGACATCGTCGCGACCCTGCTCTATCCGGCCACCGAGCGCCCCTATCGCGAGCTCTACGAACTGGCGCGCTCCTGGAGTTCCGCTCGAAGGAACGAAGTGATCGACGCCGCGCTGGGCAGCCGGGGCCGGCGCGACGACCTGCTGCAGAATTTCCGCGGCGGTCCTTATGTATACGACATCGTGATGGACATTGGCGCCTATCGCGATCTGCACCGCCACCGCCGCTGCCAGCAGTTCCGCCAGCCGTACTCGGCGCGGCTCGGCTTTGAAACTCCGGACGCGATCGCGGACGCCGGGTTGAGCGATTCTTACGCGGCGCTGCTGTCACAGACAAGTAACGTGGTTAGCAACCTTCCCCAGCCGGGCGCGCAATATCTACTGCCCTTCGCCAGCCGGTCGCGATTCCTGTTCAAGATGGATTTCGCCGAAGCCGAGTACATCGCTCGCGTTCGCTCCGGAGTGAAGGGCCACTTCAGCTACCGCAAAATCGCGTGGCAGATGAAGGAAAAGATGACCGAACTGGAGCCGGATCTCGGCCGGCTGATGGAAGCTACGCCTCCCTGGGTGGAAGACCCGCTGCAAAGATAGCGAGTCGAAGCGTCAACACTGACGCCGTAAAATTTTCCCGCCTCATCGCTGCAAGAAAAACAATCTGTTGAAACACGTAGACTTTCGCGTTTGGAACCCAGTTTGCGTTTGAACTTCCGGGCCTGCGACCACGCGTTAACATCCGGTCCTTTTGTTACGCGTGCTTGTTCGAACGCGGGTCGCGAGGTCGAAAGTTTGAAACAGATGGAAGGAGTGCAAAGGAGTTGATATGAAGCATCTAGTTCTGTTAGCTGCATCGGCCGGACTGCTGGCGGTCGCGCTTGCGCCGGGCGTCCGAGCGGATGAGTGGGATAAGAAAACGACCATAACGGTGAACCAGCCGTTTCAGGTTCCGCATATGGTGTTGCCGGCGGGCACCTACGTCATGAAGCTCTTGGATTCGCCTTCAGACCGCCACATCGTGCAGATCTTCAATAAAGACGAGAACCACTTGTTCACCACCATCCTGGCGATTCCGAACTACCGGCTGGAGCCGACCGGCAAGACCGTCATCACCTTCTGGGAAACGCCTCCGGGGCAACCCAAAGCCTTGAGAGCTTGGTTCTATCCGGGCGACGAGTATGGACAGGAATTCGCGTATCCGAAGTCGACCGCCACCCAGATCGCATCGATATCGCACGCTACGGTACCGACCACCGAAGCGCAGCAGCCCGCCGAGCTGCCGAAAGCTCCGGTGACCACGACGCCGCCCCCGGCCGAGGTAGCGCAGAACACTCCGCCGCCGGTGCCGGCGCCACCCGCTCCCGCCGAGGCGGCGCCTCAGCCCGCGCCTGAGCCCGCGCCGCAAGAGTTGCCTAAGACCGCCAGTCCCTACCCGCTGATCGCTTTCGCCGGATTGGCGTCGCTGGGCATCTTTGCTTTGTTGCGAGCGGCGCGCTCGTTGTAAAGTGCCGGCGATACCATAGTCGTTGGGAGGCTGCATGCCCCGACGCCACGATGTGTTCCGGATAGCAGGTGTGGTGCTGGCGCTGTGTATGGCACCGGGCTGGAGCCAGCCGCAGACGCCCGCCCAACAGGAAACCGAGAACTATACTATCCGGACCACGTCGCGGCTGGTCCTGCTGGATGTCAGCGTCAAGGATTCGCAAGGCGGCTTTGTCTCAGGGCTGACGAGGGACGACTTCAAAGTCTACGAGGACGGCAAGCCGCAGAAGATTTCTCAATTCGCCAACGCGGACGTTCCCGTTACCGTTGGCGTGATCGTCGACGAAAGCGGCAGCATGGGTCCCAAGCGGCGCGAGGTGATCCTGTCGGCGATCGAGTTTATTCAGGCCAGTAATCCCCACGACGAGATGTTCGTGATCAACTTCAACGAAAGGGCCAGGCGCGGGCTGCCGGACATCGTACCGTTCTCCGACAACATCGACCAGTTGCGCGCCGCGCTGTGGGAAGGCGCGCCCGAGGGTAGAACGGCGCTTTACGACGCGCTCGAAATGTCGCTGCATCAGCTCGACATGGGCAGGCGTGACAAAAAGGCGCTGGTGCTGATCAGCGATGGAGGCGACAACGTCAGCAAGCACAACCTGACTGAAGTGATGAACGATGTGCTGCGCTCGGAGGCGACCATCTACACCGTCGGGATCTTTGACGAGGACGATCCGGAACGCAATCCGGGAGTGCTCAGGCAACTGGCGCATGTGAGCGGTGGCACCGCGTCGTTTCCGCGGCGCCTGGACGAGATCCTGCCCGTCTGCAAACAGATCGCGAAGGACATTCGCACGCGCTACACCATTGGCTACATTCCCCCGATCGAGGGCAAGCCTCAGCGCCATATCAAGGTGGTGGCCTCCGCGCCCGGTCACGCGAAGCTGATGGTGCGGACGCGCACCCGTTATCTGTTTGCGGCGGACAACCAGGCCGCGGAGGCGAAATGATCGTCCACAGGAAATCCAGCCGCCGGATTCTCGCGGGATTGGAGTGGCTCTTCCTGCTGCTGGGCCTGGTGGCGCTGGATTGCTACGTCTGGATCAATACCAGCGCGCTGCTCTACCAGTCCTACGAGGATTGGGCTTTCGATGAAAGCTTGCGCGGGCTGAAGCCGGCGGTCCCCGGGTTTATCACGGCAGAGCTCGAGCGGATATTCTTGGGCGGCACGACCTCTGAGAACGCCGGGACGCCTGAGATCTCCACCAATTCCGAGAAGGGGCCGCTTCCTCAACGCCCGTTGTTGCCGGACATGCTGATCGGCCGCCTCAGGATCCCCCGGCTGCATCTTACCGTCATGGTGCGTGAGGGCGCCGGCGAACGCACGCTCCGCCGCGCCGTGGGTCACATTCCGGGAACCGCTCTCCCGGGGCGGCTCGGCAACGTAGCCCTGGCCGGTCATCGCGATACTTTCTTCCGGTCGCTCCGCGGTATCCGCAAGAACGATGTGATCGATTTCCAGACCGGGAAAGGCGCCTACCAATATCTGGTGGAGTCTACTCAGATCGTCGGCCCGCGCGACGTGGAGGTGCTGAATGCCTCGGGGGGCGAAACACTGACGCTGGTGACGTGCTATCCGTTCTACTACATCGGGTCGGCGCCCAAGCGCTTCATTGTGCGCGCCGTGCGAGTGGGCGTCAACCCGCGGAGCCAACCGCAACCAGGCTCTTGAGCTTCGCCGACAGCGTGGTGCGCTTGAGGCCCAGCATCTCGGCCGCCAGCTTCTTGTTCCCCCCGGTCTTCTTCAAGGCCTGCTCGAGCAGGTTCAACTCGATGCTGCCTACCGTTCGCTCGAAATCGAGGCCGTGATCCGGCAGCGCGATGAAAGCCTGCGCGCCGGTTGCGGCCGGCATGGGATGCTGGCGCGGCGGGAGCGTGAAGTCGCCCGGATGCAGACACGGCCGTTCCCCGCTCAGCACGATGGCTTTCTCCACCGCGTTCTCCAGTTGCCGCACGTTGCCCGGCCAATCGTGACGAGCCAGCCGGTCGAGCGTCTCGCTCGAGATCTGCTTCGGCGGCACGCCCTCCTCCCGGCAGATTCGGTTGATGAAGTGCTGCACCAGCGCGGGAACATCCGAGCACCGCTCGCGCAACGGCGGGATGGCGATCTCGACCACGTTCAAGCGGTAGTACAGGTCGTCGCGAAACTTGCCCTGGCGGATCAACTCCGCCAGATCCGTGTGCGTGGCCGCGATCACCCGGACATCCACGTGCACCGTCTCCGAACTGCCCAGCCGCTGGAACTCGCGCTCCTGCAGCACGCGCAGCAGTTTGGCTTGCAGGCTGAGCGGCATGTCGCCGATCTCATCCAGGAAGATGGTGCCCCGATTGGCCTGCTCGAACCGTCCGGCGCGATGGTTGGTGGCTCCCGTGAACGCGCCCTTCACGTGACCGAACAGCTCGGCTTCGAGCAGCGTCTCGGGAAGCGCGCTGCAGTTCACCGAAACGATGGGAAGGTGGGCGCGGTTGCTGGCCGCATGGATCGATCGCGCCACCACTTCCTTGCCGGTACCGGTCTCGCCCGTAATCAATACCGTGGACCGGCGCGGCGCCACCAGCCGGATCCTCTGGGCGATCTGCTCCATCGGCCGGCTTTCCCCGATCAGCATCCGGCGCCACGTCTCCCGGCCGGGGCTCAGTTCCGAGGCCGCGGTCTGCGCCCGCTTCGTATTGGCGGCCAGGTAGAGCAGGCTGGTGGCATCCCCGTGCGTGAGCACGTGGAACGCACCCAGCGCCAGCCAGCGCGCGGATTCCGTGGGCCTGGCCTCCGGCGCATGAATCACGATGGGCGTGGACGCCTGCGCGCGCTGCAGTTCCTCGATCAGGCTCGCCGCGCACGGCCAGTCCCCGAGCGGCATGCTGACCATCACCGCGTCGAAATCCTGTTGGCGGAGCGCCCTCAATCCGTCCATGGCACTGTTGATCACGGTGAGCGAAAGCCGAACGCTATCGGCGATGTCACCGGCTTGATCGGCGATCCAAAGAACTTTCGGCGTTAGAATGGCGCTCACCTCCGCTGTTCTTCCATCGACAGAACCGCGCCAGCTTTTAGAGACAATTTGTGCTTACTCCCGCAGCTTCCGGCGAGGAATATGCCGGCCCCATCGGCTGCGGAATAGCGCTCCCGGCTACCATGGTTGCAGATGGAACAGCTCGCGCTAACTTGGCTGCCCGCGCGCAAAACCTACACGGTCGCCGAACTGAACGCCGCCATCCGCGGCCTGCTTGGATCGCAGTTCGACGACGTCTGGGTTTCCGGCGAGATCTCCGGCGCGCGAACCGTCGCGAGCGGCCATTGCTATTTCACCTTGAAGGATCACGACGCGCAGATGCGTTGCGTCGCCTTCCGCGCCTCGCTGCGCTATCTGAAATTCAAGCCGCAGGACGGCATGGCGGTGCTGGCGCGCGGGCGCATCGACGTCTACGAAGCCCGCGGCGAATATCAGCTTCAGGTGGAGGCGCTGGAGCCGCAGGGTCACGGCGCGCTGCAATTCGCTTTCGAGCAGCTCAAGAAAAAACTCGCGGCCGAAGGACTGTTCGACGCCGCGCGCAAGCGGCCCATCCCGCGGCTGCCGCGAAGAATCGGAATCGTGACCTCGCCCACCGGCGCCGTGATCCGCGACATCCTTGAGATCCTGGCCCGCCGCTTCCCCGGTTTGCACCTGCGCTTGTACCCGGCACTGGTGCAAGGCGACGGGTCCATTGAGGCGGTGGTCCGCGCGCTCGACTACTTCAGCAGTTCCGGCTGGGCGGACGTGGTGATCCTGGCGCGTGGAGGCGGCTCGCTCGAAGACCTGTGGACCTTCAACGAGGAAGCCGTGGCGCGCGCCATCGCGCGAAGCCGGGCGCCGGTGATCTCGGCCGTGGGGCACGAGACGGATTTCACCATCGCCGATTTCGTCGCCGATCTGCGCGCCCCCACGCCTTCGGCCGCCGCCGAGCTGGTGATCTGCACGCGCGAGCAGCTACTCGATCAGGTCGCCGGCGCCGAGCAACAATTGGCGCAGGTCATCCGCTACCGTCTGGCCATGGCGGCGCGGCGGCTGCACCAGCAAGGCGTCGAGCGCGCTTCCGCGGTGCTGCACCGGAACATCGGCCGGATGCAGCAGCGCGCTGACGACTTCAGCTACCGCTTGCGTGACCGCGTGAGCCGGCTCGCTTCGGTCCGGCGGAAGCGGCTGGAAGAACTGGCGGCGCGATTGCGAAACCTGGATCTACGCTTGCGGTTCGCCTCCGTCCGCCGGCGCATCGAAGCCGGCGAGACCGCGGTGTCGCAGCTAATCCACCTGCGCCTGGCGCGCGCGCACGGTCGCCTGGATCCGGTGGTGGCGCATCTGAGGCAATTGAGTCCGCTGAAGATCCTGGACCGCGGCTACGCCATCGTGACCGATGCCAGCGGAAGCGTGGTGAAGGATGCGGCACAAACGCCCGCTGGGTCGGCCATAGCAGTCCGGCTGGCCCGCGGGCGGATCGCGGCGAAGGTGACCGAGTCCTCGCAGGCCGAGTGAGGCCGACGCCGGAGCGCTACCCCAGGAAATCGAACAGGCTGGTTCGCGGCAGTTGCGCGCGCGAAGTCAGCGCCGCCTGCATCTGGGTCTGCGCCTGGGTCATCTCGGTGATGGCTTGCGCTTCGTCGGCGTCCTGAATTCCGCTCAATTGCGTCTGAAGCTGCGTCTGGTAGGTTTCGGCGAAATCCAGGCCGCTTTGCACGCGATTCTGCGCGGTCCCGTAGAAAGCCAGTTGCTGGTTCAGGTAGGCGCCGGCGCTGGTGACATCTCCCATCGCGGCAGTGATCGCGGCGTCATCGTTGCTCAACAGGGCCTGGCGCAGGCTGTTGATGGACCCGAAGACGTTCTGCTGAGCATTGGGACTGTCGAAGATCTGCTGCGCGGTCTCGCCCACCGAGAACGTTGACCCATCCGGCCCCTGGATCTGGCGTGTGGATGGCGATCCCTGGTAGGCGCTGACCGGGTTGGGCTGGGTCAGGTCGATGCTGTAGGGCGCCTGCTGATCGCTGTCGCCGGAGAAAATGAAACGGCCTTCTACCGTGGTGTTGGCCGTGCTGACCAGTTGCTGGAGGATGGATCCCAGTTCGTTCGCCAGGTTCGGCCTGGTGCCGGTGTCGGTGATCGCGTTGGCTCCTTGAGCGCCTAGAGTCTCGGCACGCTCCAACAGCGCCACCGCGGATTGCAGAACACCTTCGCCCGTGTTGACCTCCGTCTGAACGCGACCGAGGTTGGATTGGATCTGTTGAACCTGGTTCAGGTTGGCACGCGTCTGCCAGAGATCCGCGATCTGAGCCGGTGCGTCCGAGACGTTGTTGATCTTCAGGCCCGTGGTCAGTTCCAACTGGGCGCGCTGGGCGCGCTGCTGGATCTGGTTCAGGCCGACCAGAAAGTTTTGGGCCGCGGAATTGAGAGAGCTGATCATGGTGTTCCTTTCTCGGGCGCTTCCTACTGGATGATGTTCATCAAGGTGTCGGTCAAGCTGTTCAAGACCCCCAGCATCTTCGAAATGGCCTGGTACGAGCGTTGATATTCCACCAGATGCTCGGCCTCTTCATCGAGTGAAACGCCCGAGACCTGCTCCCGCAGGGACTGGGCCTGGCTCAACAGTGCCTGTTTGGTGGTGCTGGCGTCCTTGGCGGATGACAGATCGTTTCCCACGCGCCCGCCCAAGTTGCCATAGAACTGCGCGAAGGTATATCCGTTCACCGGCTTGGCGTTCGCCAGCGCCGCCAGGTTCATGGCGTTTCCGTTCCCGCCCGGCGCTCCCGGCAGCGCGGCGGCGATCTGATCGGCCGTAAGCGGATTCACCGCCATGGTCAGCGCCGATCCCGTGCTGGCATCGTATTGAAACAGGTCCGTGACGGGGGCTGCGCCGTTCTGATCGATCCCGCTGTTGAGCGCCGTATTCACCTGATCGGCCAGACTCTTGGCCAGCGTATTGAGGTCGTTGACATAGGAAGGCAGTGCATTGTTCTGGTCGTCCAGCAGCGCGCTCAACTGCCCGCCCGTGATTTGATCGCTGATGTCACTCCCGGTGCTGCTCAGCACGGCGGCCTGGGGAGTCGAGAAGTCGCCTTGGATCGAGTAAACCTGGCCGGCCACCACCAGCGGTGTCTGACCGCCCACGTACACCGTCACGGTTCCATCCGGCTGTTCCAGCGCCTTGAAGTTGACTAGTTGCGAAAGCTGCTCCAGGTCCGAATTCAGTTGCGCATCCACCCCGGCGTTGATCGAACCTTGAGGATCCACGCGGTTCTCGGTATTCACCCCCGCGATCATGGCAGCCAAATGGTTGATGTTATCGATGGTCGAGCGGGTCTGCTGGGCGGTGTCGGCCACCTGGCTGAGCAGGCCGCTGGCGGTGTGATTGAAGTTCTGCGCCACTTGGGCCGCGCTATCCAGGACCGCCTGCCGCGAAACTGTGTCGTTGGGACTCACGCTGAGCTGCGAAAAGCTCTGAAACATTGCGCTGATGGATGGCGCCAGTCCCGAGGTGCCGGAAAGATCGAAGTAGGTCTCCGCCGGCGTGAGGTCCGCGGTCTTTTGCTGATAGTAGCCGCTGGCGGTCTGCTGATCGCGCACGGCTTGCTCGGCGAACGCATCGCGGGAACTCTGGACCGGACCTGCCACCACGCCGCCCGGCAGGCCCACCGTGAGGTCGAAGGGCGCTGCTTCGAACGACATGCTCTGCCGGACGTAGCCCGGAGTGTTCGCGTTGGTGACGTTGTTCTCGGTGACCGTGAGGGCCTGCTCGAAGACCTTCAGCGCACCGGCATTGTTCAGCAGCGAGGTCAGCAGATTACCCATGCAGCACCAGCTCTCCGCGATTGATCGGGCAGAGGCCGCCCGGCTTGCCGCTGGACGTATAGTTCGCCACCCCCGTGTCGCCGCCCGCGCCCGCCAACTTCGCCCAGCCCGCGTAGAACTGGCCCGCCGCTTCCAGCAGAGCCTGGGCCCGTTGTACTTCGCGCTCGATGCTTCGCACTTCGGCCACCAGTTGCGGCCACCCGGCCGGCCGATCGCCCGCCAGCAGCCTGCCTTCCAGTTGCTCCAGGCATTCCACCGCCGCCTGCACGTCGGCCGCGCTCGAATCCAAACGCTGGATGCTCGGACGCGCCAGTCTCTCGCAGACTTTTTCCAGCCGCCGCCGCGCCTGGCTAGCCTTTCCGAGTTCGCTTGTCACACTGCTCCTGTCTCAACGGCTCGCATCGCTAGTATGCGGCACTGAATCCCAGACGGTCCTGGATCATCGCGGCGCTCACCGCGTTGGAATCCACCTGATATTGGCCGCTTGAAACCAGCTGCGACAGCCTGCCGACGTGCTCGGAGGAACCGTTCCCAGAAAGCCGCGCCATCAACCCGGAAAGCTGGATCTGATCGCCTTGCAAGGACGGTGCCGCCGGGCTCGCACTGCGCGCCCCGCTCGCCGGTCCAATTGTCCGGCCCAGCCCGGACACTACTCTCCCGTTAGGATCGCTGATTTTCATCTGTTGAATCTGATCGATGAATCGCTGCTCATCGCCTTCCTACTGTCCATATCGACGGCGCCACCCGCCAAGATAGAGAATAAGGCTCCAGCATGATTCGGGATATTCCCGGTTGCTCGGTGGGGATAGGACGTGGCGCGCTCAGCGTGCCGCGTTCAGACTGCTCTGAACGCCTAGTCCGAAAGATCAGAGCTAACCGCTAATGCGAAGCTTCCGGCGACGCCCTCAGCCAGCGCTCCAGCCGCCGGCCTCCGCTCTCGCCCGTCTGCCCGGGCGCGTTGGCCGCCGGTGGATTCATCTTGCGATGATAGTGCGCCAGCAGCGCGTTCTCGTCGTATCCGATCGCCACCGCATACTGCCGCAGATAGCTGGTGGTGAAGATTCCACCCGGCAGCTTCTCGAACTCCTCGGCCTCGATGGCCTTGAGAAACCGCACACTGATCTTGGTGGCGTCCGCGATCTCGTCCAGTGAGACGCCCGCCCGTTTCCGGGCATCCTCAAGATCCAGGGCGCGTTCAGGACGCGGGTCGGAAGACATGGCAGTCTCGTCGGGCGGCATAATCGTCGGTCTAGGGATGAAACTGAACCGTTTATAATAACCCATTTGCCAACTCTTTGTAATAGTGAAAAATCGTCGACACGAATCTCAGGGAGAACTTGACCCGCCCAGAGCCATTCCTAGGCCCGTCAGAAGTTTAGCCGGAATTCAGCCAAGCCATAGAAAGTAGAACTACTATTAGCGCCCTCCCTCGAACCCCGGAAACAACCTATCGATAACCGTTTTTTTCCCCCTTCCCTTGAGATTCCTCGAACCAAATCCGAGCAGTTTCCCGTATCATGGTAAGGTATACTCTGAACCAGTCGGGAGGCTGTGCATGCGTTTCGCTTGTCTATCCATTTTCGCCGTTGCGTTGGCTTCAGCGGCCACTACCTCACAAAAGGTCACATTCTACAAGGATGTGTTGCCAGTCTTACAGAAGAACTGTCAAACCTGCCATCGGCCCGGCGAAGCAGCGCCGATGTCTCTCCTAACCTACGATGAGGCTCGTCCGTGGGCGAAGTCGATCAAGCAGGCCGTGGTGACCAAGAAGATGCCACCGTGGTTTGCTGACGCCCATTTCGGCAAGTTCTCGAACGATCGCACTCTGGCCCAGGCGGATGTCGACACCCTGGTCAACTGGGTGGATGCCGGAGCGCCGGCGGGCAATGCGAAGGACGCCCCGAAGCCGATCGACTGGGTGCAAGGCTGGCGCATCGGAAAGCCGGATGTCGTGCTCACCATGCAGCAGGCTTTCAACGTGGCCGCCTCCGGAACCATGGACTATCAGTACTTCGTGATTCCCACCGGCTTCACCGAAGACAAGTATGTCGAAATGGCTGAAGCGCGCCCGGGCGATCCCGCCGTGGTCCACCACATCATCGCTTTCATTCGCGAACCCGGCAATCCCTGGCTGCGCAACCTGAAGCCGGGCGTTGCGTTCGACGCCAAGGAAGCGATGGAAGAAGCCCAGCGCCAGGCCCAGGCTCACCCGCAGCAGGGTCAACGCCGCGGCGGTGGTGAAGGTGGCGGCGGCGGATTCGGCGGCGACTTCCTGGCCGGCTACGCGCCCGGAACGCTTCCCGACATCGCCAAGCCGGGCCAGGCTCGCCTGGTTCCCGCCGGCTCCGACATCATCCTGCAGATGCACTACACCGCCAACGGAAAAGCGTCCACCGACATTTCCAAGGTCGGCATCGTCTTCTCCAAGACGCGGCCCACCGAGCGCATCCTGACGCTCGCGGCTACCACCGCCAACTTCGCCATTCCTGCGGGCGACTCCAACTACCAGGTAGAGACCAAGCTCCAGCTCCAGGACGACGCCACGCTGGTGAATCTGCTGCCGCACATGCACTTCCGCGGCAAGGACTTCACCTACAAGGTCACTTATCCGAGCGGTGAGACCGAGACCCTGCTGGCAGTGCCGCACTACGATTTCAACTGGCAGCTCACCTACGAACTCACGCAGCCCAAGCTCCTGCCCAAGGGCACGGTGATCGACTGCATCGCCCACTACGACAATTCGGCGAACAACAAGTTCAACCCCGATCCGACCAAGGAAGTTCACTACGGCGAACAGACTTGGGAAGAAATGATGTTCGGTTTCTTCGACGTGTCGGTCCCCTTGAACAAGACCGCCATGGATCTGATGATGCCCAAGAAGGGACCTGCGACAGCCCAGCGCGGCGCCGGTTTCTAAAATCTGCGGCCTCGCCGGGGCGTGAATCCGGAGGGGCGGCAAATAAGTGAACATTCGCGCTGGCGGTTCAGGCTGCCAGCGCGTTTCTATTTTGACCGGCCCGAAACCAAGGGCCGCAGGAAAGAATCGCATGATGAAGCAGCCAGGATTACTCGGACTCATTTTCTCCGCCTCAGCCGCGTGCGCTTTGGCCGCCTCGGCCCCGCCGCAGGTCACGTTTCACAAGGACGTGGAACCGATCCTCCAGAAGCACTGCCAGGAGTGTCACCGGCCCGGCGAAATCGCGCCATTTTCGCTGCTGTCTTACAAGGACGCGCGCCCCTGGGCTAAGTCCATCCGCGCCGACGTCCTCACCAGGAAGATGCCGCCCTGGTTCGCCGACCCGCACTTCGGCCACTTCTCCAACGACCGCTCGCTGAGCGCGGAGGAAATGGCCACGGTGGTTTCCTGGGTGGACGGCGGATCGAAAGAAGGCGACCTGAAGGATGCCCCCAAGGCGCTAGCCTTCGTCGATGGCTGGAACATCCAGAAGCCCGACGTCGTGCTCCAAATGTCCGAAGCGTTCCATCTGCCCGCCAAGGGCGAGGTTCCCTACCAGTACGTCGTGCTCCCCACCAGATTCACCGAAGACAAATGGGTCCAGATGGCGGAAGCGCGCCCCAGCGACCGGTCGGTCGTGCACCACGTCGTGATCTTCATCCGCGATCCCAACTCCAAGTGGCTGCGCGATGCCAAGACCGGCGTGCCCATCGTTCCCACGGGCGGCAACATCCAGAACATCTCCGGCGGCGGCAACGATGTCCTCATGATCTACACTCCCGGAAAAGTGCCCGAGATGTGGCGCCCGGGATTAGGCAAAATGATCAAGGCCGGATCGGATCTGGTGCTGCAGATCCACTACACCACCAACGGCAAGGAATCGGAAGACAACACCAAGATTGGCTTGGTGTTCGCCAAACAGAAGCCCACCGAGCGCGCCGTAACCATGGCTGGCAGCAGCCTGGGTTTCGCAATTCCTCCCGGCGATCCGAATTATCGCGTCGATGCCAAGAACACTTTTCCCAATGGCGTGACGATTCTGAACTTCTTCCCGCATATGCACGTGCGCGGCAAGGCCTTCGAGTACCGGCTGGTTTATCCGGACGGCCGCAAGGAAGTTCTGCTGCGGGTTCCCAATTACGACTTCTTCTGGCAGCTCGACTATCGGCTCCCCCAGCCGCTCACCATCCCGCCCGGAGCCCAGATCGAGTGCACCGCCTGGTATGACAACTCGCCCAACAATCCGCACAATCCGGATCCGACCGCGACCGTGCGCTTCGGCGAGCAAAGCTCGGAAGAGATGATGTTCGGCTTCTACGACATCGTCGTCCCGGCCGACATGAATCTGAATGATCTGTTCCGCCAGAGACGGGAGGGCGCGCCTAGCGCCAGCGTTCAATGATGAAGGTAGTGATAGCAAAGTCAGCCGTTATTCTCCTCCTGGTCGTGGGCGCAAGCTTCTTGCTGAGCGCCCACGACGTTATTTCCACCAAGATCACCTGGAACCGCGAGATTTCACGAATTGTCTATAAGCGCTGCGCCTCGTGCCATCGCGACGGCGGCTCGGCGTCCGATATCAAATTGATGACCTATCAGGACGCGCGGCCCTGGGCCAAGGCCATCAAGGAAGAAGTGCTGGAACGTCGCATGCCTCCCTTCGCCGCCGTGAAGGGCTTTGGAGAAGTGCAGGACCAGGAAGCGCTCACGCAGGAGGAAATGCATCTGATCGCCGATTGGGTCGAAGGCGGATCGCCCGAGGGCGACGATCCTTCGTTGTTGCCCAAGCCGCCTGTGTTCGACTCCGCCGAGAAAGGCGTCGCCGCCAACGTCAAAGCGGCCGCAACTTCGGCTTCGGCCAAGCCAGGCACTGAAATCATCGCCGACGGCAGCCTCACGCTGAAAGCTCCCCTGACTTTGATCGGTGCGCGCGCCGGCGCCATGACCGAAGGAAGCTCGGTCCAGGCCGTGGCCCAAATGCCTGACGGCGAAATCAGGCCGCTTATCTGGATCTACGACTACAAGCCGAAATACGACCGCGCCTACTACTTCGAAAAACCGCTCACATTCCCAGCCGGCACCAAGATCGAAGTCTACCCGGCCGGCGGCGGCACGCTCGCGCTGCTCGCCAAGAAGTAGGGCGGCAGGCGACGCGTTGGACGTCACTTCGCCTGCTTCTGCCCCGCGGCCTGCTCCTCGGCTCGCGCGCCCGCCAGAATGTCCTGCATCCCATAGTTGCCCTCATGGCACGCGTACTCGTAAATCGCTTCGTCCGTCTTAGTCATCGGAACCGACGCAGTCCACGGTTTCGTCCAGACGGTCGGATCGTCCACCGTGAATTCGTATACCAGCGTCTTCGCGTCGCGGCGCGTGAAACGCTCGGTCAGATGCAGGTTCTCGTCGGTGGACACGCGCAGTCCCAGCGTTCCAGTGCCGGCGCTCGTGAAATTGATCGTATCCACCACCAGCGTGTCGCCCTCCCAATGGCCGCGCGAGTCGCCCATCCACTGCCGCAGGGTGCCGTGCGGGCGGCCGTCCAGCGGCACCACACGCGCGCTGTGCACCATCTCGTTGAAGAGCACGGCATAGCCCGGCACCTGGTAGATTTGCACGTTGTTGTTGTAGCCGCTCGGCATCATTGGCGGGCCGGAGTTGAAACCCAGGATGCAGCGCTCCCACAGCGGGCGATCCTCCGGTCCGTTCGGAATCGCCGCGTTCTTAGCGGCCCGCTCGGCAGCCCGTTTCTGCCCGAACTGAGTCATGGCAGGCAGCCTTCCATCCGGCGGATCGACGATCAGCGAGGTCTGATTGGAAGCCCTGTTTCCGAAGTCGTAAAACAGATCGTTGTACGCTCGCGAGACGTCCGCCTCCGCCCCGCCGTCGCGCCGGTCGAAGTTCCTGCGCTCGCGTACCTGCTTGGCGTATGCGGCCGCTTCCTCATCGGTCAGATGCGTCTTGCCGGCCAGATCCGCGGGACGCTCCAGCGGCGTCAAAGTCGCGAAGCTCCACACGCCCTCGAAGTCGGGATGCGTTTTCGAGGCGGCCCGCGTTTGCCCAAGTCCGGACGCCGCGGCCATCAGGGCCAGCGCGCCCGCTGAAATCAGAGTTCCGAGATCCATGCGCACCTTCCTTCCGATGCGTTCCATTATATGTCCCGGACGCAGGCACTCGAGCGCTCCCGAATTGTTCGGCGTGGCACAATGGGACTGATTCATGCAGACCTTCGCCGACCGCCTGATCGACTCCGTCCGCAAGAAAGGCAACCCCTGCATCGTCGGCCTGGACCCGCGCATCGACCTGATGCCGGACTTCATCCGGTCCGGCCGCGAAACGCCGTCGCGCGAGAATTTCCGCGCCATCGTCTCCGATTTTCACGAGCTGGTGCTGGACACGGTTGCCGACCTGGTCCCCGCCGTGAAACCGCAGCTGGCCTTCTACGAGCAATACGGCCTGGGCGGAATGGAGGCGTTCGAGAACACGGTGAAAGCGGCGCGCTCGAGAGGACTACTGGTCATCGCCGACGGAAAACGCAACGATATTTCTTCCACCGCGGAAGCCTACGCGACCGCGTTCCTGTCGGCCACCGACTTTGAAGCCGACAGCCTGACCGTGACGCCCTACCTCGGCCGCGACAGCCTGGCTCCCTTCGCGGAAGCGTGTGCGAAACACGCCAAGGGACTGTTCGTTGTTCTGAAAAGCTCGAATCCGGGTTCCCGGGATTTTCAGGACCAGCCGCTCGCCGGCACCGGCCGGCCGCTCTATGAAGCCATCGCCGCCATCATCAGCGATCTTGGCAAGAACATGCTCGGCGAATCGGGCTATAGCTCCATCGGAGCGGTGGTCGGAGCTACTTTTCCCGAAGACGGGCGCAGATTGCGCGCGCTAATGCCTCAGGCCATCATCCTGGTTCCGGGTTACGGCGCACAAGGCGGAAGCGCTCAAAGCGCGGCGGCCTGCTTCCACGAGAACGGTCTGGGCGCGGTGGTGAGTTCGTCGCGCGGAATCACCTACGGCTTTTCCGATCGCGGCATTTCGCGAAAAGCATTCGTGACTTCGGTCCGAGACAACACCCTGCGGATGATCGACGAAATCGTAAAGGCTACTTCAGCTCCGACACCGGTATCGTGAAGGACGCCGTGTTAATCACGCCCTTGCGCTGGAACTGCACCCAGATTTTGTAGGTCCGGGCGCGCGGGAAGATGATGTTGAACTGCATCTGCGGCCCGCCGTCGGCGATGAACGGATGATCGTGGATCAGATCGATCAGGTCGTCGCTCGCTGCCAGCATGTGCGCCCACGCGCCGATGTATTTCTCGAGTCCATCGGCGGGAGTGATCTTGAAAAACAGCAGCGTCTTCAAACCCACGATGGGCGTCGGCGGATCGGTAGTCAACGCGACGTCCATGTTCGTGCAATGGCTCACTCCAAGTTCCGGCTTCAGCTTTGGTTCCACCAGAGGAATCTCGGCGCCCGGAGCTCCGGGAACTATCACTGTCTTGGCGATCAGTTGGGGCGTGCCGCCCGTGGGATAAAAGTCGCCCACGATGCGATACAATCCCGGCTTCGGAAACACCTGGTCGAAATCAAAAGTGCCGTCGGCTTGAAGTACCGGATGGTCGTGCAGGAAATACTGCAGATCCTGGCTGACGACAAACATGTGGAACAGCTTCTCGTGAACGAATTCGTACTTGTTCACGGTCTTGTCCGTCTTCGGGTCCTCAATGTGAAAGTGAAGTTGGACCTTCTCGCCGGCCCTAAACGTAGCGGGTTTGAAGTGCAGATCCATCGGATACTCGACCTCGTCGGGTACGCCGAGCACGAGCTTCATTCCGCAGCGCGAGCAGAACCCGGGTTTGTCGGAACGGACGTCTTTGTCCATCGGGCAGACGTAATCGAGCGGGCCGGTCGGTTGCGCGGGGGCGTTGGTCGCGGAGGCGCCGCCTTCGGTGGGAGGCTGTTGCTGGGCGCCCAGCGGAATCAAGCAAAGAGTGAGAAGCACAATGAATATCCGCATATTTTCATTATGAACCCCTCCAGCCCCGCTTGTCGAACCCAGGCCGACGCGACTCACCCACGCAGGCTTTGAAACGCCAAGTCGATTTCCTTCTTCGCTTCCGGAGTCGGGCAGGTGAGCGGCAGGCGCGGCGGTCCGCCGTAGTATCCGGCCAGATCCATGGCGTACTTCAGGCCGGGCACGCCGTACTTGGTGGTGACGAGCTGCGCGGGACGAGCGATGCGATTTTGCCAGTCGAGCGCCGCCTCGGGTTCGCGCGTGCGGTGCGCCTCCCAGATGGAGATGGTCGCGTAAGGAGCGGCGTTGGCGAACGCCAGCACGGCGCCCACGCATCCGACGGCCAGAGACGGCGCGAGCGTCGGAGCCGATCCGGTCAGCACCTGGAATCCCTTTTTCGTATCCCGAATCATCTGCATCACCTTCTCGAGATTGCCGGAGCTTTCCTTGATGGCGATGATGTTGGGATGATGCGACAGCTCCGCCACGGCGTCCGGCGCGATGTCGACGCCGGTGATCTGCGGCCAGTTGTAGATGATGAGTGGAATTTTCGACTGGTCGGCGACGGCGCGGAAGTACAGCATCTGCGCCGCGGAGTTGTTGATCAGGTTCTTGTAATAGTGCGGCGTGCGCACCATCGCGACCTTGTAGCCGATTTCGGCCGCGCGGTTCGAAAGCGCGACGGTCTCGCGCACGCTCTCCATGCCGGTCCCCGCGATCAGCAGCTTGGCGGGCGCCGCCCACTGCGCCACCCATTCCCAAAGCTGGATCTTTTCCTCCGTGGTGAGCATGACGCTCTCGCCAGTGGAGCCGCACACCACGTAGCCGGCCAGTCCGGTGAGATTCCACTTCTCGATGTTGTGCTGGACCTTTACTTTCCAGATTTCGCCTTCGTGATTGAAGGGCGTGGCGATGGGAGGGAAGATTCCGTGCAGCTTCATGCGGGAAGGATGGGGCGGCCCTTCAGAACCGCCCCGCCGAGATTAAGTGGCCTTTGCTACGAACGTGATGACCAGCGTGTAGAGCGCCAGAGATTCAATCAGCACCAGTCCGAAAATGAGTGCGAACCGGATGGCCGCCTGTGCGCCGGGATTGCGCGCCATGGCTTCCGCCGCCGATGCCGTGGCCTTGCCCTGTCCGATGCCGCACAAGCCGGACGCGATGCCCATCGCGATGTAGGCGGCAGGCAGGTTCCAACTCGTGCTGCCTCCGCCACCGGGAGTTTGCGCGAAGATCGGGCAGGCAACCAACAGCAGGGCCGCCAGCAGGAAAAATGTCTTACGTGTCACTTGAGTGTTCTCCTTCTTTAGAAATTGTTCCGAGGAGGTGGTTCCCAATCTATCCTGGGGGACGACGGGCTCACGCTCGAAACGATGATGCCGGTATCAATGTTCGTGCGCCACCGCGCCACCGACGTAGATCATGGCGAGCAGCATAAAAATAAAAGCCTGTAAGAATGCGACGAAAACGTGCAGCCCCATGAAGACGGCCGGGATCGCCAGGTAAGTGAGCGAGAGAAACGTCATGGTGACCCGCTCGCCCGCGAACATGTTCGCGAAGAGACGAACCGTGAGCGATAGCGGGCGCGCCAAGGTACTGATGATTTCGATGGGAATCATGAGCGGCGCCATCCACCACACCGGCCCGGCGAAATGCGCCAGGTAGCGGAGCAAGCCCTGCTCGCGGAAACCCATCCAGTTGTAGTAGCCGAACACGCTGACGGCTAGCGCCAGGGGAACCGCCGGAGTCATGGTAGGCGATTCGAAGCCCGGAATCACGCCGATCAGGTTCATGAACAGAATGAAAATGAAAATGGTCCCGAAGAACGGAACATATTTCGAGGAGTGCTCCACGGCGTCGTGCGCCTGGCCGGCGACGAACTCATAGATGGTTTCGAACAGGATCTGCAGTTTGCCGGGATTGTCGGCGGAGAGGCGCGACTTCAGGATCGCGAACAGCACCATGATGATCAAAACCACCAGGATCTCCATGGTGATCCAGTTCTGCCACGGATGCGCGGGATCCGCCGCCGGCCGCCCGACCGCGTTCAGCAGTGAGTTCAGGGGCGCAGCCAGAAAATCATTAAACAGCTTGGTTGTCCAGAGATCTACTTCATGCTCTTGCATAGATGAGTTCGTAAACGATTTCGAGGATAACCGCCGCGGCGGAAACGAGCAGGCCTGTAACCGCTGCCGCTACGTTGAGTCCCAGAAGCTTAATTATAGCGCAGGCCAGCGCGGCGAGCGCGACAATGCGGAGCGTGAATTTCCACGGCTTGTGCTTCGACGCGCCGGGCGAAAGCGCGACGACTACGTGCTGCCAGCCCCAGAAGCTGACGTACGAGAACAGCGCGCCAATCAGGAACGCGAGGCCCATGTGGAATCCCTTGAGCGAGGTGAGGACGCCCGCTCCGATGGTCGCGATGGCCAGGATCAGGCGGCCGACGCGGCGCAGCGCCCGATCGTAGAACGCCGGGTCAGTTTCGGGCATCGCTCTTGCTCAACTCACGCACCAATTGGATCACGCCCGAGGCCAGGCCCAGGAACAGAAAGATGATTTTTAGGAAGCCGGTGCCGAAGACTCTGTCGAGCAGGTATCCGATGACGAAGCCGACCAGCACCGCGGCCGGAACCAGGAAGGCCACGCTGTAGTACTTGCCGAGCTGCTGCATGAGGTCATTTTTCGGCATGGACGCGTCGCTTCCTTTCGAGAATCGCAGCGGCCTGCTCGGCGGTTTCCTTGATGAGGAAACCCATCTTGGGATGACTCGGAGTGATGTCGGGCTTGAGGCCGAATTCCTCGAGCGCTTCGGTGGTGGTGGGGCCGATGGAGGCGATCACCATGCGGCTGAGAGCGGCGTGAACGGCTTGGTCGAGGCACGCCTCGGCGGCGACGCGGAACAGGTGCGTGAGCTGGATGGAGGTGGTGAAGATGGCGACGTCGGCCTGAGCTTCGACGATGCGGCGGATGGCTTCGCGAAGCGGCTGCGTGTCTTCGGGCAGGTCCCATTGATAGACGCGCACGGCGGTCACTTCGGCGCCGCGCTCGCGGAGAGCGGCCAGCAACTCAGGATTCGATTTGCCATATTCCTGAACTGCGATGCGGCGCTCGCTGCGTGGCGCGATGGCGGCTACCAGTTCGCGCCAGGTGTTGGGCTCGGGAACGGTGACGGCGACAGGAACCTGCATTTCGCGCAGCGCCGCCGAGGGTTTGGGTCCGCGCGCGACGATGGTGATCTTTCGCAGCGCCGCCGCGAAAGCGCCCGGGTCGAAGCGCGATGCCAGGACCTTGTCGAGCGCCCGAATGCCGACGCCGGTGAGGCAGATCAGCATGTCGAATTCGCCGCGAAACAGGCGCTCGGCGAACTCGAAGGCTTCGCGGTTGTTTTGGATGGAGGCCTCGCGCATGGATGGCGCGACGAAGGGATCGCCACCTTGCCGGCGGATCAACTCGGCGATCTCGTTGGCGCGCCGGCTTTCGAAGCTGACGACGCGCAGGCCATCGAAGGGCATCCCTTTCAGGTTAGCAACGCGGGGCGGTCTCAGCTCGGCTTCTTGAGCGTTCGATCCACATACTGCTGAATGGCCGCCAGCGTTTCCGGACTCGACCACGATTCCTCGACTGTGGGATCGAATCGCGGACCGTCGTTCTGGATTCGAGTTCGAGTCGGCTGACGGATCTGGCTCTTGGTCAGTGCGAAGGCTGCGCGAGGCAATCGAGCCAGGCGTTCGGCGGCCGCCACGGCGTGATCCAGCAGCGCGCCCGGATCGGCCACCTCGTCCACGAGTCCGTATTCCTGGGCCTTGTGCGGCGAAAGCGTTGCGCCGCTGTAGACCAGCTTTTGGAAATGCTGCGGCCCCGCGGCGAAGCGCACGGTCTCGAGCGCGACGGTGGGAAACGGCACGCCCACCAGCAATTCGGGAGTCCCGATTCGTCCGGAACCGTTTGCCATGATCCGATGATCGGCCGCGCACGCCAGGATGCAGCCGCCGGCGATGGCGTGGCCGTTCACTGCCGCAACCACGGGCTTCGGGAAGTTGAACAGGATCTCGAAGGCCTTCTGCAGGCTGGGAATGAAGGCGCGAATGTAAACGGGACCGCCGCTCAAGACGCGCCGCAGATCCACGCCCGCCGAAAAGATCTGGCCCTGACCGATCAGGACGAGAGCGCCGGCGGATGAATTCTTCAGCGCCTGGAGTTGAGCGGCTATGGCGTCGCAGAATTCAACATCCAGGGCGTTGGCTTTACCGTGCTTGAGTTGCAAGACGGCCACTTCGCCGCGCTGGGTGACTTCAATCATGATGCTTAGATTCCGCCAAAGTCCGGCGGTTGCAGAAATCCGCCGATTTCTCGGGCCAGCAATCCGGCGAACGCGATCGGCGTTGCGTCTTCCAGATACGGCCCGACGATCTGGAGTCCCACCGGCAGTCCGCTCTTGCTCAGGCCGGCGGGCGCGGTGGTGGCGGGACAACCGGTCAAGGTGGCGGGCGCGATGTAGCTGGTGATGTTCCAGAAGGGCAGCGCGCCGCCTTCTGGCATCGGAATCATGCGGGCGTCCTGCGGCGTGCGGTCGTGCGGGAAGGCCGTGGTGAAGGCGGTGGGAAGCAGGAACACGTCGACGGTTTCGAAGAATTTTTCCCACAGCGCGCGATAAGCCAGCCGCTTGCGGTTGCGCCATTGCCACTGCGCAAAGTCGGTGAGCATTCCTTGCGCCAGCATGTCGGATCGCGCGGCGAGGCGCGGCCGAAGTTTCTGCTGGCGTTCGCGCGGCATCACGCTGAAGTCGAAAGCGCCCAGCAGGAAGAGGTAGACATCGAGCATTTCCTGAAACTGAAAGTTTTCGGGCCAGCCGGCTTTGAGCTTGGCTCCGGCTTTTTCGCAGGCGTGAATGGCCGCTTCCAGGACGACCTTGGTTTCGGCCGAGACCGGGACGGCGGGATCTTCGAGCAGGTAGCCCACGCGGTAGTCGCTGAGCCTCTGGTGTCGCGGTGCGGGCAGCGTCCACTGGAAGGCTTTCGAGTCGGGAGGTTCCGGGCCGGCCAGAATGCGCAACGCCGCGTCCAGGTCTTCGGCGCTGCGCGCCATCGGGCCGCCGACGGCCAGCAGGGTCGAGAATCCGGGATCGGAGTGCACGCCGCCGGGGAGGTGGCCGGTCTGGCACATGATGTCGAGCGTCGGCTTGTGGCCGTAGACTCCGCAAAACGCGCACGGGGTTCGGATGCTGCCGCCGATATCCGATCCGATGCTGAGGAACGCCAGGCCGGCGGCGAGCGAGGCGGCCGATCCGCCGGACGAACCGCCGGGAGTGCGCGCCAGATCCCAGGGGTTGTTCGTGGTGCCGTAGATATCGTTGAAGGACTGGCCATCCATCAGGTTCAGGGGCACGTTGGTTGCGCCGAGCAGGATGGACCCGGCATCCAGAAGGCGGCGTACCGCGACGGCATTCGCGGGCGCTTTGGAATCCTTGAGCCCCGGCAGGCCCCAGGTGCAAGGTTGTCCCTGGACGCCGAAGCTTTCCTTGACGTTGATCGGGACGCCGTGGAAGACGCCGGTTGCTCGGTTGCGGGTGATCGCCTCATCGGCCTGGCGCGCTTGCTCCAGCGCCTGCTCGCGCAGTTGATAAACGTAGGCGTTGAGCTTGGGCTGGAATGCATCGATGCGGCGGAAGATGTGCTCAGTGAGTTCGACGGCGGAGATCTTGCGCGCGCGGATCGCGGCGGCGGCGTCGAGGGCCGAGCCGAAGTCGGGATCGAAGAAGGTTTGGCTTTGTGAGTCTGTCTGTGTGGCGGCCGGCTGCATGCAGTGCTCCCTCAGGAATTATACAGAGCCGCCTGAAGGCGGCTGCGGCCAGAATTGGCCGCCCCACTCTACAAGCCCAGGAGCTTCGTGGCGTTGCCGGCGAGGATCGCGGCCTTATCGGATTCGGCGATGTTCAGGGCGTGGACGCTTTGGAGCATCTTGGGGATGCTTCCGATCTGGTGCGGGTAGTCGCTGCCCGCCAGGATGTGGTCCACGCCGGCGAAAGCGATGGCGAGTTCGATGGCGCGCGGGTTGAAGTTCACCGTGTCGTAGTAAAAGCTTTTGAGGTATTCGCTGGGCGGCTTGTTGATATTCGCGCGGCAATCGTTGAAGGCATAGAAGCCGCGATCCAGGCGCTCGACCAGGTACGGGATCGCGCCGCCGAGATGGCACAGCGCCCAGCGGATGCGCGGGAATCGCTCCACTACGCCGCTGAACACCAGATGCGCGGCCGCCAGCGTGGTATCGAAGAGGAAACCGACCAGCGGCATCAGCCAGTACTCGGTCATAGCTTCGACGCTGGCGGGATTGGTGGGATGAATGTACAGCACCGCGGCCTGATCGTTGGCGGCCTCATACAGCGGCCAGAAGCGCTGGTCGGCGAGCGCAACGCCGTTGACGTTGCTGAAGAGCATGGCGCCGCGGAGGCCAAGCTGGCGAGTCGCGCGTTCGAATTCGGCGACGGAGGCGCGCGGGTCGTTGAGCGGGAGCGTGGCGAGCGCCGTGAAGCGGCCTTTCTTGCGCGCGATCACGTCCGCGAAGCAGTCGTTCACCAGCGTCGCGAGGCGCGTGGCAGTGGGCGGCGTTTCGACATACGTGCCGGGTGTGGTCAGTGTGAGGACCTGCGTGTCGATGCCGTGTTCGATGAGGACCTGCTCCCGGTAATCGATGTCGCGGTGGCCGGGGACGGCGACGTTGTAGTCTCCGGGATAGTGCAGGCAGGGATTGCCTTGCGCGTCGATGGTCACCTGGACAGCGCTTGATCCGGAGCGCAGGGCGTCCAGATAGGCGGGAGGGTAGTAGTGGTTGTGAAAATCAATTACGGGCATCAAACACGCAAGGCTAGCAGAATCTCGCATTGCGTTCCCACTCGCGTGCGCGACGGGGTGGGTTCGTGCTATTCAATATATCCTGGGGTCCGGTGTGGCTAATTCTACCAATGGTGTGCCCGCAATCGAAGTGCGCGAGCTGGTGAAGCGCTATCAGAAATCCAAGACCAACGCCGTGGATGGCGTTTCTTTCGAGGTGCGGCGCGGGGAGATCTTCGCGTTGCTCGGTCCGAATGGGGCGGGGAAGACCACCACCATCGGCGTGCTGATCACGAGCGTAAAGCCCACTAGCGGCGCGGCCAGGATCATGGGGATCGACGTGGCCGCCGATCCGATCGCGGTGAAGCAGCGCATCGCCGTGGTTCCGCAGCAGAGCAATCTGGACCGCAGCCTCAAGGTGCGCGAGATCCTGACGTTTCACGCGGCGTATCACAACGTGGGGCGCAAGGAGCGGGAGGCGCGCGCGGACAAGTTGCTCGACGAGCTGGGACTGGGCGAGCGCAAGAACGAAAAGGTGAATCGCTATTCGGGCGGCATGGCGCAGCGGCTGATGATCGCGAGAGCGCTGATGCACTCGCCCGACGTTTTGTTTCTGGACGAGCCGACCAACAACCTGGATCCGCAATCGCGGTTGTTCCTGTGGGACCGCATTCGCGAGCTGAACAAGCAGGGTCTCACCATTCTGTTGACCACGCACGATATGGACGAGGCCGACAAGCTGTGCGAGCGCATCGCCATCATGGATCACGGCAAGATCCTGGTGAACAACACCTCGGCGGAATTGAAGAAAATGATTCCGGGTGGCAACGCGCTGGAGATTCGGGCCTATGTTCCGGATTCGTCCGATGCGGCCACGCACCAGCGGCTGAAGAGTTCGCTCGAAGCGCTGCCGGGAGTGTCGAAGGTGGAAGAAATGGCGGCGCAACCGGCGCCGGTGATGCAGGCGGCTGCCGGTCCAGGCGGTCCCTGGGCGATGCGGGGCGCGCCGGCGGCGGCTGCGGCCGGGCAAGACGAACCGGGTATCGCGACCTATCGGCTGTACGCGGAGAACGCGCGATCCTTGACCGGGGCCGCGGCGCAGGCCGTGCTGGCGGCCGGCGCTGAAGTACGAGATCTGCATTTGAAACAAGCCACGCTCGAGGAAGTTTTCATTTATCTCACCGGGAGGCACCTGCGCTGATGCATTCACCGTCTCGCTTTTCTCTGGCCATGACGGCCTTCCTGGCGATGCTGCGACGCGACCTGGTGGTTACCGGGCGCGAGATCGTCGCGTTCCTGCTGCAGGCCCTGTTGCAGCCTCTATTCTTCCTGTTCATCTTCGGAAAAGTGCTGCCGGGAATGGGGATGACGGCGGGAGCGTTCGTCGCGGTTATGCTGCCGGGCATCGTGGGACTCACGGCGTTGGTGGCATCCATGCAAGGCGTCACGCTGCCGCTGGTGCTGGATCTCGGCTTCGCGCGTGAAATCGACGACCGGCTGTTGTCACCGCTGCCGATCGGGCTGGTTGCAGTGGAGAAGGTGTTGTTCGCCACCATGCGCGGCGTGGTGGCCGGGGCGGTGATTTTTCCGCTGGCCTGGTGGATTCTGGGCGACCGCTACGCGGTGCGGACGGATCATATCGCCCTGCTGGCGGGAATGATCGTGTTGACGGCCGCGGTGGGCGCGGGCATCGGGCTGGTGATGGGCACCAGCATCAAGCCGGAGCAGATCAGCCTGATGTTCACGTTGATCTTCACGCCGCTGCTGTTCACCGGCTGCACGTACTATCCGTGGGGCGCGCTCGACCACATCCGGTGGTTCCAAGTGGTGACGCTGTTCAATCCGCTGACTTACTGCGCCGAAGGTTTGCGGTACGCCATGGTGCCTCCGGTCGGCGGGCAGAGTATTCCGACGCTGCACATCGCGTGGGTTTTGGTGGCGCTGGGGGCGAGCGTGGTGGGGTCGCTGATCGTGGGGAGCCGGACGTTCCGGGCGCGGGTGGTGAGTTAGTGGCGGCGCGTGAGACAATAGAACTGCGTAACAGCGGCGGCCATGACCAACGAGCAACTCTACTTGGCGATCGGCATTCCGATGTTATTCAACGCCGCGATGACGGGCCTCCTCATCGCTTACTTCAACGCAAGATTTGCCACCATTGAAAGGCGATTCGAAGGGATTGACAAGCGCTTCGACGATATGCGCGACCTGTGGCGCTCCGAGCTTCATCGCATGGAGGAAGTCCTGGACGCGAGGCTTAGGCACCTGGAAGAGCGCTAGTACTCGCCTGGCGTTCACACGAATGTGAACGCTGCACGCACGAGTGCGTGCGCCACATCAGATTCTCTGCAACACCCGGGAAGCTTTTTCGATCGATTGGCGGCTGTGGAAGAAATCTTCCCACGGGTCGTGGCCGGCCAGGCGTTTTTCGTAGTTACCCAGGTTGTAGTCCGAAGGAACGAGCGTCGGTTTTACTTCCGGCCAGAGCAGCGGCATCGAGAAGGGGGCTTTCGCGCGGCGGCGAACCGAATACGGCGCGGCGACGGTGGCGCCGAACGAGTTCCGGAACGGGTCCAGATAGACGCGATCGCCACGCGCCTCGATGCGCGGCTCGACGGTGACTACGCTTGGATGCGCGGCGGCCACGCGTTCGCAAACCGCCTTCGCGAACGCGAGCACGTCATCGCAGTCGGGTCCCACGACGATCGGAACGAAGACGTGCAGGCCGCGGCTGCCTGACGTTTTCGGAAACGAAGTCAGGTCGAGCTGGTCGAGCGCTTCCTTGACCAGCAATCCAGCTTCGGCTGCGTCCGCAAATTCACCCGAACCCGGGTCGAGATCGAAGACCATCCAATCCGGCTGGCGCGGATGAGCGGCGCGGCTGGACCAGACGTGTACCGCGATGCAGCCGAGATTCACCAACTCGAGCTGCGTTTCAAGTGCGCCACCGACGATGTAGCGAACGTTCCGGTTCGCGTGGCGGATGATTTGCGTGGGCGTTGCAGCCGGCAGTCCTTTAGGGGCCTGCTTTTGATAGAAGCATTCGCCGAGCATGCCGTCCGGGCAACGCTCCATGGTGAGCATGCGGCCTGAAACGTATGGCTCGAGCTTTCCGAAGACTGCGGCGTAGTAGCGCGCGAGATCCAGCTTAGTGTAGCCCTCGTCGGGCCAAAACACCTTGTCGGGATTCGAGACTCTCAACGCGCGCGGCTCCCGGCAGGATCGCCCTTGGCGGCGCGGGCGACGTCGCCGTGCTCGTCGCGCGCGATGTCGGCCAGGAGCCTGGCGGAGCTGACCGAGCGAGGCATCTCGGATGCGACGTCTCGGGCGGACGCGAACCGGTCGCGATGCTTGATGAGCAGCCACTGGGGCTTGCCCGAACTGCGGCCGTAGCCCAACCTGGTTCGCACCAGCACCCAGGAGCCGCGCAGCTTTTTCCCGTGCAGCGTGAATTTCAGCTCGCCTTCCTTGAGCGCGGAGTCGACGTCGGGAATTTCGGGCGTCCAGGTCCCGTAGTCCCACAGCATGACGGTGCCGCCGCCGTATTCGCCTTCCGGGATGACGCCTTCGAAAGTGCCGTAGTCGAGCGGATGATCCTCCACCTGGGCAGCCAGGCGCTTCACCGAGGGATCGAGCGACGGGCCTTTCGGGACCGCCCAGGAAAGCAGCACGCCGCGCCACTCCAGGCGCAAGTCGTAGTGCAGATGCGTAGCCTGGTGCTTGTGGATCACGTACAGCAGCAGCCCGGTCTTGGGCGCGGACGGCGACTTGTCGCCATCGGGTTCAGGTGTAACTTCGAAGTTGCGCTTGCGCTGATACTCCTTCAGGATGCGCTTGGCCATGTTATTTGTCTGTGCGGTCTGAATCGGAATGTTGGCGCTGTTCTTCTTCTTCCACGAATTCGAGGATATCGTAATGCGGCACGGCGCGATCGGGGAAGAAGCTGTTGATGGCGGCCTGTTCGTCGGTGTAAGTGTCCAACGCGGCGGCGAGCCTCAAGAGCGATGATGCCATGGACTGCTCGATGATCGCCAGCCTCCCGCCGGCCTCTCGAAATTTCTCGGCGAACAAAACCAGCGAGCCGAATCCAGCGGTGTCGATGTCCGGTGCCGCGCGAACGTCCAGAATAACGTTCTTGCTGCCGCCATCGAGCAGAGACTGGAGGTGTTGGCGCATGAGCACATCCTCGGGGCCGAGCACCAAACGGCCCTTCAGGTCGAGCAGGACGATCCCTTCCTTCTCACGCTGTTGGATTTCGAGCGGCATGATTCTGAACCAGCTACCTTGTAGACGAGGCCACACGCCAACCTGTTTCTGCCGCTTCCGGAAAAGGCGCACGAAAACCTTATCGGCCGGTTTGGAGGCAGGCTAAGATAGAAAGGCAGCATGCGAAGATTCCGGGCTTGGTTCGCGATCGCATGTGGCGCGCTGATGGTACTGGGCGTGGTCTATGGGCAGCGACCGTTTCGCGAGTATCCGGGTTGGGAATACAATGATTTCCCGCTTCCGCCCGATTGGAAAACGCCCGGCGAGTGGGCCTTCGCGCGCCTCATGTACCCGCCGATTTTCGGATTCGGCCGCGGCTTTCGCCGCCAGCGCGGTGTGAACTGGCAGGAAGGCTATTCCAACTGGACCATCGATTATCCGCGATCGGACCGGCACTTGTCGGCGGCGGTGCGGCGGCTGACGCGCATTCAGGCTCGCTCGGTGGAAGAGCCTGTGAACCTGGACGACGGCGATGAGGTGTACAACTGGCCGTGGCTATACGGCGTGGAAGTGGGGCATTGGGATCTCACCGATGAGCAGGCCGGCAAGCTGCGCGATTTTCTGCTGCGCGGCGGATTCTTCATGTGCGACGATTTTCACGGCACCCAGGAATGGCAGGTATTCATCGCCAGCATGCAGCGGGTGTTTCCGGACCGCGCGATCGTCGATCTGGACGACCGCGAGGCGATCTTCCACAGCATCTTCGATCTGGATGGCCGCTACCAGGTGCCCGGCGCGCAGTTCCTGCGCAGCGGCCGAACCTACGAGCAGGACGGATACGAAGCGCGCTGGCGCGGAATCTACGACCACAAAGGCCGGTTGATGGTGGCCATCTGTCACAACATGGATCTGGGCGACTCCTGGGAGCACGCCGACAATCCGCTGTATCCGGAGAAGTATTCGGCGCTGGGGCTGCGCATCGGCGTCAACTATATCGTCTACGCGATGACGCACTGAGAGCGGGCCGGGTTCGTGCTTACTGCTTGTTTTCCTCGAAGCACCAGCGAACCAGCGGCTCCGGTGTCTTGGCGTTGGCCGCGCGCAGGTCGTCCAGACTGAGCTTCTGGAACGCGAAGGCAATGGCCCCGTCGGCCGAAACGCTTCCGAGCAGATAGCCGTACACGTCGGTCACGGCGTTTTGCGAAGGGCCGGTCTCCGACGGAAGGCGGTACCGAACCGCGCCGGCCGTTCCGACGATCCAGCCCGGCAGCACTTTACCCTTCCAGTCCGGCGTATCGAAGATATCTTCCATGTAGAAGTGCGAGTGGCTGGCCAGGACGTACACATGTTTGTGAGCTGAGTTCTGTGCGTGCCAGAGCGACTGGTAGACTTCCCGGCCGCTGCGTTCGCCTTGCGCCGACTCGCTCATGCTGTGGCCGCGGCTGACGCTGCCCGGCAGCGCCTCGTGCATTCCGACCACGATGCTGCGGATCTCCTGCGACGCTTCATCGCGATCGATGACCGAGTGAATCCAGCGCAGTTGGGCGCCGTCGAATTGGTCCGCGCTGGCGTTGTCGAGCGTGATGAAATCGACGCCGTGGTTGATCCAGTGGTAGTAGCCGTGCAGTTTGTGGTCGGCCGGATCGTCCTTGAGGCGTTGTTCCCGCAGCACGGGTTGCTCCAGCCAGTCGGCGAATTGGATCAGCCAGGCATCGCGCGAAAAGGGAGGATAGAGTTCATGGTTGCCCAGCGCGAGAAACACGGGCAGACTGCCGAACGGTTTGATCTGGCGGGCGATGAAGTCGGGCCAGGCCATGCTTTCGTAGTTGAGGATGGAGAGCGGGCGCGATGGCAGGCCCAGTTTGGGCGGCGGAACCAGATCTTCGTCGTACATGTAGATGGCGCGGAAGTCGCCCAGATGCCAGTAAAAGTCGGCGCCGCTCGTGCGGACGCCGGCAGCGATAGCGGGCATGACGATGCCGCCGCAGTTTCGCGAGTCGCCGGAGACAGCGAATTTCCAGGAGGGATTCTGCGCTAAGAGTGACGCTGCCAGCAGCCAGCCGGATATCAGTTTCATTCAGACCGACTGTATCGCGCCGCAGCCGGACGAAGCAAACGGTGGCGAGATACACTGGGTTCCGTGAGTGGATCGCCGAATCGGGAACAGGCCGTGCTCGATCGAGTGGAATCGATGGCCGGCGAAATGGTGGAGTTTCTGCGCGAGCTGGTGGCCATCCCGACCGTGAATCCGCCGGGCGACAACTATGCCGCGTGCGCCGACTGGCTCGGCCGACGGCTCGGCGAATTCGGGTATGACGTCGAGTACGTAGCCGCGGAAGGACGCGCCGAGCACACCGCGCTGCATCCGCGCGTAAACGTCATCGGAAGGCTGCGCGATACGCCGGCGCGGCCGCTGCTGCATTTCAACGGGCATTTCGACGTGGTGCCGGTGGGGCATGGCTGGACCGGCGATCCGTTCGCGGCAGTGCTTCGGGACGGCAAGATCTTCGGCCGCGGCGTTACCGACCAGAAAGCGGGTATAGCGGCGTCCGTCTTTGCGATCGAGGCGATTCGCCGATCCGGTGTGCGATTGCGCGGAGGCGTGGAACAGAGCGGCACGGTGGATGAAGAGAGCGGCGGGTTCGCCGGCATGGCTTATCTGGCCGAACGCGGCTACGTCAGCCGCGACCGCACCGACTACGCGATCCTGACCGAGCCGCTGAACGTGGATCGAGTCTGCCTGGGCCATCGCGGCGTGTATTGGTTCGAGGTGGCGACGCTCGGCCGCATCGCGCACGGCAGCATGCCATTCCTGGGCGTGAGCGCCATCAGCAAAATGGCCGATTTTCTTGCGGTCATCGAGCACGAACTGAAACCGGCGCTGAGTAAGAGAACGACGGTCATGCCCGTGGAACCGCCGGAGGCGCGGCGCGCGAGCATCAACGTGAATTCGATTTCGGGCGGGCAGCCGGGCGGAATGCAGACGCCGTGCGTCGCCGACCGCTGCGAGGCGGTGTTCGACCGCCGGTTTTTGATCGAGGAGCCGGTTGAGCAGGTGCGCGCGGAGATCCGCGGCATTCTCGAGGCGCTGGCACGCAACGATCCGGAGTTTCGTTTCGAGATGCGGGACCTCATGACCGTTCCTCCCATCCAGACCGACGCGAACGCGAATCTGGTTTCAACCATGGCCGGCGCGGTGCGCGACGTGCTGGGCATCGAGCCGCCGCTGATTGCCAGCCCCGGCACTTACGATCAGAAGCACGTGATGCGGTTGGGGCTGGTGGAGCAGTGCATCGCCTACGGTCCGGGTATCCTGGATTTATCGCATCAACCAGATGAGTTTTGCCGGGTGGATGACCTGGTCCAGGGATCCAAGGCGATGGCGCTGGCGGCGATGCGGCTGCTGGGCACGGAGTGATTTTATGAAGCGGCGCGAATTCAGTCGGGTGATGGCCGGGATTACAGCGGGAGCGGCGCTGTTGCCGCGGAGGAGTTCGGGCATGAATGGCGATGGCGGAATCACCGATGTGCAAGGCGTCAAGGTCGGGCATTTCACCGAAACACGCCGGCCCACGGGCTGCACGGTTCTGATTTTCGAAAAGGAAGCGACCGCGGGCGTGGACGTTCGCGGAGCAGCGCCGGGAACGCGCGAGACCGATCTGCTGAATCCGGTGAACACGGTGCAGAAGGTGCAAGCCATCCTGCTTTCCGGCGGAAGCGCGTTTGGCCTGGACGCGGCCTCGGGCGTGGTCCGGTATCTGGAAGAGCGCGGCCTGGGCTATCGCGTGGGGTCCATCGTGGTGCCGATTGTGCCGGCGGCGATCCTGTTCGATTTGGGAGTCGGGGATGCCAGGATACGGCCGACGGCGGAGTCAGGATATCGAGCATGCCAGGCGGCCAAGGCGGGCAGAGTGGAAGAAGGCAACGTCGGCGCTGGCGCGGGTGCGACGGTTGGAAAGATGTTCGGACCCAAGCAGGCCATGAAGTCCGGGATCGGCACCTACAGCATCCACGTGGGCAACACGGGCATCGTGGTGGGAGCCATCGTGGCGGTGAACTCAGTTGGCGACGTAGTAGATTCGAAAACGGGAAAGATCATCGCCGGCGCGCGCAAGCCGGATGGCTCCGGCTTCATGGATACGATGGCGCAGATGCGCGAAGGGCGGCTGGTGGAAGTGCCGGCGGGAGCTCACACCGCGATCGGCGTGGTGGCGACCAACGCCGCGTTCGACAAGACGCAGATGACCAAGATCGCGCAGATGGCGCACGACGGCCTGGCGCGGTCCGTCAATCCGGTGCACACGCCGAACGATGGCGACACGATTTTCGCGGTCGCGACCGGGGCGAGCAACGGCCGGGCGGATCATGGAGCGGTTGGGGCGCTGGCGGCTGAGGCCGTGGCTGAGGCGGTGGTGCGCGCGGTTAAGAACGCGCGCGGCTTGCCGGGGTTGCCGAGTTATCGGGACATCAACGCGCGCTAAACGGGTGGCTGGAAGCGGCCGTCGATGGCGGTCCATCCGCCGTCCGCGAACAAGACTGTGCCGGTGACGTAGCTGGAAGCGTCGGAAGCCAGGAACATGATCGGTCCGGCCATTTCATCGGCGGTGGCCCAGCGACCCAGCGCAGTCTTCGCGGCGTAGGCGTTGTACCAGGCGGGATTGCTCTTGATCGGCTCGGTGAGCGGCGTCTCGACGATTCCGGGCGCGATGCAGTTCACGCGGACGCCCGATCCGCCCAGCTCGGCTGCGAATGCGCGCGCGAGCTGGACCAGTCCGGCTTTGGTGGCGGCGTAGGCGCCCTGGCCCGGCTCCACCACCAGCGAGCGGATGGAAGAAAGCAGGATGATGCTGCCTCTTTTGTTCTCGCTCATGATGCGGCCCACCGCTTGCGCGATGAGGAAGCTGCCTTTCAGGTTCAGGCGCAGCACTTTGTCGAACTCTTCGGCGCTGTAGCGGAGCAGCGGCTTGCGGACGTTGAGGGCGGGCGTGCTCACCAGCACGTCGATGCGCTGGTGCCGCTCGCGAATCTTCTCGACTGTGGCCGTGACGTTCGCTTCATCGCAAATGTCGAGAGCCAGCGATTCGGCTACGCCGCCCTGCCCGCGGATTTCAGCGCCATCCAGGCGGAATAGTGTGTTGAAGTTTTGCATGTTCAAGGCGCAAGGGTCGCCGGCTTGGCGGGCCCGGCGTAAATCGAGTTGAAAAGCAGCTTGTAGGTGCCGTGCGGCTGGCCGCGAAAAGCGGCTTCGATGCCGAGTAGGAACACTTTACCTTCACCCATGGGCGCTTCCGCGGCCGCCACGGTTCCTTCCAGGTAGCCTTGCCCCCAAGCCCAGCCGCTGCGGAGCGGTGTCGCGTTCGGGAACCAGGCGATCGGTTTGACGCCCTTCAGCTCGGCGTCGGGCGCGAGACGGAACACGGGGCTGTTTTCGAAAAACACATCCGCGACCGAAGGCATCCCGTACGCCACCGGATTGGTGTTGTCGACGTTGACCTCGAGCACCGAGCCGGGCACATAGAATTTCTCGCGCGGCAGCGAGCGCTCCGGACCGCTCGAGGTTCTTTCCACCAGGCCGTCGCGAACCGGCAGTCCGAAGAACTGCGCCAGCTCGGTGGCATCGCCAATGGTGACGATGGTGCCGCCGGCCTCGACGAACTTCCGCAGTTGCGGCACGGTTTTCTCGGCCGACACGCGGCCCAGTGCCTTGCGATACTCCGGCGGAATCTCGTCCGCATCGGGCTGGCGGAAGAAACCGCCGCCCCGGCCTCCGTCGGCGGCACGCGCCATCGCGCCGCTGGGAAACACCAGCACGTCGAAGCGCGAGGCCAGATCGCCCTGATCGAGCGCGGCCGGATACACCACCTGGAACGGAAACTCGAACTGCTCGAAGATCCAGCGCAGCCAGCCCGAAGTCATCGACCCGCCGTATTGATCCCAGAGTCCGATGCGCACGGGCTTCAACTTGAGTGCGGCGCCGGAGGGCCGGGATGGCACCGCTTCGACGGTGATGCCGAGCTCGGCAGCGGCTCGCTCGATCAGCGGCGGGGTTTGCGCGCGCGCGGGAACATACATCGTGCCCGGCGCGACCTGGCGTCCGGCTAGCGTGGACGGTTTCTCCAGCCAGTACACCTCGTCGCCGTTCTTCAACAGACGGTTCACTAGAATGAACGAATCGTTCTGCCGGTGGCTGATCAGGTAGCCGGTGGGCTGCGCGGCCGGTCCGCGGATCTTCTGCGCCGGCGGTTTTTGCAAGCCGCTCACCTTTTCGAAGGGGCCGTCGAAAGCCTCCAGAATGCGATCGAACTTCACGCCCATCTGGAAGGCCAGCGTGTAACCAGTGACGTCATAGGGCGGAACGGGCGGGCCACCGGGATAGCGGAAATCGTTGGGATGATCCTGCGGCTCGAACATATCGAGGATGTGCGGGCGGAAGGCCTGCGCCGTCTTCACCACCCACGAGCCGGCGGGATAGTGCTTGTCGGCGACGTTGAAATCGCGAGTGGCGCGCTGGATGGTGATGCCATTCTTGATGAGAGCGTTGATGAACTTGGTCGCGGTTGGAAAATCCGGCTGATCGGATGGCAGAATGTAGCCGCGCGGATCGCGCAGCTCGGGATCGTGCAAGACTGTGGCGTAGAGGCTGGCCGGAACGCCGCCCTGCGCTCCTCGGCCCGCGCCGGATCGCGCCGCCCTAGCCGCGTCCTCGAGCGCCTGGATGCGCTTGGGCGTGATGGTCCACGAATCGCGGTTGCCGCGCTCGATCGAATTGCGGCCCATCCGGTAGATGTTGTAGAGCACTTCCTCGCGATACCGGGAAGCGTAATCCAGCACGGCGCGGTTCGCGGTCATCGAGTATTCGATGGAGGTGCGGAAATGCCAGGTCTGCGGCGGCACCGGGAGCGGTTCGTCGCCGATGGGCAACTGGCGCTCCGGCACCAGCGGAATTTGCATGGGCGTCGGATTGCCGATGGCTTCCGTCAGCAGCCCGATCATGTTATGGAAATAGGTCGCGGTGCGAAGGCCGCCGTTGAACCAGGTGGAATAGGGAGCGCCGCTGCGCATCACCGTGCCGGGCTTGCCCTCGGCGACGAAACGGCTGTGCATGGCCGCGCCCACCATTTCGATCTGCAGCGGAATCAGCGGATCGAAATTGTAGTTGAACGGATCGCGGAAGGGCGGCGCGAACATCACCGCGCCCGCGGGTCCGGTCTGGTGGTGGTTGTACATGATTTGCGGAAACCACTCGTGGTAGAGCTGCGTGTTCATGTTGGTGGATTCGCTCATGTTGGACATGTAGAAATCGCGGTTGTTGTCGTGCCCGATGTACTTCTGCCACAGCCGCGGGATGTTCTGGGTGGAGCGCTTGAGCGGGTCGGCGTTGCGCATGTACCAGTTCGAGACCAGCTCCATGCCGTCGGGGTTGGCGTGCACGGCCAGTATGATGACGTCGTCGAGGAAGCGCAGGGTTTCGGGATCGTTGCGGCTGACCATCTCCCAGACGAATTCGAGCAACTGCGCCGCGCCGAGGACTTCGGAGGCATGCAGGCCGCCGTCGATCCAGACGACAGCCTTGCCTTCGCGGGCGAGCGCGTGGGCTTCGTCGTCGGTGAGGCCTTCGGCCAGCGCCAGCTTGCGCGAGATTTCCTTGTAATGATCGAGCCTCTTGAGATTTTCGGGCGACGTGAGGATGGCCATGTATTGCGGGCGGCCTTCTTCGGTCTTGCCGATCTCGACCAGCTTCATGCGGTCGGATTCGGCGGCGAGCTTCTGCCACCAGACGCTGAGCTGCGTGTAGTTGGCGAGCTGGTAGTCGTCGCCGATTTCGAAGCCCAGGGCTTCTTTGGGAGTGGTGAGGTGGCGGGTGTTCTGCGCGGGGATGGCGATGACGAATGCGAGCGTAAACGCGCAGAGAGAGAATGCCCGGAAGCCGATGGAGGTCATCGTGTGGTCCTTTGTTAGATTGTCAGAGATTGGGGCGAGGCGGCGCAATTCGGCAGGCCTGAGTGAAGAAGGTGATGGTGTCGAGACGAGTCTCGACACGGCACGCACGAGTGCGTGCGCCACACTGTGATCTGATCTACCGGCTGGCGACGCTCTTTTCGCCTGGGTACACCTTGGTCACCGGCAAGATGATCTTCGAGCGGCCGTCCAGCACCACGGTGTTGGTCGCCTTCACGGCTTCGTCGTACGACTTCACCGGATCCCAGGTATTCGAGTGCGGCTCGAAGCGCGGCGAATTGCTGCTCGAAACATGTACCGCGATTTTGTGGCCGGTGTTGAAGATCAGCGCCGTGGACCACAGGTCCACTTTGATGGGATAGACCTTGCCAGGCTGGGCGTGCTCCGGCACGAACCCGTCCCGGTAGCGCAGTCTGAGGCCTTCGTCCAACACCAGGGCTTCGTAGCCGTTCGGGTAGACGTCCACCAGCTTCACCATGAAGTCGGTGTCGGCGGCGTCGGTGGACACGGCGAGTTCCGCAGTGACCGGTCCGACGATCTCCACCGGAGCCTTGAGCGGCTCGGTCTCAAACTTCAGCACGTCTTTGCGCGAGCTGACCTTGCGCTGATCCATGGGACCGCGATCCATCATCAGGTTGTTTCCGCCGATGCTCGGCACCGGGTCCTTGGGATCGTAGACGTAGGTCATCCGGGCGACCGACGCCGGCTTGGCGGTCGCGAGCTTTCCACCCGGCTCCAGAAAATAGGACGTCGCGGTGGACTTGGGCGGCCAGCCGGCAGCCGTGCGCCACGCGTTGCCGGGCGCGTTCGCAGCCATGGTGTCGCCCATGACGAAATACTTCACCGGCGGCTCCTTCATGACGCCGGTGTCGATTCCCTTGAGCCAGTAGTCGAACCAGCGCATGGTGTCGGCATTGCCCATCAGATTGCCGGCTTCGGCGGGATACTTCAGATCGCCCGACAGCGGACCGTGTCCAAATGCTCCCATCGCGAGTTTCTGATTGCCGCGCGCGCCCGGTGCGCCGTCCTTCTGGAGCGAGGTGAAGCTGTCGATGTCGCCCTGCAGGAAAATGTCGTACCAGCCGCCCAGGTTGTACATGGGCACGTGAATCTGGGAGAGATGATTGCGCATGTCCATGCGGCGCGCGTCGTCATTGTAGACGGCGAGAATCGGGCGGGGCACATCCGGCGGCGGCACTCCCTGGCGCTTGGACCACTCCTCGGCGAGATTCTTCAGGTACAGGCCGCCGGGATGGCGCGAGTAGCGGAAGTTGGATCCGTGCGCCACGCTGACGAACGCGGCGGTCAGGTGCGGCGCACCGCTCATCGCGGCGAGGTTGGTCGCGATGCCCATGGCCGAGGGACCCACCATGCCGATCTTGCCGTTCGCCCAGGGCTGCTTGGCGACCCACTCGATGGTGTCGTAGCCGTCTTCCAGATCGTCGGCGAAGGGCCGGTACTTGCCTTCGCTCTTGAAGCGTCCGCGGACGTCCTGGACCACGCGCGCGTAGCCGGCCTGCATGTAGGCGGCTTCGTTTTTCGCGGTGTACATCTGGTCTTTGCCATAAGGCGTGCGCGTCAGAACGACTGGCCACGGGCCTTCGCCTCCGGGCAGGTAGATGTTGGTGTCGAGCCGGACGCCGTCGCGCATCGAAACCATTTCGTTGCGATTCTGTTGCGCGTGGAGTTGGACGGCCAGCGTGGCGAACGCCAGCAGGAATCCGAGCGAGAGTTTCAGCCGTTGCATTGAGACATCATATCGCTTTCCGGCGGGCCGTTGGTTTTGGAGGAATTTGGGACTCAGTACAAAAAGAGTGCGAATTTTGCTGTTAAAGATGTGTATGCTAGCATCAATGGCTGTTTAGAGAGTATCTTTTTGCCGGTACGAGTCAGGGCCACATGATTTGCGAGCATCTCACGGTTGGGCAAGCCGCCAGATTCCTGATGATCGTGGCAGGCGCAATCTGCAATGGATTGCCGGCCGGTGCAGCCTCGCAACATGACCTGCAGATCGAAAAGCTTGAAACCGTCTATCGTTTCGAGGCAGATGGCACCGGGCAGACTACAACCCATGTTCGCTGGAAGGTGATCACTGCAGCGGGACGCAGCCGAGCCAGCCAGTTTTCGATCCCCTATGAAAACGAATTCGAGGACGTTCAGGTCAACTTCTTCCGGACTCTCAAGAAAGATGGCACGACGGTTGAAGGGGATCTTACACAGGTTTTCGAACGGACGGCCCCGGGTCCGTATGGCGTGACGATGTTTGCGGATGAAAAGATCAAGACCTTCGTCCCGCCGAATGTCGAGGTGGGGGATCTGTTCGAATACGAATTCGTGCAACACTCCAAGAAATCTCTTAAGGGGAACGACTTCTGGCTGATGCACTACCAGGAAAGAAGCGTCCCCGTAGTTTCTGAAACAGTACTGCTCGATCTGCCCGCGGATGTTCACGTGGCCCTGCATGAGAACTCCGACTTGCCGCACAAGAACGAAGTGCGTGACGGAAGGCGTATCGAAAGCTGGGAGCTGGCGAATCCGGAGCCGGCTTCGACTCTGGACACGCACTTTGAACCGGTGTTTGCCGTGAGCACGATCCTGAGTTGGGATGCCTTTGGAGAATGGATTCGCGGCCTCAATGAACCGAGCGAACAGCCCACTCCAGAGATCCGGGCGCTGGCCGCCAAGCTGACGGCTGGAAAAACCACGGAACGCGACCGGATAAACGCCCTATACGCGTACGTGTCGGAAAAGATTCGCTACGTGAGTATCAATTTCGGTGTGGGGCGGTACCAGCCGCACGCCGCATCCGAGGTCCTCAAGAACGCCTATGGAGACTGCAAGGATAAACATGCGCTGCTTGCCTCACTGCTTCGGGCCGTGGGAATCAAGGCCGATGCGGTTCTGATTACGCCGGGCATCGGGGTTCTGGAGCCTGACGTTCCGGTGCCCAGCCAGTTTGTGCATGAATTCACCCGAATCGAGACCAGCCAGGGGCCTGTCTTTCTAGACGCAACGCTGGAACTGGCGCCGCCGCAAGTGCTCGCGCCCGGCATGCGGGGCAAGAAAGCGCTGTTGTTCGGCGCCGATAAATCAAGCATCATCGACATTCCAGCGGCTTCTCCCATTCCAACCCTCGACCGGATCAAGCTGAACGGACGCATCGACGCTGATGGGAGGTTGACTGGAACGAGCCGCATTGAATTCGAAGGCGCTGACGAGCCGGAGGTCCGCCGTATTTTTCGCGACGGAACGAAGGAGCAGCAAGAGCAACTCGTGCGCGCAGTTTCGGGGACCCAATCCTGGCGTGCGACGATTGGGGAAATCCGTCATTCGGACCCAGAGGATCTGGAACGCCCATTCTGGCTTGAATATTCGCTGAGCGATCGGGCCTTCTTGCCGCCTGATGAGACCAGCAAGCGGATCACGCTCTTGGGGGGTGGCACTGTCGACCCGAAGTCGCTCACCGATAGGGAGCACCCAACTGAGCCCATTCCAGTAGAGAAGCGCGACTTGGAAATGTCGATCGACCTGCAGATCGCTTCGTCTTACGTGATCACCAACGACATGCCGGTGCATATGAGCGCGCCGTTCGGCAGCTATGACTCCGAGTCGGGCTATGATCAGGGTCATCTTCGGCTCAATCGGAAGCTGAAGTTCACCGGAGAGCCGATTGATCCAGCGGATTGGACCAGGTTTACGTCCTTCTGGACAAACGTGGCCGAGGTGGAGAATCGGGGCTTTCTGCTGGAGCGCAATAGGAGCAGACCCGTTGTTGCAACCAACCCGCGTACGGGAAGCGATCGCCTCAGCGATTTGCTCCGTTCTGGCAGCGACGCGTTGAGAATCCGTTCCTTCGAGGCCGCGCAAAGCGCGTATGAGGAAGCCATTCGCCTCGAGCCCAGGAGCTATGCGGCTTGGGGTGGTCTCGGGCGGACACGAATCGGTCTTCGCGACCTAGACAAAGCAGCAGAGGCGTTTCAGCGTCAGCTCGAGGTGAACCCGCGCGATTCCGCTCCCTACAACAATCTGGGGTTTGTCCGCCGTGCGCAAGGCAGGTACAACGAAGCCGTTGTTCTGTTTAGAAAACGGCTGGAGAGCGCGCCGCGGGACGCTTACGCGCACAATAATCTCACGGCGACGTTGGCTTCACAGAAGAAGTGGGACGAGGCCGTGAAGGAAGGGTCTCTCGCGGCGGAAATCGATCCGAAGAATGCTTCGGTCTGGGTGCTGCTGGGGCGCGTGCAGGCGAACGCCGGCCATATCGAGGACGCACGCCGCAGTTTTGAGCATGCAATGGAAGCCAGTAACGATCCGATGATCCGAAACAGCGTCGCGTATCAGATGGTTGAAGCAAAGATCGACTTGGCGAAAGCCTGGGAACTTGTCTCCAGCGCCATTTCGGGCCAGGCGAACAACATCTGTCACCCCACAACGGCAACGCCGGACGGGAATTGCGCCACGAGGCTTTACCGGTTGGCTTCCGCGCTTGATACGGCCGGCTGGGCGCTGTTTGCGCAAGGGAAACCAGAGCAAGCCAAGACATACATCGCGGCATCTTATGCGGTAGCTCCGGGATACGAAATTGCGTTGCACCTGGCTGCAGTTCTTTCCAAGTTGGGTGAGGCCGACAGGGCGCTGGAACTGCTAGTTGCGGCGCGGTCAACGCCTGTCCTGGATTCGTCGCCAGCCGACGCCGTGCAGTCAGAACTTGCCAACCAAGAAGCAGACGCTGCGCGGTTCGAGGCTCGTTTGGCAGAGGCCAAGAGACGGATGCCGCTGCTGGGCGAAATCCCGGTGTCCGCCGATTGGCCAGACAAATCAGCGAACGGTACCTACCGGATGCTTGCGCTGGTCGACGAAAATGGCAAAGTGCTCGACGCCGTGATGGAGAGCGGGGACGAGCCAATCTCCGGCCTGCTGGCGTACGGGCGACGCCTGACCCTTCCACCGCTCTCATGGCCTGGAGCAGGCTTTCGATCGGTCCGCACCATTGAGCTTCGCTTTGCCCTCGGCGAGCTGCAGCGCATCCTGTCGTACGTGGTGCGGCCACCGCAGACCTCATCGATTGGAGAAACGGTCGCAAGCGTCCAGTAGCGCTTCTCTACCTGCCCTGGAACTTCGGTTTGCGTTTTTCGTGGAACGCAGCCGTGCCTTCCTTCACGTCGTCGGTGTAGTTGGCCACCAGCGTCGCCATGGCGGCGTCTTCGAGCGCGTTGTCCAGGTTCATCGAGAGCTGCTTGTACATCATGCGCTTGGCGATGCGAATGGCGATGGGCGGGCCTTCGGCCAGGCGCGTGGCCCAGGCGCGCGCGGTGGGCATCAGCTCGGCGTCCGGCACCACCTCGGTCACCAGACCGAGCGACGCGGCTTCGCGCGCGTTGTAAACTTCCGAGAACAGCGACATCTTGAGCGCGCGATCGATGCCCAGGAAGCGCGGGAAGAAGTACGCGCCGCCTTCGTCGGGCAGCAGGGCGAAGCGCAGCGATGTGTCGCCGAAACGGGCGCTCTCGGCGGCGATCCGGAAGTCGCAGCTCAACGCCAGCGTCAGGCCACCAGCCACCGCTGCGCCATTGACCGCTGCGATTACGGGCTTGTCGAAGCGCTGGAGGAACTTGACCAGCTCGTGCATGTTCTCGCGCATTTCGAGCATTGATTCCAGGCGATGGCCGCGATAGCGCGCCGGATATTGGAAGTCGCGGCCGATGTCGCCGCCCGAGCAGAAGCCGCGGCCAGTGCCGGTCAGAATCACGGCGCGGACTGAATCGTCGTCGCGAGCGTCGGCCAAGGCCCCCAGGACTTCGTGGACCATCACTTCCGAATAGGCGTTGAGCTTGGCCGGACGATTCAAGGTGATGGTGACGACGTGGCCGTCTTTTTCGTGAAGAATTTCGCGGAACGTCATGAGCTTATCTCCCCCTGAATTTCGGCGCGCGCTTTTCGAGAAAAGCCTGCACGCCCTCGCGATGGTCCTCGGTCTGCCCGCAACGCAGGTGCGTCTCCGGTTCGCGATCCAGCATGGTGCGGAAATCCACGGTGGTGGCCAGGTTCACGTTGGCTTTCATATAGCGATAGCTGACCAGCGGACCGGCGGCTACGCGCGCCGCGAGCGAGCGAGTCTGGGCGGCCAGCGTCTCAGCCGGAACTACGAGATTCACCAAGCCCAGGTGCAGGGCGTGCGCGGCATCGAACGCCTCGGCGAAGAACAGCAGTTCTTTCGCTTTGGGCGCGCCGGCGTAGCGCGTCAGCAGCCAGGTGACGCCGAAGTCGCCGCCGAATCCGACCTTGGCGTAGGCGGTTCCGAACTTGGCCTGATCGGAGGCGATGCGGAAATCGCACGCCAGGCACACCCCCAATCCGGCGCCCATGGCGAAGCCGTTGACGCTGGCGATGGTGACTTTGGGCATGTTGTAAAGACGCCAGGAGATCTGCTGAGCGCGGCGCAGCCAGTCGATGCGCTCTTCGTGTGGACGCGGCGCGGCGTTCTCCTGCGCCATGCCGCCGATGTCGCCGCCGGCGCAAAAGGCGCGGCCCGCGCCGGTAACGACGATCACCGCGACGCTCGGATCTTCCTCCCAGCTCGCGAGCGTCTCGATGGACTTGGTGAGCAGTTCCGGGCTAAAGGCGTTGAGGCGGTCGGGACGGTTGAAGGTCAGCGTCGCAACGCCGTTTTCGATGGAGGTGAGGATGACGTCGTCAGGCATGGTTATCCAGGATATCGCGATTGGCCGGCTGAAAGCCGGCTGCAGCCAGGATTGGCTGCCCCACAAATAAAAACGCCCGACATTGCTGCCGGGCGCTTCCAGTTTTGCTACTGCGGTTTAGAACGGGCTCTTGGCGCTCTTGGGCCAGAGCACGCCCTGGTCCTTCTTGGGAACCGGGCCAAGGCCTTTGAAGACGAACTTCTGCACGCGCTGGCCGCGATAGGTCTCAGTGGTGAAGATGTCGCCCTTCGAATCGGTGGCGATGCTGTGAACCGCGTAGAACAAGCCGGGCTGGCGTCCTCCGTCGCCGAAGTTGGTCAGCTCTTCCAGCGATTCGCGGTCCAGAATGTGGACTTTCTCGTTGGAACCGTCAGCCAGATAAATGTACTTCTGCTGCGCGTCCTTGGAGAATGCGATGTCCCACACGGCGCCGTCGCCGAGGGTTTCCTTGAACATGACCTTCTCCTTGACGAAGGTCCCATCTGGTTTGAACACCTGGATGCGATCGTTCACGCGGTCGCACACGTACAGCAGGCCGTCGTTGGAAAGGTCGGCGCAATGCACCGGGTTGCGGAACTGCTGGGCGGGCGGAGCGCTGGGGTCATAGGGTCCCAGGTTGGTGTCGTCGGGCTTGTGGCCGTAAGCGCCCCAGTAGCGCTTGAACTTGCCGCTGTCGCCGTCGAACACGATCACGCGCTTGTTGCCGTAACCGTCGGCGACGTAGACTTCGTTGGTCTTGGGATCGACGAAAATCTTGGCGGCCAGGCCGACGTTGTTCGTGTCGTTGCTGCCTTCGCTCGCGCCGGACTTGCCGATCTGCATCAGGAATTTGCCTTCCTGGGTGAACTTCATGATCATGCTGTCGTGGTAGTGCGGCGGACCGCCCGGACCCCGGCCACGGGCGACGCCCGACTGACCTTCCGGCGGAGCCTGACCGCGGCCACCGGCAGCAGCGCCTCTACCGCCACGGCCTGCCCCGGGAGCGTTTTGATCGGTAGCCGCGCGGCCGTTGCCGCCGATCCAAACATTGCCTTTGTAGTCCACTGTGATCCCATGGTTCGAGGCCGGCCAAACATAACCATCGCCGTCTTGGCCGCCCCAACTCGCCAGCAGGTTGCCCGCTTCGTCGAACTCGAGCACGGGCGGTGCGGGCTCGCAGCATTCCGATTCCACTCTGCCGCGCTGCCGCTTGGCGCCCGGGGGATTCGCCACTGCGTAGTCTTCCATTGCTTCCAGAGATCCCTGGCGGTGAATGATCCAGATGTGATCCTTGGAATCGACCGACACGCCGATCACGTTGCCCATGAGCCAGTGATGGGGCAGCGGCTTCGGCCACATCGGGTCCACTTCAAATTTCGGTGCTTGGGTTCCGGCGGCCTGAACGACGGCTCGTTTCCCCAGCATGTGAGAGCCAATCGCCAGTACGACGAAGACTGCAAGAAACATCGCTCCTACGTAGAGATGACGCTTCATTCCTTCTGTCTCCTCCCTTTCGATAGATGGTAAAGTATTATACACGATTCGGCATCGAGGCAGCCAGCAAAATCCTCGGCGCCGGTCGCAAGTCTTCTGCCATGCTGACACGAAGTACCCTGGTGCGCGCATTTCCTGCCGCTTTGACGCTCCTACTGGCGCTGCCGCGCGTGACCGCGGCCCACGAGATTCCGCGCGACGTGACCATCCAGACGTTTGTAAAGCCGGAGGGCCAGCGCCTGCGGTTATTGGTGCGAGTGCCCCTGGTGGCCATGCGCGACATCAATTTTCCGGAGAAAGAAGGCGGTTATCTGGATCTGGAGGCCGCGCATGCGTTGCTGGCGGACGCGGCCACCGTGTGGATCTCGGATTTCATCCAGGTCTACGAGGACGACACGCGGTTACCCAAGCCGCGGGTGATGGAGACGCGACTGGCGCTGCAGTCGGACCGCTCTTTCGCGTCGTACGGCCAGGCCCTGGCGCACCTCACCGGCCCGGATCTCGCGCTCGAAACCAACGTGGTGTGGAACCAGACCATCCTGGACGTGCTGTTCGAGTACCCGATTCAATCGGATCGATCGCGATTCTCGGTCAACCCGGACGGCTGGTGGCGGCTGGGCCTGCGCGTGCTGACGGTGCTGCGGTTTCTGCCGCCAGGCGGCGCGGTTCGCGCATTCGAATTTCCCGAGGACCCGGGGCTGGTTCGGCTCGATCCGCGCTGGTACCAGGCCGCGCTCAACTTCGTGCACCTGGGCTTCCTGCACATTTTGGAGGGCACCGACCACCTGCTGTTCCTGTTCTGCCTGGTGATTCCGTTCCGGCGCTTCGGGTCGCTGATCCCGATCGTGACGTCGTTCACCGTGGCGCACTCCATCACGCTGATCGCTTCGGCCTACAACCTGGCGCCGGACGCGCTGTGGTTTCCGCCGCTTATCGAAACGCTGATCGCGATGTCCATCCTGTATATGGCGCTCGAAAACATCGCGGGCGCGAGCACGGTGCACCGGCGCTGGATGATCACCTTCGGGTTCGGCCTGGTGCACGGATTCGGCTTCTCGTTCGCGCTGCGGCAGACGCTGCAGTTTGCCGGCACCCACATGCTGACCTCGCTGCTGTCGTTCAATCTCGGCGTCGAGCTGGGCCAGCTTCTGGTGCTGGTTCTGCTCATCCCGATGCTGGAGGGACTTTTCCGCTTCGTGGTGGCCGAGCGAATGGGAACCATCATCGTGTCGGCGCTGGTGGCACATATCGCCTGGCATTGGATGATCGACCGCGGCACCGTGCTGAGCAAGTACCGCTTCCAGTGGCCGGCGCTCGATGCCGCCTTCCTGGCAAGCCTGCTGCGCTGGCTCATGGCGATCGTGGTTCTGGCAGGCCTGGTGTGGCTGGTCTCGGTGTTGGGCCGGTTGCGGGCCGCGCGCAACGCGCAGGCCGAGGCCGAAGGGACGGACTGACTAGTACATCGTCCAGATAGTTCTCTATCGTATGGTGGGGCAGCCAATCGTGGCTGCAGCCGCCTTCAGGCGGCCTTTGTCTCCACGGCGCCTCGCACCAGGGTGGGAAACGCCGGCTGAAAGCCGGCTGCAGGCAAGATTGCCTGCCCCACCAAGCCCGCCGATCTATAAAGCACTATTCGGACGATGCACTAGCCCTCTTTGCCCAGCCTCTGCATGGTCGCGATCGTGAAGACGATACCGCCGCTAAGCGCGACACCGCTGAATACCACCATCGCGCACTGCTCCCAGCTCAGCATCTGAAGCAAACCAAAAACCAGCGCGGCGTTCGCCACCTGGACAATCACCATGATGAACGCCGGGATCGGCCAAACCTGCTGGCGCTTCGTCTCTGAATTCGTTGCCACGATTGTATTCGCCATTGCGACCCTCCTTCGCGCGGACCGAAAATGTCCGCCGCTGGTCAGAAGATGAGAGTTGAGCCGCTTGTGGACGTAACGGTCTGGTAAAAACCTTGTGCCGAGCGGAGGGGATGCGGTCAGTTCTACTTTTTTCCGCCGAGAATCCCTTTTAGGATGCCGCTGGCCGCCTTACCGGCATCGCCTCCCATGCCTTTGAGCGTTTCGGTGGCCAGCCCCTTGACGTCCGGGCGGAACACCGGATCGGAAGCGGTGCCTTGAACGAAAAAAGGAATCGGCGCATTGCTGATAACCGCCGCCAGCCCGGTGGAGTGGACCATGGCGCTCATCTTGAAGTCCAGAGCGTTGCTCGGGCTGACCGTGCCGGCGCCGCTCAGCTCGCCGATGCCCGTCGCCACCAGCTTGATGTTTTGGAGGCTGGCGCCTTCGGGTGCGTAGCGCACGTTCATGCTGAGGGTTTGAATCTCGGTATCCGGTCCGGATTTGATGCCGGCCAGCTTCTGAATAGTCGACATCTTCTTTCCCATATCGAAGCCGGCGAGCCTGGTGTTGTTGATCCCCACCGATCCGGTGGTCACGAGCCGGTCGGCCGGTCCCTCGGCCGCCAACTTGGCATTCGCGGCGCCTCCTTGGAGCGTGGACCCGGCCGGCAGCACCACGCCGAGGGCCGGCAGCAGCGCTTCCAACTCCGCCACGGGCATGTTCGATCCGGAGAGGTTCATCTTCAATGCCATCGCTTCACCGTGCTCCGCGTAGGTTCCGGTCAGGCTGGCCACGGCGTTGCCAATGTGGATGTCGCCGCGGTTGAGGACGCCCGAGCGGTTCATTAAATCATGCTCGACCGCGAAATCGAACTGCACCGTGCGACGCGCGGGCGCCGCGTTGCGCGCCAGCGTTAACTTATCGGCTTGGAGCTTGCCGTTCAGGTGGACGCTCTTGCCGTCCGAGTCGCCGGTGCCGTCGAAAGAAACCAGGCCGCCGACCGTAGGCGCAAAGTCATTCAATCGCGAGAGCGCCAGATCCAGGTGCGACACGTTCAGGCTGGCGCTCACGGGCGTCATCGCGACGTCGGTCTGATCCAGCGGGCCAGCCTTTCCGTTCAGCTTGAGCACGCCTCCACCCGACATGCTTGCCGTTACGGAGAAGGGAAAAGCCGAAGTAGGCGAGAAATCCTGAAGCTCGATGTTGACCTGCTCGACGATCACCGGCTTGCTTGCGCCGCTTCGGTTCAGCGTCAGGCGGCCGTTGGTGATTTTCACTCGCTGGACGGAGAGGTCCAGCCCTTCCTTGGCAGAGGATGTGGACGGGGCCGTGGTTTTCGGTCCCGCTTTCGTTCCCATGCTGGAAAAATTCCAAACACCGGGCGTGGACTCCACCATCACGATCTCGGGTTGATCGATCGTGATGCCGGTCACGTGCAGCTTGCGCGAGAAGATCAGCGTAGCCAGCTCCACGCCGACGCTCAGTTGTTTGGCGCGCAGGAAGGGAGTCTTACTGAAGGCCGGATCGTCTTCGATGGAGAGGTCGTTCGCCGAGACGCCACCCGACAGCAGCGCGAGCTTCAGCTCGCCGAGCTTCACGGCTCGGCCCAGCGCGCTAGTGAGACTCGACTCCAGCCTCGGCCGGAAGGCATTCGCGTCGATCAGGAAGGGCAGGGCGAGCGCAACCAGCAACAAAACCGCTAAGCCGATTCCAACCCAAACAGTGATTCGCTTCATGGTTCTTCGATTCTACTCGTGGCGCACGCCCTCGTGCGTGCCGCGTTCACACTCGTGTGAACGCCTGGTCGGCCAGAAATCGCACCACAGCCCGATTGAACTCCCCAGGCTGGTCAATATTAGAAGCGTGCCCCGCGCCAGGAATCACAACCTTCATAGCGTTCGGAATCTTTGCCGCCATGTAATCCGCCGCAGCCAGAAAAGGCGTGTCATCGGCTCCCACGATCACCAGCGCCGGAACCTGGATGCCGGCAAGCGACTGGATCACGCGGGCGTCGCGCTGGATCAGCATGCCGCGCGCGGCGCGAACCAGGCCATCGGCGGAGCGATGGCTGCTCATGGTCATCTCCTTGCTCAGCGAACGCAGGTAGCCCAGGCCCTCCGCCTCGAAATGACGCGCGAACTCCTCGCAGCGCCGATTCCATTTCTCCCTGGCTTCTTCGTTCTTGAATCCAGGCCCAGTGTCGATGATGAGCAGCGCCCGGACCCGCTCCGGATGAGCGCGATGGAATGCCAGCGACATGTAGCCGCCGAGCGAAAGGCCGCCCACGATGGCGCGATCGGCGCCGGCCGCATCCAGCAGCGCGGCCATGTCGGCAACGGTCTTGTCTTCGCTGTATTCGGCAGGATCCGCGGGATAGTCCGATCGCCCATGGCCGCGCATGTCCCACAGGATGAGCTGGTGATCGCGCGACAGCGCTTCGATCTGTCCGCGCCACATTTCTGTTGTCGCCGAATACCCGTGCGATAGCAGTATCACCGGGCCGGCGCCGTAAGTCTCGTAGTGAAGTTTGACACCCGCGCGATCGAGCGTCGGCATCGGCTCACCGTCCCTGGAAGCGGCCCGGCCGGCGCTCGCCCACCGCCCGGATACCTTCTTTGTGATCTTCGGTGCGCGCGAGCCGGCTCTGCTCGCCGAGTTCATGTTCGAGCGTGGCTTTGACGGCGTCCTGGAGACCTCGGCGCAGCGTCGCCCTGGTGGATTGCACGGCCAGAGGCGCGCACTCGGCGATCTGGTTCGCGAGTTTCCCAGCTTCCGCGCGAAGTTGATCGTGCGCTGCCAGGACATCGGCCAGTCCCCAGGCCATCGCCTCATCGCCTGAGACGCGCCGCGCGGTGGAAAACATCAGGCTGGCGCGCTGCACTCCGATCAGTCTCGGCAGCGTGTGCGTGAGAGCGAATCCAGGGTGCAGGCCCAGCTTGGTGAAATTCGCCCAGAATCGCGTGTCGGGAGTTGCGACGCGAAAATCAGCCACCAGCGAAAGGCCCAGCCCTCCCCCGACCGCCGCACCCTGAACCGCGGCGATCACTGGTTTCCGCGTGCCAAACAAGCGAATCGCCTGGACGTAGACGCGGCCGGCCCGGTCGGATTCGAGTTCGTTGCCCTCGGGGATCGACGGGCTGAAGTCCGCGCCCGCGCAGAACGATTTGCCTTCGGACGCCAGAACCAGCGCGCGGCACTCGTTTTCCTGGTCGAGCGCTTCGAAGGCGCCGGCCAGATCGCCGATCAGTTTGTAGTCGAAGAAATTGTGCGGCGGCCGGTGTATCTCGACCCAGGCCACGTGGCCTTCCAGCGTTACCGTCACATCGCCGTATCGCGTGTTTGCCATGATCTCACCGCAGCCGGAGCAGCTTTCGCGCCACCACCCAGCGATGCACCTCCGACGGACCATCGTAGATTCGCATATTTCGCACCGTGCCGGCCATCAATTGCAGCGGGACCTCCTTGGTCATGCCCATGGCGCCGAAAGTCTGCATGGCTTTGTCGATGATGTCCCAGGCCATCTCGGTGGCGAATACTTTGAGCATGGAAATTTCGCTGCGCACGTCGCGCCCTTGATCGATTTTCCAGGCGGCGTCATAGGCCATCAGGCGGCAGGCGTGAATCCTGGCGGCGGAGTCGGCCACCCACCACTGGATGGTCTGGCGTTCGGCCAGCGGAACGCCGAACGTAACGCGCTGCGGCGCATACTCGCACATCATGTCCAGCGCTCGCTGCGCCATGCCGATGCAGGTGCACGACATTTCCAGGCGCCGCGTAGAGAGCCGGATCTGCATCGGAGCGAAGCCCTGCCCTTCCTTGCCTAGCAGTTTCGATTCCGGCAGGCGGCAATCCTCCAGCGCCACTTCGTAGGTGAAGTGGCCGCCGATCATCGGGATCCTGCGCAGTACGTTGAACCCGCGCGTTCCCTTGTCCACCAGGAACGCCGAGATGCCCCCGCGCGCGCCCTTGGCTTTGTCGGTGACCGCCATGAGGATGGTGAAATCGGCTTCGGCCGCCCGGCTGATCCAGATCTTGCGGCCGTTGATCACCCAATGTCCGCCGTCCTTCACCGCGTTCGTGGTCATCGACGCCGGATCCGCGCCCGCGCCGGGTTCTGAGATCCCGATCGCCGAGATTGCTTTCCCTTGCGCGTACGGGGCCAGATACTGGGCGCGCTGTTCGGCATTCACAGTTGCCATCAGCATGCGCAGGTTCGGCGAATCGGGCGGGAGCACGTAGGGCGCGACGGTCTTGCCAAGCTCTTCGTTCACGCCGACGAGGGAAACCTCGCTGAGATCGGAGCCGCCGACGTCTTCGGGAGCGTCCAGTCCCCACAATCCGAGTTCGCGAGACTTCAGATCGAGCGGCGCGCGCTCGTCGTCGGTCAGCAGTGTGCCCTGGCCCTGCGCTTCGCGTTCGAGCACGGCCGGTTCCAAGGGGAGCAACTCCTCGCGGACGAAACGCGCGACCAGATCCTTCAGCATCCGATCTTCGTCGCTGAGCGCAAAGTCCATGTTTCCTCCCGGGCCAAAAGGAAACTATAACAGCCTGGGGAGGCGGTTACCGTGCCTGAGTTCGAAATACCCACCAAGTGGCGACGGCGAAGTTGAGAAGAGACGTTGCAGCAATCGCGGCGAGATTCGCGGACAGCAGAGGCAGCCCGAAGTGTTGCTTGAACCAATAGGTGAACAGCGTGTTTGCGCCAATGGACACGAACCCGTTGGCGAGGTGAAAGCGCGCCAGGCGCCGCCAGCGGTCTTCCACCGCGAGTCCGCGCCAGGTCCAGGCTTCGTGCCACACGAAATTGTGCAGCAGCGCGAGCTCCACCGCCAGCGCGGTCGCGAACAGGTAGGGCACGCGGAACACGCTCGTCAGCAGCGACAGCGCGGCGAGCTGCACGACCACGCCCGCCATGCCGACCGCGTTGAACTTGAACCAGCGGATCATTGTGAGACTGTCTCCGCGCGATACAGATAGCCAGCGTGCTTCACGATGGTCCACACCAGCGCCACGCCCATGCCCGCGATCCCGATCACGCCTCCGACGTCCAGCAGCAGGTACTGCTTTCCGGCCAGCGTGGCGAAGGGCTTGTTCAGCAGCGCGACGTTGCCCGCGATCAGCAGCAGGCGCAGCTCGGTGGGTCCGAAGGCCGCGAATGACATCTTGAATTTCCCCAGCGTATAGGTGGCCAGGTAAACCTCGATGCTCAGCAGGAAGTACGCGATCAGCAACCCTACCGCGACGCGCTCGCTCATGTAGCCCGAAAGCGCGAGTCCGGCGAAGATAAACACGGTGCCGCAGGCATCCAGCACGTGATCGACATAGAAACCGTACCGCGGCCGCTGCCGGTTGCGCACGCGCGCCAGCGTTCCATCCAGACTGTCGCCGAACCAATTCACAATGAGAAACGCGATGGCGAGCACCAGACCCGCGGGCGAGTAGCGCGCATACCAGTAGCTCGCGCCGACCGCCGCCAGCGCCACAAATCCGAGCGCGGTCAGGTGGTCGGAATTCAGCCAGGCCGGCAGGCGCTGCGCCATCCAGATGAGAGCCTTTTTCTCGGCCGACGCGAGTGCGCCTCGATTGGTGCGCTCGGCGGGCCGGAAGTCGCTTGCGCCGTCCATGCCCGATTGGACGCGGGCGTAGGATTAAGGTTCGTTAGGATTTGTAAGGTCCGCTATCTACTTGATGCTAGGCAAGATATCCGCATCCCGCTGGCTCCCTGACCACTGGCGCAGCACCCAACGCAGCCTCGGAATGTCGAGCGGCTTGGTGAGATAGTCATCCATGCCGGCTTCGAGACACCGCTCGCGGTCGCCCTTCATGGCATGCGCGGTGATCGCCACGATGGGCACGTGCCGGCCCGACTCTTGCTCCGCTGCCCGGATGGCCGCAGTGGCTTCCAGACCGTCCATGTGCGGCATCTGCACGTCCATCAGAATGAAATCGAAGTCCTGTCGCGTCGCGGCGGCGACGACCTCCTGGCCGTTTCCCGCCAACGTAACCTGGTGGCCTTCTTTTTTCAACACCGCCAGAATCAAGCCCTGATTCACCAGGTTGTCTTCGGCCAGCAGAATCCGCAGGGGACTCTCGCAGGCGGACAACGACGAATGGAGCTGCCGCAGCGAGTCGACCGGCGGCGCGACTGCCTGGTCCGCGGCCGGTTGGAACGGAGCGGTGAAGTGAAACGTGCTTCCCTGGCCCACGCGGCTGTCCACCCAAAGGCGGCCGCCCATGAGCTCCGCGAGGCGCGTGCAGATCGCCAGGCCCAGTCCAGTGCCCTCGTGCCGGCGCGTGGTGGAACCGTCGGCCTGCCGGAACGGCTCGAAGATCCAAGCTAATTTGTCCTCGGGGATCCCGATCCCGGTGTCGCTCACCTGAAGATGCAGCGTGGCACTCCCAACGCCCAGCGATTCCTGCATAACGCGCACCGACACCTCGCCGCGATCCGTGAACTTAATCGCGTTGCCCACCAGGTTCGAAATGATCTGCCGCAGGCGAACCGGATCGCCGAGCAGCTGGGCGGGAACGCCGGGATCGACCTGGACGTTCAGCGCCAGCCCCTTCTGCTGGGAGGTGACCGCAAACATACGGACTGCGTCGTCCACGCATTGCCGGAGCGAGAACGTTGCGGGAACCAGCTCCAGCCGCCCGGCCTCGATCTTGGACAAGTCCAGAACGTCGTTCAGCAGCGACAGCAAGGATTGGGCCGAGTGCTTGGCGGTTTCGAGATGCGCTTGCTGTTCGCCGTGCAGCTCGGTTTCCAGCACCAGCTCGATCATCCCCAGGACGCCGTTCATGGGTGTGCGGATCTCGTGGCTCATGTTGGCCAGAAACTCGCTCTTGGCGCGGTTGGCCGTCTCGGCTTGTTCCTTGGCCCGTTTCAGGTGCTCTTCGGCCAGCTTCCGCTCGGTGATGTCGGTGTGCGACCCCACCATGCGAATGGCCCGGCCGTTTTCGTCCCAGAGCGCCTGGCCGCGCGCCAGCACCCATCGGTAGCTCCCGTCCTTGGCCTGCATGCGATACTCGGTGGCGTAGAAATCGGTCTTGTGATCTAGGTGCTCCTGCAGTTCATGCTGCACGCGTGGAAGATCTTCGGGGTGAACGCGGCGCTCCCACTCTTCGGTGCGATTCTCTATCTCGTGGTCCTCGAAACCCAGCATCTGTTTCCAGCGCGGCGAGAAGAAGACTCCGTCGGTGGCGGCGTTCCAGTCCCATAAGCCATCGTTGTTGCCCCGCAGCGCCAGTTGCCAGCGTTCTTCGGAGGTGTGCAGCTTTCGCTCCGCCTGCAAACGTCCGGTTATATCGGCGGAAACGCCAATCATGCCGCTCACTGCCCCGCTGGAGTCGCGGAGCGGGCTGTACCAGGACTCGAAGGCCAACCCGGCAACTTCCACGGTGGCGGAGAACGCCTCGCCGGCCAGCGCCCTGCGGATGTTGCTGGTTATCTGTGGTGCATCCCGATATAAATCGAAAACCGACTGGCCCACCGCCTCGCCCGGCTGGACGCCCAGGGCGCTCAGCCCCTTGCCTTCCGACAGCGTGAATACGCCGGATCGGTCCAAGGCGAACAAGACGATCGGCGCGTTGGCGACTACGGTGCGCAGCCGTTCCTCGCTGGTGTGGAGCGCCGCTTCCATCTGCCTGCGCGCGGTGACGTCCCGGAAGACCATCTGCACCGCTTGTTCGCCCGCGTGGACGAAGGGGTGAGCGGTCACGTCGACTTCAATGGGGTTCCCATCCAGTCTTAGGAACTGTTCCTCTCCCAGTTGCGCCGTGCCCATTTCCGGGTTCACGCGCCGCAGCCGCTCTTCGGCTTCCGCCCGGCACCCGGGGTGAATGAGCTCGAGCACCGGTTTGCCCACAATTTCTTTCGGAGACGAGGCCCCCAGCAGCCGGGTTCCGGCGGGGTTGATATAGACGATCCGGCCGTTCTGATAAATCGCGATTCCGCTGGGCGACAGCTCCACCAGCCGGCGATAGCGCTCCTCGCTTTCGCGCAGCGCCTTCTCGGTTTGATTGCGCTCCAGCAGGTCGCGACGGTACATGTGAAACAACAGCACCGGCACGATGCCGAGCATGCAGGACACCACCACCTGCAGGCTCTCGCGCTGATCGCGGCCCAGCAGCGACAGGCCGACCAGCAGCGACGCCAGCGCGGGAGGGACCGTGATCCAGGCCCACAGCGGAGATAGAACGTCCCAACCCTTCCGCGCGGAGGGGGGCTTTTGGCGAGCAGACATCCGATAGAACTCTCTATCGTTTATCGGCACGCGGACGCAGGATATTTAGCTGGTTCCGTGGCCGGGACCCGGGCTGCACTTACCGTTGCCTGGGCTATCGGCCTTGCACCACCACACTGGTCCAGCCGGTGACTTGCTCGAACACCTGCGCCGAGGCCTGGCAGCCGGCCATGCTGCTACCGGTGGAAATCAACACAGGGCGAACGGTGATGCGGCCCGCCGCACCCGGCATCTGCGCCGGGTCGAAATCCACGAAGTCGAACTGGCCGGGCGCGAGGGCGATCCGCTTCTGCGGCCCGATCGCGTTGCCGTCGCCGTCTGTAATCCCAGCACCGCCTGGCATTCCGGCTCCGGCGGATCGACCAGACCAGGCGTATCCGGCTCCGGCGGACCCTGCGTCCGCGCCACTCCCAGTCGCACCAGTTGGCCGCGCACCGCGCCCAGGGCGGGGAAATCCGGATCCGGAGGAGGGACGAGACCGGGCGTCCCGGGTTTCGGCGAATCGCTGAGACCGGTGAACAGCCGTAGCGATGCCGTGGTGTGGCCGGTGAAGACTTCGAAAACTTCGACCGATCCATCGCACTGGCCCGAGGTCACCTGCACAAACGGCCGCAATTCCACGCGTTGTCCGAAGCGCGGCGCCAGGCGGCTGAGGTTCAAGTCCACGAATCCGGTGTTCCCCGCCGCTAAGCTCAGCGTCCTGTCGGGCTCCGGCGGAGCGTTCAGAGAGTTGCGGAAGCCCACTACGGCGGCGCAACCCGCCCGGCCGTCCGCGGTGATAGCAATGCGAATGGTTTGCCCCAACGAGCCGCCCAGAATGGGAAAATCTCCATCCGGCGGATCGACTGCAAGCAAAGTACCGCACAGCATCAGGGTGCCGGCGAAAAATATCGCAAGAGAACGCATGAGAGAAACCCTCCGGGATCACAAGCGCAATCGGGAGGAATTTCTTTCAGGCCAACGCTGTGCGAATTTCAGGGCCTGCGATTATCCAGAGCCGCGTCCAGTCGCCGGATCTCGCTGTCGCGCCGAGCCGAGAGCAGCGGACCGCCGCCGATTCGCCCCCAAGCTTCACGGCTCTTGGTGAACCATGTCCGCGCCGCGCCCGACTGACCAAGCTGCTGGTAGATCCCACCCAGCTCGCTGTAGAAGTAAGCGCGCAGCCAGCCCGTTCGAAGCAACTGGGCATCGCCCGCCAGCGCGGCGCCCAGGCTGCCCGCTACTTGACCGGCTTCGTCAGCCCGATGCGCGCGCGCCAGGACAATAGCCAATCCCAACTGGCTGTGAAGCACCTGGCTCGGAGTAGCCAGCCTGGGTGCGATACCCGCTCTTGCATCGGCGACGGCCTGCCGCGCCAGTCGCACGGCGTCGTTGCTCCGGCCCAGTCCCACCAGCGCCTCCGCGATGGTGGTCTTCAGGACGATGGAGTTCGCCAGGTACAGCGTGCTGGAGGCGTTCTTGCGGAGCAAAGGCGCATTCAAACGGTCGGCTTCTTCGAGCTGCGCCAGACCGTCCGGGGCGTGCCCCTGTTCCAACAACACCGTTCCGAAACGAAGCTTGGCGCTGGCCAGGTCAAAGCGCGCCTTCTCATCGGACGGATCCTGCCGGGCCAGCCACTCGGCGATGGCCACGGCCTTTCCCAGAACCTCCGCGGCGCCTGCGAAATCGCCCAAATGTTCACCCGCCCGAAAGCCCAGCACGTCCCCGACATGCCCGTAGGCGATCATGAGCTGCCGCTGGTAGACCACGTTCCCCGGTTGATCGCGAGCCATGCGCTCCCGGATCTCCACCAGGTGGCGAAAAGTTGCGGCAGCGGAGTCGAGATCCCCGCTTTGCGCCTGGAGCACCCCGAGGTTGCTCACGGCGTCGGCCAGGCCGGCCAGCAGGGTAGCGTCGTTCGGCTGGCCCGCGGAAAGCTTCTCCGCCGCGGCCATCGCGGAGTGGGCTGCCACGCCCGCGCCTTTCGGATCGCCGGAGGCTCGCAGCGATCGGCTCAGGCTGAGATCCAAGTCCACAACTGCGGCGAGCGTTTCGGAGTCGCCGGGCAGGCGCGCCAATATTTGGTCCGCGCAGCGCCGCGCCAGCCGGATGGATTCGATCGCCGCGGCAGCGTCGGCTTTGGAACGCTGCAATGCGGACATGCGCGTGTAGACCGACATCAGCAGCCGGTCCGCCTCCAGGTCGCCACGGGAATTGAGCGGAGCCAGCAGAGTCTCCGCGTTCCGATAGCTCTGCATCGCGCCCACCGGATCCCCCAGATTGCTGCTCACCGGATCGCCCTGCACCGCGCCGATCTTGAGATACGCCGCCGCCAGTTCCCGCGTCACGTCCGCATCGCCGCCCGCTTCCTTCGATAGATTCTCCAGGTAAGTCAGCGCCGTGCTCACGATCGTCTTACGCGCCTGCGTCGCGCCCGGAAGCGTCGCGATCTGATCATGCACGTCGAACACAAATGACTTGGCCAGATTGCGAACCTGTTGGAAGCGGCGCTCCGCCCGCCTAGCCTGGTACAGCGTGCCAGCCACGCCGGCCGTGATGCTCAGAAGCACCAGGGCGAGCGCGGCCGCAGTCACCGGAGAACGGCGCACCCATTTCCCGGCGCGGTATCGCAGGCTATCCGGACGCGCCAGCACCGGACGATGCGCGAGATAGCGCTCCAGATCGCCGGCCATCTGCTCCACTGACGCGTAGCGCTGTTCCGGCTCGGCGTGCGTGGCCCGCAGCACGATGTTATCCAGATCGCCTTCCAGCTTGCGCCGCGCCTCCGGCTTCACCTGGCTCGGCTTGGGAATCGGCGTGTGACACACCGCGCGATCGATTTCCTCGGGCGTGTAGCCGGTGATCTGGTGCGGCTTGCGCCCCGTGAGCAATTGAAACAGTACGCCGCCCAGCAGGTACACGTCGGTGGCGGTGGTGATGGGGCGGCCGAGCAGTTGCTCGGGACTGGCATAGTCGGGCGTGAGCGGCCGATGGAAGACGGTAGCGGTCTGGTCGCCGGCGGCCTGTTCGGGCTCCAGCAGTTTGGCAATCCCGAAATCCAGGAGCTTCGGCACGCCCTCGGAAGTTACCAGAATGTTGGATGGCTTTAGGTCGCGATGCACGACCAGATTCCGGTGCGCGTGGAGCAGCGCATCGCAAACCGGAAGCATGCTGCGGCAGCGGTCCTCGATGGAGGCGCCGCGGGAATCGCAGTACTCCGTGATCGGGAGGCCCTCCACATACTCCATAACCAGGTAAGGCAACCCGTCGGCCGTCGATCCGCCGTCCAGCAAGCGCGCGATGTTGGGATGTTCCAGACGAGCCAGAATCTGCCTCTCCTGGCGGAAGCGGCGGAGGACTTCGCTCAGATCGGGTCCGCGGCGGACGATTTTGACGGCGACCAGTTTGTCGAACTCCTGGTCCACACGCCGGGCCAGGAAGACGTCGCCCATGCCGCCGCGGCCCAGCTCGCGCTCGATCCGGTAGGATCCGATCGTCTCACCGGCGCGGTCCTCCAGGGCAGGCGCGGCGAGAGCCACCGAATCCTGGGTGACGAGGGCCTGTAGAAATTCGCTGGCACCGGCGTCGGATTCGGCGAGCAACTCGGTTACCTGCCGCCGCAGCTCGGGATCGGCGCATTCGCGATCGAGAAATAATTCCCGCTGGCCGGCGGCAGGTCGCAGGCCAGGTCGAACAGTCGCTTCAGCTCGGGCCATTCCATGGACTAATCCTGTGGATCGCCCCGGATCTCGTGCGCCAGCCAAGCCTCCGCGAGGCGCAATTCGCGGCTGATGGTAGGCGCGGAAACGTCCATGGTCGTGGCAATCTCGTCCAGGTTCAATCCGCCGAAGAACCGGAGTTCCACGGCCTTGGCCATCCGGGGCTCGTTCTGTTCCAGGCGATCCAGGGCGCGGTCAAGATCGATGACGTCCCAGGGGGCGCCGGGCATCTGGTACTGGCCGGGCCATTCAGCGGGGGCGCCGGGGTCGCGCTTTCGAGCATGCTTCCGGCGCGCATGGTCCACCAGCAATTGGCGCATGGCCTTCGAGGCTACAACGAAAAAGTGCTTGCGGTCCTGCCAGTCCGGGCTGTGCTTCTGTTCAACCAACTTCAGAAAGGACTCGTGAACCAGACCCGTCGGGGACAAAGTGTGGCCTGGATTCTCAGCCCGCATCTGGCCGGCAGCCAGGCGCCGCAGTTCCTCGTAGACCAGAGGGATCAGGGCTTCCAGCGCGTCTCCGTCGCCCCTGGACCAGGCGCGCAGGAGCCGCGTGATCTCCCCCCCGTCCGCCATGGGCTACAGATTATCACGAGCCCCTCAGCATGGCTTGTAAAACCGCAGCCTCACTCCGGCGCTACGGCGTCCCCGATATCAGCGTCGCCGGATATGCCTGCGCGATGGTGAGGCCGGTGAAGGTGTCGATCACGGAGAAGGTTCCTACGGCTAGTCCACTGGCTACCGTCCAGCACGGGTCAAGCTCAACTCGCCTCGCTGTGGCGCCCGTCTCGGGCCAGCGCAATTCCGCGAAGCCGGCGGTGCCTGGCTGCAGGGTCATGCGCGTTTGTTTGAGCAGCCGCCCCTGCGCATCGTGAAACTCGAAGGTGACGTCGCACTCCGCCGGAAGGCGCCCGGGCACGTCCTGGTCGTCGGAGCAGAAGGCGTTGATGCGAGCCGTGTCAAGAGGCGTGATGCCGGCCAAGCCAAAGTCGACATCCCCCGACCTGGGCACGGAACGGTCGCCCCAGTTGATCAGGATGCGGGTGCGCAAACTGAACGTGTCGAAAACTTCCAGTGAAGCGGTGGCGGAGCCCCGCGTCACCTTCCAGCACGGATCAAGCAATACCGGCCCGGCGATTCCGGTTTGCGCTGCCGCCAGATCCAGGAAGCCGGCGGCGCCCGGTTGAATCATCATGGTGGCCTGCTTCAATAGCCGGCCGCCGCCGTGCCTGAACTCGAAGGTGACCTCGCAGGGCGTTGGAGTGACCGAGCCATCGCAGTCCGCCGTAAGCCGCGCGTTCTCAAACGCGGCGATCTGGATCGGGCCGAAGTGAACCTCGTCCGCCATTCCCGGGGCCGCCGCGCCCAGCGTCAACAATATTATCGCTATGTTCCTGTATGCCATTTTTTTCATGGTGTCCTACCTCCTATGGCAACAAGCGTACTTTCGTCCGATTTCTTTCACGCCAGCGGGTTTTGATGTAGGAAGGCACACCGGCGGAGAGCCGGACTTGTTGGGAGCACGGGAGATCGGGGCCGGAACGCGGTCCGAGCAGGTGAAAGGGACCAACGCATTATCAGTAATTTAGCAGCAGGCGCAATTTCCAGCCGCGGCGGAGTCGCAACCATGGCAAGAGCGCTCGAACGCTGTGAATTGATGCTGCGCTGCCCGGGACATGTTCTGTAAATCGGAATGGGCTGCCAAGGTGTGTTCCGCGCAAGATTTCAACTCGCATGAACTAGATCCTGCTTGGTACCGAGGTATCGTTCCGTGGTCTGAACCGACGCATGGCCGAGGAGCAGTTGGATTTGCTCAAGCTCTCCTCCGGCCGCCCGGCACAATTTCGCACACGTGCGGCGCAGGTCATGAGGCGCGATGCTGGGAACGCTAACTGCTGCCGCGTAAGCCTGGAGCATCTGCCAGACGACCTTTTCGCCGAGGCGTTCGCCAGCCACTCGGTCGGCTCGGTTCACAGGTTGGAACAGAAAGCCTCCCACAAGCGCCGCCGCAGATATCCACGCATCGATCGCCACCTTAACCCAGGTCGGCATCGGCATCGTGCGAACGCGGCCGTGCTTACCCTTGAGGTCGACGATGCACCAGCGGCCATCGCGCTGCTGGATGTGAGCGGAAGTGAGCGCCGATACCCTGCGCGATCTTTTCCGCCACAACCAGATCGGTCATAGTGCGACCCGCGCGAGCCATGGTCTCTCGCGCGAGCCCAGGAATTAGCGGCTTAGCCGTCATCTGATAGAATCGACTTGACCCGTTCGGCTCGCCGATTCGCAAGGAGAACACGATGAGCGTGACGCTGAAGGTGAACGGAAAATCACACACGGTTGATGTCGACGCCTCGACTCCGTTGCTGTATATCCTTCGCAATGATCTTGGCTTGCAGGGACCGCGATTCGGTTGCGGACTCGGACAATGCGGAGCGTGCACAGTGATCATGAACGGGGTCGCAACACGATCCTGCATCGTTCCAGCCTCGGCCGCGAAGGGCGAAATCACGACGCTTGAGGGGCTTGCGAGGAATGGCGAGTTGCATCCGCTCCAACGGGCCTGGATCGATGAGCAGGTTCCCCAGTGCGGGTTCTGTCAAAACGGGCAGATCATGACGGCGAAAGCGCTGCTGGACAGGAATCCAAAGCCCAACGACGCACAGATCCGCGAAGGGATGAAGGGTGTCCTGTGCCGATGCATGACGTACTACCGCATTCAAGCTGCGATCAAACGCGCGGTGAAGACAATCGCAGCTAAGGGAGGCGCCGCATGACTCCGGTGGCCGGCATTCCGAAACACGTGGAAGCCACGCTTTCCCGCAGAAATCTGCTGAAAAGTGCCGGCATGCTGGTCGTTAGCTTTGCGGGCTTCGATCCAGGGGAGGCGAATGGCCAGGCTCCCGCAGGTCCCTATCCCGAAGTCGATTTTCATCAACTCGATTCGTGGATCGTCATCCATGAAGACAGTTCGGCGACGTTTTATGTCGGTAAGACGGATTGCGGCCAGGGAACCGGCACGTCCTTCCGCCAGCTCATGGCGGATGAGTTGGATGTCGCCTATGAGAAGACCACGTGCATCATGGGCAGCACGGACATAACGGTAGACCAAGGCGGATCCGGCGGCTCGACCGCCATGGAGCGAGACAGTTGGCCCATGCGGCGTGTTGCGGCGGAGGCGCGGCGTGTATTGCTCGAGATGGGATCGCAGCGGCTCGGGGCGCCTGTCGATCAACTCGCGGTGAGTGCGGGCGTCATCACGGTGAAGGGCGCTCCTTCGAAGAACGTCACCTATGGCCAATTGATCGGCGGGCGGAAATTCAATGTTACGCTCACCGGCAGTAACATCAATGCGACCAATGGCCGCGCGCTCGTCAAACCGGTGCAGGAACTGAAGAACACCGGCCTTTCGCCGCAGCGCTACGACATCCCGGCCAAAGTGGATGGATCGCTCAAATGGGCCGTTGACATGAGACTGCCCGGGATGGTTCATGCGCGAAATGTGAAGCCGCCGTTCGCCGGTGCGAAGCTAGTAAGCGTTGACGAGTCGTCTGTTCGCAAAATGCCCGGCTTTGTGAAGATAGTCACGAAAGGAAATTACGTAGCGGTCGTGTGCGAGCGCGAGGAGCAGGCCATCAACACTGCCAAGGCACTCAAGCTCAATTGGGAAAAGCCCGCGACAGCGCCGTTTCCGTCGTCGGAAGATCTGTTCCGGTACATGCGCGAAGTGAAACCCACATCCAGCTCGCGATCAGTGGTGGTGGGTGATCCCGAGTCAGCGTTCACGAACGCGCCCAAGCTGATCGAAGCAGATTACGACGTTCCGTTCCAGGGGCATACGGCAATCAGTCCAGCGCATGCCCTGGCCGACCCATCGAATGGTCAGATGACGATTTATTCGAACGACATGAAGTCGTACGGCATGCGCAGGGGCGTCGCTGATTTTCTGGGGATGCCGCGCGAACAGGTCCGCGTGGTCTGGATGGAAGGACCGCAGGGTTTCGGCCGGACTGCAGCGGACGATGCGGGTTGTGAAGCGGCGTACCTTGCCAAAGAAATCGGCAGGCCCGTCCGGGTTCAATGGATGCGCGACGAAGAGACGGCCTGGGATACGAAAGCTCCGGCATTCGCCGTGAAGCTCAAAGGAGCACTGGACGCCGCCGGGAATCTCCTCGCACTCGATTACGATGCTCGCTCGGCGGATTATAACCACGTCGGCTACAACGAGCCCGATACCGTTTTGATCGCCCAGCTCATGGGGATCAGGCCCGCGAAGCCCGCCTCGGGCAGCGCGTCGATGCCTTCGGAGATGTATGCAATCCCCCATCGCCGCATGGCCACGCACGTGGTGAGCTTGCCGCTAGTCTGGGAGACGCCTCTTCGCACGGGAAATCTCCGCGACCCCAACGGCCCGCAATCGACGTTTGCCTCCGAGTCGTTCATCGACGAACTGGCCGCGGCGGCAAACGCCGATCCATTCGAGTTTCGCATGAAGCTGCTAACAGCCAGTAGCGCTGAAGATGGCGGCTTCCGCCGGGCCCGTTCCATCGCAGCGCTGAAGGCAGTGGCGGACGCCTACGGATGGGACCGGCGTTCGTCGCCGAAGCCGCGCGGAACCGGCGACACTTTGACGGGTCGCGGTATCGCCTACGCATTCCGTGGTCAGACTGTCGTCGCAGAGATTGCAGAAGTCGAAGTGAATGTCCGGACCGGGCGTGTTTGGGTGAAACGCCTGGTGGCTGCGCACGACTGCGGTTTGGTCGTCAATCCCGAGTCGCTACGTCACACCGTGGAGTGCGCCATGCTGCACTCGCTGAGCCGAGCCCTGCATGAAGAAGTGCAGTTCGATGGCGAGAAAGTCACCAGCGTCGACTGGAACTCGCATCCTACCCTCACGCATGCTGATGTGCCGGGAGAGGTCCGTGTAGTTCTTGTCAATGGAGACCCGAATCCGAACCGGCCCGACTTGCCTCCTTACGGAGCTGGCGAAGCCGCTTGCAAACCGATGCTAGCCGCGATAGGGAATGCAATTTACGATGCAACCGGCGTTCGCCTGCGCCGGATTCCGTTTCGTGCAAACCGCGTATTGGCTGCGCTGAAGACTTCGCAAGCCTGACTGAGCACGCTCGAAAGATCGCTAGCCGGCAAGCTGTTAAGCAGCACTAACGGTTGCTATCGCGAGCCTCGCTGAGGCCGCTGGCCTCACTTCGGCAGCTTGTTCTTGCTCCCTGGTGGTCGCCCGCGTCTCTTCACTCGCGCCATCCACTTTGGCGGCCGGCCGCGTCGCCTGCCTTGACCTGCGGCGATTCGCTCCCGATAGCAAACTGCACACGGGCAATCGGCGAGAGCGTACCTGTTCTGGCGCGACTCGCGCCCAGACTCAGGCGAACAAAAACAAACAGAGCTTCATCGGTTCTTTCCGTTCTGAGATCCCACCAAAAGCGTAGAATACATATCCTCATCCGACGTAACCGCGCCTGCTACAGTTCGACTACTGAAGCGGTATGCATGTTTCTTGAACAGATAATACAGGACCGGAACGGTCATGCGCGAAAGCAGAAGAGAAGCTATCTCTCCGGCCATCAGCGCGATCGCCAGGCCTTGAAAAATGGGATCGAACAGAATAACGGACGAGCTGACCACCACAGCCGCGGCCGTCAACATCATCGGACGGAAGCGTACGGCTCCGGCATCGATCACGGCTTCGTCTAGCGGCATCCCTTCGCTCAAACGCAGCTCGATGAAGTCCACCAGGATGATCGAGTTCCGTACGACGATGCCCGCGCCCGCGATGAAGCCGATCATCGAGGTCGCCGTGAAAAACGCATGCAGCAAGCCGTGCGCCGGCAGGATACCCACCAGCGAAAACGGGATCGCCGCCATGATGATCAGCGGCGTCGAGAACGACTGAAACCAGCCCACCACGAGTCCGTAGATCAAGATCAGGACGGCGGCAAAGGCAATACCCAGATCACGAAACAACTCATACGTGATCTGCCATTCGCCGTCCCACTTCATCGAGTAGCGGTCCGGGTCGGAGGGAAGAGCAGCCATGTGCTGCTCGATGACATATCCCTCCGGGATCTTGATTTTGGCGATCTCCGGCCCGAGCTTGAGCATCGCATAGACCGGGCTTTCGATCTCTCCCGCGATGTCGGCAGTGACGTAGGTCACAGGCATCAGGTTCTTGTGATAGATGCTCTTGTCGGCGACCACGCTTTCGGAATGCACCAATTCGCCTAAAGAGACGGTTCGCCCGTTGCGGCCGGCGATCTTCAGGCCCTGGATCCGCTCCAGATCGGATCGGGTCGCGCGGTCCAGCCGCACGGTCAGCGAAACGTCTTCTTTCTCCGCGTCCTGGTGCAACAGCCCCGCTTGATAACCGGAGGAGGCCACCTGCATCGCGCGTGCGATGTCGTCTTCTGAAATGCCGTTGAGGGCGGCCTTCTCTTCATCCACGAGCAAGCCGTATTTCGTTTGATCGTCTTCCACGTACCAATCGACGTCCACGACGCCTTTGGTCTGCTTGAATAAATCGCGGATGCGCCGCGCCAGCTCGATCCGCCGGTCCATCGTTGGCCCGTATACTTCCGCGACGAGTGTCTCGAGCACCGGCGGTCCGGGCGGCACTTCGGCCACCTTGATTCGCGCGCCATAGCGCTTGGCGATGGGTTCCAGGCGCAGACGCACCCGCTTGGCAATCTCATGGCTTTGCAGATCGCGGCCCCCCTTCGGCAACAGATTCACCTGGATGTCGGCCACATTGGGTCCGCGGCGCATATAGTAGTGACGGACCAGGCCATTGAAGTTGTAGGGCGAGGCCGTTCCTGCGTAGGTCTGGATGTTCACCACTTCCTGCTGCTTCTGCGTTTCCTCGCCTAGTAGCTGCGCCACCCGGGCCGTCTGTTCCAGCGTGGTGCCGTTCGGCATGTCGACAATCACCTGAAACTCGCTCTTGTTATCGAACGGCAGTATCTTGACCTTGACGAAACCGGTGTAGAACAGCGCACAGGAGGCCAGCAGCAGGACCACAACACCACCGACGAAGCTCCAGCGGACGAGAGGCCGGTGCAGGAGAGATCCCATGACCCGCCGGTAAAGTCGCGTCGCGAAGGCCTCGCGTTCGCCAGCGTGGTGCACGCTGCCAGACTTGAGAATTCGCACGGCGGCCCAAGGCGTCACGATGAAAGCGACCAGCAGGGAAAAGAGCATCGCAGCGCTGGCGCCGATCGGAATGGGCCGCAAGTACGGCCCCCCCAGACCTCCGACGAAAGCCATGGGCAGGATGGCCGCCACAACCGCGAGCGTGGCGAGGATGGTCGGATTGCCAACTTCGTCCACTGCCTCGACCGCCACCTCAAAGGGCGGCCTCGCCTGATTACCCGGCATTCTCCAGTGACGAACGATGTTCTCCACCACCACGATCGCGTCGTCCACTAGAATGCCGATGGAGAAGATCAGGGCGAAGAGCGTGATGCGATTCAGCGTGTAACCGTAGAGATAGAAGACGGTGAGCGTCAGCGCCAGGGTCACGGGAATCGCCGTGAATAAGATCAGTGATTCGCGCCATCCCAGTGCGATTGCGATGAGGACACTCACAGAAATTACGGCGATCAACATGTGGTACAGTAGTTCGTTGGATTTTTCCTTGGCCGTGTCGCCGTAGTTTCGTGTGACGGTCATTTCGACGTCCGAAGGAATGACACTGCTACGCAGCCGCTCCACGCGATTGAGGACGTTTTCCGCCACCGTGACGGCGTTGGTGCCCTTGCGCTTGGACACGGCAATGGTCACCGCGGGAAAAGAGCCTTTACCATCCGAGTAGCGCACATATTGCGACGGCTCCTCACCACCATCGCTCACCTCGGCGACGTCGCGCACAAAGATCGTCTTGTCGCTGGCAACTCCGGCAACGACATCGCGGACATCGTCCGCCGTGCGCAGAAACTGCCCGGTCTCCATGAGAAATTGCTGGTTGCCGTTCGCGAATTGGCCCGCGGGCAGACGGCGATTGGAAAGGCCCAGCGCTCCCACGACCTGAACTGGCGATAGGTTGTAGGCCGCAAGGCGCGCCTGATTCAAAGTAATGCGAATCTCGCGGCGCTGGCCGCCGATCAACGCCACGGCCGAGACGTCCGGGGTCTGTTTGATGGTGTCATCCACTTGCGCCGCAATGCGGCGGAGCTCGAAATCGCCGTAGCGTTTGCTCCAGAACGTCAGCGCAAATATCGGAACGTCATCGATCGAGCGGGGTTTGACCAGCGGCTGCGAGGCGCCCGGCGGGATCAGATCCAGGTTGGCGGCCAGCTTCTGGTTCAGCCGGACGATGGCCTTTTCTTCGTCCTGCCCGACCAGGAAACGAACGATGGCCGTGGATACGCCGGGGTTGGAAGTCGAGTAGATGTACTCCACTCCGGGGATCTCCCACAGCAGTTTTTCCATTGGCTTGGTGACACGTTCTTCCACTTCGCGCGCCGAAGCGCCCGGCATTTGGACAAAGACGTCCACCATTGGAACGATGATTTGGGGCTCTTCCTCGCGCGGCAATTTCCAAAAGGCAAACGCGCCAAGCAGCAATGAACCGGCGATCACGAGGGGTGTGAGCTTCGAATCGATCCAGGCGCGCGCAAATATCCCCGCCGGGCCGAGCTTTCCGGTCCGGTTCATTGGCGAACCTCTATCGGCGCGCCATCGGCCAGGCTGGTGGGGATCGGAACGATCACGCGGTCGCCTTGGTTGAGGCCCGAGAGTACTTCAACTTTGTCTTTCACCCTCGTGCCGAGCGTCACCAGCCGCGTATGAGCGACGTTGTTCTCCGCGATGTAGACGGACTGGAGTTGTCCGCGTTCCATGACGCCCGCGCTTGGGACCGTCAGAACCTTGCGCCCGCCCGTGTCAAAGAGCGCTCTTCCAAACAACCCGGAGCGCAACTCGGGAAGCGAGGGCAAGTCGATCTTCACCGTTCCGGTTCTTGCTGCCGCATCCACTGACGGAACGACTTCGGCAACTCGCGCCGGAAACGTTCGATCAATACCGTCTATCGTGATCGAAACCGTTTTCCCAACTCGCGCCAAGGAAAGTCGAGACTCTTCCACGGACGCCTCAAGCCGGTAGGCGCCGGCGCGCTCGATGGTGAACAACGGTGCGCCGGGTACCGCCAAAGTGCCGGGGTCGATGGACTTGGTAATGATGGTCCCGGAGAAGGGCGCGATGATTTCCGAGTAGCCACGCTGAATCCCGGCAGATCGGACCTCCTGCTCACTTTGCGCCATCTTCGCGTCTGACTGAGCGCGTCTGGCGCACGCCATGTCGAGCGTGGCTTGCGCCGCTTTCAAACGCGCCGAGGCTTCATCGTATTCCTGGTTGGTGATCGACCTCTTGTTCAACAGATCCTTAATGCGATGGAAGGTCACTTGGGCCAAATCCAGTTGAGCTCTGGCCAAGGCGACGGCGCTCTCCGCCTCGGGAATGGCGCTTTTCACTTCCTCGCGCCCGGCCTCCGCCCGCGCCACCGACGTGTCCAGGTCGCGAGCGTCCAGCACGACCAGCGGTTGTCCTTCCCGCACGCGGTCTCCAATTTGCGCTCGTACTTCACGCGCATACCCCATGAGTTTGGAGGAGATGGTGGCTGTGGTCCTGGCGCGGATGCTGCCCGTCGCCTCGTAGGTAGATGGCCAATCGGTTTCAGTGACGGCAACGGTTTCCACCCGTATCGGAGTCACTGACGTGCCCACAGTGTCGTCCGCCGGTTCGTTTCCGCATCCTGCCAAGAAGAGTAATGCTGCAAGCGCGTAGTAGGGGCGCATTAGTTTAGAACCTCCGAGTCGGGATTAAGCGTGCCTGCTGCGAACTCCAACATCGCAGCAGCGATTCGCTGGTCATGCACGGCCGCCAAATAACGCGTCTGCGTTTCGAGTAATGCGGTTTCGGTCCGGAGCAGATCGGTTACGGTACTCAGTCCCGCGGCAAAGCGGTTTTGAGAGATGCGAAGGCTTTCCCGGGCTTCTTCCACGGACGCTTGCGCGGATGCAATTCTCTGTTGCGCGGCTTTTAAATTCGCCCACGCTTGGCGAACCTGCAGGCGAATTCCCGATTCCGCTTGCGCCTGCTGTGCCGCGGTACGGCGCGTCGTCGCTTCGCTCTCGGCTGTCTTTGCCTTGTCCGCGCCCCCGTTGAACAGGTTCCAGCGGAGGCCAATCGAAACCAGCCAGTTCTCGCCGCCGCGATACGCAAATCGCTGGCGGTCGGCTTCGAAGGCTCCGTGTAGAGTTACCCGCGGAAGATGGTTGCTGTGGGCATCCGCCGCCTGAACCCTTGCGATCTCCGCGGCAAGCCGGGCTTGGCGCGCTTCCGGTCTGCCGTCGATTGCGTTCTTCTCATAACCGCTCAGTTCACGTTGTGCGACTGGCAATGGGGCCAGAGGAGTGGTGAGGGAATGAACAGAGTCCAGGGGCAATCCAATTGCGTCGTTCATGGCAGCGCGAGCCACTTCTAAATCTGCCGACCGCCGAATCTGCTCTTCGCGGACCCCGGCGAGATGCACGCGAATGGACAGCACGTCGGCATCGGTGGCCATTCCGCTCGCACGCCGTGCCTCCGAGCGTTCCAGGTCCGCTTCGACCGACCGCATAGCCTTCGCGGTAACGTTAATCTCCTCCGCTCCGAGCTGCGTGTCCCAGTAGAACAGCACTACCTGGGCGATCACCTCCAACTGACTGCGGCGGCTGTCTTCGCGGGACGCATCCTCGCCGAGCTCCGCGGTGCGCACGGAGCGCTTGGTCTTTCCAGCGTCATAAAGAGACTGGTCTCCGCTCACCAGCGACTGAAAGTTATTGAGGAAGCCCGGCCGGTTCAAGCTCGTGACGCCGAAGTTCGACTCGCTAAACTGCCGCTGCGTCAGCAGTGACGAAAAGACGAATACAGGATTGTCACTGCGAGCCCACGATTCCGAGTAGTTCACTTTGGGCAATAAACCACCCTTAGCCTCGGTGACACGCGCGCTCGCTGCGTCTCTGGACGCAACGGACGCCTCCATGACCTTGCTCCGCGCCATCGACTGGCGAACGGCTTCCTTTAGTGAAATGGCGTCCTGTCCACGCGCAAAAACAGCCAGAGCGAATATGAAGGTTAACTTTTTCATCAAGCTTCGATACCGAAGACGCTGGGGTATAAGCAACTCATTCAGGCGCGATCCGTCCCAGGAGGCAGCGAGGCGATGCCTTGAATGATTGTTCTGGGTTCCCATATCTACGCCGCTCTGGACTTCGTTGCGGGCTGACGTGTCCGCGGTCGTGGTGCCCTGGCACGGAGTTGCCTGGCATACGGGCGGGCGGGGCGAAGCGCCTTTTGCAGTCTTTCCGCGACGACAGGGACTCCTTGGATGCGTATCATAGTGTGTTCTCCTTCTTTTGCGATTGTGCTGTGCCGTCTCGGCGACAGCCTTGAGTGGACTTAGCGGTGCCTGCATACGCGCGCCGCACGGGAACAGCTTGGACACTCTTGATAGCTGCGGTGTGCCTGACCGTGCGGGCGTTGCTCTTGACGATTTCCATGGGTTCCAATGCTCGTCTCCTATTTGGCGACCGCTGCAGTTCGGACCGATGGAGGGATCGCAACGCGGCGGGGCATTCCAGGCACGATCATCGGAACCTGCTGGCGATACGCGGAATACTCTGGATGCTTGGCGATCAGGTCACGCTCTTCAAATTGAATTGCGACCAGGATGTAGACCGTCGTCATCACCGCGAAGACCAGATGCGTCACGGTCATCGCCGGGGTGCTCCAGAAGATGCATAACCAACCGACGTACAGAGGATGCCGCACCACCCGATAAAGGAAGGGCGTAGTGAACTTCAAACCGGATTGCGGCTTACCGAATAGTTGCCGCCAGACCTGGCGAAGGCCGAACAGGTCGAAATGGTTGATGATGAACGTGGCGAACAGCAATAGCACCCAGCCGAAGGCATAGCCGCCGTAGAACACCACCTTTGCCGCTTCGCTTTGAACATCCCACACCGTTCCGCCCAGCGGCCGCCACTGCCAGAACAGCAACAGCATTGCTATGCTGCTTGCTAACACGTAGGTGCTTCGCTCGACGGCGTCCGGTACGACGCACGTCAGGACGCGTTTGAATGCCGGACGCGCCATGACGCTGTGCTGTAGAGCGAAAAGGATCAGAAGCCCCAGATCGATCATGAGGGCGGTTTGCCACGGACCCTCCGGCGCCGAGTCCATCGACTTCGGCACACCGAAGTTGCCGATAAACCCAGCTAAGTACAGAAATGTGGCTAGACAGGCGGCGTAGCTCGCCGTGCCGTAAAGGAAGCTGAAAATGCGATTCATGTCTGTTTGCTCCTTGTGCTGGACTTCGTCAGTAAGACCGAGAAGTACTTTACGGCTACAATTGTGCAGTGCCCCTGTTGGAATAACCATGCCCGAGCGTCGCTATGACTTGCTCGAACGGGTCGCGGCTGCGAATCGGTTTGTCGAAAAGATCAGAGAGTTTGCAGATAGGCCAAAGGATCGGATGGACGCGTTCTCGCAAATCCTGAGTGGAGTCCAGTTGAACGGCGCTGTGTTCTTCCGTGCGGAATTCTCGGCGCCGTGGGGAGTTTCGACGCCCGCGGCGCAAGCGATGGCGGCCACTGCCGGCGTGGGAGCCGAACAACTCGTCGTGCTCTACCACTTGGTTATCGACGGCGGGGCCGTCGTCGAGTTGCTCGATGGACAGCGGACCGAGCTGATCCCCGGCGACATAGTCGTCTTTCCGCATGGGGACCCTCATCTTATGAGCAGCAGCGCCGGAGCACGACCCTTCTCGAATTATGGGATCAGCGACAAGATTAAGGCGCGCGATTTGGTTCCCTTACGCGCCGGCGGCGGTGGTGCCGTTTCGCGATTCGTGTGCGGGTACATGAGTTGCGATCCCCACCTCAGCCGCCCGATCCTTAGTGGACTGCCACCCGTCTTTAAGGTCAACATCCGGACAGATCCCTCCGGACTCTGGTTGGAGAATTCCATTCTGCACCTGGTCGAAGAAGCCGCTTCGGGGCGAATCGGCAGCGATGCGATGCTCGCCAAACTTTCGGAAGCCTTGTTCGTGGACACCTTACGGCGCTATGTGGCTAGCCTGCCCGAACAACAGACCGGATGGCTCACAGGAGTGCGTGATCCCACTGTGGGAAAAAGTCTGGGCTTGCTACATAGCCGCTTTGCTCACCCGTGGACAATCGCTGAACTCGCGGACGAGGTAGGCATTTCGCGGTCCGCACTGGTACAACGCTTCACGCGCTATCTCTCGGAGCCACCGATGACGTACCTAACCCGTTGGAGGCTTCAAGTGGCTGCTCGATCGCTCGAGAGGACCGCGCGGGGCGTCGCGGAGATTGCCGCGGAGGTCGGATACGAATCGGAAGCCGCCTTCAATCGCGCATTCAAGAGGGAGTTCGGGCAACCTCCGGGCCGATACCGCAGCGATCATCGGACGCTGCCGGCCTAACAGCGTCCTTTAGGAATTTCAAAACCAACGTCATCGTTGGACCCTTCCACCGTGTAATATTCCCGCACTCTCGACTGTAGCCGTCCTGCTTCGCCGCTTCTGTCACAGTTCAAACAAAGAGGCGCTGCGATAGAAGCGGAAAACTGAGACGAAGGCGTGGATCGCCCTGGCAGAAGCAGCGTTCGGGCAGAGAACACGTTTGTGCAAAGAATAAAGGACGATAGATCAAGTCCTCCTGGCCTCTCTGGCGCATCATCGGAGTGTAGGGAGAGTTATCGCATGAATTCGATTCAAAAAGAGACACAAGCGATCATGCCCCAAAGCGCCGCTAGTCACAAAATCGAAGATTCCAAGGGATGTCGGGCTGAATTACTGGCGAATCGCATCGAGGAAGGCGCCGCCGGTCTGGCCGCGTTGGCGGAAGGGCTCTCGGCCGACGAGCGGCGTACGCCGATGTCGGCCAAGGACCGCCGCACGGTCGGCGTCATCGTGCACCATGTTGCCAGCATGTACTCTATCGAGATCGATCTCGCGCGGGCCGTCGCCAGCGGCAAGGCGGCGCCGGAGGTTACATGGGAGCTTGTCGCCGAGATCAATGGCAAGCATGCCCAAGAGCAGGCCGGCGTCACAAAGGCCGCTGCTCTCGAACTGCGCTGGAACAGTCTGGAGGCGGCCGCAGCGGTGGCTGGCATCGCCTGGCGGGTATCCGCCGGGCGTTGGGCCGATAAGCCCCGAGGCGCCAAATGAATCGATTCGGGTGCGGCGTTCAAGATGAGCAGAAGTTCAGGCTGATGGCCGTTTTGGCACATCCGGACGACGAATCGCTCGGCTTTGGCGGGACGCTGGCCAGGTATTCAGCTGAACAAGTTGAGACTTACCTGGTCACAGCGACGCGTGGGGAACGGGGCCGGTTTTTTTCACCGGACAGAAAGACTGAACCTGCTGAGGTCGGCCGAGTGCGTGAAGCGGAACTTCGAGCGGCCGCTGCTGTGCTTGGCGTTCGTAAAGTCTTCATCCTCGGCTACCCCGATGGAGCGGTCGACCAGATCGATGCTGCGACTGCCATAGCGGAAATTGTCCGACATATGCGGCGTGTTCGGCCTCACGTGGTCGTCACGTTTGGCCCGGATGGCGCTTACGGCCACCCTGACCACATCGCAATCTCTCAGTTCACGACGGCTGCTGTCGTGTGTGCCAGCGATGCAGGTTACGATCCCGGTGACGGCTCGCCAAGCGACTGGTCTTCTGCTCATCGTGTTGCCAAGCTCTACAATATGGCGTGGCGAAATGACAAATGGGAAGCCTACCAAGCCACCTTTCGCAAGCTGACTTCGATGGTCGATGGAACTGCGCGCCAGGCCAATCCGTGGCCTGACTGGGCTGTAACCACCGAAGTCGACACTTCCTCCTACTGGCCCGTCGTTTGGAAAGCGGTATGCTGCCACCAGACACAAATGTCCGTATACGAACGGCTGGGGCAGCTTTCGGAAGAACAGCAGAGGGCACTTTGGGGATCCCAGGAGTTCTACCGCGTTCACAGCGCTGTCAACGGCGGCCGCAAGCTTGAGAACGATCTGTTTGAGGGGCTACGGTAAATGACTATATCTTCTCCTCCCAAGGTCGATCAATTAAAATCCCGCACGGCTCCCCTCGAGATGACGGAAGAGCAATTTCGTTCGCTCGGCCACGACCTCGTCGACCGGATCGCCAGCTTCCTGGGCTCTCTGCGAGGACGTGCAGTCACGCCAGCGGAGTCCGCCGATAAAGTCCGCGCAGCCTTAGACGCGGCGCGGACGCTGCCCGAACAAAGCGAGCAGGCCGATGATCTGCTTAAGAACACCGCCGACCTGCTGTTTCAGCACTCTCTGTTCAACGGACATCCAGGCTTTTATGGCTACATCACGTCTTCCGCCGCTCCCATCGGAATGCTCGCGGAATTGTTGGCAGCCGCCGTAAATGCCAACGTCGGCGCTTGGAAACTGTCTCCCATGGCCACCGAAATAGAAGCCCAGACGATTCGATGGCTCGCACAATTCATTGGCTATCCGTCCGATTGTGGCGGTTTGCTTGTGAGCGGAGGCAACATGGCCAATCTCACGTGTTTCCTGGCCGCCCGTGCCGCAAAAGCCGGATGGGATGTTCGAAAGCAAGGTGTCGCCAGCGGACCGCCCCTGTTGGCTTACGCTTCCACGGAAACACACACCTGGCTACAGAAAGCCGCCGACCTCGCGGGACTTGGCACGGAAGCGATTCGCTGGATCAACGTTGACAAGCAGCAGCACATGGATCTTGCTGCCTTAGAAGTTCAGTACAAGCGGGATCTTGAAGAGGGGTGCCGGCCATTTCTCGTAGTCGGCACCGCCGGAACCGTCAGTACAGGAGCGGTAGATCCCCTCCCGGATCTGGCGGCCTTCTGCCAGGAGCGCCAATTGTGGTTCCATGTGGATGGCGCATACGGGGCCTTCGCCGCGGGGATCAAGGAAGCGCCCGCCAGTCTCATGGGTTTGACTGCGGCGGACTCGGTGGCTGTCGATCCTCACAAATGGCTGTACGCACCGCTCGAAGCCGGATGCGCGCTAGTCCGCGACCCGGCCGCTTTGCGCAATGCGTTTTCTTACCACCCGCCATACTACAGCTTTGACGTCGAGGCAACGAATTACTATGATCTCGGGCCTCAGAACTCGCGCGGTTTTCGTGCACTCAAAATTTGGCTGGCCCTTCAACAAGCGGGTGCGGCAGCCTACCGCCAGATGATCGGGGAAGACGTCGCATTGGCCCGGCACCTCTACGAACTGGCGGCGGAACACCCGGAACTGGAGGTGTTTTCGCACAACCTAAGCATCACGACACTGCGCTACGTTCCGTTAGAACTGCGTGCCAGTGTGGACTCCGAGCAGACAGAGGCGTACTTGAATCGTCTGAATCAACTCCTGCTGACGTACCTTGAGAATAGCGGGGAGGCGTTCTGCTCCAATGCTCTGATCGAGGGGAAGCGCGCATTGCGGTTCTGCATCGTCAACTTCAGAACCTCAACCGGCGACATCGAGGCCGTGCCGCCATTGGTGGCGCGCCTCGGCCGCCAGGCCCACGCCGAGATGAGCAGTCAGTGATTTGCCGCGGATATGGGTATCGATTTACGGGAACAATCTGGCTCCCGGCTCGGCAACCTGGACTGGGAACTTTCCCGTGTCTCTCGGTAGTACCAGCGTCACCATCGACGGTAAGCCGGACTACCTCTGGTTCGTAAGCCCCACGCAGATCACTGTGCAAGCGCCGGACGACACAGCGACCGGAACAGTCCCCGTCGTAGTTACAACTGCCATGGGAAAGCGACCTCGACTGTAACGTTGGCGCAGCTTGCTCCTTCGTTCCTACTGCTTGATGCCAAACACGTGACTGGAATCATCATCAGGTCTGACGGCTCGGGCGCTTACGGGGGCGGAACCTACGATATCCTTGGACCGACCGGAAACTCGCTTGGTTATGCGACGGTCACAGCGAAGGCAGGCGATTCCGTGGAACTCTTCGGCGTAGGTCTCGGTCCGACCAGCCCGGCAGTTCCAGCCGGCCAGGCATTTTCCTGAGCTGCGTCAACGACGAAAACCAGATCGAATATAGCAGACGGCAGCCGACCAAATTGCTTTTCCGCCTAACTCCCGGCTGGGTGCGATCCGGAAGTTACCTTTTTCCCGAACTGCCGACTAGGACGACGCAACTCGTGAAACTGGCCGATTCTACTTAGATGGGCCGCATGGCGACGGCGCCCGTGAATTCACAATCTCGCTAGCTTCCAAGAGCGACGTTTCAGAAGGAATTCCGGTATGGTCTACTTTTCTATGTAGACCGGCGGTCGGCCTTCCGCCTCTGCGCGGCGCCCTTCGAGGAAATCCTGAGTGCGGTAAAGGGCCGCATATTGCTCACTCGTTTTCGCGAGGGCGACTGGCTCCGATTCGTCCAGCGCGAGATGAGCCGAAGCCAGGGTGGCCTTGATACCCGGCGGCGCGCACGCGGCGATGCGAGTCGCGATCTTGATCGCGGCCCTCGAGCGCGTCCCTGGCTTCCCGTCTCTGTTTGCCCGCCGGCGTGTAGGGGGGAAGCTTTCCATCGGGAGGATCCACGATCAGCGATGTCCGGTTGTCGAACTCCAGCCTCAATGTGACATCATTGCCCTCCAGCGGGCCGGTCGGATCCTTATAGACGTCGGCTTTCGCGAGAACCGCTTCAAAGAGACTGCCCGAGTCGAGGTAATCGCTGCGGCCGTCGTTGAAAAGCTGGTCGGACCGTTTTTGCATTTGCTTCACTTCGGCATCGCTGAGGAATTGCCGGCCTTCCAGTTGCTTGGGACGTTCCAAGGGAGTCGCGCTCCGATTCATCCAGTTTCCCTGGAGATCCGGTTTCCCGTCGGGCGTTAATGGAGGCGCCCACGGTTTTGCTTTGGTCTTCTTGTTCGCTTCCGCCGCACCTTGCGTCGCCTGCGCGGCAAGCGGCGCCGGTAGAATCCACGAGACTACGAATGCCAGAACGCTGAGTGAGAGCGGCATCAAAATTCTGGAGGGTCCGAGCTTTGAGCCCGTGGCGGACGGCATAAAGGAGATCAGCCGGTTTTAGCAGATCGGAAAAGCGGCCAAGTCCGGGATTACGGCGTAACCGGACAGTACTTTTCGACGATCCCAATTACGCGACGCCCGTATCGGTGTGGATTGATCCTAGGCGTTCCAAAGATCACTTCACCTCGACAGGGCTAGGCCTGTTCGGCCGACTTGGCCTTGTCATCGGAGGAAGGGAGCTTCAGCCCCGGCACGATCAGAGTCATGAAGCGAGATCGTCAGCCACGCGCGCATCATACGCGAGACCGATCAGCGGTACAACCGCACCCGCCCACGCTAATCGTTCGTACCAGCGTCGCCGACGTGCCTGCGCGATGTCGACACCCGCGAGCAAGAGCGCCAGGTCCGTGCTGCGCATCTCCACGGACCCGTGTAGACGATACCCGGCATTAAGAGGGGCCGGTTGACGGAAGAGGCCTTATCGGCCGCCGGCGCACTGTGGCCCCCCT
>JAIQFN010000015.1 GCA_020073265.1 Terriglobia bacterium | reverse complement strand
TTCCACCGGGCTGAAGTCGGAGATTCCCCAGCCGGCGCCCGAGAATCAAACCGCGCCTCCCGATCCGCAGCAAGTCGTTTTGCAAATCCACCCGGATCGTTCCATCGAGATCAATTCCCATCCCGTCCCGCTGCCTGAACTCGAGGCCCGCCTGCAATCGCTGTTCGCGGTGCGGCCGGAAGGAGTGCTCTTTGTCGACGGGTCCGCTGAGCTCGAGTTCGCCGACGTCGCCACCGTCATCGATATCGCCCGCGGAGCCGGCGTGTACCGCATCGGTCTCATGACCGACCGCCAGCGGTGACCCTTATTCGGTGTAATACAATGGAACTTAGGCGCAAAATGCCAGACGCGCTAGGTGGTCCTGCCTAAGAGCCGTCTTAAACCGCGACACCCGGCTTGATGCGTTGTCGCGACGCGCCCGTCAAGAGACTGGAGCTTGACGCCCGGTTTGTCGATAACCCATAATGTGGGAACGGCTTGCAGTTCTATTTTCAAGCGATGCATAGGATTGGCATGTATCAGCGAACCAACCGTCTTATTTGTTTCCTATTAACTTTCGCCCTGCTCTCCAGTTCAGCCTTCGCGCTTACCACCAAGAAGGCCACCAAGCGCCGGCGTGCCGCTTCGCCCGCGACTAAATCGACAGCCGCGAAGACCCCGGCAGCCAAGCCGGTCGTGAAAGCGGCCAGCGCGCACCACCCCGTCAGTCGTTTGTCCAGGCTCCCCAAGAAGCGCATCGTCTTCAGCCCGTGGAACGTCCCAACCTTCGCCGATTCGACCGAAGGCGATTCGGTGGACGGCGAGGATCTGGCGGTTCGCCGGGCCGCGGTACAGGCTCTGGGTCCTTTCAACGGCACCATCGTCGTGGCGGACCCCAAGACCGGCCGGCTGCTGACCATCGTCAATCAGAAGCTTGCCTACAAGAGTGGTTTCCAACCTTGCTCGACTATCAAGATCGTCGCGTCGCTGGCTGGTCTCAGCGAAGGCATCCTCGATCAGAGCACGCATTTCCGGATCACGCGCCGCCGCGGCATCGATCTTACCGAAGCTCTGGCGCACTCCAACAACGCGTTCTTCTCCGCCGTCGGATACAAGCTGGGATACGACCGGATCATCCAGTATGCCCGGATGTTTGGGTTGGGCGAGAAGGCCGGACTAAACCTGGACGCCGAACAACCCGGCGAGTTGGCGGGCGCGCCTCCCGCCGACGGCGTTGGGATGATGACCAGCTTCGGAGAAGGCATTTACATGACGCCGCTGGAACTGGCCGCGCTCGTGTCGGCCGTCGCCAATGGCGGAACGCTGTACTATCTGCAGCACCCCCGTTCGCTCGACGACATCCAACAGTTCGAGCCGCGCGTCAAGAGACGGCTCGACATCGCGCAGTGGCTTCCCGACATCAAGCCCGGCATGATGGGAGCCGTGGAGTATGGGACCGCGCGCCGCGCCGGCTACAATGCAGACGAGCCGATCTTCGGCAAGACCGGAACCTGCACCGACGGCCGCTCGCCCACGCACCTGGGCTGGTTCGGCTCTTACAACGAACTCGGCGACAACAAGCTGGTGGTCGTGGTTCTGCTGACCGGCGGACGTCCGGTGAGCGGACCGGTGGCTTCCGGAGTCGCGGGCGCGGTTTACAAGAATCTGGCGCAAGAGAATTACTTCGCTCACGCGCCGGCCAATTCGCCGGTGGCGCTGGTTTCGACGCAGTCCTGCTGCGCGCTCCCCTAGGCTACTGTCCACCCAGTTCTTTGACCACCTGCCCAGAGGCCCGATCGACCCATAACTCGACCGATTGACCCGCGCCCGGCTGAGGACTGCGCTGGTCTTCGAGATAGATGACCGCGATCACGTCGCTGCTCCCGCCGGCGCTCGGGCCGCGCTCTTCAATCCGGTACTCGCCGGGCTTCCAGCCTTTGTGTCGCGCGATGTATTCGGCAACGACATTTCCGTGAGCCGGTGTGATGTCGACACGCACCAGACCGGTCCTTGAATTCCACAACATCTCGGGTTGCGTCCATCCTCCGGCTGCGTAGTAGCTTTGCTCGTAGCGCCAGAACATTTCGAGCTTGGCGCCCGAGCGTTTCTCCCACGCAAGCCGGTAGTAGACGTGCCGCCTCCACCAGGGCGAGTGCCGAATCATGATGTTGAACTCGAACGGCGTCGGCCAGCCCAGCGCGCTGCGGCTAGTGGTGAACGACACCCGGTCGTCCGCTTCTGAAGCGAAGTCGAACTCGGGACGGCCGGAGGGATCCGCCCCGCTGGTTCTCGGCCCCAGCGTGAAGGACTGCCCCGCGGTCTCCAGCGTCACCCGATTCGATGCGTCGGTCGAGAGGCGCAGATCGACCCTCAGGTTGTCTAGGCCACCGAAAGTCATCGCGAGCCCGCCAATCCGAAAACCGCCGCCGTCATACTGAAGAGGACTGACGGGCAGCGACGCCGCGCCGACCGTGACCAAGCGATCCAGCAGCAGCGCGAGCCTCCGGCCGGCCAGCACCCACGCAATAACCAAGGCCACCGCCAGGATCGCCGACCGGATCAGAATCAGACGCACGGTTTCTACTATGGCAGACTCAGTGCTGTGAGACTCGCGCGAATCTTCGGCTCGACCCTTGGCTTGATGCTTGCGCTCGGTGCGCCCGCACGCGCCGCCGATGATCCCACTTATCTCGGCGTTCTCGAAGCCGGCCAGGACAGCGGCTTCTCCGTGCGCTTGGCTTTCCGCTTCGAAAACGGGCGCTGGGAGGCGATGCCGCACGACGCCGGCGATCCCGAAGCTCTGGCCAAGCTTGCGGCGCTGTATCCGGCCAAGGCTTCCTGGACCATCGCGCTCGACGGCAAAAACATCGGAAGCGTCGCGAGCGTTCGGCCGCGCACTTACGAGCGCTACCGCGATGTCGGGCTGGAAGCGCTGACGCCGGACTCGAAAGCGCCGGCGATTCGCTCGGGTGCGCAGGCATTCGAAACCTGGGACGGCACACCGCGCTATCGTCCGCTCGCCGCCGTCTCACGGCCGAACTTCAGCGATCCCGACCACTGGAAACCGTTCCGGCCTTCGGCGAGTTTAGGCCAACAAGCCCACGCGGCGTTTCGCAAAGCTATCGCGCTCGACCCCGGCTGCGACAACAGGCCCACGCGAGACTACCCGGAAGCGTACATTCAGCTGCTGGAGAAAGCCTACCGGTCCTCGCGCGGCGACGTGCTTCTGGCGCTGCGGGCTGACCCGTCCAAGAATCGCTGCGACGTCCAGGACGCCGAGTGGCGTTCAGTATGGTTCCTGGTTCGGGACAACGCTGTCACCTGGATCGGAAACGGTCTGGCGCTCATCGACGCAGGCGACTACGACGGCGATGGAATCTCGGAGCTGCTATTCCAAAGCAGCGGCTACAACCTGGACGGGTACGTGCTGTTCAATGTCCGCGATGCGACGGCACAGCGTTTCGAGTGGTCTTATCACTAAACGTGCGCTTCTCAGAAGTGATTCTTTAATTCCGCGAATCTTTCGAGCCGCAGCAGCCGGCCGCCGCAATCGCGCACTTCCTCGTGCTCCAGCCGCCAAGTGTGCTCGTGCGGCACAAAGACGGCGTTGAGGCCGGCCTCGAGCGCCGGGTTGATATCGGACTTGGGCGAATTGCCGATCATCCACGCGCGCTCCGGATCGAGCCGCCGTTCCTGGACCAAAGCAGAATACGACGCGGCATCCTTTTCTTTAACGATGGCCGTGTGTCCGAAGTAGATCGCCAGGCCCGAGCGGTCCAGCTTCAGCTTCTGCTCCTCCGGATTGCCCTTGGTGAACAGCGTCAGGTCGTGCCGCAACGACAGATATTCCAGCGTCTCCTCGACGCCCGGGATCAGCTCGATGGGATGATGCAGGATCTGCTCGGTGAAGCTCATGATCATAACCAGGTCCTGCTCGTCCACGTCGCGCTCCACCAGCTTGTGGTAACACTCGGTCAGATTGCGCGCGAAGTTCGCAGTGCCGTAGCCGTGTACTTTGTTGTTGACGATTTCGATCTCGTCCAACACCGCCCGCACTTCGGGAGGCGACATGCTGGAGTGCGCCAGAAAATCGCAAAACTGCTCGAAGGCGCGCTCGAAGTAGATGTTGTTCTCCCACAGCGTGTCGTCGGCGTCGACGATCAGATGTTGGCGGTCGCGGATGATCACACGCCCGGCGGCCTCTTGCCATGGCCGTTCTTGGGCGCCACCGAGCGCACATGCTGGATCTGCTGTCGGCGCGTGCGATACGCCGGGAAGAACTCGGCCAGCCGCCGCATGCGATCCGACTCCGACCGCGTGGCCAGCAGCACCTGGCGGAAGTCCAGATCCGGAACCAGTTGCGCCAGTTGAAAGCTGAGCTGCGGATCGGCCATCTGCGGATCCTGCACCTCGTCGGCCTTCTCCAGCGTGCGGATGTCGTTGTAAGCCTCCAGCACGCGCTTGCGCACCTCGGGCGGGATCGGCTCGGATGCTTCGTCGTCGAAGAACTCCACCGCGCCTCTCAGGTACGGCTTCTCGTCGTTCAGCAGGATGATCTCGAAGCGACGGCGCCCGACGGTGAGCAGATCCATCCGCCCGTCCGGATATTTCTTCAATATCTTCTCGATGGTCGCGGTGCAGCCCGTGTTGACGATGCCCTTCTCGCCGGCCTGCACCACTCCGAATTCCGATTTTCCCCGCAGCACTTCTCCGATCATCTGCTTGTAGCGTTCCTCGAAGATGTGCAGCGGCAGCGCCGTTCGTGGGAACAGCACCACCTGAAGTGGGAAAAGCGGCAACAGCTCTTCCTGCATGTGTACTATTATGGCTTCTTATGCAAGGAGGGCGCACCATCGCGGCGGAAACCGCGACCCAGGGCGGCAGCATGCAATGCTCTTGAAGTTGAAACGAACGCCGGGAATCTACCTGGTGGGGTTCATGGGTTCCGGCAAAAGCACGATCGGGCGCTTGCTGGCCGACGAGCTGGGCTGGAGTTTTACGGATCTGGATGCCGACATCGAAGGCTCCCAGGGCGCCTCCATCGCTGATATTTTCGACACCCGCGGCGAAGCGGAATTCCGGAAAATCGAAGCGGAAGCGGTGCGGAAGCGCGTGTACGAAGTGCAGCACGGAAAGCCCATGGTGATCGCCTTGGGTGGCGGCGCATTCACTCAGGAAGCTAACCAGGCCCTGCTCATCGAGCATGGGGTGCCTGTCTGGATCGACTGCCCGTTGGCTCGCCTGCGCACGCGCCTGGAGGGAAATTCCGATCGCCCGCTGGCGCGCGATCCGGCGAAATTCGAAAAGCTCTATGCAGACCGGCGCGAGTCTTACAGCAAAGCCGACTATCGAATCGAAGCGGATTCCGACGATCCGGCCGTGATTGTCGCGGCCATCCTCAAGCTCCCCATCTTCTAGCGCGGCATGACGTCGTCAACGCGCAAGCAGGCTCTCCGCATCTTCCGTGCAGCGCTGCGGGCAGCCGATCCGTTTGAGGCGGTGCTTCGCCACGCAAGGCTGGACGGCCAGACCCTGGTGGCCGGGCGGCATCGGTATCGCCTTCCGGACTTTGGCAACATCTACGTAGTCGGCGCGGGCAAGGCCGGCGCGCACATGGCGCGGGCGGTGGAGCGGCTGCTCGGCCGGCGGATTCGCGGCGGACTCATCAACGTCAAGTATGGTCATGGCGTCCCGCTCCGCCGAATCCAGTTGAATGAGTGCGGGCATCCGGTGCCCGACCGCAACGGTGAAAGCGGCGCTCAACGCATCGCCGAAATCGCCAGCGCCGCGCAATCACGCGACCTGGTGATCTGCCTGATCTCCGGCGGCGCTTCCGCCTTGCTGCCTCTCCCCGCGCCTCCCGTTACGCTCAAAGAGAAACAGCAGACCACGCGCCTGCTGCTCGATTGCGGCGCCGACATCCATGAGATCAATTGCATTCGCAAGCACATCTCCGGCATCAAGGGCGGCCAGCTCGCGCGACTGGCTTATCCGGCCACGGTGCTGGCTCTGATCCTGTCGGACGTGATCGGCGACGACCTGGACGTGATCGGCTCGGGACCCACCGTACCGGACCGCTCGACGTTTCGCGACGCCCAGGGGATTTTCGAAAAATACGGCATCTGGGAAAAGGCGCCGGCGGGCGTGCGGCAGCGGCTCACTTCGAGCGTGGCGGAAACGCCCAAGCCGGGCGACAGGATCTTCGAGCGCGTGCAAAACCTGATCGTCGGCAGCAACCGGCTGGCCGTCGATGCAGCGGTCCGCGAGGCGCGGGCGCTGGGCTTCCACACGCTGGTGCTGTCGACTTTTCTGGAAGGCGAAGCGCGAGAGGTGGCGCGCGTGCACGCCGCCATCGCACGCGAGATCCGAGCTGCCGGACGTCCGCTGCGCACTCCGGCCTGCGTGCTATCGGGCGGAGAAACAACGGTGACGATTCGCGGCACGGGCCTGGGTGGACGCAATCAGGAATTCGCGCTGGCCGCCGCGCTGGATATCGCGGGCCTCGAAGATGTAGTGATCCTGAGCGGAGGAACCGATGGCACCGATGGACCCACCGATGCGGCCGGAGCCATCGCGGATGGCAGTACGCTTTCTCGCGCCAAGGACGCCGGTCTCGACGCGGCAGCGTTCCTTGCCAACAACGACTCGTATCATTTTTTTGAACGCCTCGGGGATTTGATCAAGACCGGGCCGACTGGCACTAACGTCGCCGATGTGCAGGTGATGCTGGTTCGCTAACCATAGGCCGCCTAAAGGCGGCTGCAGCCACGATTGGCTGCCCCACTTATTGTTTGATCGGGGCCTCGGGTGGGCTGGGCGGCTTGGGCGCCTTCGGCTGGCTCGGGATATCCGGGAAGGTCACTTCATCGCCGCTGGATTTGCGCACCGTCACCGTGCCCCGGCCGGTCTCAAGCCGGATCTGCGGGCCGCCATTGTTGCCCGCGATGGTCGCGCCGCGATTGGTTTCGTCCACCGCGAGCGGCGCGCCGAAGTCGTTGTGAGCCTCGCCCCGGTCGGTGGACGCCTTCAAGTCAACCTTGGCTCCCGCCGGCAATGCCAGATCGATGTCGCCCGACCGGGTGTGCGCTTCAATCTTGGGAGTGTTCTTGCCGGGACGCAGCGAGACATCGCCGCGCTCCAGCGTCAGGTCCAGCGCCTGCGTGAAGTCGGAGATCTGGACGTCGCGCGACCGCGCGTTCAACCGGATCGGTCCAATCATGTTGTCGGCGGTAAATTCGCCTAAAGCCAGGCGCGCTTGCCCAGGCAGCTTCTCGCAGCTCAGCGTGATCTGCGGATCGTCGTAACGCAGCGGCTGCGCCAGGTTGTGAAACTGAATCTGGCCCACATAAGTGCCGGCGATGGTCACTTGCCCGGAGATGTTCTGCAGTTCCAGATCCTGCCCGCGGCCTTTCAGGTCGATGGTCCCCTTCACGTCCACGGCGCGGATGATGTCGCTGCGGCGCAGATCCATGCGCACATTGCCGCCGATGTTCTCCAGGCGCACGCCGGCGTTATCGCTGTTGATGTCCAGGTTGCCAGTGACATTCTGGATGTCGAAATCGCCAACGCGCCCGTGCGCTTCGATGGACGTTCCCGCCGGAACCGTGATTTCGAGATCGGAAGAAACCTGCGCGCGTTCGCTCACGTGATCCTGGTTGGTGCGCAAGATAAGATCGTTGCCTTGCTGAATCAACTCGAGCGGCGCGTCTTTATTGGCGCGGTCGGCTTCCGACTGCTGGAATGCTCGGACGGTTTCGTGGCCGCTCACCTTCACGCTGGTCGCGTCGGCCGCGCCAGTGATCCGGGCGTTGCCTCGAAAACTTTCGATCAGCACGCGGCAATCCTTGGCGCAAGGCTTTTCCGAATTGGGAAGCGTGTAGTCGTAGCTCTCGCCCATGCCCCGCACGATGCCTCTCCAGGCGCCCGTGACGGGAATCCAGGTGGCGTAGTGGCGCGCGGTGTACATGGTGGCGCCGACGATGCAGATGAGAAACACCAGCATCCATTCGCCGCCCGAGATGCCGTTGCGCGGCAGCGGCTTGCTCATGATGGCCGCGAACAGGACCTCGATCAGCCGCAGCCCGCCCCAGGCGATCAGCACGAACGGCCAGTACCGCGAGAGGATGTCCGCCAGCGGAATCTCGGGCCACAGATTCCGCATCAGAAACAGACCCCCGATCAGAATCAGTATCAGAGGACCGATCACCGAACCGCGTCTCATACCACGCTCCCTCCCGGCGGCCGGGTATCGCGCGGAGGAACCCCGGCGATTCGCTCCAGCAGTTTCAGACAACCGAAGATGATGATCAGCAGCGGCCAGGTCCGGCTGAAACCGTACACTCCGAAGTAGTCCATGGCCACCAGCGTGCCGAGCGTGATCAGCATGATGGGACCGCGGATGGCTTGCACCAGGCTGTAATTAGTTCCGTTCATGGGTTGCCTCCCGCACGCCGGTAGGGCCATGGCCGCTATTGCGCTCGGACTGAGACAAGCGTTCGTACAGCATGTACACGCCCAGCGCGATCAAGGCGATGGGCCAATAGCGGATGATCTGGCTGAAACGCAGAATCTCCATGTTGTTCAGCAGGAACAGCAGTCCCACGGCGATGAGCACCGCCGGCGCCACCGGAAACGTGGAGGGCTGGCCGCGCAGCGACACCAGGCTCGAGAATTCGTCCACGCTTTGTCCGAGCTGCCGCTTCCGCGCGGTGTGATAGGCTTCAAACGCCATGTAGAACACCCACACGCCGATCAGCATTCCGAACAGCGGCTCCATTCCGCCGGCCGCGTCGCTGCTGACGATGCTGATCAGAAGTCCCAGGATCACGACGTGAATCAGACCCTTGACATACTGGCCGTTGTAGATCGCGCCCACGCCCGGAATCAATCCGAGCAGGAACGCGAGGCCCGGCGAAGAACCGGAATCCGGAATGGGCGGCGCCGGCGGTGGCGCGGGCGCGGTGTACGGCGAGGATGCCGGACCAGCCGCGGCCGGAGCCGGAACATGTTCCTGGCAATAGACGGTTCCTTCCGCCAGGCATCGGCAGCTCTCGCATAGCGCCTTGCCGCACGACCGGCAATAGGCAATGGCCGGCACATCCGGATGGTTGGTGCAATTCATCTTTATCTACCTCTTGTCATTCGTTCCCGGCTTGGCAGCGCCTGGCGGGTTCGGTTGGCCGGCCGTGGCCGGCTGATCCTGATCGCTCCATTCCTGGAGCCGCGACTGAATCTCGATCACCAGCCGCAGATTGTCGTAATACTTGACCGCGCGATCCCATACCCGGTGCGAGCGATCATCGATGGCCGTCCAGATCTTCACCGGATCCAGATCCGCCGGGGTCAACTGCCGCATGCTGACGGGCGCGAACTTGGCGAGCATCGCCAGCGACAGCACCGTCATAGCCATGCCCATGGCATAGCGCGGCTGCAGCACTCCTTCGATCCATCTGCCTGCCAGCTTCCGCCACCAGGACGGCTCTTTCGCGGCTACCTGGCGTCCGGCCGGAACCTGGTGCAGGATTCGCGTGAGCAGCTCGGCGGGAGGCTCGGCTTGGGGAACCGTATCCAGAAAGGCCGCCGCGCCGGAAGCGTCCTGGGCCAACTCGGCGCACGCCGCGCATCCTTCCAGGTGACTTTCGAGCGCAGCTCGCTCCGTGGAGCGGAGCGTTCCGTCCAGGTAGTCACACAGCAGGATTTCCAGTTCAGCGCACGTCATATCTGAACCTTGTGTCTCCGCAACACGCGGGCCAATTCCGCACGGCCCCGATTGAGCCGCGACTTCACCGTTCCTTCCGGAACATTGAGCACTTGCGCGATCTCACGATATTCTAATTCTTCGAGGTCCCGCAGGATCACGGTCTCCCGCAAGTCCGGCGACAGCTTCTGCAGCGCCGACTGCAACAGCTCGCTCGCCTCGCGCCCCGCCAGCATTCCCTCGGTGCGGGACATCGTGGCGGTTTGTTCCTCGAGCGTGGAAATCTGATCCTCGATCGACTCAGTGGCACGCTCCAGCCTGGTCCGCCGATAGTGGTCGATCAGCAGGTTCCTCGTCAATCTGGTCAACCATACCACGAACAATCCTTCGCCGGACCGGTAGCTTTTCAGGTTCTTGAACACGCGCAGAAAAACATCCTGCGTCAGGTCCTGCGCCTCGGCGTCGGAACTGGTGAAGCGGTAGCAGATCGAATAGACGCGCCGGGTGTGAGTCTTGACGAGTTCTTCCCAGGCAGCGTCCTGGCCGCTCAGACATCGTTCTACGAGTTGAGAGTCAGCATCCAAGCGGTCGCCGATTCGAGCCTGCTGATAGGGTGGCGTCCAGGTCCATCGTGCCGCCGGAATCGCCACCGTTGCCATGACTTCCAATCTCCTGCTTCCAGTTATGAAAACGAGGATTTATGATAAGAAGTTCACTTGAATCCAAGATTTACATTCTACAAGGGACGTCCTCGCCGCACCAGTTGGAATTCGGCGGGGTTCGCAGGCTCCTGCTGGCCGGGTGACGTTTGAGAGGCCCGGAGCGCCACTGGCTGCGCGGTCTGTTGGTCGGAGTAGCGGTACTGCTGCTGCTCGCGATCCTGTGGCTTCGTTTGCGAGGGGCGCCCTTTCAATGGGAGCGCTTCTTTACAACCCTGCATGCCATCGCCTGGACCTGGCTCGCTCTGGCTATCCTGCTGATGTTATTGACCTACGTTGGCCGGGCGTTGCGCTGGGAGGTGATGCTGCGGCCGCTGGGGACCAAGGTCGGTATCGTCAGGCTCACTTCCGACACGGCCATCGGGTTCATGGCGGCGGTTCTGCTGGGCCGGGTGGGCGAGCTGGTGCGGCCATATCTGATATCCGTCAGTGCCGGCGTTCCCTTCTCTTCCCAGTTGGCGGCCTGGTTCCTGGAGCGGCTCCTGGACCTGCTGGCGGTCCTGCTGATCTTCGGGTTCGCGCTCACCCGGATTCCGTCGCATCACCTGCCGCTGGGCGCAGGGCTCCGCTGGGCGCTCGGCGCCGGGGGATACGTGGTGACATTGCTGGGAGCGCTTTGCCTGGTGATCCTGGTGGTCTTTCGCAATTTCTCCGAAGTTGCCGAGCGGCGTATCCTCAGTGCGGTGAGCTTCTTACCTGATAATTACTACAAACGTAGCAAATCGATCCTGAAAGCATTCTCCGAAGGCGTCCGGTCCACCCGCAACCCGGCCTTCCTGAGCCTGCTGCTGGCTTACACGGTGCTGGAGTGGCTGGTGATAACGGCCAGCTACTACACTTTGTTCCGGGCCTTTTCGGCTACGGTCTCGCTGAAAATTACAGACGTAGTAGTTATCCTGGGCTTCTTATCCTTCGGCAGCGTCGTGCAGATTCCCGGAATTGGAGGAGGATTGCAAGTTACTGCCATTGTGGTACTTACGGAGTTGTATGGGCTCTCTTTGGAAGCCGCCTCCGGGATTGCGATGTTCCTCTGGGTGCTGACGCTGCTGGTGATTGTGCCCGCGGGACTGCTCTGCGCTGTTCACCAGGGCTGGAATTTTAGTAAAATCAGGCAGTTAGCATTTGAGCGCTTGCCGCAACAGGAGCCACTATGACCTGCCCCTTCTGTGGGTTCAAGCAGGACCGGGTGATCGATTCCCGCGAGAGCAAGGAAGGCGACGTCATCCGGCGCCGCCGGCAGTGCCTGGGGTGCGAGCGCCGCTTCACCACCTACGAGCGCAGCGACGAGATCCCATACATGGTGGTGAAGAAGGACGGCCGGCGAGAGAAATTCGATCGCCAGAAGGTCCTGACCGGGCTGCTCAAGGCCTGTGAAAAGCGGCCCGTGCCCATGGCCAAACTCGCCGAGATCGTCGACGGGGTGGAAGCCAAGCTCGCCGACAGCGCCGATCGGGAGATGTCTACTACGGAAATAGGAGAAATACTGATTGAGAAGCTCAAGAGCCTCGACAAGATCGCCTACGTGCGCTTTGCATCGGTCTATCGCGACTTTCAGGACGTGGAAGCATTCCTCAATGAATTGAAGAACTTAGTTCTTCAGAAGCGGCCCTGACTGGTGCCGCAAACCCGCCCGGTCCCGAGGTCTAAGTTTCCTGTAACCAATCGCTAGCCCGAACATCTTCTATTTAGGACTTAACTTCGAAAACGATTCGGTGCTATAATCGATTGCTACCAGGTTACCGGCGGCGCGGCGACACACCCGAAGTAGAAGTCTGTATGGAGCATAACTCCCCCGGCAGGACGCAAGTTTTGCCCAGGTTTGGGAGGTGAGTATCCACGTGGATCACTTTGAAGATCAATTCTTAACCGAGAGTCACGAACCCCTGGGGATGCCATTCGACGAAGAGTCGAATTTCTTCCATCCCGAGGAGGTCCAGGACGAAGAGTTCCCTGCTGCTCAGCAGGCTGAAGAGTCGATTTACACCGACGACCCGGTACGGGTGTATCTGCGTGAAATGGGCGCCGTTCCTTTGCTGACGCGGGAAGGCGAAGTGAACCTGGCCCGCCGCATGGAGCGCGGCAAGCTGCGGATGCAGAAGTCCATCAGCCGTTCGGCGCTGGTTCAGTTGCGCGTGGTCGAAATCGCCGGGCTGCTCAAGCAGGGCGAAGACGAACTGGACAACTTCGTGGATCTCGGGGACGTGGAAGAAGGCAGCCCCGCCGACACCAAGAAGCAGTCGGAAGTGCGGGCTGAATTCGCCGAGATCCTGGTGCTGCACAAGCGCCACAATCAACTGGAAGACCGGCTGGAGTCCATTCCGCTGAGCAACCGCCGGCTGCGTCGCCGCTGGCAAGGCAAGCTCAGCCGCGCCAAGGTGGAGATGTCGCGCGCTATCCGCCGCCTGCCCTGGCTGCCCTCGCGCTGGAAGCAGTTCGCCAAAGAAATCGAGCACCTGGTGGAGCAGTTGGCGCATTTCGAGCAGGAGCTGCGCAAGCTGGAAGGCCGGTCCGGCATCTCCGCGCAAGCCCGGGTGCGTGAGCTGCGCCGCGAAGTGCGCAAGCTGGAAGCGGCCGCGGGCGCATCGCTGACGGATCTGCGCCACAGCCTCACGGTGATCCGCCACGGCGAGATCGAGGCCGAGCGCGCCAAGAAAGACCTGGTGGAGGCCAACCTCCGGCTGGTTGTTTCGGTGGCCAAGAAATACGTCAATCGCGGGCTGCACCTGCTGGACCTGATCCAGGAGGGCAATATCGGCCTGATGCGCGCCGCCGACAAGTTCGAATACCGGCGCGGCTACAAGTTTTCTACCTACGCCACCTGGTGGATTCGCCAGGCCATCACGCGCGCCATCGCCGACCAATCGCGCACCATCCGCATTCCGGTGCACATGAACGAGAGCATGAACAAGTTCCTGCGCGCGACGCGGGAACTGGAGAAGGAACTCGGCCGCGCGCCTACCAACGACGAGATCAGCCGCCGGATGGATATTCCGGTGGAAAAAGTTCAGAAGCTCAAGACCATTTCGCGCGACCCGGTATCGCTGGAAACGCCGGTGGGCCGCGACGGAGAATCCGCGCTGGGCGATCTGATCGAAGACCGCTGGGTGGGGTCGCCCGTGGACGCGGTGATCGATTCCAACGTGCGGGACGAGACCGCCAACATTTTGAAGACCCTGTCTCCCAAGGAAGAGAAAGTGATCCGGCTGCGCTTCGGCATCGGCTGCGAGCGCGAGCACACACTGGAAGAGATCGGGCAGGAGTTCGACGTCACACGCGAGCGCATCCGTCAAATCGAAGCCAAGGCCTTGCGCCAGCTTCGATCTCCGGAGCGGGCTCGCCATCTGCGAGCTTTACTGGCAGCCAGGTAAAACTGGAGGCTGAGTCAAGCCGCTTCCTCCTCCGCGTGAAAGGCCGGGCAGGTGGCCCGGCCTTTTTTCTTGCTACTCCCGGCCATCACGCGCTCTGCGCGATGGCCTCGTCTGAATCCAGCGCGTAGCCGAACCGCTGCGCGGCATCGCGCAGCAGCCGCTGGTACCACTCGCGTTGCTGCGGAGTGAAACGCTCGACGATCTCCCGAACTGTGGCCGCGGCCGTGTGCCGGTTCACCGGCGCCGACATAGCCCGCAAGACCAATGCGGTGTCATACTGGATACCCGTCAATCCCTCCGAGATCTCATGGCAACGGTCGGCGCTGCGGAGGTCTTCGATCCGAATGATAAAGTCGACGTTGCCGATGGCTTGCACCTGGGTTACAAAAGTGAAGAGGTCGCCCACAAACCTGCGATCCAGGGCGGATAGCTTGCTCACGTCAATGTCCCACGTCTGCTGGATGTCGACCCGGGTTTCCGATTCGATCTCGGCGAAGTGCTGATAAGTGGGGTAGACTTTCAGGCGGGCATTCAGCAAGCGGGCGGGGTGACGCATGAGCAGCGCCGTAGTGAACTTGCCGCGCAGCGCGATGGCATGGCCCAGGAAAATGGACCCAACGTCTCCGGCAGCACGATAGGCGCCGTTGTAGGTGTTCCAGGCGATGGCGCGAACCAGCTCAAACACGTCCGCGGCGCTGAACGATTTCCTCGGGTGCACCCGCGACACCACTTGTTCGTGTGTGCATATCACGTCCAGATGGCTGTTCAGCAACTTTGCAAGCCAGGTGCTGCCGGTATATCCCATGCGCGCGACCAAAAAGCGGCGATGATTTCCCACTAATTCGATGCTGGCGGCCTGCGCAGCCAAATCCACACTCGCTAATCCGTCCGATTTGCTATGGCGGCCGGGCAGCTTGGAATTAGGGACACGCATTCTACACCTTAGAACACAGCGGAATCATCAATGTCTCGCCGAAGTCTCAACTTGGGATTTGGGCCTTACTTAGCCCGGCCAGGCGGCGGGCAACAGGCAGTGAGCCGATGCTAGATCGTTCGCGCTCAACTCCTATGGACGCAGTATACCGGAAATTATATCGTCATTGTTTTTTGCGCGCCAGCGCTGGCGTAGCGCCAGCCACGTCAACGCCAGGGACCCGGCCAGCAGCAGCCCGTCGCGCAGCAAGGTTCTCGCGCTGATGGCTTCGCCCAAACCGAAACAGCCGCAGTCGATCCCCATTCCTTTGAGGAACGCGCGCAGCATCATGGCGAAAAACGCGGCCAGCAAAGCGGTCGCGCCCGCCGCCACGTAGCGCAGAAACATGCCGGTGATCAACAGAGCTCCCACCACGGCCTCGAGCCACGGCAGCGTTCGGCCCAGCGCCAGCACCGCCCACTCGGGAAGGATCTGGTAAGAATCGATCGACATGGCGAACAACAGCCACGGCTGGCGCAGCTTGGTGTAGGCCGCGTAGAGAAACACCGCCGCCAGCGCGAGCCGCAGACTCAAAAGCGCGTGCCGCACGCTAATTGGTCAGCAACTGGTCGATGAAGCGGCGCAGGATATCGTAACCGGCGCCGGTGGGAATGCGATACTGTTTGAGCCGATGCGTCAGGATCACGGTGGGCGTGCCATCGACGTGGGCCGCGCGGCCGGCCTGAATGTCCGACTGCACTTCAGCGATCACGGACTGGTCCTTGGCAAGCGCCCGGACCTTCCTGGCTTCCTCGGCGGTCAGTACGCTGCACACCGTCTCGTCCACCTTGCCGGTTGCGGCCCAGCTTTCCTGCTTGCGGAACAAGACGTCGCAAACCTGATCGTACTTGCCCACGCGATTCGCCGCGCACGCATAGCAGGCCGCCTCCATGGAGTGCGAGTGGATGGGCAGCGGGTATTCGTGGTGCACCAGCAGCACCTTGCCCTTGTCCACATAATTCTGTATGAGCGGCTGCAGCGTGGTCTCATACAGGGCCTTGCAGCCCGGACATTGGAAGTCGCTGTAGACGTCCATGGTGATGGGAGCGCTGGCCGCACCCCGGCTCTTGACTTGGGCGGCGAAGGCGGCCGCGGCGATCGTAACCAGCCCGATTCCGGCAAGAAATCTCCGCATGGTTTCATTATGCCGCGAAAGTAGCCGGCGAATCGTGTTGTCTTACTGAGCGTGGAACCGCACCTTGACTGCCCGAAATCGCGCGGGCAAAATGGAGCCATGGATCGGGACCAGGTCATCGCAACCTTGCGCGCTCACGAGGCGGCGTTAAGGAAGGCCGGCATTGTCCGGCTGGCCCTGTTCGGATCCGCCGCGCGAGGCGATCATGGTCCTGCTTCGGACGTGGATCTCCTGGCGGCCTTCGATGCCTCCCGCCGAATATCCCTAGTCGATATCGTCGGCATGGAGATAGACCTTTCCGAGATGCTTGGTTGCAAAGTTGACTTGGTAGAGGAAGGCACGCTCAAGCCACGTGTCCAAAAAAGCGTCGAGGCCGAGGCACTGCGTGCCTTCTAAGGATCCGATACAGCGCCTCCAGGACATCCTGATCAACATTCACCGCATCGAAGAACACACAGTCGGCTTGGCTGATCCAGAGGCTTTCAAGAACAACGCGCTCGTTTACGATGCCGTTGAGCGCTGCCTGGAGAGGATCAGCGAAGCGGCCAACAAACTCGGCGCCGACGCAGAGAGCCTTTGTCCCGGCATACCCTGGCCGAGAAATTCGCGGTCTGGGAAATGTCCTTCGACATGAGTATGATCGGGTGGAAGGTTCTCATCTCTGGTACACCATTCAAGATGACTTGCCGCCGTTGAAAGCGTCGGTTGGAGCGACGCTGCGAAAGCTTCAGCAGGCGGAGTGAAAGTTGGATGCCGCACTCCCTCGTCGCGGCCCCCGCCGCGCTTCCCGGCTAAACTGAGTATGTGGCACGATTGCTGTTCCTCTTCCTGCTGGCGAGCCTGCGCGTAACGCTGGCAGGCGTGGCGGCCGACCTGGCCGGCCAGATCCAGAACGTGTCGCTCGATCCGGAGGAATGCTACCGGGTTACCGACCTCAACTTCGCCAAAGAGGACCTCAAGATCTATCTCGCCTCCGGCTATCTGATCTTCTCCAAGCCCATCGCCGGATTCCGGCAGGGCGCGGTGTTCGTGGCCGACGGCGACGCGGGCGACGCCGAAATCCTGCTGATGCCACCCACGCGCAGCGAGCGTCTTTCCATGGCCACCTTCACCGACTCGCCCACGCTGGAAGAGCATTTCAACGGCGCGGCCTTCATCTTCAGCGACGCCACCGCCGCCGATCTGCTGGCCCAGATCCGCGTGAATCCGGCGCCCAAGAAAAGCCCCGAGCTGGGCAACGCGATGGCCGACCAGTGGAACTCCGTGCTGCGCAACCTGGCGGGCAGCTTCGAGACCACGCTGGTCCACGATCTGTTGTCCACCGACCGCACCTCCGGCTTCTTCTACATGGCCGTCGCCGGCCTGCGCCTGCACAATTTCGACGTGCTGTACGATCCCACCAGCACGGAGCAGATTTTCGCGGGCACCTTGGCCTACCGGAACAACAAGACCTATTTCGATACCTGGACCAGTTTTCCCTCGCGCTCGGTTCGCAATGGAGCCACGCCCCCGGCCCCGCCCGTGGTTCTGGACAACTTCCGGATCGACTCCACCATCGACGCCGCGCTCACCATGAAATGCGTTACGCGCGCCACCCTGACCGTGAAGCAGGCCGGGCAGGGCGCGCTACGCTTCGGCATTTCCAGCAGTATGCGTGTGAGCGAAGCGCGGATCGATGGGCAGCCGGTCGAGGTGTTCGACCGTGAGTCGCTCAGAAGCAACCTGATCGCCGGCAACGAGAATCACGAATTCCTGGTTGTTCCCCCGGAACCGCTCGACCCGGGGAAGCCGCACGAAATCGAAATACGGCACGAGGGCGAAGTGATCCGCAAGGCGGGCGATGGAGTCTACTCCGTGAACTCGCGCGGCACCTGGTATCCGCGGGTCAGCATGGAGTTCGCTACCTATGACCTGACCTTCCGCTATCCGAAGACTCTGACGCTGGTGGCCACCGGCGGCCCGGTGGAAGACCGCACGGACGGCGATTGGCGCATCACGCGCGCCCGGACGGACTCGCCGGTTCGCTTCGCGGGCTTCAACCTGGGTAATTTTCGATCGGTCTCCATCGAGCAGGACGGATACAAGATCGACGTTTATTCGAACCGGCACGTGGAAACCGCGCTCGAATCGAAAGCTCCGCCTCCGCTGATTCCGCCGCCCGCGGTTCCTTCGCCCCGCTCGCGAGGCGGCAATATTCCTCGCATCCAAACCATCACGCCGCCACAGGTAGACCCGGCCGCGCGCGTGACACGGTTGGGACAGGACGTGGTGGATGCGCTCGAGTTCATGACGGCGAAGTTCGGCCCGCCGCCCATCCGCAATCTCTCCATCACGCCCATCCCCGGCGGCTTCGGCCAGGGCTTTCCGGGCCTGGTTTATCTTTCGACGCTGGCGTATCTCAGCCCGGACCAGCGCCCGGAGCGTTTCCAAAACCGCTACGAGCAGACTTTTTTCTCCGAGCTTCTGGAAACGCACGAAGTGGCGCATCAATGGTGGGGCAACATGGTCTACTCGGCCAGCTATCAGGACGAGTGGCTGATCGAATCGTTGGCCAACTATTCGGCGCTGCTGCTGCTCGAAAAGCGGAAGGGACCCAAGGCTCTGGACGCTGTGCTGGACGCTTACAGGAACAATCTGCTGAGCAAGACCGACACGGGCCGCCCGCTGGAATCGCTCGGGCCGATCACCTGGGGCCGCCGTCTGGAATCCTCGCTCGCTCCCAACGCCTGGGAAGTGGTCACCTACCAGAAGGGCACCTGGATCATCCACATGCTGCGCCGCCGTCTGGGCGACGAAAAATTTCTCGACCTGCTGCGCGAAGTCGCCCGGCGCTATCGCTTCCATCCCATCACTAGCGAGGGGTTTCGCGAGCTGGCCGAAGCCTACCTCCCGCCCAAGACGCCGGATCGAGATTTGAAGAACTTCTTTGAAAACTGGGTTTATGGAACCGGCATCCCGGCGGTGAAGCTGGCTTACTCCTGGCGCGCGGGGAAGCTGAGCGGCACGGTTTCGCAGAGCAACGTGGGGGACGACTTCGCGGCGCTGGTGCCGGTGGAAGTCCAGACGGCGCGGCAGAAGACCGTACACTGGCTCGGCACCGGAAGCGATCCGGTCCCGTTCAGCATTCCGATGCCGGCGGCGCCCGCCAGCGTCACACTGCTGGCGAACGATTGCCTGATCACCACTTCCAAATGACGGACACGCAAATGCCGGCGGAGAATCTGCTGCTCGATCCCGAAATGCGGTCCAAGCTATGGACGCGCGTGATCGAGACCATCGAGAACTACACTTCAAACATCGCGAGCCAGCGCGTCACGCCCGAGCTCGAGCCGCGCAAGATCCGGTCGCTGCTGGCCGCGTGCGACTTCGAACGGCCCATGGATCCGCTGGAGGCGGTCGATTTCATAGCCAGGGGACTGCAGCAGTATCAAACGCACGCTCCGCATCCGCGCTACTACGGCCTGTTCAATCCGGCCCCGTCGACCATGGGAATCGCCGCCGACGCCCTGGTGGCGGCTTTCAATCCGCAAATGGCGGCCTGGAGCCATAGCCCGCTGGCCGTGGAGATCGAACAGCACCTGATCCGCTGTTTCGGCGCATGGTTCGGCTACGACACGAAGCAGACCGACGGGACGTTTGCGTCCGGCGGCGCGGAAGCGAATCACACCGCGCTGCTGACCGCGCTCACCGACGCCTTCCCCGATTATCCGGTGCGCGGCGTGCGCGCGCTGGAGGGCCAACCGGTCTTTTACGCATCGTCGGAAAGCCACCATTCTTTCTTGAAAGCGGCGCGCGTCAGCGGCATCGGGATCGACGCGGTGCGGCGGATCGAAGTGGACGACAAGCTGCGGATGAACCCTCAGGCGCTCGAAGCGGCGATTGCACGCGATCGGGCGGCGGGCATGCTCCCATTTTTGGTTGTCGCGACGGCCGGAACCACCAATGCCGGTGTCGTGGATCCGCTGGCGGATCTCGCCCGGATCGCCGCGCGCGAGCGGCTCTGGTATCACGTCGACGCTGCCTGGGGTGGCGCGGCCGTGCTGGTTCCGGAACTGCGCCCGCTGCTGGACGGCATCGCCTCGGCCGATTCCATCACCTTCGACGCGCACAAGTGGCTCAACGTGCCCATGGGCGCGGGCGTCTACCTGACGCGGCATCTGGAAATCCTGCATCGCACGTTTCGCACTCAAACCGCCTACATGCCGCGCGAAGCACTGGGACTCGATGTGATCGATCCGCATCTGCACAGCCTGCAATGGTCGCGCCGGTTCACCGGGCTGAAGGTTTTTCTGTCGCTGCTGGTGGCCGGGCGCGCCGGCTACGAACATGCCATCCGCCGCCAGACCGCACTGGGCCACCTGCTGCGCGACCAGCTCCGCAAGAGCGGCTGGAGCATCGACAACGACACGCCTCTGCCGGTGATCTGTTTCTCCGATCCCGGCGGCGCGGACGCGCAGGCCATCGTGATGCGCATCGTTTCCTCGGGCGAAGCCTGGATCTCCAGCACGCAGATCAGGGGCCGGACCGTGCTGCGCGCCTGCATCACCAATTATCGAACCGAACCCGGCGATATCCAGGCCTTGCTACACTCGCTGAACGAGGCTCGCTCGCAAGAACGCAGCCAGCCCGCCGCGACACGCGAGAAAGCGGTCTCATCCTAATTCATGCCGATCGCAACCAAGCGCAAGACTGAAGCCAGGAAAGAAGCGCCCATCATCGAGGCCCAGGCTGAGCCGCGGCCGCAGCAAGAGGAACAGCCGCCAACACCCAAAGTGACGGCGCTCATCTTTTCTTATGACAGCGCGCCCGCTCTGCGGCGATGCCTGGCGGCGCTGGAGGGTTCGAGCGATCGCGCGTCCATCGAGATCCTGGTGGTGGATTGCGGCTCGCACGACGAAAGCCCACAGCTCGATTCGGAATTTTCCGAAGTCACCATTCTCCGGCTGCCGCGCTATTTTGGCCGGACCAAGGCGCTGAACATCGGCACTCGCACCGCCGCCGGCGAATACCTGTTCTTCCTGACGCCGGAGGTGGAGGTGCTGCCCACCACGGTGCCTTCTCTGGTGGCGCGACTCGAGTCGGACTCGGAAGCGGCGGCGGTGGCGCCCCTGCTCCGGGACACCGAAGCCAAACCCGCTGTCCAGTTCTTCCGCCTGCCGACGCCCCAGACCGGGATTGAACTCACGCCGGTTGAGATCGACAAGGCGGCCGAGGCCGTCGTGGTGGAGTACGCTACGTTTCAAGCTTTGCTGGTGCGCAAGTACTTCGTCCGCGGGATCAATTTCTTCGACGAGCGGTATGGTGAGTTCGGGGCCGACGCCGAGCTCTGCTTTCAGATCCGCCGCGCAGCGCGAAAGACCTTGGTGCTTCCGCAGGTGACGGCGTTGTTCACACCCTGCTCGCCGTACTCGGCGTCGTCCGCGACCATACTCGAGGCCGACCGGATCCATGGGGCGGCGGTGTATTTCGGCAAACACTACGGGTTCGTGAGTGGCTTCGTTTTTCGCATCAAAGCCATGCTCAAGGCGCTTTTCACCCTGCGGCTCTCGCTGTTCATGGCTGTGGCGTCCTGGACCAAGATCGATGGCTCGCAGACTTCGATTCTGTAAGTCATTTGGTATCAGTTGGATAGATCCGGCGCTTGGCCGGGTCGTCGGAAGACGCCTGGAAAGCTCCTTAGTACCTAAGGTTCAGTGATCCTACTGCCGATAAATGGATCGGTATGCAGACTGACGCCTTGCTGTGGATTCTTTTACCTTTGTTTATCGCCGCCGGGTCTGCCTTGCTGTCGTATTACGTCATGCAAGCGCGGATGGAAGTGGCCATCGCCAAGGAGCGCGAAGTGCTGGCCGAAGCACGCGCCGAGATTCGCACTCAAAAGAGCACCATGGAAGAGCGCGTCAAGGCCACCGACCAGGAGTCGCGGCGCAAGGCGCTGGATGAATTCATGCAGGACTTCCGGGTCGAAGAACGCCACTATTTCCGCGAGAACAAATCGCTGGCCGCGCGGCAGAAGTCGATGGTGCTGCAGGAACGGCTGTACTTCCGCAACATTCCGCTGTCCAACTGGGTGGAGCATGAGATGGTAGTGGAAGAAGAAGGCACGGACATTCAGCACATCGCCAAAGGCTGTTCGGTGTTCAGCACCAAGGCATTGTCGGACGACAGCAAAGCCGCGCTCTCGCGCCTGCTCGAGCAGGCCTCGGTGACTCAATCGGCGTCGCAACTCGCGGCCGCGGTGAACGGCGGCAAGGTCAGCTAGCACCTCTCCAATCCTCACTCTGAAGCCTATTTTTCTGTAACTTAGCCAGACTCTGGCGATCTTGTGTCAACCGGAATCCCCCGGACCTCGTCCAGAAGATATGATGGGCGTCATGGCCGATCGGCTGGAGGCCAGTCTGGACGGGTTGGCTGACACGCGCGAGTTCGGATCCTGGATGGTCGCCGAGCAGAAGCGCATCTTTCTGCTTTGCCGTAGAATGCTGCAGGACGTCGAAGAGGCCGACTCCGCCACGCAGGACACGTTCCTGAAAGCCTGGCTGGCGCTGAAGCGGCCGGAGTCGAGAGACCTGGACGATCCCTCGAAGTGGGTGACGCGGATCGCCATCAACACGTGCCTGGACCGGTTGCGTTCCCGCCGCTGGCAGTTTTGGCGCAAGCGGCCCCATCCGGACGATGAAGCGACTGTCCTGAGCATGGCCCCGAGCGCCGATCCGGACGCCGAGCGGCAGGTGATGGCGCGGGAGATCGTCGAGCGGCTGGAGCGCGCGCTCGATAAACTGAGCAATAGACAACGCGCGGCGTTCACGCTGCGGCATTATGAGGACCGGAGCCTGGCGGAGATCGCCGGGATTCTGGATCTGCACGTTGGAACGGTGAAGGTACATCTGTTTCGTGCCGTCGAAAAGCTTCGGGAGGAGCTGCACGATCTGTACTTTCGCGAGGGAAGAAAATGAAACACTGGACGGAGACAGATTTCGAGCAAGGGCTGTATGGCCTGAAAGATCGCGACGCGCACCTGGACGAGTGCCCGGAGTGCCGCGGCGAATTGGAGCGGCTCACGCAGGAGCGCCGGCGAGTCGCTGCTCAACCGGAGGTCTCGCGAGAATTCCTGGAAGCGCAGCGCCGCAACATCTACCGCCGCCTGGAAGAGCCGCGCCGCAACTGGGTCGCGTGGCGGTGGGTGATTTCGGCCGCCATGCTGCTGGCTCTGGCGCTGGGGCTGACGCTGCAGCGTTCGCGCCCAACGGCGCCGGCAATCTCCGACGACCAGTTGTTCTCCGATCTCTCGCGGATGGAGCAGAGCGCAGAGCCCAAAGCCATCCAGCCGCTGCACAGCCTGTTCGAGGAATAGCCATGCGGCGCGGCCTTGCTCTGGTGTTACTTCTCAGCACAGCGGCGTTCGCGCAGATGCCGCGAGGCCTTTATCCCTGGTGGAACAGGCCCGCTATCCGGCAGGACCTGAAGCTCACCAACCAGCAGCAGCGGCAGATCCGCATGACGGTGACGCAGTATCGCGGGCGGCTGATCGAGATTCGCGCGGAAGTGAATCGCGCGGAGATCGACCTCCAAGCGCAGTTTGAACACGATCCCGTCGATCAGGCCAGGGCCAACCAGGCCATCGAGCGCGTGATCGCCGCACGCAGCGACCTGACGCGCGCGCTTTCTCAGTTGAGTCTGAAGTTGAGGACCGTGCTCAGCGAGCAGCAGTGGCAGCAGTTGCAGCGGTTCCGTCCGCCTGTCAATGATGGCACCGCGCAGCCTACTGAGTTTCCGCCCCAGAAATGATGCAGCCGGCCGCCGCTAGTGAGGACCCGCAAAGTACTCCTGGTCGACCTTCGCGGCCAGCACAAAATCGCTCTCCGTCAGGCCGCGGATTTTGTGGGTGTAGATCTGAACGTCCACTTTCCCCCAGGCCAGGCACAGATCGGGATGATGGCCTTCCGCTTCCGCGACGGCGCCGACGCGGTTCACGAAATCGAGCGCGGTTTTGAAATCGGGAAAGAGGAAGCTCTTCGAGACGTGATGCTCCTCGACGATCTTCCACTCCGGCAGTTGCTCGGCGTAGGGCAGCAACTGCTCGCCCTTGAGCGGCTGCACGCCTCCGCGGCACGGGACGCAGTGTTGATCGGCTAGCTTTGGGGTTTCCGGCACGCGCTCATTGTACACTGGCACTTGTTACAGTAGGTTTCGTTCTTGGACCTCTCCACCCCGCTCCAATATGTGAAGGGCATCGGACCCGCTCGCGCGCAGATGCTCGAGAGCAAGGGGTTGCTCACAGTCGAGGACCTGCTGGCGTACGCACCTTTCCGCTACGAAGACCGCACCAACGTCAAAACCATCGCGCAGCTTGCGCCCGGCGAGATGGCCACGGTGATCGCGGAGGTGAAGTCCGCGCATCTGGCCGGCTTCCGCCGCCGCAGTCTGGGTTTGTTCGAAGCCATCTTCCAGGATTCGTCGGGCGAACGGCTGCTCGGAAAATGGTTCCATGGAGGCTACCTTGCCGACCGGTTCCTGCCGGGCCTGCGCGTGGCGCTGTACGGCAAGATCGAACTCGACAACTACACCGGCGACCTGCTCATGATGCACCCGGAGTTCGAGATTCTCTCGACCGACGATTCCGAGGGCGACGCCGCGTTGCACACCGGCCGCATCGTGCCCATCTATGAAGCCGCCGGCAAGATCACGACGCGCGCCTTCCGCTTGCTGCTGCATCGTGTCCTGGAATCTCTGGAGCCTTTGGAGGATCACCTGCCTCCAGCGATCCGAGGGCAGCTCAAGTTGCCGGATCGCTGGAGCGCCGTTCGCGAACTTCACTTTCCCCTGCCGGACGCCGACTTGCGGCTGCTCAACGCGTTCCGCACGCCGGCGCAGTGGCGGCTCATCTTCGAAGAATTCTTCTGGCTGGAATGCGGCTTGTCGCTCAAACGCGCCAAGGCACGGGTGGAGCCGGGCATCTCGTTCGAGCTCAACGATCGCGTGCGGGAGAAGATCAAGGCCATGCTACCCTTCAAGCCCACCGGTGCGCAGAAGCGCGTGCTCAAGGAGATCGCGGCCGACATGCAGGCGCCGCATCCGATGAGCCGGCTGCTGCAGGGCGATGTGGGTAGCGGCAAAACGCTGGTGGCGGCCGAGGCGGCGGTGATCGCGATCGAAAACGGATACCAGGTCGCGGTGCTGGCGCCGACCGAGATCCTGGCCGGCCAGCACTATCTCTATTTCAAGAATCTGTTCCAGAAAACCGGTTACGTGGTGACGTTGCTCACTGGCTCGGCGACTCCCCGTGAGAAAACGCAATTGAAAAAACTGATGTCCGCCGGTCTGGTGAACATCGGCATCGGCACGCACGCGCTGCTCGAAGAGGATGTGGAGTGGAAGAAGCTCGGCCTCGCGATCGTCGACGAGCAGCATCGCTTCGGCGTCATGCAAAGGCTGCGGCTGGCTTCCAAGGGCCAGCATCCGGACGTTCTGGTGATGACCGCGACGCCCATCCCGCGCACGCTGGCACTGACGATTTATGGCGATCTCGACATTTCGGTGATCGATGAAATGCCGCCGGGCCGGAAGCCGATCGCGACCAAGCACGTCACCGAAGACCGTATCGAGAGCGTTTACAGTTTCCTGAAGAAGCAGGTCGACTCGGGGCGCCAGGCCTACGTCGTGTATCCGGTGATCGAGGAATCCGAGGACCTGAAGGCGGCCGAGCAGATGTACCGGCATCTGTCCGAGAGGGTTTTTCCGGACGTTCGCGTCGGCTTGCTGCACGGCCGTCTGAAGACCGACGAGCGGGAAAGCGTGATGGAAGCTTTCCGCCGCGGCGAAGTGAAGATTCTGGTATCGACCACGGTGATCGAGGTTGGAGTGGACGTCCCCAACGCGACGGTGATGTTGATCGAGCAGGCGGAGCGTTTCGGGTTGGCGCAACTCCACCAGCTTCGCGGGCGCGTAGGCCGGGGCGGCGAGCAGAGTTATTGCATCCTGGTGACCGGCAAGATGAGCGACGCCGGGCGCGAGCGCATCCGCACCATGGTGGATTCGACCGACGGGTTCTACATCGCCGAGATGGACCTGAAGCTGCGCGGCCCGGGCGAATTCTTCGGCACGCGGCAATCCGGCCTGCCGACGCTGCGGATCGGGAACATCATCCGGGACCAGGACGTGCTGGAAGTGGCGCGCAGCGAGGCGCAGGCGTTCATCGCCAAGCCCCCAACGCCGGAGGACCTGCGGCGCGCGGTGAACTATATCCGCGAGCACTGGCAGCGGCGTTACGGATTGGTGCAGGTGGGCTGATGCGCGTGATCGGGGGAGAGTTCCGCAGCCGCAGGTTGAAATCCGTTCCGGGGCTGGAGACGCGTCCGACGCCGGACCGGCTGCGCGAGGCGCTTTTCAACGTGCTCGCGCCGCGGATCGAAGGCGCGATTTTCCTGGATGTGTACGCGGGAACGGGCGCGGTGGGCATCGAAGCGCTCAGCCGCGGGGCCAAGCGGTGCCTGTTCGTCGAGAAGAATCGCGGGGCGGTGGCGGTGATTCGCGAAAACTTGGCGGAACTGGGGTTGGAGAGCCGGGCCGAAGTGTACACCAGCAAGCCCGCGCCGGTGCTCGAGCGCGTGAACGCAGACATCGTGTTCCTGGATCCGCCCTATGAAATGGAGAACGAACGCGAAGCTGTGCTGACGGCGCTGGGCGCGTTGCAGCATCCGCTGGTGGTCGTCCAGCACGCCTCGCGCAGCGCGCCGCGGGAAGAGTACGGAAGCCTCCGCCGCTACCGGGTGCTCAAGCAGGGCGACAATTCGCTGAGCTTTTATCGAAGAGACGTGCCTAGTGATGAGGCAACGGCGATACTATATTAGGCGATGGATGTTGTCCGTGATTGCTGCTCCAGCAGAATTCGAGTTCATCGGGTTCTGGTTTAACCGATATCATGAAGTATACGTCCGGCAGATTTCAGAATATGCAACCGCCTGAAGACTAATGTCAGCATTGAATGGAGAGGGCCGAACATCGCAAAAGATGCACGGTTGGCTTCGATGGGCAGGAAGCAAATCGCGCGCCCTCGATGCTCTCCGCCAACGATTCGAGTCCGCCACTTACGATCTTTACGTAGAGCCATTTGTGGGTGCCGCGACAGTCTTTCTGAACCTAGCCGCGCCTACACGGGCAGTGCTCGCTGACACAAACGAGGACTTGATTGCGTTCTTCTCGCATCTAAAGAGGGATCCAGAGGCAGTGTGGCGAGAGTTGAGTACCTTCCCAAGACTGGTGTCCAAATCCTACTATTATTCGGCCCGGACAAGATTCAACGGACTGCAGCCGGGACTGACACGAGCGGCGACTTTCTTCTTCCTCAACCGCACGTGCTTCAATGGAGTGTACCGCGTCAACCGCCGAGGAGAGTTCAACGTGCCTAAAGGGTCGCGCCGGATCTTTCGGTATCCCACTCTCCAGGAGCTAAGTTCAATTGGCGTGAAGCTACAGCGGGCTGATTTGATCTGTTCTGATTTTCAGAAGACTGCGGCGCTGGCACGCCCTGGAGTTCTCTTCTACCTTGACCCGCCGTATACCGGCAATGCATATGACCGATATTCTTGGCCGCCGTTTCGCGGTCGGGACATCGATCGGCTCGGCGCCTTCATAGCTACGGTTCGATCGCGAGGTGCGAGTGTGATCGCATCGTATTCCGGCACTCAGCGCCCATGCTTTTTGTCTAAAGAGTTTGAGGTGAAGAGGCTCAATGTTTTTCGCAGCATTAGCAGCGATGGGTCGCGAGGCAAGAAGGCAGAGGTCTGCGCATACGCGCTGAACGGGAACCGAGTAGCCAATAGATCGGGGGACCTTGGGGATGGCTGAAGCTTGTTGACGGATTCCTGTTGCAGGAAAGGCCTCGCATATATGTATGCGGAATCCCTGGGCATTGGTTACTCAAGCACTCTACTCCGTCCTGGCGGATCGAGGACCCTGAGAAGGGATTCCAACGAATCGTCAAGGAACAGCGGGCGACCGAAATCGCAATTGCGGTTCTTGATCAGCAGCGCACGTTTCCGAATGCCCTAGTACTCGCAACGGACGTGGATAGGTTTGCCATTAAAGGAAGTAAGATTCGTATTCCCGGTAAGATCCGATTTCTCGTGGTCGATGGACAACACAGGCTATGGGCGCAGAAGCACTCCCGATACGAAGCTACATACGCCTGCTTACTACATGTCGGCTTGACAGAGCCTCAAATGGCAAAACTGTTCATCGAGATCAACGATACGCAAAAGAGAGTGCCATCATCGCTGCGGTGGGATCTCGTAAGGCTCGTAAGGCCAGAGGACGATCCCTTTGGGATCAAAGCAGCCGAATCAGTTTGGGAGCTTTCATCTCAAAAAGACAGCCCACTCTTCCAACGTGTGGATTTGACGGGGGAGCAACATGAAATAAAGCTGAAGCAGGGTTCGCTCGCTCCGGAAATCAAGATCCTTATCTCGCGTAAGAAAGGGCCACTGCGCGACGCGGGTTTCGATGAGCAATATGACACTCTCGTCAATTATTTTGCCGCCATCCGCTCTCTGGACGCTGATGGTTGGCGACGAGGAACAGCGCCGTTCGCTAAAGCTCGCGTGATCCGGGCCCTTCTGAGGATCCTGGACGACATCGCTCAACTCCACGGAAAGGAGGTCGTAGAGTACAATGCAGGGCGATTCAGGCAGTACCTCCGACACATTGACGAGGCATCGTTAGCTGACGAACGAATACGGGCGGCGCAGGGGCGGGCTGGAATGAAGGAGATCTACACGATCATTCATGATCAGGTCTTTCCTAACGGAAATGAATAGATGCGGATATTCGACACCTCGCAGGCGCAGCACTTTTGCAAGGATTACGGCGGCTCTTCAGGGATTGTCTGTTTTCAGGACTTCTTTCGAACTATGCTGGCCCCTCATGCACGGATTAAGGAGGGTGATCGCATCTTCAACGAATACCGGGACTGCCTGCTTCGCGAGGCCGAGAGAAATCTTTTCCTCTCTGCCAGCTTGCATCGGCGTGGACTTGATCTGGTGAGTGTAGCCTCGGCTAACTGGCTGCACGTTACCTACTACTACAGTTCATTCTTCAGTGCCAGGTGCATATTAGGCGTGTGTGGAACATGGGTGGATTCTCGCTCGCGCACTGAAGTGGTAGGTGGCAATCCGGGCACTCAGGAAATTGAAGTTGTGCGAGACTTCAGAAAAAGGACCACATATAGGGGTACACACGAGAGATTTTGGGATTCCTTCTATACAGCTGTGGGTGCCTTGGTCTTGTGGGTCCCGGCTGAATACCGCGTAGCATTGACACCTGTTTACGCAAACGTCACATGGCTCATCGAAACGCGCAACAAACTCAACTACGATACGGTAGCGGCTCTCGATCTCAGCGCTCAATTTCGGGCTTCGTTTAATAGGAGATCGTTTCCCCACAGCCTGCCAGGCGAGCTTAACACTCAGTTCACGATCGCCGAGAAGCTGCTACTGCTCGCTGCCTGGCTTGGGCGGCAATGCGGTCTGGGAACGGATGCTCTCCATCTCATTCACGCGGGTTCGACGAGACTGGACGCGATGCGTCGCTACATATATGACGCTAAGCCAGCTCGCATGGGTTCGTACTCGCGCCGCCAACAGGTTCTTAAGCCCTAGGCGCGGTTGGCCGACTGGCCCCTCAAAGGTTGTCTATGAGGACAACGCCGTACCGCTTCTCCGATCAACTTCGGAAACCGCTTTCCCGAATTACGATCTGTGGTAGTAGCCGCGCGCGTTCTAGTAACCTGGAATCCTCCGGGTTATGTCTCGATTCTGGGTGATTTTCGCGGTTGTGTGCGCCTGTTTTCCGCTCGCGCTCTCGGCGCAGACGCCCGACACCGCCACACTCCACGGCCAGGTGGTCGACCCCAGCCATGCCGCTATCGCCGGCGCGCAGGTCACTGCCGCCAACGCGCTGACTGGGATCAAACGCACGGCGCGAACCGACGACTCCGGCAACTTCGCGCTGCCCGCGCTTCCAATCGGGGGCAGCTACGACATCGTCGCGGTCAAAGAAGGTTTCGCGGACGGCCTTTTGAACGACGTCACGCTGCAGGGCGGGACAACGGCCTACCTGAATCTCCAGCTCAACGTCGCCGGAGGCCAAGCTGCGGTCACGGTCACGGGCGTGGCTGGGGAAGTGCGAACCGATCAGCCGCAGTTGGGCGTTCGCCTGGACGCGCAACAAATCGAACAAACACCTCTGCTCAATCGCAAGATCACTTACCTGCCTCTGTTGAACGCGGCCAATCGCCCGGCCATCAACCAGGGCGACGTGTTCATGAATCAGAATCTGTTCACCACCAACGGCGCGGGGCGTCGGCAGGCCTGGTTCGAAGTGGACGGCAGCACCGGGAACGACAGTTGGGGCCGGCAAACCATCTTCAGCACCGTCCCGGTCGACGCCGTCCAGGAAATGACCGTGCTCACCAATGCGTTCTCGGCTGAGTACGGCGGCAGCACCGGCAGCGTGGTGAACATTGTCACCAAGAGCGGCGGCAACGCTTTGCACGGCGAACTGATGGAACTCTGGCGGCCGTCGGCTACCGAGGCTGCGCTCTCCGGCTTCACCTCCACCAATGCCGCCAGTGGAAACGACATCACCAGCGACACGCTGGGACAATCGGCGCTGTCGCTCTCCGGGCCGATGGGAAAAAGCGGGCTGACGCACTTTTCCGCGGCGGGTGAATTCAGCCGCCAGGATCGCGCGTCGCCGATCATCTCGCCGGTCGCTCCCGGCAGCTTCGTGGGGCACTATCGCGGCTGGCTGGCATTTGTTCGCATCGATCGCCAGATCAACGACCGGAACAATCTGTTCTTCCGCGGCAATCTGGACGGCTTCCACGACACCAATCCCAACGGCGCGGTGGGAGGAAACAATCTGCCGACCGTGGACCGCGTATTCCGGCGCCGCACCTACTCCGAAGAGCTGGGCGAGACAGCGGTGTTCAGCCCGGCTTTACTGAACAGCGTTCGATTGCAGTTTCAACTGGCATCACCGATCACGCAGTTCGATCCGGTGGTCTATGGCACGCAGTTTCAGGTTCCGATTTCCGCCGGCGGCACGTTCACCAGCGGCACCTCGCAATCGGCTCTGCTGATGAATCGCCAGTACCAGGTCAGCGATACGCTCTCGGCGTTGTGGGGACGCCATCAGGTCCGGTTCGGCGCGGACGCGATCGTGGCGCACACCGGAGGCAACAGCAAGGAATTCGGCGGCCCGATATACCTCGGCCAATTTGTCTACAACACTTGCACGCAGCCCTTGCCGGTTTGTGAAAGCGCCGCGTATCTCGGAAACAACGCCAACGTGAGCCGCTACACGCAGAGTTACGGGAATGCCAACTACACCGTGACCGACACGTTGTGGTCGCTGTTCGTTCAGGATGACTACCGCGTGCGCCCGGACCTGACCATCAACCTGGGGCTGCGCTACGAACAGCAGACCTTCACCGATTCGCGGCTCGGCTTCGCACCGCGCATCGGGTTCTCCTACAACTGGCGCGGAGATGGCAAGACGGTGGTGCGCGGCGGCTTTGGCATCTACTATTCGCAGATTGTCGACAATTCGGCCGCGAACTACGCGCTCACCGGGCCGACCGGAGTGTTCAACTACACCGCCGCGCCCGGCCAGATCGGATTTCCCGCCAGTGTTTCTGCGGCGCCGCTGCCGGCTTTTCCGCCCGGCGCACAGGCTCCGCTGCGCAGCCTCTACATCCGCCCGGGCGACAGCGCGAACCTCGATCAATTTTTCCCGACCTCGACGCTGATCGGCTATCCCGATCAACTGTTGAACCCAAACTCGAAGCTGTGGACCTTCGGCATGGAACGGCGGATCGGCGAGGATTGGGTGGTCAGTATCGATTACGTGGGATCGCACACCAGCAGGATCAATCGTCCGCGCGATGTGGACCCGCCCACGCCGTTCATCCGCACCGCGCCGGGACAGATCCGCACGGCGCAAGCGGCCAACTGCACGCGCCCTTACTGGATCTGGTGGTACGGCCAACACGGTCTCGCGTGCAATCCGGCGGCGGGCACCAATCCGCAGCCTCCGTACTCCGTCATCCAGAGCGACGTCAACGACGGATATGCCAACTACGACGCGCTGGACGTGAACCTTAGCCATCGCTTCAGCCGGCGGTTGTCGATGCTCGCGAGCTACACCTGGTCGCACGCCATCGACAATGTTGATCCGGACGTCCCCGGGCAGAATCCCAACGACGCCAACTTCACCGGCCGGATTGAAAACGGCAACGCCATTTTCGACCAGCGGCAGCGGTTCGTGCTGAGCGGCGTGGTGGTGGCGCCGTGGAAAGTCAATTTCGGCGGAGTCGCCACACTGGCCTCCGGGTTGCCCTACAGTTTCGCGACCGGCGTGAACAACAGCGGCGACACCGGGGCGACCACGGACCGGCCGGTCATCAATGGCGTGGTGGTGGGACGCAACACCGGGCGGGGCCGCGCGATCTATGATGTGTCGCCGTTCGTGGAGCGGACGTTCGCCCTGGGAATTGAGCGCGTGCGCCTGGCTCTGCGCGCCGAAGCTTTCAACTTGTTCAACCACGCCAATTTTGTGGGCTACAGCGGCACGTATGGCAACGGCGCCGCGCCCGGGCCAGGTTTTGGCGCGCCACTGGTGGGGATCACCAACCAGCTCCCAGCGCGGTCGCTGCAATTTTCCGCAAGGCTGTCGTTCTAAGTTACATTGGCCGGCTGAAAGCCGGCTGCAGCCAGGATTGGCTGCCCCACATGCCAAAGGTGCAAAATGGAAACATGAAAACTACGCTGTTATGCGCCTTCACCCTCGTCGCCGCTGCGGGCGTCGCGTCGGCCCAGTTCGTAAGCCCGCCGGCCCAGACCTCGGTCACCATCGCCGACCACACGCTTTTGATCAAGTATTCCGCGCCGTCCGTGCATGGCCGCAAGATCTTCGGGCCCGGCGGGAGAATATCGCAAGACGGGACTTATCCGGTGTGGCGCGCCGGCGCGAACGATGCCACCGCGTTCCACACCGACGCCGACCTGGACATCGGCGGCCTGGCGGTGCCGAAGGGCGACTATACGATTTTTGTTCTTGTGTCTGATCCGGAGAATTGGCAGCTCATCGTCAACAAGCAAACGGGCCAATGGGGTCTCACTTACCGGCAGAATATGGATCTCGGGCGCGTGAAGATGACCATGACCAAGCCGCCCGCCAAGATCGAGACCTACAAGATGACGCTATCCAAAACCGGAGCGAAAACAGGCAAGCTCGAGCTGGCGTGGGACAACTACGTCGCGTCCGTTCCGATCACGGCGAAGTGAACCTGAAGCGGAACGCTAGGGCAGCGCGCAGGCGAAGTTTGCGGCGTCGTCGATGCTTCCGGCGCCCTTGTATTTCGCGACTTGCGGATACGGGCACAGCGGGCGCGTCCGTTCCACTTTGCCGTTGCTGATGCGCGAGGCGATGATCTCGGCCGGCGGCGCGCTTTTCTCCACCCACTGCTCAATGGCGCCGACCATGTCGAAACTGTTCGGCCCTTCGCCTCCTCCGCAGTGGCCCATGCCCGGCACCATGAACAGGCGGTAGGAGTCCTGCATCTTGCTCGCGCCTCCCAGAGTCTCTTGCACGCTCTGGTAGTAGTGGACGCTGTTCAAAGGCGAGATCTGCCAGTCGCTCCAGCCGTGGTATTGGATGAGCTTGCCACCGTGTCCAAAAAACGGCTTCAGGTTCGGATCGGTGGCGTTGATCAGGCCATTGTCGGTCTTCTCGGCGAGCGCGACGTCGCTGTCGAAGTTCAGAGTTCTGTAATCCCAATTCGGATCTTTGAACACGACGTACTTGAAATGGTCGTCTCCGATGCCAAACGGACGAGGGCCGGCCAGGACGTTCCACGCGAGTTCGCTTCCGGGCTCTAAGCCTGGAAAGATCTGCTGCCGGGTCCGCGGATTGATCGCACCGCTATAAATTTTCCGCGCTGCTTCCACCTGCGGCGCGGTCAGGCAATTCGGGCCGTCGGCGTCCTTGCACTGCACGACCTTGGGATCGAAGTGGCAGCGCGCGGGATCCTGGAGCAGGCCGTCCTTGACGCCGTCGAGCGCATCGCAGGCCTCCAGCACGGCGTTGTGAATGACCGGATATTTTTCCGGCGGTATGTAGCCGGCTTCATCTTTGTGAACGGCTTGCGCGATCCACATGGATTCAATCGCGCGGCCAGTCCAGTTGTTGCCGGGCGCGCCCGCGATGATGCCGTCGAAATCGGCGGGGAAGCGCTGAGCTTCCTTGAGCGCTTGCTTGCCTCCGGCCGAACATCCGTTCCAGTAAGAGAGCTTGGGACCGCTGCCGTAGAAAGCCGCGATGATCGCTTTCGACTTGACGGTCATTTCGTGCTCGGACCGGTAGGCATAGTCGATCAGCTTTTCGGGATGGCCCAGAGCGAAACTGGCGCTCCCGCCCTCGTGGCCGGTGTCGGTGGAGCTGGTGGCATAGCCGCGCCGCAGCGCCTCGGCCATGGCGGCGTAGCCAATTGCGCCGGACCAGCCGCCGTTGCCAACCGCTTCATACTTGCCGTTCCATCCGGAAGCGGGTAGCCAGACTTCGACCTTGATGTCGGAGTCGCTGGACGGCTTGAGCGTGGCCTGGACGCGGCAGAACGCAGGCAGATCCGAATTGCGGTTGGCCTGACCGCGCCGCCCGCCAGGCATTGCGAATCCTCCGGCGCCAACGGACTCGACTTTCGTGATCGTCGTGTCCGGCAGCGAGAGCGAGGCGAGACTTTCACATGAGGCGGCGAACGCCGGGACACCCATGATCAAGATCGCTACGAGTCTGAAGTTCATGCGTCACCTCCCGAGGAGTTGCTGCGAACTATCTAACTACACCGCTTCTGCCGCCCGCAACCCGGCGATTTCTTCTTCCGAATAGCCCAGCTCGCGCAGGATCTCATCGGTGTGCTCGCCGAGCGTGGGAGCCCGCCGCGCGATCCTTCCGGGAGTCGCGGACAGCCGCACCGCCGTACTGGCCAACGGTACCGGCTTGGGCGCGCCGGGATAATCGACGTACTCGAGCAGTCCGCGGGCTTTCACCTGCGGATCTTCGAGCACCGCGCCAAGTTCGAGAATCGGGCCGCTGGGCACTCGCGCGGCTTCGAGTTCCGCGATGGCTTCGGCGGTAGTGCGCGTGGCGAGCCAGCTATTCATCGCGTCGGTGATCACCGCGCGATTGTCGGCGCGCAACAAATCCGTTGCGAAGCGCGGATCGCCGATCAAATCCGCGCGGCCCACCAGGCGGGCCCAACGCGCGAACATGTCGGCGCCGATCACTTGCACGATGATCCAGCCGTCCTTGGTGCGATAGGTGTCCGCCGGCGCCGAATAAAAACCCGCGTTGCCTCGCTGGGTGCGCTGGATCCCCACCACGCTGCGCTCGGCCAGCAACGCCTGCATGAAGGTGATGCCAGTCGCGAATAGCGCGCCGTCCACCACCTGTCCCACACCGGTTTTGGCTCGATGAAACAGCGCCACCACGATGCCGAACGCGGTGTGCAGCGCCGTGCCGTAATCCTCAAAAGGAACCAACGAACGAATCGGCGCTCCTTCGAAACCAGTGAGACTCATGGCGCCCGACATGGCCTGCGCCACGCTGTCGAATCCCACGCGGTTGGCATACGGACCATCCGGTCCGAACGTAGAAACTCGCGCGAGAATGATGCCGGGGTTGACGGCGCGCAGCGAATCGTAATCGAGGCCCATTTTGTTCAGCACCGCGATCGGCAAGTTGGCCAGCACCACGTCGGCGCCCTTGACGAGCCGGCGGATGATCTCGGCAGCGGCCGGCTTGGAAGCGTCCAGGGTAAGGCTCCGCTTGTTGCGATTCAGAGACAGGAACGCTCCGCCTTCTCCGCCGCCGGTAACTGGTCCGGTGTAACGATCCTCGCTGCCCTGGCGGCGGTCGATACGGACGACGTCGGCGCCCATGTCGGCCAGCAGCATTCCGCAATACGGCCCGGCGATGAAACGTCCGAAGTCGATGACGCGAATTCCCGCGAGTGCGCCGGAACTGGGCATAAGCTCCAATTGTACGCGTTAGATCACTAGTCCGGTTTCGTCTTGGGGAGCCAATTCACCACCACGGTCAGCGGCGTCTCGGCCTCCGCTCCGGCGCTGGTGAGGGCCAGGATACGCTGTCCGTCGCCGGTTACGCAATATTGCGTGGCCAGGTTGTTGCCGATGGCCGGATCGATGCTCGGATTGAACAGCCGTGTGGGTGCGCCAAGTTCAAAAGACGGGCGGGGACCAGGCGACGCCTTCAGGGGCACCGCTGTCATGTTGCCGTCAGCGGCCAGGAAGAAAAGCTCTTTAGCATCGTGCCGCCAGCGCGGCTGCTCTCCGCCTTGCGTTGAGACTTTCCACTTCCCGTCGCCGGAAGGGAACGGCCTGACGTACACTTCGCGGCGCCCGGATTCATCCGAGGTGTAGGCCATCCAATGGCTATCCGGCGAGATCTGCCCTTGCAGCTCATCGAATTCGGTATGCAGGAAGGGCACCGGATTTCGATCGGTCGCGGCGCCGCCGACCGGCAACAACCACACGTCGCTCCTGGTTTTCGAATCAACCTCCGTATAGACGATATAGCGCCCATCCGGCGACCATTGAGTGACTTCCTTGTTGTTCGGCGACGACAGGAGCAACTCATCCTGTCCGGCTCCACTGGATGCCTTTTGAAAGATGTCGTAGCGTGCGGCCGGGGCGCCGTTTCGATTGGAACTGAACGCGATGCGATCGCCGTTGGGCGACCAGACCGGAGCCACATTGCTGGAAGCATGGAACGTGAAGCGCGTATCGGTGCCGCGCGACAGTTCGCGGAGCCAGATGTCGCTGGCTCCCGTGTCCGGACCCTCGTTGGTGAAAAGCGACAACGCCGCTACTTTCTGGTCTGGCGAAAGCGAGGCATCCCAGTACTCGCCGGCCGGTCCCAGTTCGCTCAGCCGTCTCCCGGTTCGATCAAACCAAACAAACCGGAGCGCGGCGGACTTGCCTTTGCCCTGGTAAACGAGCACGCCATTTTGGGAAGCGGTGACCGGCGCGTAGTTCAAGTTCGCGCCGATCGCAATGTGCTCGGCCACCGGGAACAAGTCGCCCGCAAGCTGCAGAGTACCTGCATTGAACGGCTGGGCCATCAGCGTGGTGTCGCGAACGAAGAGCAGGTAGCTGACAGCGGAGCCGTTGATGGGCGGAACCAAGGAGACGCTGGAGACGTCCGCCAGCAGGCGCCGATTTTGACGCGCGTCGAGGGAGCCAAGGTACACGCCATTTTTTTCCGGTGAGTCCAGGCTTACCACGTAGAGAAAGTTGCGGCCGTCGGGAAGAAAAACGGGAAACCGATGATCCACTTTGTTGGCCTTGGTCACGTCCACGGGAACGCCGCCGGCCGCCGATACGCGCTGCAGGCTGTGGCCCGGCCCCGGCGCGAACACGATCACGCCGTCGCGGTTCCACGATCCGCTGCGGCCGTTGGGGGCATCGCATAGCGTCTCCGCCGGACCGCCGCTCGCGGAGATTTTTTTGAGCTTGCCCCGGCGAAGAACCCGACATAGCGGCTGTCCGGAGACCAGAACGGGTACTGCGCGTCGTCGGTCCCCGGAAGGAGCTGGGTTTCCAGAGCGTCTAGCGACCGTACGAGGAGCTGCCGCTTGCCTTGGACCGAGGTAACGATGGCCAGACGCCGGCCGTCGGGTGAGACGGCGAGGCTATGGACCAAGTTCTTTTCCGGAAGCTGGATGGTGTACCGCACCGTCTGCTCTTTCGACGGGGCTGCGCGGAAATGAATCCACGCCAAAGCTCCTGTTGCGAGAACAAAGACCACTGCGATGCCCCAGGGGAGCCAGCGTGAGAATGTGGAGACCGTTTGCGCCGCCGCCGGCGGCGGGACTGCGGTGGATGTGGCGCCGTCATCGAACGGTCCGTCCAGTACGATGCGTGCTTCGCCGATGTCCCGCAAACGGCGCTTGGGGTCCTTATCGAGACAACGCTTGAGCAACGCGCGGACAGCGGGCGGCGTTTCAGCGGGCAGACGAGTGAAGTCGAGTTCGTCCTTCATCACCGCGGCCAGCGTCTCTGCGGCAGTGTCGCCACTGAAGCCGCGGCGGCCGGTGAGCATCTCGTACAACACCACGCCGAAAGCCCAGATGTCCGCGCGGCGATCCACCGGCTTGCCCTTAGCCTGCTCCGGTGGCATGTATGCCGCGGTGCCGAGGATCACGCCCGCGCGCGTCGCGGCCAGCGTCAACGTGGGCGAGTTGGCCGGGTCAGCCGAACCGTGCTCGTCCGCCATGGCCTTGGCCAGGCCGAAGTCCAGCACTTTCACCCGGCCATCCGGCGTCAGCTTGATGTTGGCCGGCTTGAGGTCGCGATGCACGATGTTCTTCTCATGCGCGGCTTCCAGAGCTTCGGCGATTTGCCGCGCGATGGGCAGCGCTTCGTCTAGCGGAATCGGGCCGGCGCCGATGCGGTCGGCCAGCGTCGGCCCCTCCACCAGCTCCATCACCAAGGCGATGCCGCCGTCCGATTCCTCGACTCCATAGATGGATGCGATGTGCGGATGGCTCAGCGACGCCAGCACCTGGGCCTCGCGCCGGAAGCGCGCCACGCGTTCCGAATCCGTCGCAAAGGCGGCCGGCAGAACCTTGATGGCGACGTCGCGTCCGAGCTTGGTGTCGGTGGCGCGATACACTTCGCCCATCCCGCCTTCGCCCAGCTTGGCGACAATGCGGTAATGCGCGATGGTTTGCCGCGGTTCCATTGTGCTCCGGGATTGAATCTTAGCAGCTTCTCCCGCGATGCGCGCCGCACCGGCTGCTTCAGCGATGCTTCAGCAGTTCGGGGAACTGCTTCTTGAGCCGGCTCAGCTTGGGAAGATCGTTGTAAACGATGTAGGGGTTGTCCGGATTGCGATCCAGAAAATGCTGATGCTCTTCTTCGGCCGGGTAGAAGCCCTGGAGCGGCACAACTTGGGTCACGATTCGCTGCTGGAACAAGTGCGCCGCGTCCAATTGCTGAACGTAGGCCTGGGCCACGCGTTTCTGCTCGTCAGTCGCGTAGAAAATCGCTGAGCGGTACTGCGAGCCCGAGTCGGGGCCCTGGCGGTTCAGTTGCGTCGGGTCATGGGCCACCGAGAAAAACACTTCGAGCAGATGACCAAAGGAAATTTGCGACGGATCGTAGCTGATCCGGACCGATTCGGCATGACCGGTGAGGCCCGTGCTGACGACTTCGTAGTGCGCGGTGATCTTGCTGCCGCCGGCGAAACCGGACACCACGTTGGACACGCCTTTGAGGCGATCGAAGACCGCCTCCACGCCCCAGAAGCAGCCGCCCGCTAGAACGGCGGTAGCGGTCTGCCTGGTGGCCGCGGCAGGCATGTCGATTTTCGGCGCGGGAAACTCGGCCGCTGTCAGAAGACCCGCTCCCAGCGCAAACGCGAACTGTACCCGGAACAGCATTGCAACTCCTTCCGCCAAGCTATCATGAATGCTATGTCCACCGTTTCACCGGTCCAGCAGGAAGCCGGGATCGTCGATCGGATCCGGGCGCTGGAAAGCCAGTATCTGTTGCAGAACTACGCCCGCTATCCACTCGTGTTGCAGCGCGGCAAGGGCTGCTACGTCTCCGATGTGTCGGGCAAGCGCTACCTCGATTTCATCGCCGGCATCGGCGTCAACGCGCTCGGCTATGCGCACCCGCGCATGGTGAAAGTCATCCGTGAGCAGGCCGGTTTGCTGCTGCACACGTCCAATCTCTACTACCACGAGTACCAGGGTCCGCTGGCGGAGCGCCTGGCGAAAATCAGCGGGCTGGCGCGCACGTTCTTCTGCAATTCCGGCACCGAGGCCATGGAAGGCGCGATGAAGATGATGCGCTCGCACGGCCGCAAGGTCCATCCGGAGAAATACGAGATCGTTTCGCTGCACAATTCCTTTCACGGCCGCACGCTGGGCGCGCTTTCCATCACCGGGCAGGAAAAATACCGCAAGGACTTCGAGCCGTTGCTCCCCGGGGCGAAATTCGTTCCCGCGAACGACCTGGTGGCGCTCGAACAGGTGGTCAACGAACGCACCTCCGGCATCGTGATCGAGTGGATTCAGGGCGAAGGCGGCATTTTTCCGATGTCCGACGAATACGCCCGCAAGGCGCGCGAGCTGGCCGACCGATACGATGCGCTGCTGGTGTTCGACGAAATCCAATGCGGCGTGGGCCGCGTGGGCAAGTACTTCGCTTATCAACTCACCGATCCGGTGGTCTTGCCCGACATCATGGTGGCCGCCAAACCGGTGGGCTGCGGCATTCCATTGGGCGTGATTGTGGCGAACGAGCGCGCGGCGCAGACCATCGGCAGCGCGATGCACGGCTCCACCTTCGGCGGCGGACCGCTGGCCTGCCGCGTTGGCCTGGAGTTTCTCGACATCCTGGAAGGCCTGCTGCCGCAGATCGAACGCACCGGCGCCTACTTCCGCATGAAGCTGGAGGAACTGCAGCGGCACTTCTCATTCATCCGCGAAGTGCGCGGGCGCGGCCTTATGATCGGCGTCGACCTCGCGATCTCCGGCAAGCAGATTGTTCTGGATGCGATGGAGCAGGGCCTGTTGATCAACTGCACCCACGATACCGTGCTGCGATTCCTGCCGCCCTACATCGTCACCGAAAAAGAGATCGACCGCGCGGTGCGAATCCTGAAAAAGGTGCTGAAGGCCGCGGCCAAGCGCGATACCGCAAGTTGAGTATCGAGGAGTGGGATCGGCGTTACCGGGCCGGCGAGCAGGTTTTTGAAACACCTTCGGCGCTGGTGGAGAGATTCGCCGCCAGCCTGCCTCCAGGTGCGGCGCTGGACTTGGCCTGCGGACCCGGGCGCAACGCCTTGTACCTGGCCGGGCGAGGCTGGCGTGTAACCGCGGTGGACGGCTCGCCAGTCGCGATCGATCTGCTGCGGCAGCGTGCCCGGGGTCAGAAACTCGACATCGACGCCCGCGTCGCCGACCTCGAGCGCGGCGAATTTGAGATTCCGGCTTCTGCTTACGACCTGATCTGCGACTGCTACTATCTGCAGCGCAGCTTGATCCCGGCGATGCAGCGCGGCCTCAGTCCCGGTGGAATGGCGATCGTGATCGTGCACCTGGCGGATGCCGATCAACCCCAAGGCACGCCCACACGGGCCACGCCAGCCGAACTGCGAACGTATTTCGCCGGATGGACCATCCTGCATTACTACGAAGGACAGCCGCACGAATCGGGCCATCAACGCGCGGTGGCGGAACTGGCGGCCAGAAAGCCGTCCGCGACCGAGGTGTGAAAGAATGAAGACGACCCGATGCGCGCAATCGCCTCCCTGGTGCTGTGTTCGGCCGCTCTGTTTGCCCAGAGCGAGACCGGAGAGCTGCGGCTGAAAGTGTCCGATGAGGCCGGGTTGGCCGTCCCCAGCTCGGTCGAGCTGGTGAGCCAGTCCAACCAAGTCCGCCGGAAGCTGGATACCGGCAACGATGGGATGCTGGTGATCAAACGGCTGCCGTTCGGTATGTACCGCATCCGGGTGGAGCATGCCGGATTCGCGCCGCTCTCCGAACTGGTTGAGATCCGTTCCGCGGTTCCAAAGGACCTGCGCGTTACGCTCGGCGTTGCGCCCGTCGAAACAGTGGTGGTGGTCACCGATTCGGAGACACTGGTGGACCCGCACCGCGTGGGCGACGTCAACCGAATCGGCGCTGATACGCTGCAGAACCGTGCCGCGTCACTGCCGGGCCGGTCGCTGCTCGACCTGGTCAACAATCAGCCGGGCTGGCTGCTGGAAGCCAACGGCGTGCTGCATCCCCGCGGCTCGGAATATCAGACGCAGTATGTCGTGGATGGCATCCCGCTCACCGAAAATCGCTCGCCGGCATTCTCCCCGGAACTGGAAGCCGGTGAGGTCCAGTCCATGGGTGTCCTCACGGCCGGCTATCCGGCCGAGTACGGCAGGAAGCTGGGCGGCGTGATCGAAGTCAACACGGCGCGTGATTCGCGGCCGGGATTCCACGGGAGAGCAGCTCTCTCCGGCGGAAGTTTTGAAACCGCCGGCGGCGACCTGACCGGTCAGTACGGTTGGGGCCGCAATACTCTGGCGCTCAACTTCAACGCGGATCGCACGGACCGCTATCTGGATCCGCCCACCGAGCAGAACTACACCAATGCCGGAACCAACGCGGGCTTCTCGGCGCACTACGAGCGAGACCTGACCGACCACGACCGGATCGGTTTCATCCTGCGCGGCGGCCAATCCAGATTCGGCGTGCCCAACGAAAGTCTCCAGCAAGCGGCCGGGCAACGCCAAGATCGCGGCGCCGAGGATCGCGCGGGGCAGTTTTCCTACCAGCACATTTTCTCGCCGACAGTGGTGGCGGACGTCGCAGGCATGTCGCGGGACATTTCAGCCACGCTTTGGTCGAATCCGCTCTCGGCGCCCATCATCGCCGCGCAGGACCGGGGCTTGCGCGAGACCTACATCAAGGCCAGTCTGGCGGGCCACTTCGGCCGGCACGAGTGGAAGGTTGGCGCCGATGCGGACTTCGGGTCGGTGAGAGAAGCACTGTCCTACAACATTACGGACTCCTCTCAATTCGATCCGGACACACCGGCTCAGTTCAACTTTGCCGATCGCCGGCAAAGCCGCGAGCAAGCCGTGTTCGCGCAGGACTTGATGCGACTGGGGAACTGGACCTTCAGCGCCGGTCTGCGCTGGGATCACTACCGGCTCATCGTCGACGAAAACGCGATCAGCCCCCGCTTGGGAATCGCGTGGTACTGGCCTCGCGCGGACGTGGTCGTGCGCGCATCGTACGATCGCGTTTTCCAGACGCCGGCCTTCGAGAACCTGCTGCTGGCGAGTTCCCCGGCGGTGCAGGCGCTCAGCGACGTGGTGCTCCGATTACCCGTTCGGCCATCCCGCGGGAACTTCTACGAGGTGGGCTTCGCCAAGGGATTGTTCGGCAAGCTCCGGGTGGACGCCAATTTCTTCGAGCGGTCGGAGAACGATTTTGCCGATGACGACCTGCTGCTGAACACTGGCGTGAGTTTTCCGATCGCCTTCCGGAAAGCCGATATCCACGGCGTGGAAGTGAAGCTGGAGATTCCGCGCTGGGGACCGCTCTCAGGCTTTCTCAGCTATTCGAACATGCTGGGACTGGGTTACCTGCCGGTGACCGGAGGCCTGTTCCTGGGCGGCGAGGCGCAAGGCGTGCTCGGTGATACCAGCCGTTTTCCTATTACGCAGGATCAGCGCAACACTGCGCGCGCCCGATTCCGCTACGAGATTACGCCCCGGCTTTGGTTGGCTGCCGGCGCTTCTTACGGCAGCGGCCTTCCGGTCGAGTTCGACGGGACCTATGAGGATGCGCTGGCGGCGTACGGGCCGCGCATCGTGAGCCGCGTGAACTTCGATCGCGGCCGCGTGCGTCCATCGTTCGAGTTCAACGCCTCCGCGGGATTCATCCTGTGGAAGAAGGAAAGACAGAGCCTGCGCGTGCAAGCCGACGTGCAGAATCTAACCAATCGCCTCAACGTGATCGATTTCGCGGGGCTGTTTTCAGGCACTGCGCTAGGAGTTCCGCGCAGCGGCGCGATCCGCCTGGAAGCCGAATTCTGACCAGATCACCAGTTTACGTTCCGCCCCCGGCCGGCCGGAAGTGCAAAACCACGCTGTATCCGGCAATATCCACGTGCACGACGTACAGCGCATCGATGCGCAGCGCCTTGCCGGAAGGTGTCACCTGGACGTCTTCGCTGTGCAGCGGCAGCCCTAGAGAAGCCGCTTTGCTCACTATGCGGGACCGCACCGTCTCGGGTGGCTGGCTGGCGGTGGCGGGGTCGTCAAGCAGCTCGTTGACGTAACGCTGCAGCTTCCAGTTGGCGACGTAAGGAGGAACCAGCACGATGGCGATCGCCGCCAGCGCAAGCAGCACGGCCAAACCTGCGGCCATCCGCAGACGCCGCGCCAACGTCACCTCTTGCTTTCCTCCAGCGACTCGAGTTCCTTCCAGATATCCTGATCGTGCGGCTCCCAATCCGGACCGTTGGGTCCGGTGATCTGCACCTCGGGCACCTTCAACGTCCCGTGCCCGTACAGGCAGATGTACTCGGTGCGCGGCTGGCCGAACAGCAGCATGTTGGGCCAGGAACCAGCCGTCATGGGCATCCGCAGCCGGCGCAGGCAGGTGCGGCAGCGATAGCGCTGGTCCCAGACGATGAGGTACAGCAGCCCGGCGCTGGCGAGAAAGAACAGCATCATCGCGCTGGTGTAGCCCAAGTCATGGGCGAAGGGATTCTGACCGGAGTCGCGGAAGAACACCCACCGGATGAGGGACCAGAGCACGCCCATCAGCATGGCGGCGGCCGCCAGCTTGGCCATCAAGTAACCCCAATACCTCACAACTATTGGACTCCTTTTTGGGTCACCAGGTTCCTGCCTCTACTGTACACTGCTATCGGCTCGTGCTCAGCTCTTCAACAGATTGCGCGCCAGAAACACCACATTGGCCGGCCGCTCCGCCAGACGCCTCATAAAATATGGATACCACGCATCGCCGTACGGCACATAGAGGCGCAGACGATAGCCATCCCGGATCAGCATGCGCTGCAAGTCGCGGCGAACGCCATACAGCATCTGAAATTCAAAACGATCCGGGGCGATCTTTCGTTCCCTGACGATCGCGATGGCCTGTTGGACGATTCGTTCATCGTGACTCGCGATGGCCGGATTCGCGCCCTGCTCGAAAAGATTCCTCATCAGAAGCAAGTAATTTCCGTCCACTTCCTTCTTGCGCGGAAACGCCAGATCGGACGGCTCCCTGTAAGCGCCCTTGCATAGGCGCACTGGAATGCCCAACCGGCACAGGTTCGCGACGTCGCCCTCGCTGCGATACAAGTAAGCCTGGATGACGGCCCGAACGCTGGCGTACCTGGCGTGCAGGCGCGCCACCAGACCGAGCGTGCGATCCAGGTACTTGCTCGATTCCATGTCCACTTCCACGACGCTCCCGATCTGTTGGGCCCGGGCGACCAGCCGCTCGACGTTGGCTTCGCATTCGGCTTCTGAGAAATCCAGGCCCAGTTGGGTGAGCTTCACCGATACGGTGGCTTGGAGGCCCAGCGCGGCGATCCGGTCCAGAGCGGCCAGGTAGGCGTCGCGCGAACTCCCGGCCTCCTGGAGCGAGGTGACGCTCTCGCCCAGGTGATCCAGGCTGGCCAGGATCCCGTCGCGGTTGAGGCGCTGGCACACGGACACTTCCCGTTCCAGCGTGTGGCCGGCGATGAAGCGCGATGTGAGACGATCGGCTGCCGGTGACGTCTCCACCCAGTGACGAAGCCAAGACTGGCGCGAAAGGAACAGCAGCAGGCTGCGGAGCACCTAACACCAGAATACAAGGAATCCGCGGCGGCAGCCCTCACCGCGCACTGCGGGATAATTGGAAATTACGCCGCATGGGCCAAGAGATCAAGTGCCGCGTGGATTTCGGGAAAGAGTCCTCGCGTGGAAAAGCGCTGCTCGAAACCTCCGAGTTGATCTTTCGCGGCGATTTCCGGCTGAAGATCCCGTTCCAAAGCATCACCGGCCTGGCTGCGTCGGATGGAAAACTCAGCATCCAGTTCACCGGGGGTTCGGCGATTCTTCATCTGGGCGATGCGGCCGGCAAGTGGGCCGCGCGAATCCGAAATCCGCCCAGCCGCCTCGACAAGCTGGGAGTGAAGCCGGGGATGAAGGTGCGACTGATCGGCCGGCACGCTGAAGATTTTCGCCGCGAACTGGCCGGGCGGGGCGCCATCCTGAGCCGTTCCAAGCCTGAGTTGATATTTCTGTCCATCGAAGAGAAGGATGAACTGGTCGAGCTGGCCTACGTCGGGGATGCGCCCGCGTGGGTGATCTATCCGAAAGGGGTCGAGCGCGTCACTCAGAACGAGGTAATATCCGCCGGACGCGCGGCCGGATTAATCGACACCAAGGTCTGCGCGTTCTCCGCGACGCATACCGCGCTCAGGTTCAAGCCGCGAACCAAACCGCAGCGCTAGCCAGCCTCTACCGGCCCCGCGGATAGCTGCCCAGCACGCGCAGAAAATCCGCTACCTCCGCCAGATGGCCGAGCGCCTTCTCGACGCGAGGGTCGTCTTCCCGGCCCAGGAAGTCCACGTAGAACAGATACTCCCAGGGCTTGCCGCGCAAGGGCCGAGACTCGATCTTGGTGAGGTTCACATCCCGCAGCGCTAAGGCGCTCAAGGCCCGGAACAGCGCGCCCGGGACGTTGCGCGTGGTGAACACCAGCGAAGTCTTCCACTGTCGCGCGTGCGTGGTCCGCCGGGGCGCATCTTTGCGGCGGTACAAGAGAAAGAACCGTGTGAAATTGTGACGATCGTCTTCAATCGATCGCCGCAGGATTTTGGCGCCGTAGATGGAAGCTGCCACCCGGGAGGCGATGGCCGCCGCGTCCGAGTTCCGTTCCTCCATGACCATCTTGACGGCTCCCGCGGTGTCATAGAACGAAACGCGCTCCATCTTCGGGTGCCGGGCGAAGAACCGGAGGCACTGGTTCAACGCCACCGGATGCGAATACACTTTGCGGATGTCCTTGAACCGGACGCCGGGAGGCGCGATGAGGTTGTGAACGATGCGGACATTTGTTTCGGCGGCGATGCGGACGTCGAAATTCAGCAGATGATCGTAGTTCTCGTGCACCGATCCGGCCAGCGTGTTCTCCATGGGAATCACGGCCACGTCGATCTTGCCGGCGCGCAGCGCACCGAATACCTGATCGAACCTCTGAAAGGGAATCACCTGGGCCTGATTGCCCAGGAGCTGGCGCGCGGCTTCCTGGCTGAAAGCTCCCAATTCACCCTGAATACCAGCCCGCTGTTTCTTCATGAGAATGTCAGAAACCCGGTTTTCCCGCAGCTTGCCCGCCCGGCGTCTCAGCGTCTACAATGAAACTAACTCCCCCAGGCAAGGTAAACACACAGACAACCGATCCGGGAGCCACTCGTAACATCTTGTCGTCCAAAAGACCTCCTCATTCTGATCTTTGTTCGGAAAACCGAACAAAACTGCTTTAGCGCCTTGCTCTTTGATCCGGCGGTGGTTATAATTCGAGCCTGTCCCAGCATTGTGCCCAGGTGCCTGAGTTCTAATCGGCACATGGCTTTACGGGGATGCACTGGGAAAGCATCATAGCATGGAGGACCCTGGCCAGAAACTCAGGCGAGTCAGAGAGCGCCTGAACCTGCGCGTCCGGGACGTCGAGCTGGCCAGCCAGAAGATCGCCGAGAAGTATCACAACGATGAATTCGCGGTTCTGATCAATCGCATTTCGGAGATCGAGAATCGCGGCCTGATGCCGTCGCTGTACAAGCTGTACTCGCTGTGTGCCGTCTATCGGCTCGATTTCCATGAAGTTATGGAGTGGTATGGCGTATCGCTCGGGAACCTGCCCGCGGATGCGCGCTTAGTCGAGATTTCCGAAACTCATGAGGTTTCGTTTCGCGTGGGCGTTCAAGGCGAGGTGCTGCTGCCGCTGGCCCTGGATCCGGGAATCGATTTGCGCCGGACCACTTATCTCAGCCGCATGATCCAGCGCTGGGGCAAGCTGCCGCTGATGTTCCTGGAAACGCTCGGCCTGAAAGAGCACCGCTACGCTTTTATCGGGACCGAAGACTGGTTCATGTATCCGTTGCTGCAGCCTGGCACTTTCGTCATGCTCGACGAGACCGTGCGCCGCGTCTCTAACTCCGGCTGGAACAATGAGTTCGAGCGGCCGATCTACTTTCTGGAGCATCGCCAGGGCTACGCCTGCGGTTGGTGCAATCTCACCGGCGACCGGCTGATCTTGCAGCCCCACCCGGCTTCGTCCTGCGATCCCCAGGTGTACAGGTATCCCACCGATATCGAGCTGGTGGGCCAGGTTATTGGGATCGCGATGCGCCTCGACCAGGGTCGCCGGCGGCGTACGCGTTCTTGAGCAGCTCCAGCACCACGTTCAAATCGCTGATATAGACCTTCCGCTCCACTCCCCGGACCGCGGTGGGAATGAGATTGCGGTAGGGGGCCAGCTTCAGCCAGGTCTGAATTACCTGGCGCGGCTCATCCGGCAGCGTCGAGATATACAACTCCAGATCCGCTTTCTGCTGCTCCAGATTGAACGTGAGCCACTCCGCGAAGGTCTCCGCATGGCTCTTCTTGAGCGCCCGATTGGCCTGATCCTCGCCATACACCAGGGTCAGGCCATGGTGTTCATAGCGGCCGTTGTTGGAGTTGCGCAGCGACGAGATGTAGACCAGCCTGCCGAAGACCGACGGGATCCGCGACAGCGTGTTCCGCCAGAGATTGGAAACGGCGCCCCGAACCAAGGCAGCGTTGTTTTCCGTGCCCTTCATCCCGATAACTGGATCATACATCGAAACCCGCCCCAACGGAATCCGTTCGTCAAGTTCAGCCCTGCCTGGTTGAGATGTTCTGCTTTCAGAAAGAGTCTCGCTCATTTTCCCGTTCCGCCGGCTCTGCCTTTACTCTGAACACCATAGTTCCGAAGCAGACTTCCGACAATCCCAAAGGAGATTTGACACCATGATGAAAAAGCTCTTGTTGCTAGCGGCGATGACGGTTGCCCTCGCCAGCGTCCTTTCGGCCGATTGGCCGATTCCCCCCTGCTATTTCGAAGGTACCTGCCGAGCCGACGTGCGCTGACCTGCCCTCTCGAGGGGGTTCGATGCTAGACTTTTGGTTGTCGGAATCGGCCTCAAGTCATGAATCGGCTCCCCCTTGAACAACAGTTCCTACTGGTTCTCCAGACCGTTGCGCTGGTGGGCCTATGTCTACGCATCTGGTGGACCGGACTATACCGCATTTACGTTTGCTTCTTCGGCTATCTGCTTGTGGCTCTGCTGGAGACCGGGACTCTGACGTTCGTGCCTCTGCGCAGCACTCTATACTTCAATCTCTGGATGGCCAGCGAAGGCTTGATCGTTTGCTTTTACGCCCTGATTGTTCTAGAGGTATATTCGAATATTTTGAGCGGTCTGCCAGGAATTGCGAGCGTTTCGCGGCGCTACATCCAGATTGCCTTGGCGTTGGCAATTCTGGCTTCCCTGCTGCTGGTGGGCCTGGAAAGGACGCCGGCCACGGTACTCCAGTATTTTCTGGCATGCTACCGCACTATCATCTCCAGCCTGTTGCTGTTCGTTCTCTCATCGCTGGTTTTTCTGGTCTACTACCCGGTCCCATTGAATCGGAATGTGGTCATCTATTCCATTGGTTTTGCAATTTACCTGTTATCTAAGGTCGCCGCACTCTTCGTCGACGTCATACGGTTCCCCCGCTGGAACCGGGAGATCAACGCAGCGTTTGTGGGAGCCTCCACGGCATGCTTGTTGCTGTGGTTGTTCACGTTAAACCGGAGCGGCGAGACCCGGACAGTCGTGGTCGGACATCAATGGAATCCCATGGACGAACAACGCTTGCTCTCTCGGCTGCAAGCCATTAATGAAAGCCTGCTTCGTGAAGTCAAAAAGTAGTTTTTATCCATATTTTAGAAAGAATGTACGTCTTCGTGACAAAAACGTTTGCGTTTCTTTATGGAATACGTTAAGCTGGCTCAGTCTAGGAGGTCCCCATGATTCTGGGAGGCCTGGGTTTGGCTGTCGTGCTGTTGCTCGTCGGCTTCACCTGCCTGTTCCTCAGGTTAGCGTCTCGTCTTGACGCTGAACCCTACAGCCCGGAGTGGCTGGATGAGTTTTCTCTCGAAAGTTACGCGCCCATGGAGCGATTGCTGGACCAGGGCGATTTCGCGTTTCTTGCTTCCCAATCCGGATATCGTCCGGAAATGGCCAAGAGCCTGCTCTCCAACCGGCGCGAGGCGTTCTGTGAATATCTTTATCTGCTGGTTCGGGACTTCAATCGGTTGCATTTCATCGCGAGATTGATGTTGGTGCATTCCTCCGAAGACCGGCCGGAGTTTGCAAGCGCCCTGTGGCGGCAGCAGATCACGTTTTACTTCGCCATTTGCCTGGTGCGCTGCAAGGTCGCGCTGTATCCGCTGGGCTGGACGGCCGTGGACGTCCCCGAACTCCTGGAGGCGCTCCAAAAGATGCGCCATCAGATTGTAAGCGCGCTCCCGCAACAGGCCGAAACCGCGTCGGCGTAGCTCAGGCCGTCGCGGTGCAGATTCTCTTCAGCAGTTCCTTGGCTTCTATCCGGCCCGGGAACTGCCGTTCGGCGGCTTTGAACTCGGGCGTGTGCACGCAGCGGCGCGCCCCGCGATGCTCCACCGGGAATCGCAGGTGGAGCATCTCGTGAAACAGCACGTACTCTACCGCCAGGCGCGGGACTTCGGCGCGATCCAGCAGTCTGCTCAGGATGATCGCGTTGTGCGAGGGATCGAAATGTCCCAGCATCACCCGCGAGACCCCGCGGCTCCAGCCCAGCAGCGGGCGCGCCATGAGGCCGTGAAAATAGCGCAGATTCAGCTGCTCGAAAATCTCTTCCAGGTTGTAGCATTCGCCCAGCGGCCCGGAAACGAATTTGCGCCCGCGCGCCTGTTTCACCAGTTGCAGGCTGCGTCGCATCTCCTTGCGGTTCAGAAAGCGGCGGTACCGCTCGGCGTGCATTTTGGGTATCGGACGGCGCACCAGCTTCGATAAAAGCAGGTTCGCCAGGGCTTCCAGGATGTGCGCCGGAGCGCCCTCCAGCACGTCGGTGATGCGCACCTGGAGGCCCGCCTGGTCCCAGCGAACGAAGCTGTTGGCGTTGGCGTAACGGCGGAACTCCACCCGCACCGGCGGCACCTCGGTGCGCGGCTTCAATTCCGAGAAGACGCGTGCGAAAATCTCTTCCGGCGTCTCAAAGAAGATGGCGCTCTGGAGCTGCACGTCCCCAGGATACATCGAGAGCCGACGTCTGTGAGCGAACCGCTCGGCCGCATTCAGCGCTGGATGCGGGCCGAGCCTCCCTGGGCTAAGGCACGCACCTGATCCAAGCTCGCCATGGTAGTGTCGCCGGGGAAGGTGCTGACCAGCGCGCCGTGCGCCCAGCCCAGCTTGAGCGCTTCCTCGGGAGGTTCGCCCGCCATCAGCCCATAGAAAAGTCCGGACGCGAAACCGTCGCCGCTGCCTACTCGATCGTACACCTCCAGCTCGCAAACGGGCGCGACATGCTCACGGCCGTCCATCCAGGCAGCCGCGCTCCAGGTGTGCCGGTTGCTGGAGTGGACTTCGCGCAGCGTGGTCGCGATGACCTGAAGATGCGAATGGCGCTCGAGCACTCGCTGGACCGCTTCGAAAAATGAGCCGGAGTCGAGCTTGGACTCTGCGCCGGTCTGGGCGCCCGAGTCGAGTTCCTGCGGGTTGCCGAGCAACACATCGGCATGGCCGACGATGCGCTCGATTACGGTTCGGGCGCTGTCCTTGCCGCCCGAAATGTTCCAGAGCTTCTGGCGAATGTTCAGATCGAAGGAAACCACGGCCCCGGCGGACTTGGCGGCCTGCATCCCTTCGATGATCAACTCGGCCGCGCCGTGAGAAAGCGCCGCAAAGATCCCGCCGCTGTGAAACCAGCGCACGCCGTCCGCGAACATTGCCGGCCAATCGAAGTCGCCCGGTTGCAACCTGGCCGCGGCTTCGTTCGAGCGATTGTAAAAGACCACCGGCGGACGAACGCCGTAGCCGCGGTCGCTATAGACGGTGGCCATGTTGGGGCCGGTGACGCCGTCGTGCTCGAAGCGCTTGTAGAACGGTTTCACGCCCATGGCCCGCACCCGCTCGGCGATCAAGTCACCGATCGGATAGTCCACCATCGCGGTCGCAATGCCGGTCTTCATTCCGAAGCAGTCCGCCAGGTTGGCGGCCACGTTGAACTCGCCGCCGCTCACGTGAATCTTGCATTCGGTGGCTTTGCGGAAGGGAACGACGCCGGGGTCCAGCCGGTGGACCAGAGCGCCCAGCGACACCAGGTCCAGCGCGGCCTGCGGGCGAATATTCAAGCCGTATCGCAACAAATGTTAGGATCGCACGCCCGCTCCCGAACGGCCACCGCTATTCTGAGCCACGACGGTTAGGGAGTGGTTGCACGGGTTCTTCAGCCAGCGCCTAGAGCGCCGGTTCGTCCAGGATCAGGATCTCCACGCGGCGGTTCTCGGCCCGGCCATCCTCGGTATCGTTCGATCCCTTGGGGCTGTAAGCGCCGAAGCTGGAAACCGACAGACGTGCCTCGGGAATGCCGTATTGAGAGGTCAGCAATGCCAGCAGGCTCAAGCCGCGAGCCGCCGAAAGTTCCCAGTTGTTCTTGAAGCGCCGGTTGTGAATGGGAACCGCATCGGCGTGCCCGGCCAGTTCCACTTTGTTGCCCGAGTCGCGAAGCACCTCCGCAATCCGCGAAATGACCGGGAGCGCCGACGGATTGATGTGATCGTCACCCGATTCAAACAGAATCGCCGTGGGCAGGCTGATCACCAGGCCCCGCGGATCGAGCCGCGGATCCAGGCCGCGCTCTTTCAGCCGCTGCTCGGCCCGGACCAGCGTTGCGCGGGACGGTTTCGGAGCCTGCTGCGGCTCGCGCCGCACAGGCTGGGCCGGCGGCTTACCCACGCTCTGCGCCGCCATCGCCACGAAAAGAATCAGCAGCAGCGTGACGATGTCGGTATAGCTGATCAGCCAGCGCTCACGCTGGCCGTGCTCTGCCTCCAGGTACTTAGGCTTTCGTTTCATAGAAGGCGGCACCCGGCGCAACCGTTACGCTTCTGGGCTCACGCAAGAACGAAGCCAGGCGCATGCGAATCAGCGCAGGGTGTAGCATGTCGACGATGGACAACACTCCGTCCAGGATCAGCTCCTGGGTTTCGAAGTTCTCGGCGACTCTGGCCCGTATGCGGTGCGCCGCCGGCAACAGCAGCAGATTCGCCAACGCCAGGCCATAGATGGTGGAGACGAAGGCCGTGCCAATCCCGTAGCCCACCGCCTGAGGATTCGAGAACTGCCGCAGCACCTCGATCAGTCCGATCACCGTGCCAATGATGCCAAGGGTGGGAGCAAAACCTCCGGCTACCTCCAGCGTTTTCGCATCCGCCTCGCCCTGGCGCTCCGCCATGCGCAGTTCCGCTTCCAGCACGGTCTGCAACTCCTCGCGATTGCTCACGTCCACGGCAAGCTGCAACGCGCTGCGAAGTAACGGATCGGATGCCTTTGGCGCGATCGGCTCCAGCGAGAGGATGCCGCTCCGCCGCGCAGTCCGGGCGTAGCCGATAATCTCCTCGATCAGCGCCTCGCGATCCACTTCCACCGCGGCAATCAAGTCCGTCACCCTGCGTAGCGAGTGCATCAGATTGCGCGGCGGCGTAGTCACCAGAATCACGCCCAGCGTTCCGCCCAGGACGACAACTGCGCCACTGGGTTGCAGAAAGTAGCCGATCGAGATTCCACTGGAGCGGATGCCCAGGAAGGTCGCTCCCAGCGCGATTGCGACTCCCGCAATGAAAAATTTGTCAAGACGCCTCGGCGCCCGCGTGGGGAGCACCGCCGCGTGCTTACGTAACTGATTGCTCAGAGCCGCTTCCGATGTTGCCAAGGCAGTTCTCCCAGGCATCCGGGAGCATTTGGCAGTCCAATCGAATTCCTTGATTCAGCAATGCAAAGCTAAGATCGGAATCCGCACCGAGACAGATTCTTAACCAAACCGCCAAGAATTGGTCACGGTCTTACCGCTCCCAATGCAGCCGCAGGCTCTCCACATTCACCGGCCCGCGGTCCTGATTGTAGGCCGGATTCTCAACATGCTGGTAATCCAGCTTCACCGTGAACGTCCTGGTTGTTCGCCAGGCATAGTAGGCCTCCACGATAGCCTCGGGCCGGTAGTTCAGCCGGCCGTCGCCGATGAGGAACCCCAGTCCGCCCGCGGCGAGAAAACTCCGTTGGTCGCCGGAGAGACAGTTCCGGGCCGCTGCCATGCCGATGCGGTCGTCGGCCCGGCGCCAGCTCCGCCCGCCGATTGAGACGCCTCCGCTCGCTGAGCGATCGATTTCCGTGAACGCCCACGAGTCGGTTTTGCCGTCGCTCCATCCATAGCGGGCGAACACGCCGATCTCCGCCGTCAGCGCTTGCTCCAGGCTGGCAGCCAGACCGTATTTCTTATTCCCCAGCGAGACGCGTTTCTCCGCATAGCGGGGCAGGCTGTTGCTTCCCTGGTAGGGCGAAGGGAAGCCGGCGTGGACCTGTCCGATGGAGGTCGCCTGGAAATGAATGTTCCAATCCTCGGAAGACACCGGATCGCTAGGTCTCAATTCACGGGCGATGGCTCTGAATGTGCTCCCAGTGCCGGAGGAGATAACGCACCAGCAGCTCTTGCCGGATGCGCGATCGCGGTCGGAAGGCTTGCCCGCGAGTGTGCACGACAAGCTGGGATGCGACATGTTCCGGTTCCTGCGCTATATTCGTAGCTGGTTTTTGTGCTGCGTCCCGCTTCGGCTTGTCCAGCCGGACGCCTTCCCAGGCCCAGCAGACCAGACCTCCCAACAACCAGTGCACTACGCCCAGGAACAAGATCACCTGGTCCTGCTTGCGCGTCAGGTCCCGGAAGAAAATGTTGATCAGCGCTACCGCGCCACAAATCACCCCCAGGCAAAACCACCAGGCTACCCACCGCCGAATCCGGATTACCATACGTTGCGAACCTCGCGAGATCTTAGTTGGCGCTTCTCGAAGGTCACTTGCGCCGCGTCGGTATCGCCGTCCTCGAAGCTAACCGCCGAAGCCGCCAGGTACAGCAGCCAGGTACGATAGGTCGTCTCGCCGGCCAGGGCGCGGCAGGTCTCGGCGTTTTCAAGCAGCCGGGCCACCCAGGCGCGGCACGTCAGCGCGTAGTCTCTCCGAAAATCTTCGACTGCGAGCACTCCGAAGCCGGCCCGCTCCGCCTCGCGCACGACGTCGGCCAGGTGCGCCAGTGCTCCTCCGGGGAAAACGCTCTCTTCGAGGAACAGCGTCGCAGGTCCGGCGGATTCGGTCTCCGGCCGGACGATTCCGCGGTTGAGAAACACTCCGCGGGAGTCCAGCAGCGAGTAAATCTTTTGGAAATATTCCGGCAGATGCCCGCGGCCCACGTGCTCGAACATCCCGACCGACGCGATCTTATCGAAGCGGCCCCCGAGATCACGATAGTCGGTCTCTTCGATGGTCACGCGCTGCTCCAAGCCGCGGCCTCTCACCGCCGAGCGCGCGAATTCGAGCTGGTCGCGACTCAAGGTGCAGCCTGCCGCCCGCACCCCGAATCGCTCCGCGGCATATATCACCAGGCCTCCCCATCCGCATCCCACGTCCAGGAACCGTTCGTTGGGACGAAGATCCAGAGTGCGGCAGACTTGGTCCAGCTTCTTCGCCTGGGCCTCCTCCAAAGAGCGCGTGGAGCCGCTGAAATCGCCCGCGGAATAGAGCATGCGGGAGTCCAGGAATTGCCGGTAGAAAGCGTTGCAACGATCGTAGTGAAAGCGAATGTTCCGGGCGGCAGCTTCGCGCCCGGTCTGCAAAGAGCCAACCACCTGTGTCAGCCAGGCGGCCAGTGAGAACCAGGCTTGCCGCGCGCGTGGACGCCGTTGCCGGCGGAAAAACTGGATGGCGGCGCACAGGTCGCCTCGTATCGTCAGCTCGCCATTTACAAATGCGTTCGCCGCCGAATATTCGTCCATGCGGAGGACATGGTCCATGTCAAAACCCGCCGGCCCGTCGATCGTGAATCGGCTGTCACCGTTACAGCCCGGCGACTGTGGACTCACCGCGATTGAAGCGTGTTGATGAAGATCCGTCATGCTACACCTACCTGTTGGATGTCACCAGGGGGCGGAATGTTTACGTTTGAAACGACGCACGCATTTTGCATCGCATTTGGCTTGGAACGTAGCAAGGAATTCTGCATCAGACTAGGCAGGGACGCCGGGAGCGATGTGTGAGATTTGCCTAGCCGGCCATCCATCGATTCCCGCCCGACCAGGTTCTGCAGGCTCTCATGGCAGACCGACTCCGGAAAGGTTGGCCGAAGCCGGAGAGTTGCGACCGCGCTAGAACACTGAAGGAGGCAATTATGATGCAACCAAGATTGGATTCTCGCAAGGTTCCCCCGGGAGCTCTTAAGGCGATGCTGGGTCTGGAAACGTATCTCGCCGGAAGCGGCATGGATCCGGCGCTGCTCGACTTGATTCGTCTGCGGGCATCCCAGATCAACGGCTGCGCCTACTGCATTGACATGCACTCGAAAGACTTGAAGGCTCGCGGCGAAACCGAGCAGCGCCTCTATTTGCTGGACGCATGGCGTGAGGCTCCCTTCTACACCGAGCGTGAGCGTGCGGCGCTGGCCTGGACAGAGGCCGTAACTCGAGTCACCGAAGGGCATGTCCCCGACGACGTCTACGAGCAGGCCCGCAGCCAGTTTTCCAACGACGAACTGGCGAATTTGACTCTGGCGATCGTGGCCATCAATTCATGGAATCGCTTGAATATCGCTTTCCGAACCGTCGCCGGCAGCTACCAGCCGGCCGCCACGCACGAACTGGCCAGCAGCGCCCGCAAGTAAGAAACGGCTGCGGCGGCGATCGGTCCGGGCGGCTGGATTTCATCGTGGCGGCGTCATCTTCTTGCGGCCCTTGCCGAGAAAAACATGCGGCAGGTGCGGTTGCGCGCCTGGGGCTGTGAACCCCAGGTAGTCCGCGATGGTCGCTGCAATTTGCACCGTGGCCGCGGCGTCAGAAACGCGTCCCGGCATAACGCCGCCGCCGCACAGAATCAGAGGGACGGCGAGATCGGTATCGCTCAACGAACCGTGCTCCGATCTCTCGGCTGCGCTGTTGCCGAAGTAGCGCCCAGGTTTTGCCAGCAGGATCAAATCGCCGGTGCGGCGCGAATTCATAGCGTCCAGCAGCCGCATGCGATCCGCGTCCAGAGCGTTCAGGCAGCGGTAGCCGGCGTCGCGATAGCAGACTGACTCCAGCTCCTCGGACAACCCGCTGTCGGCCTCCAGCGACTCAGCAGCGGCGCGCAAGCCCGGGACGTCCGGCGTTTCGCTCCACGGCGCACCCGGAGCGCGCAGATAAACGTGCGCCAGCCCGCCTTGGTTGGCGATGTAAGAATGCTCGGCGTCGAAGCCGGCGCGGGCGAGCACGTCCGCCATCCGGATCAGCGCCAGTTCATCGCCAGGCGTAGCTCAGGCGTAGCTGAGGTGTCCGTCCGGCCATGATCCGAACTGAAGACGAACAGCGTATTGCTCTGCCAGTCTGGATCGATCTGATCCAGCGCGTCGAAGAACGTACCGAGCAGCGGATCGACGACCCGGCTCAGGTAGTCCATGGTCGCGCGCGTGCCGGCGGCGTGGCCGGCCAGATCGGCGCCCACGAAATACAGAGTAAGCAAGTCCGGGCGGCCGTGCTCGCGAAGTTCGGCGATGGCCCGCGCGGCCATGTCGCGATCGAAGTACTCGAAATCCTGGGTGCCGCTTTGGAGCAGCGCCAGCGCATCCAGCACGGACGGCAGAATGGCGTGCGTGGCGCCCTTCCAATACGGGTTATAGACCACGACGCTGCTAACGCCGGCGAGGCTGGCCCACTCGTACAGCGTGGACGAGTTAAGATTGCGGTTCGCTAGACCGCCGCCGCAGCCGCTGGCGCCGAATAGGGGAAAGTCGAAGACACAGGTAACACCGGCGGAAGTGAAATAATCGACGCCCACACCCTGGTCGCGGTCGAACCAGGTGTCGCCCGGGACCCCATGCGCGCCCGGGTACGCGCCAGTGTAGAGCGACGCCTGGCCGGACATGGTCACCGAGGGCGCGACGGTGGTGGCTTGCTCGAAATACAGCGCACGCGAAAATCCCTGGCCGGCCGCGGAGCTCCCGAACAATCGCTCGAGTTGCGGCATTCTTCCCGCCAGGTAGGGGGTGTCGAGCAGATCGCGGCGCACTCCATCCAGGTCCACGATAACGACGTGGCGCTGCGGCTGGCCCCATAGAGGTGTCAGCAGAAGCGCCACCGTCACGAGCGTCGCGAATCGCATGGTATGCGGGTGCCATAGCACCCCATTGCTCCCGGTCAACGCCGGCCGGGAGAATCGTCTACTTGAAGGTCACCGTCGCCAAGGACAAATTGGCGTTGAAGATTAAGCCGGAATCCAGTCCGCTCGCCGTGAACGTCGGATAAGTGCTGGGGAAGCTGCCCACCAGCACCGCGCCGAGCGCATTCGTGCCGCCGGCCGGCAGGTTCCCGAGCACCGAAGTGGGCACGGTGAAGCTGCCTGGAGTGGACGGAACGAAGCAGAAGAAACCGGCCAGCGCTTGCGTGTTCTGATCGGCGCCGAGCCCCGCCAGCATCACCAGCTTGGAGCTGTCGCCGCCGGACCATTTGAAGGTGAGGTCCTGCGTGCGATCGATTTGCGCCATCTGATCGCGATTGGTCCAGGTGACCGGCGCTCCCATGCTAAACGTCGTCTGGAACGGACCGACGTCTTTACCTCCGGGGCCGCTGATCTTGAATGTGCCGGGATCCAGGAAGGGCGGCAGGCTCTGTACTCCGGGGAGCGGAATCGATCCTCCCAGCAGAGCCAGATAGGGGCCGGTGTTCTTGTCGGTATCCATATGGTTCATCGCGATGGTGTTGCCCTTCGGTCCCGTGATGGATATGGCCGAGCCGGCGTCCAGGTCCTTGCCCAGCAGTCCGGCGGCGCCCGAAAGATCCGGACTCCCGGACAGCAAGCTGCTCAGATCCAGATTCCCTGCATAGGCCGAGCAGGTTCCCACCGGGGGTAGAGAGAACAGCGGATTGTAGCCCAGATCGCCGTGGCCAGTGTTGTCTTCGAAAGCCGCCACGCCGAAGTCTATGGACAAATCCGTGGCCGGCTGGCTGGCATCGAGTTGAGCGTGTGCATTGGCGCGCACCAGGAAAATCGACCCGCCCTTGCGGCCATTGGAAACCAGGTCGGAAAACGGATTCTGCGGATCCGAGCAGGTCTGTCCTTCCGGCTGGATCGCCATGGTGACGATGTTGCTGTAGACGTTGCCGGCTTTGATCTGCACCGGAACATAACATCCCGAGGGAGCATCCGCGGGCACCGTGAAGTTGATCTGGTCGACGCCGGCCACCCCGGGCATGCGCCCGCTGTATGACTTACTGGCAACTTTGCCGGCCACTAATATCTGAACCGGGACCGGCAAGTCGCCGGTGGGCGGCGCCAGGTTGTCGGGCGCGGTGATGGGGCCAAGACCGGTGCCTAGCAGAACCGCCACCTGGCCGGGCTTGGCTGTGGCGGTGCGCGTGTTCAGAGGCAGGACGGTGGGTGAAACATAGTTCTGGATGACTCCCGGCCCACGCCCATTCGACGTACTGAAGATGCCGAAGTTGGTATCCACCACTTTGGCCGGCGACGCGGGGCTGGCGACGCCGTGGTACGTCACCACGATCTGTACGTTCCCCGTGGGGGCGTTGGAAGGCAGGATGGCGTTGATCTGGTTCGCGGACGCGTACACCATGTAGGCATTCACCGATGTGCTTCCAGCGGTGATCTTCACCGTCACCTCACCCAGCGTGGTGTTCAGCGGATAGGTGGTTTGGGATTGATATTGCGCCGGACCCAGGTTGGTTCCGAAGATGGTGAAGAACGATCCGCGGGCCAGCGCGCCGGCGTCCATGCTGGCGGGCATGTAGCTGGCGGCGTTGATAATGCCTCCATTGGTGATGGTGGGTGTGTTCGCAGCGGCGGCTCCGGCTTGCGTGACGGTGAAGGTCAGTCCGGCGATGGTCATCGTGCCGGTCCGCTGGCTGGTGGATGTATTCGCGGCCACCGTGTAGCTGACCGTTCCGCCGCCGGTGCCGCTGGGCGCCGACGTGATGGTGATCCAGGAGTTGTTGCTGGCCGCGGTCCAGAAGCATCCGGCCGACGCGGTTACCAGCACTCCGGCGCTGCCACCGGCGGCGGCGAAGCTGTTGCCGCTGGCGTTGAGCGCGTACGTGCAGGCCGCCGCAGCCGCCTGCGTTACCGTGTGCGTCTGATCGGCGATGGTCAGCGTTCCGGTGCGCGAACTGCTGGAGGTGTTGGCCGCCACCGTGTAGCTGACCGCTCCGCCTCCGGTCCCGGAGCTTCCCGCGGTGATGGTGATCCACGAAACGTTGCTCTTGGCCGTCCAGGCACAAGTAGGCGCGGTGGTGATCAACACCAGACCCGTTCCGCCCGCCGCCGGTATCGAGTTGGTCAACGGATTAACGTAGTAAGAGCAGTTCCCTCCGCCACCGCCACCCCCGCCTCCACCGCTGGATGCGCCGATCTGCCAGCTGATCTTCACTGATCCTGAGTTGTCTTCGTAGCAGCACGGCCCGCCCTGAAAACCCCCCGCGTCTGCGATGCCCAGGAACAAGCGTGTAGCGCCGGCCGGAATGGTGAACTCCTGCGTCGCTCCCCCGCTCGTCAACCCGTCTCCGATGAAGAAAGTCTGCGCGAGCAGCGGCTGGATGCTGGTGGCGGTGTTTGCGGTCGAGACATCCAAGCGTGCCGGCGCTGGATCGGCCGGCTCGGCGTCGCTCAGAAAGACGCCCACCAGGAACATGGTTTTGCTGGTGTGGATGATCCCGGAAATGCCGCGATAGGACGCGATGTTCGTACTGCTGTAGCAATTGTCGCCATCCGGACCGCTGGTCGCCCCTCCGCCCTGGCAATTCCAGGTGCCGGTAGCGCCGCTAAAGCGGAACACCTTGCCGGCCGATCCCGAAACAGCGACCATCGGCGGCGCGGTGCCCGGACTCGAAATGCCGATCGTCCCGCTGTGGCCCGAAAGAAAGATGTCGGCGGTGGACTGAACCGTGGCGGTTCCCGAGGTCGTGCCGCCAGCCGCGCTGAGGGTGAAGGTCACGGTGAAGAAATCCCCACCGTTCCAGTGGCCGCGGATGGTCCAGGTTCCAGGCGACTGGGCCGCCGGTTGGCCGGCCACGTCCAGGTAGTCGTCGAAACAGTAGTTTCCTGCCTCAGGAAGACCTTCGAAGGTAGTCTTATAGTAGACCTGTCCACTGGGCATCAGCCAGTCCACTGTCAATACGTCGCCCGCGCCTGCATTCGAGGCTGCCACGTAGAGCCAAACCGTAGCATCGGTGGTAAGAAAATTCGTCGACCGCGGCCCTGGATTACAGCTCATGTCCGACTGAGCGGTGGTGGTATAAGCGGCATCCAATGTAACGGCCGATGCCACTTGCGCAGCTAACCCGAGACAAGCCAAGACCCCTGCTACTTGATGGAGTTTCATCGCGTGCTCCTTACGCGGATCAGTTATGAAGGGGGATTAGTCCTGACCCTTTGAGGGACCCGTCCTGCTAACCTTAATCAGCAACTCCTTAACCGTTGGGGCTTGGCGTCCAACGCCTTGCTTCTTCGGGTGATGCGGCCGGGACCGCTGCTTCGGATTCCACTAGCCGCGTAATTTGGCGGACTAAATGGGTGGGTGAGGCCGCGCTGATCGCGAATCCAGCCTGGATCGGACCGTTGTCGTATTCTGGGAAGGTAATGTCTGTCCCGGCCCAAACGCCCCTTGCGGACCCAGCGCGCCAGAGGAATTCGCCGGATTTCGCGCCTCCGAGCAGAGCCGGACTCCCGTCCAGATTCTGGCGCACATGGGCGACCTGATGGACTGGGCCTTGACCATGGCCGCCGGCCAGCAGAAGTGGCGCGTTTCTTCGTGCATGGTGACATCGCCAAGCTCTTTCAGAGCGCTCTCGCCGACGCCCTCACGCACACCGGACGCGGCGAAAACTACTACCTGGCGCAGATCGCGCCGGGCCGAGTAGGACTAGATCCTCCAATTCGATTGACCCGCTACCAGTAGTGAATTTGCCTCCTACTATCTGTTCAAGTCAGCCAATGTGGGGCAGGCAATCCTGCCTGCAGCCGCCTTCAGGCGGCCCGAGACTTTCCCAAATCCCACCTCACTTCATTGTGATGAGACACTACGAACGACGTCTCCCCCACTGGGACGTAGTTGGACACCCCCTGTTCGTGACCTTTCGTCTGCACGACAGCCTTCCCGCGAACCGAGTCTTTCCCCCAGCGACGCTCAAGGGTGGCCGTGCGTTCGTAGCTATGGATCGGCTCTTGGACACAGCCCGCAGTGGTCCGATCTGGCTACGGCAACCCGAGATTGCACAGCTAGTGATCGCAGCTTTGCACGAAGGTGAGTTCCGCTTCCGCCGCTACGAGTTACACGCTTTCGTCATCATGTCGAACCACGTCCACTTGTTAGTAACTCCGCAGGTCGTTTCGACAAAATGGCTGGGACCGTTGAAGGGATCGACGGCCTATCAGGCGAATCTGATCCTGAACCGCCAAGGACCGTTTTGGCAGGACGAAAGCTATGACCGTCTGGTCAGGGACTCCGCCGAGTTCGAGCGCATTCGGAAGTACATTGAGCAGAATCCCGTTAGGGCTGGACTGGTCGCGGGGGCTGAGCAGTTCCCTTGGTCGAGTGCTGCACGGACTGAGGCCGCCTAAAGGCGGCTGCAGGCAGGATTGCCTGCCCCACATTGGGTAGAATGGGGATTCTATTCCCTTTCTTGCTATCGTTTTTCTAGTGAATCGGTCCAATTCCTGAAGGTCACAAGGAGGCCCAACGATGAAGTGGTGTTCAGCCGCTCTGCTGCTCAGCCTGTTCCTGCCCGCTCTGGTCCGCACCGCGCCCGAAGAGACTCGCCTGATGCGCCAGCCCGATATCTCCAAGGACTCCGTGGTCTTCGTCTACGCCGAGGATCTGTGGACCGTGCCGCGCGCCGGCGGCGAAGCGCGACGCTTGACCTCGCATCCCGGCGATGAGCAGTTCCCGAAGTTTTCGCCGGACGGAAAATGGATCGCCTTCACCGGCGAGTACGACGGCAACGCCGACGTCTACGTGATTCCGGCGGAGGGCGGCGAGCCGCGGCGGCTGACCTATCATCCGGCCAACGACATGGTGCTGGGCTGGACCGCGGACAGCAAGAAGGTCCTGTTCCGGTCCAACCGCGCCAGCGCTCCGGCCGCCACCACCAAGCTGTTCCTGGTGCCGATCGACGGCGGCCTGGAAGAAATGCTGCCGGTGCCGCGCGCCAGCCTCACCAGCTTTTCTCCGGACGGCGAGAAAATCGCCTACAATCCCACTTCGCAGGAATTCCGCACCTGGAAACGCTATCGCGGCGGCTGGAACAACTACATCGGCATCTACGATCTGAAGCGCAACACCTATGAGGAAATGCCCCGCTCGGGCGACCTGGACCAGTTTCCGATGTGGCGCGGCAACGCCATCTATTTCATCTCCGATCGCGACGGCACCATGAACCTGTACCGCTGGGACTTGGGCAACAAGCAAACCAGGAAACTCACCAGCTACACCGAATACGACATCAAGTGGCCGAGCGCGGGCACGGACGCCATCGTGTATGAAAATGGCGGGCTGCTGTATTCCTACGATCTCGCCAAAGGCAAGGTGACGCACATCCCCGTCAATGTGGCCAGCGATCTGACCACCGCGCGCGCCGAGATCAAGAGCGTCGCCCCGTCCATCCGCAGCTTTGAGCTTTCGCCCAGCGGCGTGCGCGCGCTGGTGGAGGCGCGCGGCGACATCTTCACCATTCCCGCCGAACACGGCAGCATCCGCAATCTCACCGACACGCCGGGCGTCCACGAACAGAACGCGGTCTGGTCGCCGGACGGCAAGTGGGTGGCGTATCTGTCGGACCGCAGCGGCGAGTTCGAGCTGTACACGCGGCCGCAGAAAGGCGGCGACGAAGTGCGCATCACCAGCGACGGCGAGTGCTATCGCTACGGCCCCATCTGGTCGCCCGATAGCCAGAAGCTGGCGTATTGGGACAAGAAGTTCCGGCTCTATTACGTGGATATCGATAAGAAGCAGCCGGTGCTGGTGGATCAGGCCGAGTACGGTTTGGCCGGAGCGCCCGCCTGGTCGCCCGACAGCAAGTGGCTCGCATACGCCAAGAACTCGGTCAACACCAACAGCGCGATCTATCTGTACTCGCTCGACAAGAGCCAGGCCACGCGCGCCACCGACGAGTTCTACAACAGCTCGAATCCGGCCTTCGATCAGAACGGCAAGTACCTGTACTTTTTCTCCGACCGGTTCTTCTATCCGAGCAGCGGCGCGCTGGACATGACGTTCAACTACTACGACACGCGGGGGATTTTCGCCCTGGTGTTGAAATCGGACGAGGCTTCGCCGTTCGCGCCGCAGATTGATGACGAAAAGGACGCCGACGACTCCAAGAAGCCCGACGCCAAGAGCGAAGCCGGCGAGCCAGCCAAAGCGGAGCCGAAAGCGGAGGAAGCGAAGACCTCCGACGAGAAGCCGGCCGCCAAGAAGGCCGAGGTGAAACCCATCCAGGTTGACCTGGACTCGCTCGAAGCGCGCATCGTGCAGATACCCGTGCCCGCGGCGATGTACACCAATCTCGAGGCGCGCAAGGAAAAGATCTTCTACCTCACGCACTCCATCGAGACCACCGAGAGCGGCCGGCCTGGTCCTCCGCCGCCTGCGACGCTGCACATGTACGACATCAGCAAGCGCAAGGACGACGTGGTGCTGGCAGGCATCGACAACTACGATCTGGACAAGGACGGCAAGAAAGTCATCTATCGCGCCGGTCCCGCCAACTACGGCATCGTGGACGCCGCGCCGGGCAAGAAGGTCGGCGACGGCAAGCTGGATCTCTCGTCGCTGCAGGTGCGCGTCGACCCGCGCGAGGAGTGGAAGGAAATTTTCCACGAAGCCTGGCGCGTGGAGCGCGATTTCTACTGGGACCCCGATATGGCCGGCACGGACTGGAAGATGATCGGCCAGCGCTATGAAGCTCTGCTTCCGTGGGTGGCGCACCGCAGCGATCTGAACTACGTCATCGGAGAGATGATCGCCGAGCTGAGCACTTCGCACACCTACGTCAACGGCGGCGATGTTCCGCCGCGGAGGCAAATCGGCACCGGGCTGCTGGGCGTCGACTACAGCGTCGACGGCGGCTACTACAAGCTGGCGAAAATCTATCGCGGCGAGAATTGGGACGAATCCACGCGCTCGCCGCTCACCGAGCCGGGACTCAAGGTGAAGCCGGGTGACTACCTGATCGCGGTGAACGGAATCGCGGTGCGGCCTCCGGCCAATCCCTATTCGTTCTTCGATAACCTGGCCGGCAAAGTGGTCACGCTGAAGATCAATGACAAGCCCTCCGATCAGGGCGCCTGGGAGATCTCGGTGAAAACGGTGGGGAACGAGAGCGGGCTGCGCTACTACGATTGGGTGGAATCGCGGCGGCGCATCGTTTCAGACGCCACCAACGGACGCATCGCCTACATGCACGTGCCCGACACGGCCATCCAGGGACTGCAGGCGTTCGACAAATATTTTCAGGGACAGATCGGCAAGGAAGGCCTGATCATCGACGAGCGCTACAACGGCGGCGGATTCATTCCGACGTTTTTCACCGAGAAGCTGCAGCGCCGCATGCTGAACCTGCTGTCGCGGCGCGAAGGCAAGGACGTGCCGATCCCGTCCACGGCGATCTATGGCCCCAAGGTCATGATCGTGAATGAACTGGCGGGTTCGGGCGGCGACGCGTTCCCGTGGTATTTCCAGCAGGAAAAACTCGGCCCCATCGTGGGCGTGCGGACCTGGGGCGGCCTGGTGGGGATCTCGCGCAACGTTCCTCTCATGGACGGCGGCGGCGTCACTGCGCCGGAGTCGGCGTTCTGGGCGGTAGACAAGAGCGGCAGCCGCTGGATCGTCGAGAATCACGGCGTCGATCCGGACTTCGTAACCGAGCAGCGGCCGGATCTGGAAGTGGCCGGCCATGATCCGCAGCTGGAGAAAGCCATCGAGCTGGCCAAGCAGGCGCTGGATAAGGCTCCGCCTCCGCCTTCGCGTCCCAAGTATCCGCATCATGTGATGCCGACGGCGACGGCGGGTGGCAAGTAACGGGCTTACCCCGTTTACGCTTCCCACGGATTCAATACCTGAACCTGCGCAACCGCGAAGTCGCGAGCGTTGCGCGAAACGATCGTCAGATTGTGGTGCAGCGCAGTGGCGGCAAGCAAACCGTCGATGACGGATAAAGCTTTTCCTCTTCGTCTTGCCTCGGCGGCGAGCAAGCCCCAGCGATCCGCCAGCGGCGCGTCAATGGCGAGTATTCTGCCGGCAAACCGGACTTGCAGATCAATTTCCAGCCACGTTTCCATATGTGCCCTGCGTTTACCCTGAGCGAGCCCCGCTACGCCTTTGCGGATTTCGCCAAGTGTGAGGACGCTCAGGAAGAGCGAGCTCTCGTCGACGGCTTCCATCCAGGTCGTCACCCGCGGTTCCGGCTTCGCCCTTATGAGCTCGGAGATACAATTCGTATCGAGCAGGAAGCCGCTCACAGCTCGATGTCACGACCGATGTCGCGGTCGCGTTCCAAATCGAGATGGACGCCGGCCAGCGGCGATTCCCGGAAGAACTGGACAATGCTTTTCGGTTGGCGCGACTTCGCCATCAGGCGGTCGAATTGTTCGTCAGAGATCATGACCACGCCTTCCTTGCCCTGCCGGGTGATTCGCTGCGGCCCCTCGGTTCGCGCACGGCGGAAGACTTCGCTGAACCGGGCTTTGGCGGTTTGGATTTGCCAGGCAGGTCCGCGCGTTTTCGCGGCGCTGGCGGCCTTTGCTACGCGGCTAGGATTCTTCCTGGTTTTGGACATCATCTTCTACGACTAGTCTGACTAGTCATATTAGACCCGTTGGACGCCTGATTGTCAACCAATTGCTATCGCCGCCCAACCACTCCTAATTGTTCGGCCTGCAATTGGTCGATCGGCGTCGGCATCCCGAGCCTCCTGGCGGCTCAAATGGTTTCCGGGACCATTTCGATCGCGCCGCACGGGCACTCGGCCACGCACATTCCGCAGCCCTTGCAATAGTCGTAGTTGAACCGAAAGCGGTTCCCCGGCCCGAGCTTGATCACCGCGTTGTCGGGGCACACGCCGTAGCAGTTGTCGCACTCGAAGCAGTTGCCGCAGGAGAGACACCGGCGCGCTTCAAACAGCGCGTTGCTTTCGTCCAGCCCGCTAACCACTTCGTCGAAAGTGGTCTGGCGGCGCACGGCGTCGAGCACGGGCTGCACGGTCAAGGGCGCGTCCGAGTAATACCAGGTGTTCAGCTTGTTGAACTCCGCCAGCGCGTGTTTGGGAGCCGGCTGGTAGGAAACGCCGCGCAGCCAGGCATCGATGTTGCGCGCGGCTTTCTTGCCGTGCCCCACCGCGACCGTCACGGTGCGCTCGGCCGGAACCATGTCGCCGCCCGCGAACACGCCGGCGTGCCCGGTCATCATCCGATCGTTCACCTTCACCACGCCGTCGGCCATTTCGAGACCGGGGACGCGCTGCAGGAAACTCAGGTCCACATCCTGGCCGAGCGCGAGCACCAGCGAATCGGCTTCGATGGTTTCAAATTCACCGGTGGGCTGCGGAAAGCCCTTCTCGTCCAGGCGCATCTTCTCCACGGTGAAAGTCGACTCGCCGGCTTGTTTGATGGTGGAAAGCCACTTGAACTGGATGCCCTCTTCCATGGCTTCCTGGACTTCGAAATCGTGCGCGGGCATCTTCTCGCGGGTGCGGCGGTAGACGATGAGCGTCTCGGTGGCGCCCAGGCGTTTGGCGGTGCGCGCGACATCCAGCGCCGTGTTGCCTCCGCCGTAGACCAGGACGCGGCGTCCCAGCTCGGGCGGCTGTCCGCCATCCACGCTGCGCAGCACGCCGAGCGCGTCCAGGATTTTGCTGGCGTCGCCGGCGGGAATGTAGGCGCGTTTGGACAGGTGCGCGCCGACCGCCAGAAACACCGCGTCGAATTCCTTGCGCTCCAGCACTTCGGTGAGGTCGTCCACACGGGTGTTGAGCCGTATTTCGACGCCCATGTTCGCGATGCGCGCGATCTCGGCGTCCAGAACCTCGCGCGGCAGCCGGTACTTGGGGATGCCGAAGCGCATCATGCCGCCGGGCGCGGGTCCTGCCTCGTAGATGGTGACCTTGTGGCCGAGACGCGACAAATGATACGCGGCCGAGAGGCCCGAGGGTCCCGACCCGACCACCAGCACGTGCTTGCCGGTAGGCGCGACGGCGTCAAACTGCCAGCCTTGGCGGATGGCTTCGTCGCCTAGAAAACGCTCCACAGCGTGGATGTTCACCGGCTGATCGAGCTGCGCGCGGTTGCACCCGGATTCGCAGGGATGATAGCAGGCGCGGCCCATGATGGCGGGCAGCGGATTATTTTCCACCAGCGATTTCCAGGCTTCGAAGTAGTCGCCGCCTTCGGCGTGGAAAAGCCAGGCTTGGATGTTCTCGCCGGCCGGGCAGGCGTGGTTGCAAGGCGGCATCCGGTCCAGGTAAACCGGACGCTCGGTTCTCCACGACCCGGTTTTGTTGGCGAGGCTGGAGCCGACGTCCAGCGTGATGGCGAATGGCTTAGTCATTTCGTCGAAACCTCGGCACTGCGTTCACACGAGTGTGAACGCGGCACGCACGAGTGCGTGCGCCACATCATGACGCCGCTCCGTTTTCCAGCCCGAAGCGGCGGACGTTGCGATCCGCGATGGCCTGGATGGCGGCGATGCGTTCCTCATCGCGCTGCGGGCGGAACAGGTGCGCGAATCGCTTCTGCAGCTTCAGGTAGTCGTCCACCGGGTGGCGTTTTCGCAGGATGGTGCGATCGCTGACCTCTCCGTATTCGGCTTCAAACAGCGGGAACAGAGCGCTCTCCACCGCCATGCGCGCCACCTTGATGGTGTCGTGCGGCTCCGAACCCCAGCCGAGCGGGCAGGGGACATGAATATGGATGTAGCGCGCGCCGTGCATCGGCACCGCCTTCTCTACTTTGTATTCGAGATCGTGCAGGTTGGCCACCGAAGCCGTGGCGACATAAGGAATCTGGTGCGCCATGGCGATCAGCGGGACGCTCTTGCCTTGTCCGAAAACATTGCCGGGCTTCGGACCGACCGACGGCGTCGTGGCGGTGCGGGCGGCGGCCGGCGTGGTGCCGGAGCGCTGCACGCCGGTGTTCATGTAAGCTTCGTTGTCGTAGCAGATGTAGAGCACGTCGTCGTTGCGCTCGAACATGCCGGAGAGACAGCCCAGGCCGATGTCGGCCGTTCCGCCGTCGCCGCCTTGCGCGATCACGCGGACCTGGGGACGCCCCTGCGCCTTCATCGCCGCAGCCACGCCCGACGCGACCGCCGCGGTATTGCCGAACAGCGAGTGCATCCAGGCCACCTGCCAGGATGTTTCCGGGTAAGGCGTCGAAAAAACCTCCAGGCATCCGGTGGCATTCACCGCCACCAGGTTGCCTTGCGCGGCCCGAATGGCCGCATCCACGGCATAGCGCGCGCCCAATGCTTCACCGCAACCCTGACAGGCGCGATGGCCGCTGTTCAGCGCGTTCGAGCGGTGCACATCCGACTGCACCGAGCGGTCGGACGCCTCCAGCAGGCGATTGCCGATCGTGAACGTGCCGGTCTGATAAAACTTGATCTGATGAAACGGCATCGTTTGCTCCTAGACGATCTTCGATGAAAGCGTCCCGAGATCCTTCAGGATGCTTTCGGCCGCCGGTCCGGATCGCCGCGTGGCCAGCTCGCGTTTCAGTTGCCGGTTGACGATGTCCCAGTTGAGATCCAGGAAGGTCACGCTTTCGAGCGCGTCCGCCTTGGCCTGGTGGAAGAGTTTCAGCAACGACGCTTTGGTGATGGCGCGCCCGCCCAGGCCCGCGATGACGGTATAGACGCGCGGACGCCGGGTGGAGAGAGCCATCTGAACGTCGGTGGCCAGCATGCCGCCCAAGCCAACCGCCAGAGATTTCTCGATCACCACCACGCGCTTGGCCTGGCTCAGCGCGCGCGAGACCGCTTCCAAAGGAAACGGGCGGAACGAGCAGATGCTGATGGAGCCGATGGCCACGCCTTCGGCGCGCAGCTCATCCACGGCTTCCTGGATGGTTCCGTTCACCGATCCGAGCGCGACCACAACCGTATCGGCGCCGTCCAGGCGATAAGGCCGCAGCAGGCCGCCGGATTCGCGGCCGAACGTGGCGTAAAACTCGGCGCTGATTTCGGGGATGCGCTCGAGCGCCCGCAGTTGCTTGTGATGCTCCAGGTAGCGGACCTCGCTGAAAGCCTCCGGGCCGACCATGGCGCCGATGGAAACCGGCGCGGCCGGGTCCAGCACCTGGCGCGGTTCGAAGGGCGGCAGCCAGGCATCCACCTGGTGCTGCAGCGGAAGGTCGATGCGATCGTAGGCGTGCGTGAGGATGAATCCGTCCATGCACACCATTACGGGGCAGGACAGCTCTTCGGCCAGGCGGAAGGCCTGGATGTGCAGGTCGGCGGCCTCCTGGTTGGTTTCCGCATAGAGCTGGATCCAGCCGGAATCGCGCATCGACATGGAATCGGAATGATCGTTCCAGATGTTAATGGGCGCCCCGATGGCTCGATTGCCGATGGTCATCACGATGGGCAGGCCCAGGCCGGCCGCGTTGTAGACCGCTTCAGCCATGAACAGCAGTCCCTGGCTGGCGGTGGCTGTGTAGGCGCGCGCGCCCGCGGCCGAAGCGCCAATAGCCACCGAGAGCGCTCCGAATTCCGACTCGACGTTCAGAAATTCGCAGCCGGCCAGCGCGCCCGACTTCACCATCTCGCCCAGCGCCTCGACGATGTGGGTCTGCGGCGTGATGGGGTAAGCGCAGATGACTTGCGGCCGGCACATGGCCACCGTTTCCGCCACTGCGCGCGAGCCTTCAATCTGCTTCCACATGGATGGCCTCCCGGGTTTCGTCGGCGGATCTCTGAAGCGGCGGTTTGGTCATGCTCTTGGCGATCAGATGGTAGGCGGCTTCGGCGGCCTGAGCGTTGGCTTCACCGATCTTGCCGGAGAATTTTTGGCGAATGGCCGCCAGCACCGATGCAAGCCGCAGCTCGCCGGTCATGGCCGCGAATCCGCCCAGCAAGGTGCTATTGGGGAGCGGGCGTCCGATGTAGCGCAGCGCCAGCTCGGTGGCGGGAACGATGAGGGCGTGCTCGGGCGGAAGATTTTTCAAAAACGAAGCCAAGCCCAGCTCGTCCAGGCTGCGGGTGGAGTTGATCAAAACGAAGCCATCCGGCCGAAGTCCTTCAAACAGCGCGGTTTGCTGGAGCAGGGTAGGGTCTTGGATGATCAGCGCGTCGGGATTGGAAACGGGTTCGCGTAGACGGATGGGACGGTCGGCGATGCGGCAGAACGCCATGACAGGCGCTCCCATGCGCTCGGAGCCGAAGCTCGGAAAAGCCTGGGCGTAACGCCCTTCTAGGAAAGCGGCGATGGAGAGCATTTCGGCGGCTGAGACGACGCCTTGGCCTCCACGACCGTGGATTCGTATTTGCACTCTGGTGAGGGGTGGTGCAACTCAGTTGCCGCTTGGAAGGTGTTGAAAAAGCGGAAGGGCGTCAGTGGGACCGACAGGCGTGGGTGTTATCACCCAGAAACAAGACCTCAGTCTTTGGCCGTGGCGAGAGTGGTTTGGAGTAAAGAGCTTCTGAATCATCGCTCGCCGTGTTTTCGGCGTTCGACCAACGGCGCGCCCTGGTCCAAATAATCAAGGGAATACTCCGAACGTGGGTCTTGGTTGTGCTGCCGTCATAAATCGACTGGCTCAGCACGTTGCCGTTGTTGCTGGTGGTGCCGTATCCGTAGAACAGCGCCCGCAGGTCGCCGGTGACGGGCTGGCCGTTGCAGGGATTGGAGGTGGAGGGCCCCAGGTGCATCTCTACCGGCTGCAGCCGCGGTTGCACGGGCGCAGTCGAAATCTTGCATCCTCAATTTTCATCTACACGGATGATGATTTCATTTGTCGTACATCGGGTATTTCATGACAGACAAGAGTTATCCAAAGCCCGGGGTGTCACTTGGGAACCAAGACGCAAATCGCCGCGCCGTCGAACAACGCACCATATCCAATGTTCACTGTCAGATTCGTGTTGACCAAACCTGGTCCGAGTGCTTGTCCGGGCGACGGACATGGAAGCAGCCCGGCCGGCACCGGCGGGGACGACGAAGTTGATCTGATACAAGCCGGGATATCCCGGTGTCAGGCCGGTGAACACCGGAGTCGCGACCGCTGGAAATGGCGGCGCAGAAGGTGAAGCATCTGCTCGGAAATCGAAGCCTAATCTAAACGTTGCCGCCGTGGGCGTGGGCTGCGTGGCCGGTTGACCAGTGGGCACTGCGGGATTCGTTGCGCCCAGACCGACGGCATATGCGATCAGTTCTTCGCCCACCGTGGCCGGGTTTGCGTTCGAAACCAGCGTGCCGTCGGCATGTGTCAATTCCCACGGGCCCGCATCGTTGGTTGGGACCGATCCGCCAAAGACCGTGTCGTGCGCTCTCAGAATATGTATCTGGTCAGGCCAGGGCAGCACTATGGTCCAATTACCAGCCACACCGTTCTCGGTCACGAAGAGATCGACGCTCTGCACAATACCGCCGCCTGCAGGTGGCTGGTACAGTTCATAGGGGACTTGTATGGTGATGGCCGTCATCACGGGACAATTCGGGCAGCGCGGAGCCGGGCTCACCACGAGGATCGGCGCTGGAAGGTTCGTCTCCTGCGCGATGGTCACGCTGATCCCCGCGAGCGAAGTAGGCAACTTACCTGTTCCGGCAAACACCGGCTGCGTGAGAGTGCTGCCCACTCCGATCGCGAATACAGTGATAACCTGTCCGGGTGCTAGGCTGATTGGACCGGGAACCAAATATCCCGCTCCGATAATCGAGCTGCGGTTGGCGTTCTGGCAAGGGGCTGACACTGCAACGGCTGCCATGACGAGGATGAAGCGACTTATGGGATGAATCATTCGGACTCCCACTCGTTTGGCTGTAAGGATCGAGCGTTTTCTTGCCTCCGCGAGAATACCATAAGCGGGCTGCATGCTATAAGCCCAAAGTTGCTTTGTGTTGCAACCACCATTGTTTCCAATAGGACAGATAAGCTGTCTCGTTTGGCGCAATCGCTAACGCTCCTAAGGCAAAGTGTGATTGAGTATCCGTCGTCATATACGGAGCGGATGCGGGAAATTGCAAGTACGCCAAGCTGGTAGTTCCGCTTAACGTCTGGATTGGTAAGCCATTAGCAAAGGCGCCGACGCCTCCAATCGCTTCGATCCTCAGATTCATGTCTGGGGCATCGAAAAGCGCCGCGAGGTACGGTAGCGATGCGACTGTTGATTGGCTAGAGTCTTTCTTTCAGGACGCGCTTGACGTTCCTGCGGCCGTGGATGATAGTTACGATGCGAATCGGGTTGACGCCGGGCTGATAAACGATGAGGTAGGAATACAGCGGGAAGAAGAGCACCTTGTTCCGGGTGAGGTCGCTCCTTTGATGCCCCAGCCCGGGCATTCGACCAAGTGTGTCGAACAATTCATAGAATTCTGACTCAACGCGATCGGCGACTTCCTCGTCATCACGAGCGATGAGTCGCCAGATCTCAAACAGGTCATCCACAGCCTGTGGCGAGACCGAATAACGGCTCACTCGCGCCGCTGCTCCGCTCTCCAAGCCGTCTTCTTGGACTGCAGGCGCTCCTTCGATTCTTCTCCGGTCAGCCCCTCGCCGCGCTCAAACTGAGCGATGGCGCGCTCGATTTTTTCGTTGATGGCGGTCTTATGGTCCTGCAGCCAGTCCTCTTCGGCATCCAGCGATTCCAGGGCACGATGGATCACTTCCTCCGCGTTGGCGAAGACCCCGCTCCGGAGGCGCTTTTCGATGAGTTTCTCGTCTTCCGATGTCAGGTTGATCTGCATGTTGCTCCCGCTTACTTATCATGATCGCATGGCCGACAAATTCTGCTACGCAGGTGCGATGATCTCCAAGGGTTTGTTTGCCGAGCTTCACTTGCGCCACTGATCTCGTTCAGCCGGCTAGCGGATCGCGCCCACTGGCGCGCTCTCGGTGGTTGTACTCAAGAGCGCGGAACTACCATAGGTCCCGCCCGGGTCGGGCGCAGTACAGATCAGCAGCGATTCTCCCTCCGGAGGAGCGTCGGGAATTGTGAGATCGGCCTGGTAGATGCCGATCATCCCAGCGGCGTATCCGACGAAAGGAATCGCCAGCGTCTGCCGGTCATCGTTCCCTATCGAGCAGGTGAGCGGCGCGAGAGGATGGGCCGGAGGATCGGACGGTCCGGGCGCGCCGGTCGGGACCGGGAGATCAAGCGGACCCATCCCGGTGATGTAGATGTGCACCGTCTCGCCCGGCCGCGCGGGACTAGACGGCGTGACCAAGCTTTGGAAATCCTGATGGACCGCTTTCGCGTAGGTCTTGCCGGTGTCGGGGTCGGTCCATAAGGCGATATGCGTTTCGATCCGGTGCGCCAGGAACACTCTGACTACGCTTTCGAACGGGTTGTTGTCCGATCGTATATGCAGCGTCCGGCTTCCTTCCGGAACGGAGGCGTCTTCCCACGGGATCTGTAGCCAGTAGCCTTCCGCCGTCACATCCACTAGCGGAAGCGGCACGTCGCCGTCGTAGGCGGTCTGGTTTTTGGTGAATCCTGTGCCGCGGATCAGCAGCGCCGAACCGGGCACGGCGTCGCTGTCCGCTCCGCCAGAGCCGAGCGGACTCAGGACCTCATCGGTCTGCCCGGTCGCGAGGTCCAGCCGAAAGAGCCGGCTCACCTGGGTGACCGCCCAGACGATCCGGCCGTCGTCGCTGAGGATGGCGCCCGCGAATCCCTCGTCGTTGGTGAGGAGCGTGCGGCTCTGCCGGCTGGCTGCGTCCCACAGGGCGATCCCCGAAGGCTGCGCCTGCTGATCGAAGGTGCGGTACACGAGCTTCGTGCCGGCGGCATCCCAGGCGGGCATCGAAAAGCTGACCGTCTGGGCGCGAAAATCCTTCGCGGGCATCGCTGCGATGGGGATCTCCTCGCCCGTGTGGGTATCCAGCACCACGAGCGTGCGCCGGTCGTCGTCCGGCCCTCCCTCCACCACCGACTCAAACGCCACGCTGGCGCCGTTGGCGCTGATGATGGGGCTCTGCGCGTGATTCTCGGAATAGATCGGTTGCGGATCGGATCCCGGCTTCCACAAGGCCAGGACTCCGGGTGCACTGATCTGCTGGGGGTCGTTCGGCTGGGTGATCAGCAGCAGGACGGTCCCGTCGTCGGCGGGCTCGCGCACCACCGGCCGCGCGAAGAGGTCCACTGGAACGTCAGCCATCTCGCCGGTGTCGGCATCCACATATTTTGCGCCGCCGAACGGATAGCTGTCCGCCGTGAAGTAGCGCCCGTTCCGGCTCATCCGCAAGGTGCCGCGTGGAAAAGCGGCGGGGAGCGTGACACCGGTGATTTCACTCGAAAGTGGAGGCGCGACGATGATCCGGCACAGGCCGCATCCGACGTTGATCTGCCACCCGATGACCTGCGCGCTGGTGGAAATCAGCGGGCCGAACACATCCGGTGGCGAGAACGGGAACCCATTGTCGGGAGCCGCCGCCAGCCGCTTCCACTCGCCGTTCTGCCATTGATAGATCTTACCCTGCGGCCCGAGGTCGGTCTCCGGCTGCAGCCGGAAACCCGTGTGGACGAGCAGAATTCCGCCGTCCCCGGAAGTTGCTAACTGCTGGATCTGCGCCTGGAGAGCCGTCGAAACCAGGAGCCCGAAAACGAGAGTGGGCCACCGCAGCACGGTTTCATTGTAGCTAGAGCATCTTCTAACCGTGGCTGGCGCCTTATCGATCCAAAAGTTCGCCAAGCCGTTTTCCTGGCTTCGAGACGAGCCTGGGATTCTGCCCTCACCGCGCTCAGGTTGGGCCAGTCCGCGTTCGATGTTCGAGCTGATTGCAGCTCTGTTCTCCTGGAGCCAGTCTTCTTCGGCCTCCAGCGATTCCAAGGCGCGATGGATCACTTCCTCGGCGCCGGCGAATGTCCCGCTTTGAAGGCGCTTTTCGATCAGCTTCTTGTCTTCGGGCGTAAGGTTGATGTTCATGCTTCCGCGGCCGCTCTCTATGTGATCGCCCAAATCTCGCAGGTCGTGCGGCTATTGGCCTGAACTGCCGGGGCTTTCGCGCAGGTCACGGGTTAAGTGGAACACCGCCCGTCAACCGCCGGACCTTTCCACGAACCGCGTATCGATCAGAGGCTGGCTGCAAGGGATCAGGCTAATCGGGCAGCCATATTTGAAAATTCCATTTCGAACATCCCTGGGCGAGAAGCGAATCCACTTCATCTCATCCAAATCGCCCCCACGGTTCCGCCGTTCGTATTCGCTGGGTTGCCTGCCACACAACCGGTGGATCTCATCGTTGGTGTTGTTCTTGAGGAGCATGTCGACCGGGCGTTCGATCCTAGCCAGGCCGGCCACTGAGATGTCTAAGACACTGCGTTTAGCTTCCGGCTCTCGAATACGCATCCGGACGTCGACGCCAGCTTTCCGTCTATGCGAAATTCGTCGGTTTCACGCACGTTCAGACCAGAGCCAACCAATACGATCGGTTCACCCATGCGCTGGAAACTCCGGCGCGCGACGGGGTCCAGTGTGAGATAGTCGCGGACCGGACCAGGGTAGTGTTCTCGCAGCGCGAGAACGGTCGGTTGCCACGAGCACAGGCGCTTCCCGGCCGCGGTCAAGACCGAAAAAGTCAGACGCTGCCCCTGCTTGCGAGCCACGTGGAGAACGGCGCCATTCTTGAAGGGAGCTTTGCCGTCGTCGGTCTCGATGAACAATTCCTCGCTGGCAGGTGCGCTGCCGCCCCCGTCGTGCGCCTCAACGAAGACCGTAACATTTTCGGTCTCGAACAATCCTGACGGGAGCGTTAACTTCGCGGTGCGTTGGTCAACCGTAAATTGACCGGTGAGCGTGAACCGGAACTCCTGTTGTGAAACTGAACATCGCTCGGCTCCGATGACGGATGGAACCGCCCACCCGCCTAGTCCACAGATTGCAGCCGAACATATTACCTTTAGGGTCGGCCGCGAACCGGACATTTCGAGTCTCCGAGCACAATGATCGCACGTTCAAATTTCCCCAGGCATGCGGGCTATTGCTCTAGAAAGTGCGGAATTTCACTCAAACCGCGGTGTGCCGCCCCCTGGCCTGGCGTCGACACGAGTGTCGACGCGGCACGCACGAGGGCGTGCGCCACGGCGCGGCAACAAGCTGATCGCGCTGGAGACAAAGCAGATCCAATTTAGAACCAATTCGGTCGTATAACCTGTCAACGGCTTCCCCGCGCCCCGCCTCCGCCGGTTGGACTGGCGGTTGCTTCCCTCAGGGTTGTTTTGCGCGCTTTCTGAAAAAGGCGTGCCCGTATTGGAGTTGATTACTACCGAGGGAGGTAGACCACGTGGAACCTTCGGACCGCGTACTTACAACCTATGACGTCCTCCGCAAACACGGAGTCGACCGTCGAGCTTTCTTGAGATTCTGTACCCAGTCGGCGGCTGCTCTAGGCCTGAGCGCCGCGTTCGTCCCCAAGGTTGTCGAAGCCATGGAGACCAAGCCGCGTCTTCCCGTGCTCTGGCTGCATGGCCTGGAGTGCACGTGCTGCAGCGAATCGTTCATTCGCTCCTCCCACCCCATCGCGCAGGACATCGTCATGAACCTGATCTCGCTGGACTACGACGACACGCTGCAAGCTGCCGCGGGCTTCCAGGTGGAAGAGATCCGGCGCAAGGTGATGAAGGACTACAAGGGTCAATACATCCTGGCTGTGGAGGGCAACGCGCCCACCAACGACGGCGGCGTGTACTGCACGGTTGGCGGACAGACCTTCCTGAGCATTCTCGAAGAAACCGCCGCTGACGCCAAGGCGATCGTCGCCTGGGGGTCCTGCGCCTCCAATGGCTGCGTGCAGGCCGCCAAGCCGAATCCGACTGGAGCGAAACCGGTCAGGAAACTGATCACCGACAAGCCCATCATCAACGTGCCGGGCTGCCCGCCGATCGCCGAAGTCATGACCGGCGTGCTGGCCTACATCCTTACGTTTGATAAGCTGCCGGAGCTGGACGCGCAAGGCCGCCCGAAGATGTTCTACGGCCAGCGTCTGCACGACAAATGCTACCGGCGCGCGTTCTTCGACGCCGGCCAGTTCGTGGAAGCCTGGGACGACGAGGGAGCGCGCAAGGGCTGGTGTCTGTACAAAATGGGGTGCCGCGGACCGACGACTTACAATTCCTGCTCCACCTTCAAGTGGAATTGCGGGCAGGGCTGGCCAGTCAACTCCGGACATCCGTGCATCGGCTGCGCCGAGGACAATTTCTGGGACAACGGCCCGTTCTATCAACGCCTCTCGAACGTGCTGGTGCCGGGCATTGAGGCCACTCCGGATCAGATCGGCAAGACGCTCACGGTGCTGTCGGGCGTGGGCCTGGCCGCGCACCTGACGTCGGTGGCGGTCCGTAAACAGATGAAGAAAGACGAACCGGAAGAACCCGGACAGCCGGGCGCCGGAGAAGGCGGGAGGGTCTAACCATGGCAACGCGCGTAGTAGTCGATCCGATCACTCGAATTGAAGGCCACCTCAGGGTGGAAGCGATGCTGGATGATAAGGGCGTCGTCGGCGACGCCATCTCATCCGGCACCATGTGGCGCGGCATCGAAGTTATCTTGCAAGGCCGCGATCCCCGCGACGCCTGGGCTTTCTGCGAACGCATCTGCGGCGTCTGCACCACCGTGCATGCGCTGGCTTCGGTGCGCGCGGTGGAGAACGCCATCGGCATCACCGTGCCGAAGAACGCCGAGATCATTCGCAACATCATCGAGCTCACGCAGTATGTCCAGGACCACGTGATCCACTTCTATCACTTGCATGCTCTGGACTGGGTGGACGTGGTGTCGGCGCTCAAGGCCGATCCGGCCGCGACGGCGACGCTGGCGCAAAAGGTGTCGCCGCACTGGCCGACCTCAACGCCCGGTTACTATTCCGATGTAGCCGCGACGCTCAAGAAGTTCGTCGACTCCGGGCAGCTCGGGATTTTCCAGAACGCCTACTGGGGCCATCCGGCCTACAAGCTGCCGCCGGAGGCCAATCTGATGGCGGTGGCGCATTACCTGGAAGCTCTGAAGTGGCAGAAAGAAGTCATCAAGATCCACACCGTCTTCGGCGGCAAGAATCCACACCCGCACTACCTGGTGGGTGGAACCGGAGCCGCCATCAACATGCAGGGCGATAACGCCATCAACATGGAGCGGCTGGAATTCGTGCACGGCCTGATCAAGGACGCACAACAGATTGTCGAGGGCCTATACCTTCCGGATCTGCTGGCAGTCGCCTCCTTCTATCCGGAATGGACCAAGTACGGCGGAGGCCTCGGCAATTACATGGTGTACGGGGATATTCCGCAGAACGGCGTCGGCGATCCATCCAAGTTCAAGTTCCCGCGCGGCGTGATTCTCAACAAGAATCTGGCCGAGGTTTTGCCGCTCGATCCGGCGGACACGGCTCAGATTCAGGAACAGGTGGCGCACTCCTGGTACAAATACCCGGAAGGCAAAACGTCGCTGCATCCCTGGGACGGACATACCGAACCCAGTTACAACGGACCGAAACCGCCGTACGCGCAACTGGACGAGAATGGCGGGTACTCTTGGGTGAAGGCGCCGCGCTGGAAGGGCCACGCCGTCGAGGTTGGTCCGCTGGCGCGCATGTTGGTCGGTTTCGCCAGCGGCCGAGACGAGTTCAAAGAGGTCGTTACGGATGCCTTGGGACGGCTCAAACTGGAGCCGGCAGCGCTGTTCTCGACGCTGGGCCGGACGGCCGCGCGAGGACTCGAGACCCGGCTGGCCGCCAAGTGGCTGCTCGAAGAGTACGACCGGCTGATCGCGAATCTGAAGGCCGGCGACACAGTCACGGCCGACACCAAGCTATGGGAGCCCAAAACCTGGCCCGCAGACTGCAAAGGCTTCGGCGTCGAAGAAGCTCCGCGCGGCGCGCTCGGCCACTGGGTCCACATTAAAGATCAGAAGATCGCGAATTACCAGATCGTGGTGCCGAGCACCTGGAACGCCTCGCCGAAGGACGCTCAGGGACAACGCGGTGCGTATGAATCCGCGCTGCTCGGCACACCGATGGCCGATCCGAAACGGCCGCTCGAGATCCTGCGGACCATTCACTCGTTCGACCCCTGCCTGGCCTGCGCCACGCACGTCACCAGTCCGGAGGGTGAGACGCTGGCCGAGGTCATCGTTCGCTAGGAGGACGCTATGGCGACTATTGCTCAAACTACCAACGCTCCTCCGCGCGGCGGCTGGAAATACGTGTGGCAATTTCCGATCCGGCTCACGCATTTCGTGAACCTCGTCGCGATCCTGGTCCTGTTCCTCACCGGGCTGTTCATCGCGGCGCCGATCATGGCGCCCACCGGTGAAGCAGCCAACCACTTCGTGATGGGCCGGATGCGGGAGCTGCACTTCCTGTTCGGCTTCGCTCTATTGCTGGCCATCGCCATCCGGGTGTACTGGTTCTTCTTGGGGAACAACTACGCCCGCAGCGGCTTCCCCATGTTCTGGCGGTTGTCCTGGTATAAGGCCGTCATCAAACAGGTGGTGGACTACATGCACCTGGAACGCGGGCACATCCACATCGGCCACAATTCGCTGGCCGGCGCATCTTACGCCGCGTTCTTCGCCATGTGCGGATTCGAAGGCCTCACCGGCATGGCGATGTATTCGGAGTCGAACCCCGGTGGATTCTGGGACCGCCTGGTGGGCTGGTCCATTCCTCTGCTGGGAGGTTCCTTCCGCGTGCACATGTGGCATCACCTGATGGCCTGGCTGATCGCCGTGTTCGTGCTGTTCCACCTGTACATCGTGCTGTACGACATGAAGCTGTACAAGAACAACCTGGTTCGATCCATCTTCTTTGGCAGGAAACTGTACGAACCGGGGGACCACGATGCTGACACTTGGATTAGCTGAGTCTCAAGAGCGCACTGGCTGCGGCGGCGCGGCTCAAGAGGGAAGAGAGCCTTGCCGCTGCGGCCGGCGGTGCGCTTGCGAGGAAACCGCGCCGGTCTTGTTGCTCGCGCTGGGCAACCCACTGATGGCGGACGATGGCGCCGGCCAAGAGATGCTGGCGGCCATCCAGTCCGCGGCCTCGGAGTGGGGCCAGCGAGTAGAGTTTGTCGACGGCGGTACCCAGGGCCTTGCGTTGTTGGGGATATTCGAAGGGCGCAAGGCAGTAGTGTTCCTGGACGCCGTTCGGCTGGGTGACAAGGCCGGCGCGGTTCACCTGCTCACCGGCCAGGAGCTGCTGCGCATGGGCGGCCGCTCCACCACCGCGCACGAGGGCAGCGCCCCCGATATCCTGCGCGCTCTCCAGTTGTTAGGCGACACTCCTGCCGAAATCGCCCTGGTCGGCATCGAGCCCGACAAGATCCAGACCGGGATCGGATTGTCGGAAACCGTCCGTCGAAGTATTCCCGTGGCCGCGGGCTTCGCGCGCATGGCCATAAATCGCACGCTTGCGGGCGTGGCCCAGTAGTTGCTAGACACAGCAGTGAGAACCCACTGAAACCGGGACAGACTGAACTGTCCCCAGGGAGGCAACTATGTGCTTAGCGGTGCCCGGAAAGCTGGTGGAGACAGAGACGATCGGCGACAACCGGCTGGGCCAGGTCCAGTTCGGGGGCATCAAGCGCTCCGTCTTCCTGGACTTCGTCCCGGAAGCCCAGGTGGGCGACTACGTCCTGGTCCACGTCGGCTTCGCCATCAGCCGCCTGGACGAAGAAGAAGCGCAGCGCACCTACGAGTTGCTGGAGCACATCGGCATGCTCGAAACCGAAGATCCGGCCTTCGCCGGTGAAACCACCACCGCCGCAGCTCTCGACGCGATCAGGACCGGCGATGCGATACATTGACGAGTACCGCGACCCCAAGATCGCGCAAGCGCTCGCGGACCAGATCCGCGCCCGCGCCACCCGGCCCTGGGTGCTCATGGAAATCTGCGGCGGCCAGACCCACACGCTGATGCGCTACGGCATCGACGAGCTGATCGGCGATCAGGTCGAGCTGGTGCACGGCCCCGGTTGCCCGGTCTGCGTCACTCCCATCGAGGTGGTGGACAAAGCCATCGAAATCGCCTCGCGACCCGACGTGATCTTCGTCTCCTACGGCGACATGCTGCGCGTGCCCGGCACCCGCTGCGACCTGTTTCGCATCAAGGCCGAAGGCGGCGACGTGCGCATCGCCTATTCGCCCATGGAAGCGGTCAAGATCGCGCGCGCGAACCCCGATCGCCAGGTGGTCTTCTTCGGCATCGGATTCGAAACCACCGCGCCCGCCAACGCCATGGCGGTCTGGAAGGCGCGCGAGCTCGGTCTTACGAATTTCTCCGAGCTGGTTTCGCATGTCCTGGTGCCGCCCGCCATCCGGCTGCTGCTGAATTCTCCCGACAGTCGCGTGCAGGGCTTCATCGCGCCGGGCCACGTCTGCACCGTCATGGGCTACTGGGAGTACAAGGCGCTGGTGGACGAATTTCACGTGCCCATCGTGGTGGGCGGATTCGAGCCGGTGGATCTGCTGGAAGCCATCGCGATGCTGGTGGCCCAGCTCGAGGACGGCCGCGCCGAAGTGGAGAATCAATACGCGCGCTCGGTCACCTATCAGGGCAACCAGCCCGCGCAACGCATCGTCGGGCAGGTCTTCGAGGTCGCCGACCGCAAGTGGCGAGGCATCGGAAACATCCCCGCCAGCGGCCTCCGGCTGCGCCCCGAGTTCGCGGCCTTCGACGCCGAAAAGATCTTCGGCGTGGAAGCAATGGAAGCCGAAGAGCCGCCCGAATGCATCAGCGCGCTGGTGCTGCAAGGGTTGAAAAAGCCGGTGGATTGTCCGGCCTTTGCGGCAAGCTGCACGCCCGAGCGGCCGCTGGGCGCTCCCATGGTTTCAGCCGAAGGCGCTTGCGCGGCCTACTATCAATACCGCCGCCACGCCACCAGTCTGGTGTGCATCGCATGAGTACTCTAACGTTCAACTGCCCGGTCCCGCTGATCGTCCGCGATCATGTTTCGCTCGGCCACGGCTCGGGCGGCAAGCTCTCGGCCGAGCTGATGCGCGACATCTTCCTGCCCGCATTCCGCAACGAGACGCTGGAGCGCCTGGAAGATCAAGCCACGCTGACGCTGGGCAACATCAGGATCGCGCTGACCACCGATTCGTTCGTCGTGAAACCGCTCTTCTTCCCCGGCGGCGATATCGGATCGCTCGCGGTGCACGGCACGGTGAACGACCTCGCCATGGGCGGCGCGACGCCGCTGTTTCTGAGCGCGGCTTTCATCATCGAAGAAGGTTTTTCCATGGAGTCGCTGCGGCGCATCAGCGCGTCGCTCGGCCGCGCCGCCACTGCCTGCGGCGTGCAGGTGGTCACCGGCGACACGAAAGTGGTCGACAAGGGCAGCGGCGACGGCGTGTTTATCAATACGACGGGCCTTGGGGTGATGCCAGAAGGTGTGCACCTTTCAGCGGGTGAGGCTCGTCCGGGCGATGCCGTAATTCTTAGTGGTTTCATCGGGGATCACGGCATCGCCATTTTGGCCGAACGCGAAGGCATCGAATTCGACAGCCCGGTGGAAAGCGATTCAGCCCCGCTGCACACGCTGGTCGCGGATATGCTCGGCGTCACGCACGCCATCCGCTGCCTGCGCGACCCCACGCGCGGCGGCGTCTCGAGCTCGCTCAACGAAATCGCGGCGCAATCGCGCGTCGGCATCCAGCTCGAAGAAACCACCATCCCGGTCCGCGAAGAAGTGCGCGGCGCCTGCGAAATGCTGGGACTCGATCCGCTCTACGTAGCCAATGAGGGCAAGCTGCTGGCGATCGTCGATCCAGCAGTCGCCGACAATCTGGTGGACGTGATGCGAAAGCATCCGCTAGGCCGTGAAGCCCGCCGCATCGGCACCGTCAAGCACACCGACCCCGGCTGGGTAACCATGCGAACAGTGTTAGGAACCACGCGCATTGTAGACATGTTGGCCGGAGACCAACTACCGAGAATATGCTAAGCCGCGTTTCTAGTTTCTCGTTTCTGGTTTCTCGTTCGGGCCGGGCGAGGAAACGAGACAACGAGAAACGAGAAAACGAGTTTCCGTATGCATGAAATGAGCATCGCCACCTCGATCCTGGACGCGGCCAACCGCGAGGCGCTGCTCCACCCCGGCTCGCGGGTCACGAAAGTAGGCCTGCGCATCGGCGAATGGGCCGGTGTCGACCCGGCCTCCCTGCAGTTCTGCTTCGACGCCCTGGTGGCCGGTACCGAATCCCAGCCGCCTTCGCTCGACATCGACTTCCGGCTCCGCCAGAACCGCTGCCCGGACTGTGGCAACATATTTGCTCCCAAGGATTACCAGATTGAGTGCCCCGGCTGCGGCGCCGCAGTCACTGAACCAGCCGGGGGCAGCGAGTTGGAGTTAGCGTACGTAGAACTGGAGGAACCGTGACCCGCGTGGATGTCCAGCAGAAAGTGCTGAGCGAAAACGACCGGCTGGCCAGAACGCTTCGCGAAACCCTTCGCGCTAACGGCGTTTACTGTCCGAACTTTATCAGCTCGCCGGGTGCGGGCAAAACCTTGTTGCTGGAGCGTACCCTGGAGCGTCTGCCGCGCGACACTCGCGTGGCCGTCCTCACCGGCGACATCCAGACCGATAACGATGCTAACCGCTTGGCGCGCTATGGTTTCCCGGTTCGCCAGATCACCACCGGCGGCTCCTGCCATCTGGACGCGCGCATGGTGGAGCGCGCGCTGCTGGGCTGGGACCTGGAATCGCTCGACTATCTATTCATTGAAAACGTGGGAAATCTCGTCTGCCCATCCAGTTACGACCTGGGCGAGAACGACAAGATTGTGATCCTCAGCGTCACCGAAGGCGAAGACAAGCCGCTCAAGTATCCGGCCACGTTCTCTCGCGCCGGGCTGGTGATTATAAACAAGATCGATCTTCTTCCGCATGTCTCCTTCGACCTCCCGCTGGCCAAGGAAAACGTCCGCAAGGTTCACCCTGGAGCTGAAATCCTGGACGTTTCCGCCACCACGGGGGCCGGTTTCGACGATTGGCTCTCCTGGCTCGATAGCAAGCGCAAGGCTTGCGCGGGCCATCGCATGGATTTGGTTTCGGGTTAACGCCATGTTCCGATGACGGCTTCCTCCTCCAAGCCGCCGTTCTTCGGACTAATTGGCCGGGCTTTCGTAACTGCGAAGCCCGGCCGATTTTTTTGGGGGATATCACCCAGGACGAAGGCTCGCTGCGGCTTTTCACCGGCCCGCCCTGGGTTCGTTTTTGCAGAAAACATCAGCTTAGGTCCCGGGCCGGGTGGAATCCCAACTGCTGCCTTCGAAGTGAATGAATGCCTGCCTACCGGACATCCGTTCCGCCGTTCGTATTGACTGCCAGGGCCTGGGATCGTTGATCGCAGCCATTCGGCGTCGCGGCTACCAAGTAATCGGACCCCACCTCCAGGACGGAGCCATATCCTATGGTCCTATCCAGGAGATAGAGGACCTGCCCATCGGATGGACCGCCGAGCAAGGGCCGGCGTTCTACCGGCTCCAGCGCCGATCCGACTCCGCCATGTTCCAATATGCGGCCGGACCCAAGAGCCTGAAGGACTTTATTCATCCATCCGAGATCCGGCTCTTCTCCGCCGTGCGCGAGGAGGGAGCTTTCCGTATTCTTCCCAACAGCGACCCGGCGCCCCGTTACGCGTTCCTGGGTGTGCGCGCCTGCGAGCTGGCGGCGGCGGGAATCCAGGATCGAGTGCTCCTCGAAGGCCGCTACTCCGACCCGATCTACCGGGCCCGGCGCGGCAACTCCATCATCATCGCGGTGCAATGCTCGGCACCTTCGGAAGTCTGCTTCTGCACGTCCATGGGAACCGGGCCGCGCGCCGAAGCCGGCTTCGATCTGGCTCTCACCGAACTGATCGGCCCCGGCTCGCACGAGTTTGTGGTCGAGGTCGGCACCCAGCTCGGCGCGGAGCTGCTTTCTGAAATCGAATTTTCCGACGCCTCCCCGGATCTTCGCAACCAGGCGCAGGCAGCCACCCAGGCGGCCGCGGCCAGCATCCAGCGACGGCTCGATACCAACGGCCTGCGCGAGGTGTTGCGCGACAACTTCGATCACCCGCACTGGGACGACGTCGCCCAGCGCTGTCTTGCGTGCGGCAATTGCACGCAGGTCTGTCCCACCTGCTTCTGCGTCAACGTGGAGGATTCCACCGACGTCGCCGGCCAGACCGCCGAGCGATGGCGCCGCTGGGACTCCTGTTACTCGCTCGCGTTCACTTACATTCATGGCGGAAGCGTCCGCGTCTCCACCAAGTCGCGTTACCGGCAGTGGCTGACGCACAAACTGTCGTATTGGCACGACCAGTTCGCGTCGTCCGGATGCGTCGGCTGCGGCCGCTGCATCGCCTGGTGCCCGGCCGGGATCGATCTCACCCAGGAAGTGGCGGCCATCCGGGCGGCCACCAACCAGACAGAAGGTACCAAATGATCAGCACACAGGAATTCATCGAAGTCACGAAAGATCAGGACGTATTGAAGGCCTTCGGGCCACAGCACCTGGAACGGCTGGCGGAGCTGGCCGAAGAAGTCGAGTTCCATCGCGACCAGATCATTTTTCGCGAAGGCGACCGCCATGGGCTGTTCTATCTCATCCTGGACGGCGGCGTGGGTCTCGAGATCATGACCGCCCGGCATGCGGTCACGCTGCAAACGCTGCACGCCGGAGACGCCATGGCCTGGTCCTCGCTGCTAAATGAAAGCGGCGGAGCGCACTTCCAGGCGCGCGCCCTCACGCCCACCCGTGCGCTGGCGTTCGACGGCGCGAAACTGCGCCAGACCTGCGACGCCGATCCCGCTTTCGGCTACCGTATGATGCGGGCGCTGCTGTCGCTGGTCACCGAACGGCTGGATGTCACGCGCATGCAACTGCTGGACATGTACGCCACGCCGGGAGCCATGCGCGCATGAGCGTTCCCCTTCACACCGACCTGTCCGATCCGATGCTGCCCGTCGCGGTGCGCATCGCTAGCGTCGCTCGGGAAACGCACGACACCTGCACCCTGGTCACTGAGCCGGTTGACTCGGGCGGCTTGCCGGCCTTCCAACCCGGCCAGTTCAGCATGCTGTACAGCTACGGCGTCGGCGAAGTGCCCATCTCCGTCAGCGGCGATCCGGGCGTTCCGGACCGCCTGGTCTACACCATCCGTTCCGTGGGCGCGGTCAGCGGCGCACTGGTGAATCGCAGCCCCGGCGACACCATCAGCATGCGCGGACCATTCGGCAGCCCTTGGCCGGTGGAAGCGGCCCGCGGCCGCGATGTGCTGCTGGTGGCCGGCGGCATCGGTCTCGCGCCGCTGCGTCCGGTGATCTATCACATCCTGCGGCATCGAGCCGACTACGGACGTTTCACCATTCTGTACGGAGCCCGCAGCCCCAAGGAGCTGCTGTTCACCAAGGAGTTGAAAGCCTGGAGCGCCGCGCCGGACACACAGGTGCTCACCACCGTTGACACCGGCGGCGCTAGCTGGCGCGGACACGTCGGCGTGGTCACCAAGTTCTTCCGCTTCGTCAAACTCCGGCCCCAGCAAACCGTGGCCATGACCTGCGGCCCCGAAATCATGATGCGTTTCGTCATGCGCGAGCTGGACGCCCAAAAGGTGGCGGACGAAAATATTTACCTCTCGATGGAACTCAATATGAAATGCGCGGTCGGCTTCTGCGGCCATTGCCAGATGGGCCCCTATTTCCTGTGCAAAGACGGTCCGGTGTTCCGTTACGCCGAGATGCGCCGCTGGATGGGAGGCCGCCATGAGCTCTAAGAAATCGTGGCGCACGCACTCCTGCGTGCCGCGTTCACACTCGTGTGAACGCCTGGCGAGGAGGGCCCGATGAAATCCAAGCCGAAGATCGGCGTCTTCAAATTCGCCTCCTGCGACGGCTGCCAGCTCAGCCTGCTGGATTGCGAAGACGAGCTGGTGGCTCTCGCCGGCGCGGTCGACATCGCATTCTTCCCCGAGATGTCCAGCAACATGCGCAAGGGCCCCTACGACATCGGGCTGGTGGAAGGCTCCGTCACCACCCACCACGACGCCAGCCGCATCCATGAGATCCGCAAGCAGTGCCGGACGCTGGTGGCCATCGGCGCTTGCTCCACCGCGGGCGGCATCCAGGCGCTGCGCAATTGGCACGACTCCAAGCAATGGGTCGCGCAAGTCTACGCGCACCCCGAGTACATCCAAACGCTGGGCATGTCCACGCCGATTTCCGACCACGTCCCCATCGACTTCGAGCTGCGCGGCTGCCCGGTGAGCAAGCATCAACTGCTCGAGCTGGTCAGTGCCACGCTAGCCGGCCGCCGCCCCAACATCCCCACCTACAGCGTCTGCATGGAGTGCAAGCGCAAGGGCAACGTGTGCGTGGCGGTGGCGCAGAATCTGGCGTGCCTGGGACCGGCCACGCAAGCCGGCTGCGGCGCCATCTGCCCGAGCTTCGGCCGCGGCTGCTACGGCTGCTTTGGCCCCGCCGAGACGCCCAACACCGTGATCCTGGCCGATCAACTGCTCCGCGAAGGCCGCGCCCAGGAAACCGTGGTGCGCGACTTCCGCTCCTTCAACGCCTGGGCTTGGCCGAATCGCCAGGCCAGCGAAAGAAAGGGCGCGGTATGACCGGCTCCAACGAACCCAGGAAAAAGAACGGCACCATCAAGGTCGACTACATGGCGCGCGTCGAGGGCGAAGGCGCGCTGTTCATCAAGCTCAAGAACGATCGCGTCCAGGACGTCAAGCTCAAGATCTTCGAGCCGCCCCGCCTGTTCGAAGCGCTGCTCCAGGGCCGTCACTTCAGCGAAGCGCCCGACATCACCGCGCGCATCTGCGGCATCTGCCCCATCGCCTACCAGATGTCGTCGGTGCACGCCATCGAGCGCGCCCTGGGCGTCAACATTCATCCCATGGTGCGCCAGTTGCGCCGCCTGCTGTACGCCGGCGAGTGGATCGAAAGCCACGTGCTGCACATCTATATGCTGCACGCGCCGGATTTTCTCGGCTATCGCGATTTTGTCGAGCTGGCCAAGGATCATCCCTCGGAAGCCACCGAAGCGCTGCGGCTGAAAAAGCTCGGCAACCAAATCATGACCGTGCTGGGCGGCCGCGAGATTCATCCCGTCTCGGTGGCCGTGGGCGGCTTCTACAAGACGCCCGCCAAGGCCGATCTCGAAAAACTCACCGAGGAGCTGAAGTGGGCGCTGGACATCGCCTGCGCCAAGCTGAAGTTCCTGGCCGGGTTCGAATATCCCGACTTCGAACAGACTTACGAATTCGTGGCCCTGTCGCATCCGTCGGATTATCCTCTGAACGAGGGACGCCTGGTCTCCAACAAAGGCCTCAACATCGACGCCAGCCAGTACGAAGACTACTTCGTCGAGCAGCACATCAAACACTCCAACGCTCTGCACTCGGTGATCCGCGGCCGAGGGTCCTATCACGTGGGGCCGCTGGCGCGATTCAATTTGAATTACTCCCGGCTCCCCGAGGTGGCCCGGCAGGTGGCTGAACACTGCGGCCTGCGCGTGCCCTGCCTGAATCCGTTCAAGAGCATCCTGGCGCGGGCCGTCGAGGTGGTGTTCGCCATCCAGGAATCGCTGCGTATCATCCAGAGTTACGAACCGCCCCCGGCGCCCAGAGCGTCCTTTGAGATTCGCCCCGCCACCGGCTACTCCATCACCGAGGCGCCGCGCGGCATCCAGTACAACCGCTACTCGGTCGACGAGCGCGGCCTGATCATCCAGGTGAAGATCGTGCCGCCCACTTCGCAGAACCAGAAGCGCATCGAGGACGATCTTCGAAACTTCGTGCCCTCCATCGTCTCGCAACCGGTGGAGGAGATCGCGCGGCGCTGCGAGCAGGCCGTGCGCAATTACGACCCGTGCATCTCCTGCGCCACGCACTTTTTGAAATTGACGCTGGAGCGGGAATGATGCGCATCATCGGCTGCGGAAATCCCGACCGCGCCGACGACGCCGCCGGTATCCTGGTCGCGCGCCGCCTGCGCGAACTCGGCCTGGATTCCATGGAGCATTCCGGCGACGGCTTCGCCTTGCTCGACCTCTGGCAAGGCGCCGACGACGTGGTTCTGGTGGACGCCATGCTGAGCGGAGCACCGCCAGGAACCATCACGGTTTGGGATCCGGCGTCGCAGCCCGCCGGCGCGCCCGGCTACTGCTGCTCTACTCACGCGTTCGGCCCCGCCGAAGCCATCGAACTGGGCCGCGCGCTGGGCCGCTTGCCCAGCCGCATCCGGGTTTACGGAATCGAGGCGTCCGGATTCGATACCGGCGGCGCACCCCGCGCGGAAGTGCTCGATGCCGTGGACCGCGTCGTGAACGAGCTGTCGCGCTATCGAGGACTCGCGCCGCTTGGCACCGCTGCTACGATGAGCGGTTCGGAAGTGGGCTGATCCGCGCCAGCTTGGTTCTCCACCGTCACCGCGACTGCGTTCGTCGACTCGACGTCCACCGCGCCGCGCCGCACGTGCATCGCGCTGCCGTCCGGCTGCGATTGGAACATCCCCGCCGCCACCGGCCGGCCGCCCCTCGGAATCACCCACATCTCGTAGAGCTTGCCCAAAGGCGCCGGCGGCAGATTGGAAGCGATCAGCAGCACACCTTGAGTGGGATTCAGGAACACCTTGCCGCGCGGAGGCCGCGGCCGCGCGCCGCCGAACGCCGCCTCCTTGGTGTCCGGTCCGTTCAGAATGGCGAACGCCTCGGTGAGTCGCGTGATCTCGGCGCCCTGCGCGCGCATTTCATCGTTCTGCAGGCCCATCTCGGCGCGAATCCGCTGCGTCTCGCCGGCGTCGCGCCGCGCCTGGATTCCGAAATACACCGCACCCGCCAACGACAGAGCCGTCGCCATGGCCCACACCGGCGTCCAGCGAAAGCCGCGCGTCTCCACGCCGGCGGAGGCCAGAATCCGCTGCCTGAGTTTCGACGAAGGCTGGGCTGCATCGGCGGCGCTACCAACCATGGCCGCCATTTCGAGCGCCTTCTTCACACCCGCCATACAGACCTCGCACTTCCGATTCAGGTGCGCGCGAATCTCGCTGCGCTCCGGCTCCTCGGCCACGCCGATCGCGAACAGCTCGTAATATTCCCGGAGCTCATTGCAGTTCATGACGTCACCGCCACGCCGAGTTCGTCGCGCAGGCTCTTGAGCGCCGTGCGCACCCAGGTCTTCACCGTGCCCAGCGGCTGTCCCATCCGCTTGGCCATTTCCGATTGCGACAATCCTTCGAAGTAGGCCAGGTGCATCACTTCCCGATAATTCGGCGCCAGCTTCTCCATGGCCGCCCTCACGCGCCGCGTTTTGTCCGACCGCAGAATGTCCGGCTCCATGTCGCAGAACAGCGCGGGATGATCGGTCTCTTCAAACTCGACGGCATTGCGCTCGCGCCCCGCCGCCGATCTCAAGTAGTCGATCGCGCGATTGCGCGCCACCGCCAGCAGCCACGGACCCACCGATCCCCGTTCAGCGTCCAACCCCTGCGACCGGTTCCACACTCGCAGGAATGTCTCCTGCACCAGGTCCTCAGCGATGGCCGTATCGCGCACCACCCGAAGAATCAGCGAGTACACCAGGCGCCCGAAACGGTCGTAAAGCTCGGCCAGCGCCTGAGGGTCGCGACGCTGAAGGCGCTCGATAAGGTCCCGGTCGCCGCGGATGGCTTGGATGGCAAGTAGGATAGGCAACAGCATACCGGTGCGAGTCCGAGAGCGCTCATCGATTATACGAAGCCGGGCGATCCATCGGATGGCACCCAGCTTTGGCCGGAAGCTTTCAAAGACTGGGAGTATTCACCCACGAATGGGCGATTTAACCCGGTAGCGCGGCTCTAAGCTGATGAATCTTATAGGTTTGCACGGGCATGAGGCTGTCCGGCAAGACGGTTTCTCGATTGCAATATGCCAGGACGGAGATTCTCAAGACACCATGTCAAAGCTACTTTTGAAGATCAGCGTGCCCTCCATCATCGCTTTGGGTGGACTCATAGTTTATTCGCCGTTTTCATTCGCCAAGACCGAATACACGAAGAAAGAGGGAAAAGCCTGCACGTTTTGCCATACCGCTGCCGGCAAGAAGGACTTGAACGACATCGGCAAGTGTTATGCCGAGCATGGCCATTCGTTGGAAGGCTGCAAGTAGGGGACGGGAAGGTTGGACCGGTGGAGCCCGGCCTGGTCGATAGGGCCGGCGGCTCACTGGCCCAGCGAGTTTTTGGAAGTGAAAAGGGTACTCAAGGAGACTAAGCCATGTTTACACTTTGGATCGTTTGGGCCGCGCTTACCTTGTTCGTGATCGCGCTAGCGCTCGTCAGAAAGTTCACGTCGCTGAAAGAGGACGACTTGATCCACCTATCAGGGTCGCCTGAGGCGGCCATCTCCCAACAGTTTACGGTTGCCACCAAGCTCGACAAGATCGACTATTGGGGCAAGCTGTTGACGGTTGTGGATGTTGCGTTTGGAGTCGTTCTGGCCCTCGTCACGTTGTACATCACGTGGCAGAACAGCGTCGCGTTGGATAAGTAAACCAGAGAAAGCAATTCCTCGCCTCTCCCGCCCGGCCAACGAGCCACAGCATGAACCCTGTGCTCGCGCCGGGCACTTCATTTTTGTAACCTTCACTCCAACATTCAGTATTAGAGTTCGGCACCTTCGGCAGGCCCGTTCGTCTAAGTAAGGACTCTGATGCAGACTCTCTGGCAGGACATTCGGTACGGCATCAGGATGTTGCTGAACTCGCGCGGATTTTCCTTCGCGGCCGTTGTTTGCCTGGCGCTGGGCATCGGTGCCACCACAGCCATCTTCAGCATCGTCAACGCGGTGCTGCTTCGGTCGCTCCCCTTTGCGGCGTCCGGACAACTGGTGCGGATCTACTCGGATTTCCCACGTTTTCCGGGCGGCGGGCTGCGCAAGTTCTGGCTGTCGCCGCCTGAATGGCTCGATCTCCAGAAGTACGCCAAGAGCTGGGAATCCATAGAAGGATGGGTGAACGGCGGGGCGAACTTGGCCGGGAGCACCGAGCCGATTCGGGTGACGGCTTCGCTGGTGACCGGAGGACTGCTCGAGTCGCTCGGCGTCCAGCCCGCCATCGGACGATTGCTGACCCGGCGCGACGACGCTCCCGGCGCCCTCGCCACCGCGGTGATCTCCTACGGGTTGTGGCAGCGCGCGTTTGGCGGCGATCCGCACGTGACTGGACGCGACGTGCTGCTGGACGCGCGAAAATGCACCATCATCGGCGTCATGCCGAAGGGGTTCGAATTCCCGCCGGGAGAAACCGACCCTCCCGAGATCTGGGCGCCGCTGCAGATCGATCCCGCCAACCCGGGCAATCGCGGAGGCCATTACCTGTCGATCATCGGGCGCCTGAAGCCGGGCGTCTCGCTCCCCCAGGCGCGCGCCGAGATGACGCAGTTGGTCCAGCAATGGGGCGCGGCTCAGGCGCCGAGAACGCACGCTTTCAACCCGAAAGATCACTATGTGACGATGTTTGGATTTCAGGATGAAGTGGTGGGCGGCGTGCGCCTCGCGATGCTGATGCTGCTGGGCGCGGTGGCGTTCGTGCTGCTGATCGCCTGCGTGAATGTCGCCAACCTGCTGCTGGCGCGCGCCGAGGCCCGGCAGCGCGAGATCGCCATCCGCAAAGCCATGGGCGCGGCGACCTGGAGGCTGGGCCGGCAATTCGTGACGGAGGCAGTGATGTTGTCGCTGGCCGGCGCCGCGCTCGGACTGGCGCTGGCTTTCGGCGGCCTGCGTCTGATCGAACGCAGCAATGCGGCCAGCATTCCGCGCTCGAACGAGATCGGTCTGAATGTCACCGTGCTGCTGTTCACTCTGGCGGTCTCGGTCCTCACCGGCGTGGCGTTCGGCCTGGCGCCGCTGGCGCACACCATCGCCGGAAATCTGCACGACATTTTGAAAGCCACCGGCTCGCGAACCACCGCCTCGGTGACGGCCAATCGTTTCCGCCGCGCCTTGGTGGTGAGCGAACTCGCTCTGGCGCTGATGCTGTTGATCGGCACCGGGCTGATGATCCGCGCCTTCTGGAAATTGCAGGAAGTCCACATCGGGCTGCGGCCCGAAGGGCTGCTCACCATGCGCCTGGCATTGCCGGACGCCGCTTATCCCGAGAACGCCCGCGTGCTCCAGTTCTGGACCAATCTCCAGCAGCGCATCGCCGGACTGCCCGGCGTCGAATCGGCCAGTATCATGACCGGCTTGCCACCCAACCGAAGATTGAACGCCAACGACACGCAGATCGAAGGCTGGGTGCAGCGTGAGGGCGGTCCGATCCAGAACATCGATTTCTATCAGTTCGCCGGCCGGCGCTACTTCGAGACCGCCGGCATCCGGCTGATCGAAGGCCGCACCTTCGACGACCGCGATGGCTCCAACGCTCCGCGCGTCCTGATCGTGAATCAGACCATGGCGCGCATGTATTGGCCGGGCGAGAGCGCCATCGGCCACCGCGTGAAGCCGAGTTTTCAGGGCGAGTGGCGAACCGTGGTGGGCGTCGTCGAGGATGTGAAGAACGCCGGCGTGGACAAGCCCACCGGCACCGAGCTGTACATCCCTTACCAGCAAAGCTCGAGTCTCCGATCGGCGTACGTGTTGCTGCGGAGCCGCGATCCGGTTCGCATGGCTGCCGCCGCGCGCTCGGTGATTCGCGAAATGGACGCGTCGCTGCCGGTGGCGGCGGTGCGGACCATGGACGACGTGCTGTCGGCCGCCGAATCGCGCCCGCGCTTCCTGACGCTGCTGTTGACTCTGTTCTCCGCGACGGCGCTGGTGCTGGCCGCGGTCGGCATCTACGGCGTGATCTCCTACTCGGTGGCGCAGCGCACCACGGAATTCGGCATTCGCATGGCGATGGGTGCGCAACCGCGCGACGTGCTCGCGATGGTGCTGCGGCAGGGAATGCTGCTGGGCGTGATCGGTGTCGCCACCGGCGCGGCGGGCGCTCTGGTTCTGACGCGTCTGATCCGAGGCCTGCTGTTCGGCATCAGCTCTTTCGATCCGCTCACGTTCGTCATCATGGCGGTGGTGCTGACCGCCGTAACGCTGGCGGCCTGCTGGGCTCCGGCGCGCCGAGCCACGCGCGTGGATCCGATGATTGCTTTGCGGTATGAATAACCGCTCGCTGACGCGCGCGGCTCGGAAGGGCACTCGTGCACTTGACCGAGGTCAGCTGTGGTTTTTCAGCTAGAGTGCTTGGCCTTTTTCATGAGGAGCACTAGCGGGATCATTCCAATGCAGAACCAGCACAACAGGCGGAACACGTCGACATACGCCAGCATTGCCGATTGCTTCTGTAGTTCGTAGTAGAGGATGCCCTGGGCCTGCGCCGCCGCCTGGACCGGATTGGAACCGGCCGCTCGCAGCGCGGTTTCGACATGTTGCAGCCTGGAGGTGTAACTGGGATCGAGCGGCGTCATACGTCCGGCCAGGACGTTTTGATGCGCTTGCGCGAAGCGGATCTGCAGAGTGGTAACCACCGAGATGCCGACGCTGCCGCCCAGGTTGCGCATCAGGTTGAGCAACCCGGTGGCGCTGCTGGTTTTTTCTCGTTCGACGTGCGAGAACGCGGTCACATTGATCGGCACGAACAGGAACGGTAAACCGGCGCGCGAGATCGCCCAGGCGAAAACCAAAGTCACAAATCCGGCTTCGAGGCTCAGTTGCGATAACCGGTACATCCCGGTGGCGAGAATGATGAGTCCGGTGATCACCAGCCAGCGCGGTTCCAGCCTGGTGGAGAGCAAACGCCCCACCAGCGGCATGGCGAACAGCGTCAGGATCGCGCCCGGCGAAAGCACCAAACCGGCCCACTGCGCGGTGTAGCCCATCAGGCTCTGCACCATTACCGGAAGCAGAACGGTGGTTCCATAGAGCACTACTCCCAGGGCGAACATCATGAAGGTGGCCATCGCGAAGTTCAGGTTCTTGAACAGCCGCAGATTGACCACGGGCTGCTCTTGACGCAATTCCCAAAACACAGCGCCGATCAACCCGGCCGCGGAGATGATCACGCTCCAGACGATGAACGGCGAACCGAACCAGTCGTCCAGTTGTCCTTTGTCCATCACCACCTGTCCGAAACCCAGGCCCAGGCTCAACAGGCCGAGGCCGATGAAATCGATCTTCAATCCCTGCTTGAAAGTTTTGCGAATCAAGTAGGGCGGATCTTCGATCAGCGTCGACGTCATGACCAGCGAGAGAATGCCGATGGGGACGTTGATGAAGAAGATCCAGCGCCACGAGAAATTGTCGGTGATCCAGCCGCCCATGGTGGGGCCGATGATGGGCGCCACCACCACGCCCATGCCGTACACCGCCATGGCCATGCCTTGCTGGCGCCGCTCGAAGCTCTCCACCAGGATGGCCTGCGAAGTGGGCTGGAGGCCGCCGCCGCCCAAGCCTTGCAAGACGCGAAACAGAATGAGCAGAGGCAGGCTGGGCGCGAGACCGCACAGCAGCGAGCTGATGGTGAAGATGGTCACGGAGACCATGTAGAAATGCTTGCGTCCGAACAACGTATGCAGCCAGCCGGTGATGGGAAGCACGATGGCGTTCGAAATCAGGTAGGAAGTGAGCACCCAGGTGCTCTCATCGATGCTGGCCGAAAGGTTGCCGGCGATGTGCGGCAGAGCGACGTTGGCGATGCTGGTGTCGAGCACCTCCATGAAGGTGGCCAGCATCACGGTGCCGGCGATCAGCATCGGGCTGGCAGCCGGACGCCAGGCCGCGTGCGAGAGCGGCGCGGCTGCGCTGGTCTGGACGTCTGTCTCGGCCACCTAGCGAGCTTCCTCTGAATTTCGCCTGATCATTCGGACTGCTGCTGCGCTCAGTGCGTCATCGCGTACGTGATGTAGTTGATTCCGATTCGAATGCCGAGCGCCGAGTATTTCTCCGGATACAGTGGATTGTCGGCGTGCTCCCAGGAATCGCCCAGATCCATGTCGTGGCAGATGGCCACCATCAGCCGGCCCTTGTCGTCGTAGATGCCGCGCCAGTGCGCTTCGAAGCCGTCCTTCTCCCAAACGCGGTGCGTGTACACGAACTGCTCGCCGGGCACCTGGTAGCGATCGTCCAGATCGAATATGGTGTGGAAGATGGCGTCGGCGTTGTCGATGTCCACGATGGGCCGGTCGGGAAACACGCGGCTCATGCTTTCGATGAAGATCTCCCATTCTTCGGTGCCGTGGAAATCGTCGCACATGAAGAAACCGCCGCGCAGCAGGAAATCGCGCATTTTGGCGGCTTGCGCGTCGGTGAGGTCCCAGTGGCCGACTTCGACGCCGTACAGCCAGGGCCAGTTGTAGACGTCATCGCCGTCGTCCAGATTCACGGGCTGCTCGATGGAGCGCGTCTGGATTCGCGTCAAACGCCGCACGGCTTCCGACAGATGCCGGTCCGAGCGGGGATAGTCGATGGTCCAGTTGGAGCCGCCGAAGAGCCAGTTGTCGCGCGGCCGGTCATAGATGCGGCGCGAGGACGGGTACATCAGACGCGCGAAGGTCCACTCGCCGGGGACCTGCCAATCCGAAGGTCTGGGGAAGTTTTCGTACTCGACGCCCGGGTATTCCCGGAACGGTTTTTGCCCAAACGCCATGCAAAGCAACAGGGGCGCGGCGATGGCTAAGATGAGCACGACAGGCGGCTGCTTCACGCTGATTAGACGCGCCAGGAGTTTTTTCGGTGTACCCATCTACTGAGCTATATTTCCAGCATGACACATTCCTTTCAATGGCCCGCCTTTCGCTGGCCCGCCTTTCAATGGCCCGCCTTTCACTGGCCTGCCCGAGGCATCGGAGTTGCGGCGCTGCTGGCTGGTTTGGTTCTAGCGCCGGCGCTCAGAGCCCAGAAGTACGCCGTCGAAGAAGGCTTTGTGGACGCCAACGGGCTTTTGCTCTACTACCAGGCGATCGGACAGGGCGCGCCGCTGGTGATTCTGCATGGAGGTCCGGGGGCTTCGCATGAATACTTCCTTCCTTATTTATTGCCGCTGGCGCGAACCAATCGGGTCATCTTTCTCGACGAGCGCGGCTCCGGACGATCGCAGAAGTTGGAGGATCCGGCCGGCTACACGGTGGAGAACATGGTGGAGGACGTTGAAGCCGTCCGCAAGGCGCTCAACCTCGGCAAGATCAATGTGCTGGGGCACTCTTACGGCGGAGTCCTGGCGCAGGCGTACGCGCTGAAGTACCAGCAAAACCTGAACCATCTGATTCTGGCCAGCACGTTTCACAGCACGCGCGAGATGAACGCAGTGTTCCAGAAAGAACTGGCGGCGCTACCGGCCGCCACGAGGCAGAAGATCCTGGCGCTCGAGAAAGCCGGACTGTTCGACCAGGGGCATGCTTACGAGAAAGGCCGCTACCCGGCCGAGTACATGCAACTGGCCTGGGGCGAAGCGTATTTCCCGTACTTGTATCAGAAGCACCCGGACCCCAACTTCGATCCCGCGACCATGGGCAACACCTCCTGGGAACTGTATCGCGAGATGTGGGGATCGCACGGCGAGTTCATCATCGACGGCAATCTCAAGTCGGTGGAATACGCGGGGCGTCTAGGAACGATCCGCGTGCCGACGCTGATGGTGGTGGGCGATCACGACGAATGCGATCCGTCGCTCTCGCGCGAGATGAACCAGCTCATTCGCGGCTCCAAGCTGGTGGTGGTGCCGCAGAGCGGCCATATGACGTTCGTCGACCAGCCCGGGCTGTTCCTGAAAACGGTCAGCGATTTTGTGAGCAAATAGGCTGGTTTATACTAGGTCGCATGGCTCAGGGTACCGACGGTCCCATCCAACGTATCGCCCGGCTCGGTCTGCGCATCACGGCCGCGCTCTCGTTCCTCGCACCGCTGCTGACGCGGCTGGTGATCGGCACCGCTTATCACTTCACCGGCCACGGCAAGCTGTCGAATCTCCAGCGGACCACCGAGTTTTTCGCGAGCCTGGGCATTCCGTTTCCGCACTTCAACGCCATCTTCGTCTCTTCGCTGGAGTTCGTTGGCGGCCTGTTCCTGGTGGTGGGGCTCGGCACCCGTATCTTCGCCGCGCTGCTGTCCTGTTCGATGATCGTGGCGCTGCTGACGTCGGACGGCGGCGAGTGGCTGCAAAAATTCCCCGCCGACATCACCGACGTCACCTCCTTCACGTACCTGTTATTCTTAATATGGTTAGTGTTTTATGGGCCCGGGCCGATCAGCCTCGACAAGCTGATCAGCAAGTGGCTGCGCATCGGCGATCAGCCCGGCGCCGGCGGCACGGGCGCTTCGTAGGATTCGGCTATGGCAAATCGTTGGGGTTATCCCGACTTGGGATTCGGCATCGGCCTCCGCTCGGTGCACTTCCAGCACATCCTCCAGAACAATCCCAGCATCGATTGGTTCGAAGTCCTGTCTGAGAACTACCTGGACACCGGCGGCCGCCCGCTGCACATCCTGGACCAGGTGGCCGAGCGCTACCCGGTGGTGCTGCACGGCGTGTCGCTATCGGTGGGCAGCACGGACCCGATCAATTTCGAATATCTGAAGAAGCTGAAGGCGCTGGCCAAGCGCGTCAAGGCCAACTGGGTGTCGGACCATCTGTGCTGGTGCGGCGTCACCGGCCTGAACACGCACGACCTGCTGCCCATGCCGTACACCAACGAAGCGCTGCGGCACACCATCGAACGCGTGCGGATCATTCAGGATTTTCTGGAACGCCCCATCGCGCTTGAAAACGCGTCCACCTATCTGGAATTCGCCGCGTCCACCTGGCCCGAGAGCGAGTTTCTGGCGTCGCTGGCCGAGGAAGCCAACTGCGGCATCCTGCTGGACGTCAACAACGTGTACGTGAGTTCCTACAATCACGGGTTTGATCCGAAAGCTTACATCGACCGCATTCCGCGCGACCGCGTGGTGCAGATGCACCTGGCCGGCCACACCAACAAAGGCACGCACATCATCGACACGCACAACGACTACGTGATCGATACGGTGTGGAAGCTGTACCGCTACGCGCACCGGCGGCTGGGCGGAGTGGCGACGTTGCTCGAGTGGGACGCCAACATTCCCGCTTTCGAAGTGGTGCATGGCGAAGCGCTCAAGGCGCGCAAGTTCCGCGAGCAGGAAGACAGCAACCCGAAGGCGCCGGACCTGACCGAGGTTCCCGCGTATGGCGACTGATCCGGGCCTGGAACGAATCCAGCGCTGGATGCAGGCCTGCATCCTGAACCAGGGTACCGCCGAGGAAGCCATCGCGTCCGAGCCCGCGCGGTCCGCCATTCCAACCGAGCAGGCGCGCGAAGTTGTGCTTCCATCCAAGACGCTGACGGCGCTCGAACGCCTGGACGTCTATCGCGACATGTACCTGCTGCGGATGGAAGAAGCGCTCTCGATCGACTATCCGTCGCTCAAGCATTTTCTGGGCGAGGACGAGTTCATGCGACTGGTGGCGCGCTACGTGGAAGTTTATCCATCGCGCAGCTACACGCTGAACCGCCTGGGCGATCATTTTCCGGATTTCGTCGCGACGCTGGACGACCTGCCGCGCAAGGATTTGTGTCACGAACTGGCGCGCCTGGAATATGCGCTGACCTGCGTGTTCGACGCCGCCGAGACGCCATCGTTGACGGCGGAAGCGGTGCGCGCGGTGCCTCCAGAAGCGTGGGAAACCGCGCGCCTGAAACCGATCGAGGCGTTCCGCCTGCTGGAGTTCCGCTATCCGGTGAGCCGCTACGTGGGCGCGGTGGACAAAGAAAATCCCTTTCCGCGGCTGGCCGCCAAGCGGACCTGGGTGGTGGCCTACCGCTACAAGTACGGCTTGCATCGCATTGAACTGACGCAGCCGTCTTTTGAATTGCTGAGCGCGCTGGCGTCGGGCCGCGCGGTGGGCGACGCCATCGTTTCGGTTCTCACGCGCAAGTGGCGGCCGGCGGTGAAGCAGTCCCAGTTATTCGAATGGTTCCGCGACTGGATGGCCGAAGGCTTTTTCCAGGCCGTCGAGTTGGCCGAGCCGGGCGTCTGAAGCTAGTGCTGTTTGCAGTTCTCTTCGCATTACTGATCGCCGCTCAGCCGGCGATGGCGCACCATTCATTCGCGGCGGAGTTTGATTCGGGCCAGCCGATCGCCGCCGCGGGCGCGGTGACCAGAGTCGACTGGACCAATCCGCACGCTTATCTTTATATCGATGTGAAAGACGACAGCGGCAAGACGGTCGGCTGGCGATTTGAAATGGGAAGTCCCAACAGTCTGCTGCGGTGCGGATGGAGCAGAGGTTCCGTGAAGCCTGGAGACAAGGTTACGGTGAACGGCTATCGCGCCAAGGACAGCTCCCATTCCGGGTACACCGTGCGAGTTGAATCGAGCGACGGAAGAACGCTGTACTCGCGGCCGGGCGAGTAGCGGGACACTCTACGGCGTGCGCGACGCCAGGTACGCGGCGATCGCGACCATATCTTCAGTGGTCAACTTGGCCACCGCTTCCTTCATCAACTGGGTCCAGGGTCCGTTGCGCGCGCCATTCTGCATGTCGTAAAGCTGGCGCACGATGTAACTGGGCGAGCGGCCCGCGATGGAAGGGACGGCCGCCAGACCTTTCAGATCCGCGCCATGGCAGATGCTGCAGCGCAGAGTCTTGTCGTCGCCGCCGGTGGTGACCAAGGCCTCGCCCTTCTGGATGCTGCCGATGGGCACATACGCCACGAAGCCCGAAGCCGAGTCGCGCAGCTCAGTGCGCTCCAGATCCTCCGGCATTTCGATGATGCGCTGGCCAATGGGTTCCATGCCGACGGGTTCGGCCGGGACCAGCATGCCTCCCGCCACTCGCGTCTTCGGCACGGTGCCGGATTCAAGCACGCGGATCCAGGGCTTCGGTTTCAGGCTGGCGAAGTACTCGGCCGCGGCTTTCACCTCGGCGTCGTTGGCGCTCTTGCCGATGGCCAGCATCGCGGCGGGTGGTCCCATGCGCGGCTCGGAACTTTTGCGAAGGCCGTTTTTGTAATCGGCCATTTGTTGCACGATGTAAGCGGCGGGCAGGCCGGCGAGGCCGGAGTTTTCGGGACGTCCCTGGCCGTTGGGCAGATGGCAGTATCCGCACGCGCGCACGGCCGGTCGTCTGCCGTGCCCCACGATGTCGGGCATCGCCGGATGATCGTCGGGATGCCAGTCCGGCGGGCTGAACAGATCGCGGATCTGCGGGAGGGTGAAAGCCTGGCTGCTGCCGGGCACGTGCTTGGCGCTTCCGTCGTCGGTCGCGGCCGGCGGGGGTGGAGCGCCCGGAGTATTGATCGGGTAAGCCCAGGGTGCAACGGTCTGCGCGGTGGATTGGGAGTGGGCAGTGGCTGACAAGAGAAGCAGTGCGCCGGCCATTGCGCTGCCGCGAAGGCGAAGTTTCATGCGTGAGATCCTCCTGGCTGCTGGGCGTGAGAGAGTCTCATCGTAGAGGGTGTTCGGGCGCGGTGTCAACAAGGCGCGGCTGCCCAGGCATACACTGATAGTAGAGGGTCACGAACGTGAGCGACCGAAAAGAGCGCGCTGCGTTGCCGGAAAAGGACCAAAGGGGAGACGAGGTGGACGAGGCCGGCGAGGAATCGTTTCCCGCCAGCGATCCACCGGCCTGGACCGCGGCCATCGCGCACTGCGGCGCACCGGTTTTGGGCTGGTCCGAGCGGCCGCGTGCGGTAAACTCGATTTGAAGAGGGACTACTCTTCGCAGTGCGGGCGCGTAGCTCAGCCCGGATAGAGCACCTGCCTTCTAAGCAGGGGGTCGCTGGTTCGAGTCCAGCCGCGCCTACCAGATGTTCTGTGACTTGGGGCTAGCTTCGGTGCCACAAGGGCCGAGTTGGTACTTGACTAACAATCACATCAACGGGTGGGGCTACGACGCGCTCGGCAATGTCAATCAGATCGCATCGATGGCCAGGAGCTTTATCTACGACGCCGAGAGCCGGCAGGTTAGCGCAACCATCAATGGCCAGTCGACTAGCTACATCTACGACGGCGACGGTCGGCGGGTACAGAAGATCGCGCCAAATGGCACGACGACCTACGTCTACGATGCCGGCGGTCAGCTAGCGGCCGAGTACTCGACGGTAGCGCAGACGGCCAACGGAACCAGGTATCTTACGGGGCACTTCGTGGGCTTCGGAGAACTCCAGGGCACGTTCGAGTGAGCGGCGGATGTAGTCGGAGCGGGAGCGCATTCGGAGATCGTAAGCGACGGCGTCGAGACGATTCGGTACCCCTGGCCAAATTCTGACCGATGCCGCAGTTGGTGCCGTAGTTCAGGGCGTCAGCAGCACCGTAGTGGGACCGTTGGTAAAGGCGTCGACGACGGCAGGGAGAGCCGTCGCTATCGGTGAAGCTAAGCTTGCACGGGGAACAAAGCCGTCCCCGAGCCTTCCTCAGCGACAAGGCCAGTTTGCAACCCAACAAAAGGTTGCGAGTGGTGCACTCGGTGCCGGAGTTGACGCGGCGAACCGCGCCGCTCAGGAAAGGGCCAAGAAGAAAAAAGAAGAAGAACACCCGTAGCACTTGGAGGGATCATGCTCGGAAACGCGCTGATTATCGGTTTTGCACTCTTCTTGGTTCGCTTTGTCGCTCTAGAAGCCGTATTTCAGCAGGCTAAGCGTACGGCTTCTTCGGTCCGGTTCCCGGTGGGCATCGGTCTCCGAATTCTCTTCCGTCTAGGTGGACCGTTTCTTATCTTAGTCGGCTACAAGATGTTACAACAGTCTGTCAACCGATTCGATCAAGTGACGGCGATACTCGTCGCGGCAATGGGGATCGGATGTATATTGGGTGAACCCGGAGAGATCATCGCAACCCCGAGGGGTCTAGTTCAACGGTCCGTTTTGGGTCTGAAAAGGCGGAGAATCCCATGGGCGGGGCAGCGGCGAGTCACCCACGCGGATTGAGGCAAGTCTTGGTTGTAGGCGGTGACGGAACCACAATTACCCACTCTCAGCACCATGTTGGCCAGAGTGAGTTCTTGCAGGAACTCGAACAGCACCAAGTGCACGTTCAGTTATGATCGCAGACCCGGGAGAACGAGAACGGCGACTGCAGCTCGACCGCTGTAGAGGAAATCGTAGCTGCTCAATGCTTCCGCGCTCAACCCAGTTCCATAAGGCGCAACAAATTCGCACCATCTGCTTCAAACAAAAGGCGCCAAAAATGAATCGTTTGCGTTCGTCGCCGGAATCCGACTTCTAAGCAGGGGGTCGCTGGTTCGAGTCCAGCCGCGCCTACCAGATGTTCTGTGACTTGGGGCCGACTCCTTAGCTCCAGCTAAGCCTGCTGTAGTCAGTTTTGTAGAGGTGCTCGCCTCAGAGATCCAGAACTTAGTCCGATGCAGGGATAGCGGCTTCCTCGCTCGACCCTATACCTGGCCTATGACGCCCTGGGCCGAGTGCTGACACACAGCCAGACCATGGGGGCGCAATCGCCCTATACTTTCCACTACACTTACAATCTCGCCGGCGGCCTGGAGAAATTCACGTTTCCCTCCGGACGGAAGGTTACCAGTTGCTACGACGCGGCGAGTCGATTGAACAAGGTCAGGAACGGCGAGAGCGATAGCCCGCCCCCGTATGCGAGCGTCACCCAGTTCTGGCCGCACGGGGCGGTGCAGACCATGACCCTGGGCAACAACGTCGTTGAGAACAGCTCTTACAACAACCGCCTGCAGCCGACTTCGATGAGCGCCGGCAACTTGCTGAGCCTGGCCTACGACTACGGCACCGCACCGAATCTCAACAACGGCAGTGTGCTCAGCCAGACCATCACATGGAATGGATTGTCGCCGATCACGCAGTACTACCAATACGACGCGGTGAACCGCGTGAAGCTGGCCTCCGAGAATCCCACGAACGCGTCCAACCTGGTTTGTCCGGATGCCGGCAGTTCGTGGTGCCAGCAGTTCAGCAATGATGCTTTCGGAAACCGGTTGATCGCGCAACGCTCCAACGTGGGAAGCGCGCCGCCGCTGGAGCCTACCGCCTACGATTCGAACACCAACCGGATCACGCAGATGTTTGGCGGATCGGATATTCGCTACGATTTTGCCGGCAATCTGACCAAGGATGGATTGAACGAGACCTA